>JBIOUH010000170.1:0-6714 GCA_044866955.1 Steroidobacteraceae bacterium
CGGCTTGGCAAACCATTCGGTTCTGCTGGCGCGCGACGGTCGTGAGATCCCGATCGACGACAGCGCCGCGCCAATACGTCTGCCGGACGGTCGCCTTTTCGGCGTGGTTTTGATCTTTCGTGACATCACCGAGCAGCGGCGTGCGCAGCTCACGCGTGGATGGCTCGCAGCAATCATTGAATCCTCTGATGACGCCATTGTTAGTAAGACCCTCGATGGTCGCATCACTTCCTGGAATCCCGGCGCCGTGCGGCTCTTTGGTCACGCGCCTGAGGAGATCATTGGCAAACCGATCATGACGATCGTGCCCCCGGAATTGCATGACGAGGAAGTGGGGGTCCTGGCACGGCTGCGGCGCGGCGAGCGAGTCGAGCACTTCGAGACGACACGTCTCGCCAAGGATGGCAGGCGAATTGAGGTGTCGCTTACGGTATCGCCTGTCAGGAACGAAGAAGGAACCGTCGTCGGTGCCTCGAAAATCGCTCGCGACATCGGCGAGCGCAAGCGCGCGGAACGTCTCCTTCGCGAAGCAGAGCGACACAAAGACGAGTTCCTGGCGGTACTGGCCCACGAGCTGCGAAACCCGCTTGCGCCGCTGCGCAATGCGGCCGAACTTCTGTGCCGACAATCGCCCGACGCGGCCACACAAATGGCGTGCGAGATTATGGATCGTCAGCTCCGACAGATGACGCGGCTGGTAGACGATCTCCTCGACGTTTCGCGCATCGCTGCGGGGCGCGTCGAATTAGATATCGATCTCATCGACATGGGACAGCTGCTCGGGACAGCAGCCGCAGCACTGCAGCCTACATTCGACGCCGCACAACAGCAGGTCACGTTGACCATTCCGACGGAAGCTCTGCATGTGCACGGCGATCCCATTCGGCTGTTACAGGTGTTCACAATTCTCCTGCAGAACGCCACAAAATACACTCCGCGTGGTGGCAGCGTGCGGGTCGACCTGCAGCGCAACGCGAGTGATGCTGTCGTACGCGTCATTGACGATGGCATTGGCATCCCAACTCACATGCTCGAGAAGGTCTTCGATCTGTATGCCCAGGTCGACCCTTCCGATCGGCGCGCACGCAGCGGCCTGGGCATTGGATTGACTCTGGCCAAGAGGCTCGTCGAGCTCCATGGCGGGAGCATTCAGGCGCACAGTTCCGGAAAGGACTCCGGCAGCGAATTCATAGTGCGACTGCCGTTGCATCCGCCGGCGGGCAATTGATGAGGCGCCCGCGCCAATCGCGGCACACTGAGGTAGGTCGTCCAGTATGGCAGGGCTCTCGGCACGTCACGCACGCACGTCTCGAATGGACGTGATCAGAACGCACGCACAACCCGTTTCATGAGCCGCCATGACTTCACCGTCAACACGGCACGCCTTTAATCCGGAACGACCGCGCGAATTGCCGCAGGCCGCTCGGCGAAAGCGCGGCAGCTTGCTGTTACAGGTTGTCGCTCAGCGTGGCACCCTGTTGCGCTCGGCCACAAGAGTGCAGTGCTCAGACGTAGCAAGGTAGCCGAACGCAAGCGGCGAAGACTTCGAATCTGAGCGTGTTGGCCTTCATTACTTAGTTCAGGGTCGACTCTATTCGCGAAAGCTCGCTGCCCATGTCTTCACAGCTGCGAATACCGTCGAGTGGCGATCTGCAGCTGCTCGGAAATATTGTGAAGCGTGGAGACAAAATGGAGACAAGCGCTTTTCGGATTGCGCAACTCCTTGACCCTGCGGGCGCTTATCGGTCAGTCGCTCCAGTCCATCATGGGGGCCACGCTGACGCGGCGATCTAATTCTTTCATGAGCAAGCGCTCTTGCAGGAGCGTCAGTGTAGTCGATGACTACACGGACCGTCATCGCCGCTTAACAGAGTTTGAGCCAGAGGGCTAATAGATTCCGGCCTGTTCCAGCCGGCAAGCGGCGCCATCGATCCAACGCCGATCTGGTACGCGCCGGCTAAGCCTTCTTCACGAACTCGGACTTCAGCTTCATTCCGCCGAAGCCTTCGATCTTGCAATCGATGTTGTGGTCACCCTCGACCAGTCGAATGCCCTTGACCTTGGTGCCGGCCTTGAGGGCCGATGAAGCCCCCTTGACAGGCAGGTCCTTGACGACGATGACGGTATCGCCATCCTCGAGTACGTTGCCGTTGACGTCGCGGACCACACGCTGGGGCTCATCCCTCCCAATGGGCGCAGGTGCGGAGGGCGAGACGGGCTCCCACTCGTGCGCGCATTCTGGGCAGACATACATCTGTCCGTCCTGGTAGGTGAGCTCGGAATTGCATTTTGGGCAGGCCGGCAACGGTGTCATCTCGGTCCTCAAATGATCGAATACGGCGGGGTTGCGGGGCGTTGCCCAGCATCTCAATCGGCGCCCTTCCACCTATGAAGTTGCGCCAGCTCCAGCGCAGCTCGATGTCGCCTGCGCCAATGACGCTCGCGCTGCTCGCGTTCGCGGCGAATCTCAGACCATTGCTCGAGGTAGGCATCCAGTACCTTTCGATCGCCATGATAGCGAGCGAGTGCATCAGGATTTGCAGCGCGCAACGCGATGGCCCCGTTGTAGCCGCCGAAACCTTGAGTGGAGCACAAAACGCCGCCGTCGAGGTCGCCCGCAACGTTGGCCGCTTGCAGAGTGAAGCGTTCCGCCACGGGACCCAGATCGGGGTCCACGCGCCGGAGCGTTGGTACGCCCACCGCGCGCCCACCGAGAAGATATTGAATGGCCTGCGACACGGCCTTCAGTCCGGTCTCGCCCATCGAATGCCCATCGCCGACAGCTTTCGGTGCACCGACAGTCATGGTGGCGGGGTTGCCTCTTCGGCCTTGCCGCGCCGCGCTTCCGGCGAGCCCAGCTGCTACCGTCGTCAGGTCCGTCCTGGAGTTGGTGCGAGTTCCCGTTGCATGGGCAACGAGATACGCAAAGTCATCGACGGAGTAACCGTGACCTTCGAAGGCGAGGTCGAGCGCCTGCACGATGGCATTCTCTCCGCCGAATCCGACTCCTGCGAAGTGAGCCTTGCCGCCGGCTTCACCGCTCTGCCCCCAACCGACGATGATGGACGTGACGTCGAGAAAATTCTCGAGTGCAAACTTCAGCGTGGTGACGAGCACACCGGAGCCGGCGTGGCCTACCACCGTTCCCAGGGCATCGATGTCGAAAGGCGCAAGACAGTCGGAAACAGTGCGTCTCTCCGCCATCGATCTGTCGGCGTTGACTTGGGCCAGCTTTGCCTGGGTCATGAGAGCGCCGCTGCCGAAGCCGTCGAGCACTGCGAAATCGGGACGTAGTGCTGCATCCGCCGCCGTCCATAGGACGACTTGCGGCCGACGGTACCCCGGATAGTCGAACAACAACTGCGGCGCGACTTCACAGAGAGCGATCGAGCTCGACGCACAGGCGCCCGTGCTCACGAGCGGTGTCTGGGTGACGCGCTGATATCCGGGCTCGTCCGACTTCAGACTCTGCAAATAGTCCGCGCTCTTCACGGCTCGGCTGATGCTGTACGCCGGCGAGAGCATCGCCGAAACGAGCGCCGGCCCGTGGGAGGAGAGTCCGCCGGCGAGACGCATCGCGAACCTGTCGCGTACCGTTGCGCTCGCGGTGAGCCCGGCGAGGGGAACCAATTGCTTGAGCGAATCGAGACCACCGAAGGCGCAGGCCGCAGCAACACGAAACCGATTGGGGTTGTCGAGCAGCTCCGGGAGCGGCCGCGGCAAAGCGGCCAGTGCGCCCATCCCGGCGTAGACAAATAGCTGCGATTGCAGGGACGGACCCAGGCGCGGATCGTCATCGAACAGCCCGAACATGTCCTTGAACCGGGAGTCGCGAATGTCGCGGAAGGTCAGCCCGGCCAGTCGCCGCAGGCCACCGTCCTCCAGATCGTGAGGCAAGCACGCCGCGATATCCGTCACGAGGTCAATCGCCGCGGGCACGTGATCGCGAATGGACCGTATACCCAAGTTCACGCGCAGTCGTGCGCCGACGGTTGCCTCGATCTCGTGCAGCGTGGCCGGATGGCCTGCACGCTCACCTGCCAACCATTTCATCTGCGCCGGGTTCGTTTGATCGGTGAACTCGATCAGACCGGCGTCAAAGGCCGCAAACGCGATGAACTCGGGTGAAGCTGTTGCGCGGGCGAGAAACGTCTCTGTGCTGCCGACCGCGGACATCGAGCACGGCGTGCCAATCGTCACCAGCACCTTGTCTGTGGACAGCAAGCGCGGATCACTCCTGCGATGCCGATTTCCATCCGAGCGAACTTGCCTTGTGGGAAGCTGCTTTCGGTTGCGTCGGCAACGCGCCTAACGGGCCGCGCGACGCACGTGTGCTCGCGAGCCCGAGGACTGCGTCGTTCAAGACAATGTCGACCAGTTGCGCGCCGCCTCGCGGGAAGTGGCATTGGCCTGCAGCGCGTGCGGCAATGTGACGAACAGCTTCGCGCGCATCCTCAGTGGGCGTGGCTCGTGCATCCGTGCCTTGCCTGAGGCCTCGACCGAAGCCCTGCCCCCAGTGTCCCGCGCGTGCCTTCATGTCCACCGCGTCGTGACCAAGCGGCCAACGCAGGCACGACTCAAACCTCGGACGAGTCTGCATCAGACCCTGATCGATCGACCGCAGAAATCCCACGATGAGCTCGACGAACTCTCCATACCGTTGCACCGTGTCGATAGGCGGCCGCACCCTCCAGCTCGCTTCATTCCAGATCGGCGGCAACCAGACACCCGGGTGCAAATCAACCGGCCAAACCAGTAGCGCCGTCAGGTAGCCTTCCAGTGCGTAGATGTTCATCGTGGCACGCGGCCACGCAGGCTCACTCATCAATAGCGCCAGCGACTCCAGCTCGCGCCGCGTAAAGGGCTGATGTCCGAGCTCGGAGAGCTTCGGCGGCAGCAGCGCCGGGGCCTCGATGCCTCGATTGAATGGCGACGCGGCGTAACGACCCATGAGTGGTCTCAATTGACTGGAGTGCGGGTCGCGCCGGTGCGCGCCAATCGCATGCCAAGCAGTTCACGCTTCACTGACAGCTGGACCGGCAGGCGATCACCAAGCTGCTTGAACCATTCTTCCTGCTGTACCAGCTCGCTGTTCCATGCTTGCGCTTCAATTTGCATCAGTGGCTCAAAATCCGCTTGCTGCATCCGGCTGCCCGTCCAGTCGAGGTCAGCGAATCCAGGCATCCAGCCGAGAACGGTTTCGACGGCGCTGGCGCGCCCCTGCGTGCGCTCGACGATCCACTTCAACACGCGCATGTTTTCGCCGAAGCCCGGCCACATGAACTCGCCCTGCTCGCTCCTTCTGAACCAGTTCACGCAGAAAATGCGCGGCTTCTCCTTCACGAGCGCGCCCATCCGCAACCAATGATCGAAGTAGTCGCCCATGTGATAGCCGCAGAAGGGCATCATCGCGAACGGATCACGCCGCACGATTCCCTGCTGGCCCACCGCGGCAGCCGTCGTTTCCGAGCCAAGGGTGGCCGCGAGGTAGACGCCGAAATTCCAATTGAACGCCTCGTACACCAGCGGCACTGTCGTCGCGCGGCGTCCGCCAAAGATGAATGCGGAGATCGGCACGCCCTGCGGATCCTGCCAGTTCGGATCGATGGACGGGCATTGGCTGGCGGGCGCCGTGAAGCGCGAGTTCGGGTGGGCGGCCTTGCGTCCGGTGCTACGACCGATTTCCGGCGTCCAGTCCTGCCCCGTCCAATCGATGAGATGCGCCGGCGGCTCGGGCGTCATGCCTTCCCACCAAACATCGCCGTCGTCCGTCAGCGCGACATTGGTGAAGATGACGTTCGCACTCAGCGTCGCCAGCGCATTGGGGTTCGTCTTCGCCGACGTTCCCGGAGCGACCCCGAAGAAGCCGGCTTCGGGATTGATGGCATACAGTCGACCGTCTTTGCCCGGTTTGATCCAGGCGATGTCATCGCCGACGGTGGAGATGTTCCAGCCATCAAACGCGCGCGGCGGAATCAGCATCGCGAAATTGGTCTTCCCGCACGCGGATGGAAAGGCCGCGGCGACGTAGGTCTTGTCGCCTTCGGGACTCTCGACGCCGAGAATGAGCATGTGCTCGGCCAGCCAACCCTGCTCGCGCGCCATGTTCGAGGCAATACGCAGCGCAAAGCACTTCTTGCCGAGCAAGGCGTTGCCGCCATAGCCTGAGCCGTACGACCAGATCTCGCGTGTTTCGGGGTAGTGCACGATGTACTTGGTCGTGCGATTGCACGGCCAACGCGCATCCTTTTCGCCAGGCGCGAGTGGCGCACCGACCGAGTGAACGCAAGGTACGAAATCGCCGTCTTCGCCCAGCACACGGAGGACGTCCGCACCCATACGCGTCATGGTGCGCATGTTGACCGCTACGTAGGGACTGTCGGTGACCTCGACGCCGATATGCGCAATCGAACTGCCGAGCGGTCCCATCGAGAACGGAATGACATACATCGTGCGCCCACGCATGCAGCCGCTGAACAGGCCGTGCAGCGTCCGACGCATGACGGCGGGATCTTCCCAATTGTTGGTCGGACCGGCGTCATCCTTGCTCGCCGAACAGATGAACGTGCGGTCCTCGACGCGAGCGACGTCCGAAGGGTCCGAGCAGGCGAGGTACGAGTTGCGGCGCTTCTGCGGATTGAGCTTCACCAGCATTCCGCTTTCGACCATGGCCGCACACAGGCGGTCGTATTCGTGCTGCGAGCCGTCGGCCCA
>JBIOUH010000171.1:0-51983 GCA_044866955.1 Steroidobacteraceae bacterium
TCGCCGACGGCGAGAACCTTCATCGATCCGTCGGGCTGGACCTGGATGACCGTCAGGCTCGCATGCGCAACGGACATGCCCAGCCACGCACGCGGATCGACCTTCAGCGCCTTCACTACCAGGTAGCGAATGACGTTGCCGTGCGCGACCAGAATGTCGTTGCTGCGCTTCGTGCCTTTCGCCGCCGTGAAGAATTCTGTGAAGGCCTGATCCAGCTGCTTGGCGCACTCTGCCCGCTCGCGAGCACCTTCACCCTCGGCTGATTCGAACACCGGCGGAGTGCATTCGCTAATGAGCGGAGACTGTGCGAGCGGCACGCTCGTCAGCGTTTCGTGCATCACCGCTGCAGTCTCGCGAGCGCGCAGCAGCGTGCTCGAAGTCATCGAGTCGAACGCAACACCGCTGCCATTGAGTCGCGCGGCGATGAGCCGCGCCTGCGCCACGCCGAGCGGCGTCAGGCCCGGCCCGAACTTTGGATCGGCATTGCGATCGGGAACATACGCCCCGTGCCGGACGAGATAGAGCGTTCGCGGAGCAGACGATTCCGCGGCAGTTGCAACACTGCAGACCAGCACCAGGCACGCCCAGACGAGCACTCTGACCATCGGCACGACTCCTGGATGAATGGAAACTACCTGGTGGGCAGGGGGTAACGGCGGCACGCGGGGAGCGGATCTTTCGGCGTGTCCGGCGCGAGCGTGATCTTCGTGACGAGCCCCTGCTCGGCGACCACGTAGCCGAGCGCCCGCGCGATGCCGAGGAACGCCTGGTAGAACTCCTCGGTCGAGAGCGGCTTGTCCCAGTTCGCGGTGACCTGCGCGCACACGCCCCGCTCCAGCTCGAAGGTGCGGCTGGTGAGCTGGCCGAGTGACGCGGCGATCTCCCCGAAATCCGCGTCGACGAACGTCGGCCGATGCTTGACCGTGCTCTGCAGCTTTGACACCTGCCCCCAGGCGCCGGCGGCGAATGCCAGGGTTGCGATCGTCACGATGAGTCTGCGCATGGCGGCTATTTCACTTTCCTGACGATGCGATCGGTGGCGCCGAGCTCGCGGTAAATGTAGTGCGTGACGCGGCCGCTGTCGTCTTTGACGAAGATGATACGGGAAGAGTCGCCTCCTGCCGCCTCGCCCGGCACGAAGAAAGTCGTCTCGCTTTCGGGCAGCCATTCGCCGGCGTCACCGCCGCCGAAGTGCTCGAGCAGACGATCGCCCTTCGGCTCGATCTTCGAGATCAGCGTCGGCGCCCATTCGTATTCGCCGGCGTACGCCCCGAGCACCGAGGGGTCGACTTTCGCCGCGGTCGGTTCCGGCGGAATGAGCCCGTCCGCCACGCCGAGCAACTGCCAGCGGCCGTCGCGGCGCACGTGCGTCTCGATCTGCCATTTGTGGACGGAGGTAGTCTGCCCGCCGATCTGCGTGAACTGCCGCGCGTGGTACGTCACGATCGCGATGTCGGCATTGATCCGCACCTTGATGTCTTCGAGCGGCCCGTACCAATAGGCGACTTCGCGCGGCCAGGATTCGTGCTGGCGGATCCATCCTTGCTTCGACGGCAGCGCGCCCTCGAGCGGCGCCATCATGTCGTCGGCGACGAACTTCGACCAGGCGGCGACGTCGTTGCGGCGGGTCGCATCGAGCCGGCTGCGGATCGCGCTCACGACCTCTTCCTCGGCGTTGGCGGACGCCAGCGATGGGATTGCGATGAGTGCGCAGAGGACTAACCCGAGGCGGAAGGACATGCAGTATATGTACTGCATGTTGAAGATCCAGTCTTCCTCTCGTTAGTCGTCGCAGCGGACCTCGACGTTGTCGATGTCCCGGTCGCGGATTGTGCCGGAGCTGTGGCGCACTTCGCACTCGCCGAACAACGGCTGCCGCAGGATGGTGACGTTATACGAGGCGCCCACGGGCAGGCGCGTCGGGAACGTGAACCGACCCTCGGCCCCGATCGAGAGATCGTCGCCGCCATTGTTCTGGATCACGACGCCGCCAAGGCCGCGCAGATGCGTCACGCGCCCACCGACGCTGAAGTTGCGCGTCACGCAGTCGACGACGATGTTGGTGACGTTGCCGTCGCCGACGAAGCCGCTGCCGCTGGACACGGTGCAGGTCTGCTCCGGATTCCGAGGCTGTGTCGCGACCGTGACGTCGTAGCGCGCTCCGGTCGGCAGCGCCGTGTCGAAGACGAATGTGCCGCTCGCGTCGATCGTCACATCGTCGCCGCCGTTGTTGCGCAGGACCAGGCCGGTGCCCTCGAGACTTCGCACCGTGCCGCCGATCGAGAAGTCGCTGGCGCTGCAGCTCACGACGACGTTGCTCACGTCGCTGGCGCCGATCGTGCCGCGCGCGTTGGTTACCGAGCACGCCTGGTTCGGATTCGATGGCTGCGTCTTCACCGTGACGTTGTAAGTCGCGCCGCTGGCGAGCTCGGACCGGAACGTGAATTGGCCATCGCTCGCAGCAAGGTCGTCGGCGCCGTTGTTCTGCAGTACCAGGCCGGAGCCTTGCAGCCCGACGACTGTGCCGCCGACTGAGAATGTGCTGGAAGCGCACGTGACGCGCACGTTCGTGACGTTGGTGTTGCCTATCGTGCCGGCGCTGCTCGCGACCGTGCAGACCTGGGTCGGGTTCGAAGGCTGGGCCGCCACGTTCACGCGATATTGTGAGCCGCTCGTCAGCGGTGTCGCGAACCTGAAGGCTCCGTCGCCGGAAATCGGCAGATCGTCATCGCCGTTGAGTTGCAGCACGAGGCCCGAGCCTTGCAATCCGCTCACCGAACCGCCGACGGTGAAGCTGCTGCTCGCACAGTCGATCGCAACGTTGCTGACGCCGGCGCCGCCGACAGTGCCGGCGCCGTTGCGGACCGTACAGACCTGCGTCGGATTAGTCGGCTGCCGACGCACAGAGACTGCATACGCGGCTCCGCTCTGCAGCGCCGTCTCGAAGGCGAACGCGCCATTGTCGACGATGGTCAGGTCGTTGCCGCGATTGAGCTGCAGGATCAGGCCGGCGCCGGCGAGGCCGGTGACGCGTCCGCCGATCGTGAACGCGTCCGAGACGCACGAAACCGTGATGTTGCTTGCATCTGCGCCCTGGATCGTCCCGGAGGGGTTCTGCACGACGCAGCTCTGACCGGTCGGTTGCGTGCGTACGGTCACCGTGTAGGTCGCGCCGTCGGTGAGGCGATTGGCGAACGTGAACCCGCCATCGGCGGAGATCGGCAGATCGTTGCCGCCATTGTTCTGCAACACCAGGCCCGTGCCGGTGAGCCCTGAAACGGTGACGCCGATGGCGAACTGCCCCGTCACACAGGTCACCGCGATGTCGGCGATGTCGGCGGTCCCGACGTTGCCGACGCCGCGCGCTACGCTGCAGGACTGCGATGGTGATGTAGGTTGAGATAGGACAGCGACGCTGTAGGCCGCGCCCGTTGCGAGGCGCTCGGCGAACGCGAAAGTCCCGTCCGCTGCGACCGGCAGATCGCCGCCGCCGTTGTTCTGAAGGACGAGCCCGGTGCCGACCAGTCCGGTGACGTTGCCGCCGATCGCGAAGCTGTCTTCAGCGCCTTGCGGGGGCGGCTCCTCGTCGACGCTGCCCCGGCCGTTCGAGCACGCGGCCAGGACTGACAGCAAAGCCAGCCAGCCGGCACGGCGCACGCAGCGCAGCGAGTCCATCGTTTCCCCAGTTCAGAACGCTCCTTGTCATACCGACACGACGTGCGAATTGTTCCCTGCGGGCTGCACCGGGCGGATCAGCTGATCGTCGTCGTAGCGGGAGGAGTTGATCCGTGGGCTCACGGGGTGGGCAATCATCTGCTGCGGCGGGAATGGGTTGAGCGCGGTCCGGGCGACTGCAGGTGCCCCAGTCAGCCACACGGCGTAGTCGCGGCGATCCAGGATTGCGGGCATCTCGGTGTTTGAACCCTGCAGCTCCGCCAGCAGCGGATTGGGCGGAACCGTGATGAGCGCGCAGCCTTCGATGACATCGTCTCCGTCCTCGGCCTCCGTACGGTCCCACACTGCAGCCACGCCGAACACCGGGCGATTCACCAGGCGAACGAAGAACGGCTGGCGGTGACCCTGGCGCGTCGGCTGCCACATGTAAAAACCGAACATCGGCACGATGCAGCGCCGTCCGAACTGCCAGGCGCCGCGCGTCGCCGGTGCGTGCTCAACGGTGGAGATGGATGTGGTGGCGGCGCACGCCTTGGCGGCATCGGCTTCGGCCCAGCCCGGAATGAGGCCCCAGCGCAGCATGACGCCTTCGACCTCGCTGTCATGCATGCGAATGACAGGCACGTAGCGCTCGGGGCTGACATTGAAGCTGGGAGAGAATTGCCACCAGCGACGCAGCACGCCGAACTCCCGCTCGGCCTGCTCCACCTCCGGCATCACGTACCGTTCCGACACTGGCAACCCCGCCGACATGTTTATCTGGTCGAAAGCGGCCGAGACCCTTTCGACGCGCTCCCGGCAAGAGGCGCGACTCGTGCCGGGCGCAGGACGGTCCGCTGCATTGTGCCTGCTTGGGGATTGTGTCAACGCCGATTTAACGTTGGCGTGGACTTATGTCACAACTAGTGACTTGCCAGCGCCTCGCGCAGGCGAACTTTCGCGAGGCGCGCATCGACGCTGTCGGCCAATTCAGTATTCCCGAGCTGTCGCGCGCACTTCGACAAGCCCAGCAGCGATTGCCCGCGGCCGGGGGCGAGCACCTGCGCCGCCTGGAATGCCTCGCACGCCTCTTTCGCGCGACCGAGCTCGAGCAGCACTTCGCCGAGCAATTCGTTCGCCGGCTTGTCGAGCGACGGCGGGCCGAATTCCATTGGAATCGCGCGCTCGCCTGCCGCAGCTTCCGACAGTAGCGCGAGCGCCTCTTTCGTGCGGCCGCGCTTCAACAGCAGCAGACCGTCGAGTTGCTGCTCCTCGATTCTCGGCATGCTCAGCGCCGAATCTGCGTACGTGACGCCAGCCGCAGTCGCCGCGGCGACATAGCGCTTCGTGGAATCCTTCGAGCGCGCGATCGCGGCCGTCGTCGCTGCATCCAGCTTGCCGAAGCGAACGGCGCCGTACGCGTCCGTCCAGTCTCGCGTGAACTCCGCGCTGATCAGGTCCTCGACGTTGACCTTCATGCCGGCGACCGGTCCTGACCATTCGCCGGAATCGATCAGATAGCGCGAGCGCATCACCGCGAATGAAGCAGCAGAGCTGCTGTCGGAGTCGAGTGCGCTCTGCGGGCCCATCGCATGCTCGGGCATGGACGGATGGCTGCGCATTTCTTCGGCGCAGCCGTCGAGGAGTCGGCGTGCGTCTGCGAAACGCCCCTGCTGCAAGTACGCGTAGGTGAGCCAGGTCACCGGATGGCCGCAACCGACCGGCGCCGCACCCTTGTCGCGTGCACGCATGGCGTCATTGATGAGGCTGATCGTCCGTTCGTTGGCCGCGGCAGTCTCGTCCCACATGCCGAGCGCGAGGTAGATGTGCGAGGTCATGTGTTGTGCGTGCGGCGAAGCCGGCGCGATCTTCGCGTACGCATTTGCGGCCCGCAGACCGAGCGGTGCATGCACCGAATCGTCGACCGAGTGAATCAGATAGTGCGCAGCGCCGGGATGCTGCGGATTGCGCTCGAACACCTCCTCCATGAGCGCGGCCGCCTTCATGTACGTGGGAACATCGCGGCCCGAGTGCGACGTGCCCAGCAACGCGAGCGCGTAGAAACAGGTCCCGTCGACGTCATCCGGATATTTCGCGTGCAGTTGCTCCATCGCGAGCGCGTAACGCCGGTCGCGATCGTTCTCATCGCCGTCGCCGAACAGGATTTCCACTGCCCCGAGATATGCCTGCTCGCGCGGCGTCTTCGCCTTCGCTGCGCGGGCGTCGGGCGTCGCGCCGAGTTTGGCCAATGTTGCTCGAGCCGCCTGCAAGTCCTGCTCGTGCCAGACCGGATGGTCGTGCGTCATCGCTTCGCCCCAGTACGCCATGACGAAGCCGGGATCCGCTGCCTGTGCGCGCTGAAACAGTCGCGCCGCGAGCGGATACTGGAAATTGTGGAGCGCGGCGAGGCCGCCGATGAAATCCGCCTGCGCGGCCGGCGCGCCGGAATTCTCGAACGAGATGACGCCCATGTTCTGATCGGCCGCGTGCGATGCATGCAGACAAACCACGAACGCAACGAGAGCTGCAACAATGATCCGAAGTTTCATGAGCGCCTCCGGTATCCGGGCCGGACGATGATAGAGTGCCGATCATGCGTGCTCAATGTGTACTGACGGCCCTGTGCTGCCTCGCATTCCATTCGGCACAGGGGTCGGAGAAGACGACACCGCTCGTCATCGGCGAGACATTCACGCTGCAATCGCAGGTGCTGAACGAGACCCGGCGCATCAACGTCTATCTGCCGCCCGGCTACGCTGAAGCGTCCGAGTCGCGTTTCCCGGTGCTCTACATGCCGGATGGCGGACTCGCCGAGGATTTTCTGCACGTCGCAGGACTCGTGCAGGTTTCGGTCGGCAACGGCACGATGCGCCGGTTCGTGCTGGTCGGCATCGAGAACACGCAGCGTCGCCGCGACCTGACCGGCCCCACGCAGAACGAGGAAGACAAGAAGATCGCACCGCGCGTCGGCGGCTCGGCGGCCTTTCGCAAATTCCTGCGCGAGGAGCTGATGCCGGACGTGAAGGCGCGCTATCGCACGACCGACGAGACGGCAATCGTCGGCGAGTCGCTGGCAGGTCTGTTCGTGGTCGAAACCTTGCTGCTGGAGCCGGACCTGTTCGATAGCTACATCGCTATCGATCCGAGTCTCTGGTGGAACGATGGCGCGCTGGTGAAGAGCGCATCCGAGCGGCTGCGCGCACAGCCCAAATCGCGCAAGTGGCTGTGGTTCTCGAGCAGCGGCGAAGAGCGCGGCGACGGGACGGAACGTCTTCACGCGGTGCTGCAGGCAGCGAGCGGACCGTCCGGACTGCTATGGCGCTTCGAGAAGATGCCCGGGGAGAAGCATTCGACGATCTATCATCCCGCCGCGCTGATGGCGTTCCGCACCGTGTTCGCGCCGTGAGCGCCAACCCTGCACTCCTCTCCGCGCTGACCTGCCCCGAGTGCGGGCACCTCGAAGTCGAGACGATGCCGACCGATGCCTGCGTCTACTTCTACGACTGCAAGGGCTGCGGAACTGTGCTGCGACCGAAGCGCGGCGACTGTTGCGTGTTCTGTTCGTACGGCTCCGTAAAATGCCCGCCGATCCAGATGAATTCTGGCTGCTGCGGGACCCGAGGTTCGTGACTCCGAACGCTGGCCGTCCAGTCCGATTGCTGCAGGCGACCACCGCCGACGAATGGAATGAGGCGCGGCGTCTCGTGCGCGAGTACGCAGCCACCCTCGGCGTGGACCTCTCGTTCCAGAACTTCGAACAGGAGCTGGCGGATTTCCCGATCGAATACTCGGCTCCGGGCGGTGCGTTCATACTGGCCGAGGACGCCGGACGCTACGTCGCTTGCATCGGCGTGCGGCAGTTCGCTGATGAAGTGGGCGAGATCAAGCGGCTCTACGTCGCGCCGGCGGCGCGCGGTCGCGGCCTCGGCCGCGTGCTGGTGGAACGCATCATTGCCGAGGCAAGGCAGCTGGGCCACCGCAGCTTGCTGCTGGACACCCTGCCCTTCATGAAGGAAGCGCAGGCGCTGTATCTCTCGATGGGCTTCCAGCCCACGACTGCCTATCGCTTCAATCCGATCGCCGGCTCGGCGTTCCTGCGGCTGGATCTCTGACGCAGCCCGACCGCCCGCCGCGGCCCTCCGACCGTTCGACACGAACTTCCGTCCGTCGCCCCGCTGGCTTTACAGTCACGCTGCGGGCCCGTAAGCACGACCCAAGCGCGACCAGGGGATATCCATGAAACGACGCGAAGCGATCCAGTTGTTCACGGCTGCGGCTGCAGCCACAGCCATCGGTGGGCCGACTTTCGCCCAGAGCCAGAAACTGCGCGTACTCATTCTGGGCGGCACCGGCTTCCTCGGGCCGCACTTCGTCGAGGCGCTGCAGGCAGGCGGTCATGAGGTCACGCTGTTCAACCGCGGCAAGAGCAATCCCGGGTTGTTCAAGCATCTCGAAACGCTGATCGGCGATCGCGACGGCAAGCTCGATGCGCTCAAGGGACGCGACTGGGACGTGGTCATCGACGACTCGGGCTACGTGCCGCGACACGTGAAGCTCACCGCGGACCTGCTGAAGGATCACGTCCGTCAATACATCTTCGTCTCGAGCATTTCCGTCTATGGCACGTTCCCGAAGCCCGGACTCAACGAGGACGACAAGGTCGCCACGCCGCCGGACGCGAAGGTGGAAGAAGTGACCGGCGAGACCTACCCTGGTCTCAAAGCCGCTTGCGAACAGGTCGTAGAGAGCACCTACGGGGCACGTTCCACGATCGTGCGACCCCACTACGTCGTCGGACCGGGCGACAGCACGGACCGATTCACCTATTGGGTCGTGCGCGTCGCACGCGGTGGCCAGATGCTCGCACCAGGCAGCGCCAGCGATCCGCTGCAATACATCGACGTGCGCGACCTCGCTGCATTCATGCGCCGCTGCGCTGAGCAGCGTCCCGCCGGGCGCTTCAACGCGTGCACCCCGCCCGGTGCACACACGATCGGCGAGCTGCTGGAGTCCGGCAAACGAGCCAGCGGCTCGAATGCGACGTTCGCCTGGGCCGACGCGGCGTTCATCCAGTCGAACGGCCTGATGGCGAAAGGCGAGATTCCGATCTGGCTGCCGCCGACCGGTCCGCTCGCGGGCGCTCTGCTCGTCAGCTCGGCGCGAGCCGTGCAGCAGGGATTGCGGTTCCGCAGTCTCGACACCACCGTGCGCGACACGCTCGACTGGTTCAACAAGCGCCCGGCTGAAGAGCGCAAGCTCGCTGTCGGCCTGACGCCCGAGCGCGAAGCCGAGCTGCTGAAGCTGTTGAGCGCGAAGAAGGGCTGAGCAGCAAGATGGCGTATTGGCTCTGCCAATTGTTGGGGTGGGGATTCAACGCGTTCTCGCAGACGTATTCGGCCGTAGCCAACGACATACCTGCGCCCACCGCACGGATCGCGGTCGAAGTCGCATCGCTCAATGCGCTCGCCCTGATCTTCACGCACCTGCTGCGCGGCTACATGAAGCGCCACGACTGGCATCTGCTGGGCGTAGCTGCAATGTTGCCGCGTGCTTTCGGTGCAGCTTTCCTGTTCGGGTTTCCGATCGCGCTGATCATGCGCTTCATGTCGGTCGCCATGCTCTGGACGGGGACTTCGCCCGAAGACCAGCAGGCCATCGAGGAAATCGGCGGCGACGTGGGCCGGTTCTTTGTGAGCAGCGACCCGCTGCTGATCGGCACGATGAACTGGAGCGCGGCTATCGTGCTCTGGCAGATCATGTACTTCACCATCACTTCGTTGCGCGACCGGCGCCTCGCGGAGCTGCGCCAGTCGGAGCTGGCTCGCGCACTGAAAGTCGCGGAGCTGCGGCTGCTGAAGTCGCAGCTCAATCCGCACTTCCTGTTCAATTCACTGAACAGCGTGCGTGCGTTGATCGCAGACGATCCCACGGGCGCGCAGAAGGCGGTGACGCAGCTGGCGCGCACGTTGCGCTACACGCTCACCGCGGGCCAGGAGGAAGTGGTCTCGCTGGAGCGCGAGCTGGAGATCGTCGCCGACTACCTCGAGCTCGAATCGCTGCGCCTCGGCGAGCGCCTGCGCATCGAGCGCACGATCTCCAGCGAGGCGCGCCTCGCCCACATTCCGGTGATGTTGCTGCAAACCGTGGTCGAGAACTCGATCAAACACGGGATCGCCGAGTTGCCGCAGGGCGGCGTGCTGCGGATCAGCGCCGAAATCCGCGAGCAGGCGCTGACGATCGAAGTCGCAAACCCCCGCCCTGCATCGCACAGCCCGTCGCCTTCGCCCGGCGTCGGCTTGCGCAACGCGGCGGAGCGGCTGCGACTGTTGTTTGGATCCGCTGCCGCACTCGACCTCGATCTGTCGCGCCCGGATTTCGCGCTCGCGCGCATTCGGATTCCCCAGTCGGGATGAGAATGTCCGTATGAAAGCAATGATCGTCGACGACGAGCCTCTGGCGCGCCGCGAGCTGCGCCGGCTGCTGGCCGAGTTTCCGTGGGTGGAGATCGTCGCCGAAGCCGGCAACATCACCGAGGCGGCCGCGGCCATCGAGGCGAACGCGCCGGAGCTGCTGTTCCTCGACATCAAAATGCCAGGCGGCAGCGGCTTCGACCTGTTGGCGCGCCTCGAGCACGTGCCGCGTGTGATCTTCACGACGGCGTACGACGATCACGCGGTGCAGGCGTTCGAAGTCAACGCGCTCGACTATCTGCTCAAGCCGATCGAGCCGGAACGCCTCGCCGGTGCGCTCTCGCGCGCCCGCGGCCCGATACCGTCGCCAAGCGCGCCGCGGCAGGCTCAGATCATCGAGCGCTTGTTCATTCGCGACGGCGCGCGCTGCTGGTTCGTGCCGTTGCACGAAGTGAGCCTGATCGTTGCCGACGGCAACTACGTGCGTCTGCACTGGCGCGACGTGCGACCGCTGCTCGGCCGCCCGCTCAGCAGCCTCGAGGAACGGCTCGACCCGCAGCGCTTCTTCCGCGCCAATCGCCGGCAGATCATCAACGTCGAATTCATCGATTCGGTCGAGCCGGGCACCAGCGGCCAGTTGCACGTGCAACTGCGTGGCGGTCCGGAAGTGGAGATCTCGCGGCGGCAGGCGCGAGTGTTCAAGACGCTGATGAGTGTCTGATCTCGCAGAGGACTACTGCGGCGGTTGCTCCGTCGCAAACATCACCGGGGTTGCGCCTTCGACCGGTCCGATCGTCGCGCTCTCGCTCACGAGCAACTCAACTTCCCGCTTGAAACGCAGCACGCCCGCCACCGTGGCTCGCGCTCCGATGACCACGCGCGGGGGCGTGCTGCGGCCGACTGGAATACCGAGTCGTAAATCGCCGAGCGACAGGCCGATGAGGCCGCGTCGCTCCACCAGGATGCCGCCGTCGATGCGCGAGTCCGGCCCGATGTAAATGTCGCCGTACGTCGTGGTCACGCGGCCGCCGACGTGCGCGCCTTCTATCCTGACTGCGCCGGAGTCGGTCTCGACGTTGCCCGTCACCCGCGCATTCCGTTGCAACGTGATTGCGCCGCTCAGCGACTCCAGCGAGTCCGCACGAGAATTGGGCGCGAGGCAAATGTCGCGCGTGATCGTCTCGACTTCGTCGCTTGGCAGCGCGACTTCGCTCGAGCCAAGCACGATCACTGATAGCGCAACCCACGGAATGAACGTGACCCGCATGACGCCCGCTCCTGATCCGGCCTGCGGGCAACTCTACAGCCCTGGCCGGGCCCCGCCGCGGATTTGTGGTGAACGGTCCGGGGCGTGGGGCGAGCGGCAGCGCCCTCCCCGGGCGACCGGGGAGGTTGGATGGGAGGACTCAGGCGACACGCGCAGTTACCACCGGGAAGTCGATGTCCGTGCGCGCAACGCTGTTGACGTAGTTCGTCCACGTGTTGAGCGCCACGTGCTGCACGATCTCTACGATCTCGCCGTCCGTGTAGCCCGCTAACCGCACTGCGCGAACATCCTCGTCGCTCACGTGTCCGCGCAACTTCGCGACCTTCAGAGCGAAGCCCACCGCCGCATCTGCCCTGGAATCGTTCGACGTTCCGTTGCGATTCGCGGCGATCTCGCTGTCGTCCAGCTTCGCGACGTTCTTGCCGAGATACGTGTGGGCCGAGAGGCAGTAGTCGCAGACGTTGAATTCCGCAATCGCCAGCGCGATGCGCTCGTGCGTGGCAACGGGCAGCGCGCCTTTGCCGAGCGCGCCGAGCAGGCCGACGTAGCCCTGCAGCGCTGCAGGACTGTTCGCGACCATGCGGAACAGGTTCGGTGCAACACCGAGTTGCTTCTTGACGCCTTCGAGCACTGCGCGAGAAGCCTCGGGAGCAGCGGCGATGGTCGCCGGGGTGGAAATGCGCGTCGTCATGGGAATCTCCGTTGATTGAAGTGACGACCGCAAAGTATCGGCTCTCATTCGCTGGAACTAGCTGCTATTCTCTGGAGGCACCTTCTCAGAATACGAGAGCCCATGGATCGCCTCGAATCGATGTCCGTTTTCGTCGCGGTCGTTGCGGCGGGCAGCTTCTCCGCTGCGAGCCGGCAGCTGCGCATGCCGCTGCCTACCGTGAGCCGCAAGGTCGCGGAAATCGAGGCGCACCTGAAAGCGAAGCTACTCGTGCGCTCGACGCGCAAGCTCGTGCTGACCGAAGCCGGCGAGGCGTACGTCGAGGACTGCAAGCGCATCCTCGAAGCGGTAGCCGATGCCGAGCGAGGCGCATCGGGCCAATACAACGCGCCGCAGGGCGAACTGACAGTTACCGCGCCGATCGTGTTCGGTCGCCTGCACGTCACGCCTGTAGTGACTGAATTCCTGCGGGAGTACGAGCGCGTCGACGTCCGCCTGTTGCTGGCCGACCGCGCGCTGAATCTGGTCGAGGATCATGTCGACCTGGCAGTGCGCATCGGCCCGCTGCCGGACAGCCGGCTGGTCGCGAGCAAGGTCGGACAGATCCGCCGCGTAGTGTGCGCGAGCCCGGCGTATCTGAAAGAGCACGGTACGCCGCGCACTGCGCAGGATCTGCGGCAGCATGACTGCGTGACGTTCGCCGGACTAACGGACGCCGGCTCATGGAGCTTTCGCGATGGGGAGACCGTGCGCATGCATTCGCGTCTGTCGACGAGCACGGCGGAAGCTGCAATTGATGCCACGCTCGCAGGCATCGGCCTGACCTGCACACTGTCATATCAGATTGCCGAGGCGGTAAAGGCCGGGCGGCTGCAGGTCGTACTCAGAAGGTTCGAGCCGCCGCCGCTGCCAGTGACTCTCCTCTACGTTCGCGAGTCGCGCATCACCGCGAAGTTGCGCGCCTTCATCGACTACGCCGCACCTCGCCTACGCGAGCGTCTGGTTGACTCTGCAATCTGAATGCCAGCGCCGATCGGCGCTATCAATCGCGAGCGAGCGGGTAGATACTTTTGCGGCGAAGAGCGCGGAAGAGCGCGGCCCGCCGCACAGCATCAGGAGTCGCCATGCACCCACAGATCTGCACATCGTTGATCCGGGCGCTCGCTGCATTAGTTGCAATTGGCGGTCTCAGCGGGTGTCAGCGCGACGCCTCGAACCCGCTCGGCGCGGCCGAACAAGCAGCAATCAGGGCAGAGATCGACCAGCTGCGATCCGCATACGAAACAGCGGTTGCATCGGGCAATCCGCAAACGCTGACGCCGCTGTTGGCCGATGGAGCAATGATGGTGCCGCCGGGGGCGCCGGACTGGAACGCCATGGCTGCAGCTGCGAAGGGAGCACCCTTCCCCGCCGGCGCGACGATCGCGATCAAGCCGATGGAAGTGGTGGCGCTCAACCGGGAATGGGCCTATGAGTTCGGCACTTCGATCACGACCTACACACCCGAAGGTGCAGATACAGCGCAGCAGTTGCGTGACACCTATCTCGTGGTGTTTCGCAACACCGGCGATGGCTGGAAAGCGTATCGCGAAGTCGCGAGTGCAGCAGCCCCGCAAGGCGGATGGCCCCAGGACTGATGCTTGCGTCGTGCGCGGGCCGGCCGCGCCCGCAGTCTCCAGCAATAGGAGCCGTCAGCGGCTCCGGCAGGGTGCGAAGGATTCACATCGCGCATGACACGAACCTCCACACCCTGCTCCTGCCGTTAGTGGAAAAGCCCGAAGACGGCCGAGACCACCAACCCGGTCGCAATCGAGGCGAGCACGATGTCGTTGTCGACGCGCACCCAGTGATAGCCGTATGGCGGCTGACGCAAGTGATACACGTAGTAGTCATTCACGACGTAACGGTGGCCGTAGTACGCGCGCGGCAGACGATCGCCGTAGCGCCACGAACGGTAGTAGTAGCCATGCGGTCTAACGTACCGGCCGCGGTCGAAGCGACCACCGTCGTAGTGGCGGAAGCTGTTATAGCGGTCCCAATCGCGGCGGTCATAGTGACCGTCACGGCGATCCCAATCGCGGTCGTGGCGATCGTCACGGCGATCCCAATCGCGATCATTGTGGCGCTCATGACGACCGCGGTCGCGATTGTCAGCCTGCGCGGTGGTGACCACGCCGCTGATGAGCGCAAGCGCAAGGGCCGTAGCAGCAACGAAGCGTTTCATTTCGATCTCCCGACACACACCGGACGAACCGGCTTGGGACGCACTATCGAACGTCAGGCCTGATCCCTTACTGAACGATTTCAGACAGCTGCCGTTCAGTCTCGCAACCGCGAAAACTGGCCGAAATTGGTGGTGACAGCACATAATCCGGTGCCATGGAGCCGGGTGTGAAATACGAGCTGCACTACTGGCCCACGATTCCCGGACGCGGCGAATTCGTGCGGCTCGCGCTCGAGTACGCGGCGATTCCGTACGTCGATGTGGCACGCCTGCCGCAGGACGAAGGTGGCGGCGAAGACGCGTTGTACAAATCGCTAGACCGCGCCCATCCGCGTACGATTCCGTTCGCGCCGCCCTACCTGAAAGCGGGCGATCTGGTCATCGCGCAGACCGCGAACATCCTCTTGTTCCTGGGTAAGCGCCACGGGCTCGCGCCCGCAGACGAGGCCGGCTGGTTGTGGACGCATCAACTGCAACTCACGGTCACCGACTTCGTCGCGGAAGTGCACGACACGCATCATCCGGTCAGCGTCGGCGAATACTACGAAGACCAGAAGGCCGCGGCCGCGAAGCGCACTGCAGCCTTTCGCCAGAGCCGCATCCCGAAGTTCCTCGGTTACTTCGAGAAGGTGCTGAACCGCGCCGGGGGCGACTGGGTGAACGGCAAGCAGGTGTCGTATGCCGACCTGTCGCTGTTCCAGGTCGTGGAGGGATTGCGCTACGCCTTCCCGCGCTGGATGCACAAGCATGAAAGGCAGTATCCGCAGCTCATTGCGCTGCGCGATCGGGTAGCGGCGCTGCCGAAGATTGCGGCGTACCTGAAGTCTCCGCGACGCATCGCATTCAACGAAGACGGCATCTTCAGGTACTACAAAGAGCTGGATCGCGCCGACTAGATCAGTGCACGTACTTCGCACGGATGCGGTACGTGCTCGCCAATTGCTCGCCGCTGATCGGCAATCCATGCGCCGGCACGAAGCGGGCGACGTCCAGACCGAGCTGCTCGATCTTCCTGCGCATCGGCACCGCTGTCGCGGCCCCGCACGCCGATCTGCGACAGCCAATCGAGGATGGCGGTCACCGCAGGCGCTGCGTTCTCCTTGCCATTCTTCTCGGCGAAGGCGTCGCGCGGAGACGAGTACTGCGTGAAGTGATGATCGAGCTGCGGGATCTCACGGAACGTCGCGGAGCCGGGCCGGTGATCGTTGACGATAGTGGCGATCAGCTGCGCGGCGTCGTGCGACTCGAACCAGTCGTACTGACCGTACAGCACCATCACAGGAGCGCGCACGCGAGCCCACGCCCCGGCCCAGTTCTGCTGCTGCGCCTGCTGATGGAAGGCGAACGGCCGGCCGTAGTGGCCGGTATCGCTGGTACCGACGACGCGCTTCCAGACTTCGCCGAGCTTCGGATCGCTCGCCGCGATTGCCGAGGGCGCCTCGCCCTTCAACAGATATCGCGAGAAATAGGCGGCGCGCGCGTTGACCTCGCTCGCGAGCTGTTGCGGATCGGTGCCGCCGAGCTGCAGCGCGTTGCGCTCGAAACGCAGCATGCGCTCGAACCATGTCGTCGCGCCGCCGCCCCAGACAACCACCCCCGCAACGTCCTGATCAGCGGCCACCAGCGGTGCGTAGTTCGAGCCCATGCTCGCGCCGAAAACGACGATGCGCTTGGGATCGACGTCTGGCCGTGCCTGCAACTGACGCAGAGCGGCGCGGTGATGCGCCAACTCGGTCGCGTAGTCCAATTGCGCGCACGGCGTGCCCTTGCTGTCGCCTACGCCTGACTTCTCGGTGCGCTGCCACAGCATTCCCGATTCGGAGATGAGTCGCCGGAGCATCACGCTCCAGCCGTCCTGCGCGCCCGGACGCAGCTCGATGGTGTCGCACGACAGCCATTGCACGAACAGCACCGCGGGCAACCGGCCGGTCGCGCCTTGTGGCTTCGTGACGATCGTGCGCAACCGCGCGCCATCGCCCGGCAACAGCTCGCCGTATTGAGTATCCAGGCCGGGATGCGATTCGGCAGCCCGCGGACTCGTCGGGTGCAGGCCGACGAGCGCCAGTCCAACCAGCAGGGATCGAAGTCTCATTGAGCGCTCCGTGAGATGACGGAGCCCGCACGCTGACAGGTCAGGTCTTGGGTGACTCGCCGAAAGCCGACGAACTCAGGCCGATTCCGGAATCAACGCGGGCGGCGCGGCGAAACTCGGTCGGCGTGACGCCGAAGCGCTCCTTGAAGGCGCGATTGAAGGGCCCGATGGAGCCGTAGCCGGCTTCGAGCGCAATCGTCAGGACCGGCGTGCGGCGCAGCTGCGGGTCGCCGAGGCGCTCGGCCGCCTCCTTCAACCGATGCGTGTGCAGGAAATCGTTGAAGTTGCGGAAGCCGAGGCCGCGATTGATCACCCGTCGCAGCACGTGCTCCTGAGTCCCGAGCAGTCCCGCCAGCTCGACGATCGTCAGCGATTCTCGTGCGTACAGGCGTTCGGCAACGAAGCGCTGGTTGAGACGCTCGAGCACGCTCTGCTCCAGGCGGCTGAGCTCGATCGCTGGCGGTGTGTCCACCGCAGCGATCCAGTTGACGACGCGCACCTGCACGAAGGTCGATAGCACGACGGCAGCGACGACATCGATAATGACCAGGTTCAACAGCACCAGAGTGTCCGGCGTCGAGCGTCCCTGGAACAGCACGACTGCTTGCGTGATCACGACGGCGGCGAGGTAGAGCGAGACGACCGGTACGAACCACTGACGCAGCTGCCTCCTGCGTGCATCGAGGTCGCCCGCGATCCCGAAGTACACCGTCAAAGGCGCGAGGCACGCGAAGCCGAGACTCGAAGCTGCGAACGCGACGCCCAGCATTCGCACTACAGTGTCAGTGCTGCCGGCCGGCAGCTGCGATTGATAGAGCACGCCGGCGATGCCCATCGCACCCAGACAGATCACGTCGCTCGTTCGCAGCGTCGCGCGATCGGAGAACAACAGTCGTGCGCAGATCCAGAACCACACCGGATGCGTCGAGCACAGCGCGGTGAGCGGATAGATGAACGCGCCGAACATCCGGTCGGCGCCAGGCATGGACGTCAACAGAAAGGCCGCGACGCTCGCCGCGAGCCACGCCACCGATCGCGTGCGATGCGTGCGCTCGCGTGTACGCAGCACGCTCGACGCCACGAGCGCGAGTAGCGCCACACCGACTACGCGGAGGATGAGCTCGACTGCGGACACCGCGCTATTCTACGCCCGCATGACACTCACGTTCAGTCGCCGCCTCGCCCTCGCCTTCGGTGTCCTGCTGCCGATCGTCGAGACGATCCGCAGGTGGCATCAGCTCGGCGACATTCGCATGTGGCCCGCATGGCTTGACGACTTCGTGCTGGGAGCCTGCCTGTTGTACGGCGCATGGCGCACCGCCAAAGACCCCGAGACCGGCCGGCCGTGGCTGGCGGCCGCCTGGGGCATTACCTGCGGTATGGCTTACACGAGTTTCTTCGGTCAGCTGGCCCGCCTCGACCAGCCCGACCCGTCATCGTTGCCGGCCGCGTGGGTCGTGGACATCAAGGGCGTCGGATTCCTGCTCGCGATTCTTGCCCTCGCCGGCAGCTTGCGGCAGGCTGGCGAGGAGTCCGGCTGAAGCCCGACCTACAAGAGGGGAGCGACATGACGAACAAGACCGCCTCCGGTATCGACGCCGATCCGGAAGGCCAGCGCCTGCCTATCAAGCTGGATTCGACCTCGAACGGTGAGTTCGTGCCGGTGCCCCTCGACTCTTCGCTGCGTCACGCGAACACGCTCGCATCCGAGTGGGCGCAGCGCTTCGCACGCCGCCTGAATCAGAGCCGCCGCAGCTTTCTGGTGTCTGCGTGCGGCGCCGCTTCGACGTTGCTCGCGTTCAACGCCGCACACGCGCGCGCCGGGCGCGATGGTGGATTTTTCCAGATCTCGCAGGAATCGGCGCTCGAGCCGCAGCTCGCGGCCGCCGAGCTCGGCAAGAAGGAATTCATCTTCGACGTGCAGGGTCACTTCGTGAATCCGACCGGCGCGTGGACCAAGACCTTGCCGCCGGATGCGAAGCCGCTCGCGATGATGCCGAACGCGAAGTGCGAGCTGTCCACGGAGCCCGGCGAGCGCAGCTATCTGAGATGTCTCAGCGGCGAGGAGTTCGTGAAGGACGTGTTCCTGGACTCCGACACCGACATCATGGTGCTGAGCTTCGTGCCCTCCACGCGCGAAGGCGAGCCGCTGACGATCGAAGAAGCGCTCGCGACGCGCGACATCGTCGACAAGATGGAAGGCACGAAGCGGCTGATGCTCCACGGCCGCGTCAACCCGAATCAGAAGGGAGACGTCGAAGACATGGGGCGGCTCGCCAAGCTCGGCGTCGTCGCATTCAAGACCTACACGCAGTGGGGCCCGGACGGCAAAGGCTTTTTCATGACCGACGACGCCGGCATCGCGTTCGTCGAGCGCGCGCGCCAGGTCGGCGTGCACAACATCGCCATTCACAAGGGCCTGCCCTTCGGCCAGAAGAGCTACGAGCACTCGACGTCGCGCGATGTCGGGCCGATCGCGAAGCGCTTTGCCGACATGAACTTCCTCATCTATCACTCGGGCTACGTCACCGAGAAAGACGAGGGCCCGTACGATCCGAAACGCACCGACGGCATCGATGCGCTCATCACTTCCGTGCTCAACGCCGGCGTCAAGCCGAACAGCAACGTCTACGCCGAGCTCGGCTCCACGTGGCGCTTCCTGTCGATGCGCGATCCGACGTCGGCCGCGCATGCGCTCGGCAAGTTGTTCAAGTACATCGGCGAGGACAACGTCCTGTGGGGCACCGACTCGATCTGGTACGGCTCGCCGCAGGATCAGATCCAGGCGTTCCGCACCTTCCAGATCGCCGAGAGCCTGCGCGAGAAGCACGGCTATCCGACGATCACGCCGCAGCTGCGTGCGAAGGTCTTCGGCCTCAACGCCGCGAAACCTTATCGCCTCAAGCCCTCGGACATCCGCCGCGAGACGGATCGCGATGCCGTCGCCCGCAGCCGCGTGGCTTACGCTGAGTCGCCGAATCCGTCCTTCGCGACCTACGGCCCGCGCACGCGCCGCGAGTTCCTCAACCTCAAGAAGTGGCACGGCGTGGGACCGTAATGGACAGACGAAGGCAATCTCGCCAAGGCGCCAAGATCAATACCAAGGACGCCAAGAGAAATTCTGAACAGTCGGAATTCTGATTTGGCGTCCCTTGGGTTTCTCTTCGCGTGCCTGGCGCTATTTCTTCTCCGCCTGCTGCTTCTCCAGATATTCCGCATAGCCCTTCGCCTCCACACCCTGGCCAATGATCTGCATCTGGATTTCATCGCTCACCTGCGGCACGAACGCACCGAGGCCGAAGTCGGAGCGCTTGAGCATCGTGGTGGCCTCGAAGCCGACCGTCGGGAGTTGAGTGCGCGGATTCGAGCCCACCTTCAGAACTTTGACGTCCAGCGTGACCGGGCGCGTGACGCCGTGCAGGTTGAGATCGCCCGTCACGCGCAGCCGATCCTTCGCGGTGCCCTGCTCTACTTTCGTGCTGCGGAAGGTCGCGGTGGGAAACTTCGCGACTTCGAAGAAGTCCTCCGAGCGCAGGTGCTCGTCGAGCGCCGGCACGCCCGTGTTCAGGCTCGATAGCGGAATCGTGACCTGCACGCAAGCGCGCGTCGGATTCGCCGGATCGAACTCCAGCGTGCCCTGCCCCTGGCTGAGCTGCGCCGCCGGATTCGAGAAACCGAGGTGGCTCCAGCGAAACACGACTTGGGCGTAATCGGGCTCGATCGTGTAGGTCGTGGCGCAGACGGGCGCGGCCGCGAGCGCAAGCGACGCCGCGAGAACGAAGCGACGGATCATGGGCGGACTCCTGTGGGTTGGACCAGCGACGCACTGTGAACGCCCATTGGGCAAAGAGTCCTGAAGGCGCATTGAAACGCCCTGAAGAGTTTTGAAAGCAGCCCACCTGCCTGGCGCCAGCGCTATAGTTGCTCTCAGCATGGCAACGGCGCTCCCGAAAATCCTGCGTATCGGCGACTGGCTCGTGAATCCGTTGTCGGGCGATCTGTCGCGCGGCGAGGAACGGGTCCGGCTGGAAGCACGCACGATGCGGCTGTTGCTTTGTCTCGCCGAACGGCCGGGCGAGGTCGTCAGCATCGACACGTTGCTGAGCCAGGTGTGGTCGGGAGTCGTCGTCACACCCGATTCCGTCTATCAGGCGGTCGCCGGGTTGCGTCGCCTGCTGGGCGACGATGCCAAGCAGCCGGCCTACATCGTGACCGTGCCGCGGCTCGGGTATCGGCTCGTCGCGCCGGTCGAAACGCAGATCGGCGCGTCCGCTGCTCCGTCACCTGTCCGCGCGAAGTCGCGGATGTATGCCGCGGTCGCGGCGGCGGTTCTGCTCGGAGTCGGCTTGCTCGCCTACTATTTCGTGTCGGGGCGCGAGGCGCCGGACCCGGCGACCGTCGCCGTGCTGCCTTTTCTCGATCTGACGGACAGCATGAACGAGGAGCCGTTCGCGGACGGCATGACCGAGGAGCTGATCCACAAGCTGAGCCAGGTCCCGGGACTGCGGGTGCCCGCGCCGACTGCGTCGTTCTACTTCAAGGGAAAGCAGTTGCCGCTGCCTGAGATCGCGAAGTCGCTGCACGTCGCATACGTGCTCGACGGCAGCGTGCGCAAGTCGGGTGAAACATTGCGGGTCGCTGCGCGCCTGGTACGTGCAGACGATGGCTACGTGGTCTGGTCGGAAAACTACGACCGTCCGGTGGACGACAAGCTCATGGTCCAGGACGACATCGCCGGCCAGGTGACCAGCGCACTCAGAAGATCGATCGAGTGACGCCCTCGGCCTGAATCGCCAGCTTCACATCGTCGCTCGCGAACAGCATGTAGCGCGTCATGCCGAATGCCGAGCGCTTCACATCGGCCGTCGCGACGATCGCGCAGCGCTCGTCCTCGCAGTCGTAACTGGAAACCTGCAGTGGCACTGCCCGCGTGACGCCGAGCAGAGTCAGCTCGCCATCGATGCGCGCCGGCTTGCCTTGCGAAAACACGATGCGTTGGGCGCGGTAAGCGATCTTGGGATGCGCTTCGGCGTCGAGCATCGACGGGCCGCGCACGAACCTGGTCGTGGCCTGGTTGCTGGCCTGAAGCGAGCGCGCATCGATCACGATGTCCAGCTCGCCGCGCTCCTCGGCAGAATCGAGCGTCACGGTGCCGGCGGTGTGCCGGAACTCGCCGCGCTGCAGAGTACCCATGCTGCGCATCTCGAATGCCACGACTGTGCGGCTCGGATCCAGCGTGAACTCGGTTGCGCCCGCGTGGGGATGCGACAGGAGCGCGCCGATGCCGATGAGAGCCGCGAGCCAGGTGCGTCGGTTGAGCATGGCGGAAGGATGGCCCGCGGGCGGCGATACGATCTGTCAACGGGTTGACACAAGAAGGTGTCGTGCTGAAGCCCGATCCACATCGTCAATAGCCGCGCGCAGAGCAGCATTCGGCCAGCGAGGCATCGCCGCCGGACTCGCGTGCGCATTCGATCCCGACGCGGTCTGCGCGCCAGTCGGCCCACTCGGCGTCGCCCTGCCCCAACAGGTCGCGGAGCTCCTTGCCCGCCCCGGCCAGATATGCCTCCGTCACGCTGCAATAGCGCGAAATCAGCCCACCTGCGAGGCAATGCTCGCGTTTGTCCGAAAGACCGGTCGGGAGCTTCTGGTGCAGGACGGCCTGCATGCAGCCGTAGGAGGAATGCGCAAGCCGCGGCGGGCGGTTCGCAATGGTGGCGCAAGCGGTAAGATCCGCCATCGTCACCATTGCCACCGCGAGACGCACCACATTCATGAGCGAGTTGACCATTTACCACAATCCCGCGTGCAGCAAGAGCCGCGAGACGCTGGCGCTGATCAAGGCGAGCGGCCACGAGCCGCGCGTCGTCGAATATCTCAAAACGCCGCCGAGCGAGGCCGAGCTGGCCGCAATCGTGCGCAAGCTGGACATCCGCCCGCTGGAGCTCGTGCGACGCAACGAGCAGATCTTCAAGGACAAGTACGCCGGCCGGAACCTCGGCGACAAGGAATGGATCAAGGCGATGATCGAGCACCCGATCCTGATGCAGCGGCCGATCGTGGTGCGCGGCGAGGCGGCCGTCATCGGACGGCCGCCTGAAGACGTCAAGCCGCTTCTCAAGTCTTCGTAGGCGTGACGTTCGCGTTCAGCCGGAACAGGTTGGTCGGGTCGTACTTCGACTTGAGCGCCACCAGCCGCGGGTAGTTGCCGCGATAGTTCTCGTTGATCGCCTTCGCGGTCACTTCACGCGCCATGTCGTTGACGTAGAACCCGCGCGTGAACGGCTCGATCCCCTTCCAGTACGTGCGCGCGGCTTCGATGTGCGGCGCCGAGTCCTTGTCGCCGACCGGCCAGGCAACCACCGTCATGAAGTTGCCAATCGCATAGCGATGCGCGAATGCAGTCGCGTCGTCGGGAACGCGTCCGCCCGCGCCGCCGCAGTGCTGCGCGAACAGCACCGTCGTGCGCCGCGGATCGCCGTGAAATCCGTCGACCATCGCGGTGATCATGTCACCGGGCACCTTGCCGACGAACCCGCCCTTCAGATACGAAGCGATGGCGCGCGTGTCGGTGGAATCGCCTGACCGCTGCACCTGGGTGTACTCCATCTTCTTGATCGAATCTTTCAGCGGCGTGCCCAGCTTGCGAATCGGCGCGAGCACCTTCTCGGCGTCCGCCTCCGGTCCGGAGTAACACACCTGCACTGCGGCGATGCCCGGCGCATCGCCGGGCGGCTGCATCACGGTCGGATCCATGTACAGCTCGTCGGGTGCAACCGGCGCGTACTCGCTCCACATCGTCAGCACTTCGCGTGCCTTGGCGATCGGGAACAACATCGAACCGGCGATGACTTCGCGCTGCATCGGATGCAGCTTGAACTCGAACTGCGTGACGACGCCGAAATTGCCGCTGCCGCCGCGCGCACCCCAGTAGAGCTCGGGATTTTCCTTGGCGCTCGCGTGCACGAGCTTGCCGTCGGCGGTGACGATGTCGATCGCCTCGACGTTGTCGATGGCCATGCCGAATCTGCGGGCGACGCGACCGAAGCCGCCGCCGAGCGTCAGCCCGCCGACACCGGTATGTGAAACCGTGCCGAGCGGCGTCACGAGCTCGTGCGGCGCCGTCGCCTTGTCGATCTGGCCGAGCAGCGATCCACCCGTAGCCCACGCACGGCGCGCCGTCGCATCGACCTTGACGGAGCGGAAGGTGGAGAGATCGATCTGCATGCCCTTGTCGCAGGTCGACTGACCAGAGTGACTGTGACCGCCGCACTTCACGGCGACCAGCAGGTTGTTGGCGCGCGCAAAGTTGACCGCGGCCTGAATGTCAGCCACGTCCATCGGCTGTACCACCAATGCCGGATGTTTATCGAACGACGGATTCAGGATGCGGCGCGCGTCGTCGTAGCCGCCGTCGCCAGCCAGCAGCAGCTGGCCGTGCAACTTCGCGGCGAGATCCTGGATGTCCTTGCCGCGCAGCGTGATCTCACGACCGTCGCCCGTGACCGCAGCAACGTCCGCGACTGAGCCGGGACGCGCCGTTGCATGAACTGCTCTGAATTCGGCAACACCAAGTGCCGCAGCCGCCCACAGCGACGACTGCACGAAATCGCGACGCTTCATTGGAGCCTCCCCGGATCGTTGGAATTTGCGCCAGTAGAAGCGCGTGCGGGGGCAAAAGCAAGTGCTGAAAGGGGAGTACGGAGAAAGGCAGGAATCCAAGAAGTATCTCTCGCCAAGACGCCAAGACGCTAAGGAAGAAAAGAACGAATTCCTGATTCCGAATTTCTTACCTTGGCGTCTTGGCGTCTTGGCGAGAGAAATTTCCGGTTCTGGGCACCTTTAGATGGCAGCGCTGAAGTAGGGCCGTTCCGGCACGAACAGCAGCCGCTCCGCGCCGCGACGCCATTCGGCGGGCGCCCGCGATCCCAGGATCACGACGGCGGTGCTGTAGGCCAGGCCGCGCGAGTCGATCGAGACGCCGTCCAGCACCGATTCGGCATCGGCCGGATTGGTCGCGGTCCGCAACGAGGTGATGAACGAGAGCAGCTTCTCGGCCTCGTCGTCCTTGCCCTCGCGAATGGCCGCAACATACTGCGCCGGATCCTTGCGCTCGCGTACAGCGAGTCCCAACGCCGTCCAGACTGTGGCGTGATCGATGCCCTGATCGCTCGGCAGCGCGAGCGCGCGGGCCACTATCTCGGGCGAGGCGCCATCGGACGCCGCGGCCAGCCGCAGCACCCGCGCCCTCTCCTGCGGATCCTGGATTTTGAGTTTGACCGCCGCATCCACGTCGCCACGCGCAATGTCGTGGTACGCCATGTGAATCCCTGGCTGCAGGCCCTGACCCGACACGACGGCTAAGTAGTAGCGCAGCATGTCCGACTGGCGCAGCAGGTCCGCGCTCTGCGCGTTCCCGTCGCTGCTCAAGATCCGCCGCAGACGCATCGTGTCCAGCGCCAGCCGCTCGCTCATTGCCGGCACGACCTTCCGGGCCACGTCCAGCGCCGCAACCGCCTCGCTCCAGCGCGCATGCTCTGCGTACGTGTAACCCATCGCCGTCGCTACCCAGCCATTGTTGGGAGCCTGCGCGTACAGATCCGCGAATGCCTGCTCGCGCTGGACATCGTCATCGATGCAGCGAGCGGCCAGGTACTGGAAATTGACGCTGTTCGGCTGGGCGGCCGCCGCTGCCTGGTGACGCTTGCAAACGGCCGCGCGCAGATCCGGGCGGGCGTCCTGCTCCGCGCGGAGCGTCAGTACATCTTCCGGATCTGCTTTGAGACGCGCGCGAACGATCTCATCGAACCCCGTGGCGCCGGACGCCAACGTGAGCCAGTAACCCGTGTAGCGACCGTCACTCTGATCCCAGCGCGCATGCGTCCGGATCACCTGGGTGCGCTGTTTCTCGTCCTCGAGGGTGGCCATTACTGCGGACGGATTGTCGTGGCCGAATGCTTCCATGACGCCGCGCGTGCCACCGCCGCTGCTGCTGCTGGTGCTGATCGATTTCGGCGGCTCTTCGAAAATGTAGTCGGCGCCGCTCGTGGTCCAGCGCCGCGGTCCGACCAAGCGGTCGGGGACCTCGCCTGCGGAGCCGTAGACCTGCGTCCACTCCACCAGCATGCTGGCGCCGGCGACGTTGTAGACGCTTTCGTCCGAGCCGACCGGAATCGTGGCGTCGAACTGCTCGATCAGCTCGCCGCTGTCGGTGACGGTACGGACCGGATAGTCCTCGTCGTTGCCGACCGTGAGCTTGGTGTGCGAGAACGCCGGCACGCGCACGGTCGCCTCGCCGATCGTGACGTTCACCGGCCGGCCGAGCCCGTTGTAGATGTTGACGAGTGTCGCGCCGACGGTGGTGCCGACGCTGAGCACGGCCGCGATGATTCCGCACGCGACCGTCAGGCGCGCGAGCGTCGGCACCAGACCGTCGGCGACATGAAAGCGGTCCCACAGATCGAGCTTGGTCTTGCGCGGCCGCTCGCTCCCCGGCACGAGCACCGGGTACTTGTCCGGCACCCTGGTGGCATCCGGCGCGGCGGCCGGCGTCATCTTGTCGCGAACGAAGCGCGCGACCTGCGCTTCGGCCAGGAGCAGTTGCTCCAATGCTGCCTGTCGCAGAGCGGCCAATGCCGAGCCGGCGCTCGCGACCCAGCTGTCGATAGCGTTCAACCATTCCCCGACGTTGGTTTCATTCGCGAGCGGCAGGGTGAACTGGCCCAGCGCCTGCTGCCAGGTCTCGACCTTCAGGCGCCGCAGCAGCGTGCGGTCGAGCACGATCGCCTTGCCCTCGTCCTCATATATATGTCTCAGCGCGTTGTGCACCTCGCCGCACGCGCTGACCAGGACTTTGACTTCCCGCGCCGAAACGCGACCGTCGGCGGTCACGACCGCAACCGTGTTGCACAATGCGCCGTGCGCGTCGCGAAGATTCGCTTCGCTGTGCTCGGCGTAGTGCAGGATCCCGGTCAGACCTTGCAAATAGCTGTCCCAGCCGGAACCGAGCCGGGCCGCGGCGGCGAGATGCACCGAGCGGCACCGGCGATCGTGCGCCTGCACTGCCTCGCGGGCTGCATCGAGCTCGCTCTGCACGTCGTCCAGGGCATCCTGCAGGTCGCCGCGCTTGAGATCCTTGCCGCGATGGCGGATCACGCCGCCGCTCGCCGTGAGGAAGCCTTCTTTCAGGCCCTGCAGCGTCACCTTCTCCTCTTCGAGGGCCTTCAGCTTCGCGAGATCCTGCGACAAGGCCTGCGGATAGATCGCTTCGAGCTCTGCGGCGATGTGCTCGCCGAGCAAAGGCGGGCCGTACAGATCTGCAACTTCGCGCGCGTGCCGCGCCAGCGAGCGCCCGAGGTACGCGCCGCGATAGGAACGATCGTAGAACGCCCGGCCGAACTGCTCGTCGAGCTTCGAGAGCGACTGGTCGAGCGGCACGTCCGCGGCTTCCTGCACCGCGCGGAAAATGTGCGCGGTCATGTGCTTCTTGAGATCCGGCACGTCGTCGAACAGATCCCAGGCGCTGCGCTCATCGATGGCGGCCGCTACATAGCGGCGCTTCGCGTTCTGCTCTCTCTCCGCATTCGCCGGATGGGTGCTCCACATGCGCGGCGGCTGCGCGAGCGACGTCTTGAAGACGCGATGCTCCTGCGGATTGTCTCGCGGCGGCGGCGTCACTTCGCCGTACTCCGGATCGTCGAGCACCTGCCGCAGCTTTTCGGTGATGCGCTTCTGCACCGCGAACAGATCGGTGACACTGCGCTTCTCACGCACCTCGGAGTCCGCGAATGCGAGCGAGCGCTCCCACGCTTCATCTGCGACATTCAACTTGTAGAGCGCGTGAATCAGCGCGTCGCTGCCGGTGAGCGACACCGCGACGAGATCGGCCTGGAGCTCCATCTCGCGGCTCAACGCACGCTGCGCCAGCACGACGACGCGAAACACCGTCTCCGTGAGCGAGCGGATCGACCACACGATGAGCGACAGCAGCCAGCCTACCCATGCGATGCGCAGGTCGACGCGCGACAAGCCGCGCAGGAACGAGTCGAGCGCGTCGCGCTTCGCGATGATGTGACCGGCGATCTGCTGCGCGATGTACACCCAGCGGCCGACCGCCATGGAGCGCTGACCGAAATGCCCGAACTCGTGCGCGAGCACCGCCTTCATCTCGCCGAGCGACAGCGCGTTGACGAGGCCGAGGCCGATCTCGAGATTCTTGCGCGACGGGAACAGCAGGTTGAGTACGCTCAGGTCATAGAACACGGCCGCGTTCACGCGCGGCGACAGGAACACGCGATGCGCGCGCGGCGCACCCGCCTCGTCCGCGAGGCGATTGATGAATGAGAACAGTCGCGGCTGTTCGGGAGCAGTGACTTCGATGTCGTCGATCGCATGGCGATGCTTCACGAACACCAGCGCCTTCCACATGAACACGGCCAGGAATGCCGAGCACACGCCGGCGACGAACGTCCAGAGCGGATCCGCGCCATGCGCCAGGCTCGCGAACAACCGGTACGCTGTCCAGGTGAACCAGCTCGCGAGTGCGAGATAGAGCAGCACGAACAGCAGCAGGCCGCCCATCGCGAGCCATGCATGCGTGCGATAGGCCCGCGTCGGCCGAGTGAGATCCGGCGGCACCGAGCGCGGGCCGGCCGGATAGACGTGATCCATGGACATTCTCAGGTCCCCGCTGAGGGATTTTCGCCAGGGATCCTACGCCTGCCGGCGGCGGCCGAGCACGCCCGCGGGCGCTTCACGCCACCTTTCTGTGCGGCTCGTCACGCAGGTCGGGCTTCAGCTTGACTCTGCGCTACAGGAGCCAGTCGATGGGAAGCAGCGCCATCAGCCTGACGCCGAGGCGCTTGAACCACGTCGCACCCGGCTCGGTCGTGAAAACAACTGCGCCTTCCTCGCGCTGTTCGCTCCATTGCAGCCTGCCCTGCTTGCTCAAGCTCACCCGGTAGCTGCGCCCGGGAATTTCGTCGGCGAATGCGCCCGCGATCTGCGCCGCCAGCTCCGGGCTTTCGATCACCAGGCCCATCTCGGTATTGAGACTCGCCGAGCGAGGATCGAGATTGAACGAGCCGACGAACACGCGGGCGGAGTCGATCGAGAATGTCTTCGCATGCAGGCTCGAACCGGAGCTGCCGGTGAGCCGCCGGTCGCGACGCGAGCGTACGCGTGCAACCCGCATCAGCTCATATAGAACGACGCCTGCTTCGAGTAGTTTGCGGCGACGTTTCGCGTAACCCGCGTGGACGATCGGGACGTCGGTCGATTCCAGCGCGTTGGTCAGGATCGACACCTTCACGCCGGAGCGCGCCAGCTCTGCGAGCGCTTTCTCACCGGCGCGCGTCGGGACGAGATAGGGCGAGATCAATTGCAGCTCCCGGCGCGGTGCGCTCAGCGTATCGGCCAGTCGTTCCAGCATCGTGCCGCGCGGACGCTGACGTCCGAGGCCTTTGGCCGGATCGTCGCTGACCAGCCGCGTTGCAGCCCAGCGATAGCCGACCGACCCCGCGAGCAGGTCGTGCACGAACGCGCAGGACTGCAACGCATTCACGTATGTGACAGCGGCCGGCTGACTGAGAACCTGCTCCGCCATTGCGATGACTTCACGCACCGACGCCTGCCGCGCACGACCGAGCACCGATTCCACCGAGCGCGCCGACTCGCTGCGCCAGTAGCGCTCGAAGTCGCTTGCGATATCGCTCACCACCGGCCCGACGGCCATCACGTCCAGATCGACGAACGACAGCGCCTGGTTCGCGTCGAAATACTCGTCGCCGATATTGCGGCCGCCGACGATCGCGACCTGGCTATCGACCGTGAACGACTTGTTGTGCATGCGCCGGTTGAGCCGCGCGAAGTCGGTGAGATATTCGAGCGGCCGCCAGCGACGCAACCGGAACGCGTTGAACAGCTTGACCTGGATGTTCGGATGCGAGGCCAGCGCGCCGAGAAAAGCGTCGAGGCCGTTGGTGTTGTTGTCATCGAGCAGCAGGCGAACGCGGACGCCGCGATCCGCCGCCCGGCACACCGCCGCGAACAGCAGCGCTCCGGACATGTCGTTGCGCCAGATGTAGTACTGCAGATCGAGCGTGCGCTCGGCGGTATCCGCGAGCAGAACGCGTGCGGCAAAGGCGTCGCGGCCATCGCGCAAATCGACGATGCCCGATTGCCCGGGATGCAGCCGCGCACGCGGGCCGATCGATCGGCCCAGTCGGGTCTCGGTCGGCGGCGCTGTGGGTTTTGCGAGTGTTTCGAGCACCGGGACAGCATGCCCGAAAGCGCTCGCCGGTTGAACTTACGGCGCGGTGGTGGGGTCGAACGCAACCCGTGCGCACCCGAGGACTGCACCATGACCCTGGATCGGCGAACCTTCGTGACGCTCGGCGCCGCGACGTTGATGACGAGCCTGACCGCCCGCGCGATCGACCGTGAAGACTCGCCCTGGGGCCGTATCAAAGCCGTCGCCTTCGACGCGTTCCCGATCTTCGACCCACGCCCGGTCTTCAAGGCCTGCGAGGAAGCGGCTCCGGGACATGGTCCCCAGCTCGCGGATGCATGGCGCACGCGATTGTTCGAATATCAATGGCTGCGAGCGCTCGCCGGGCAATACGAGGACTTCGGGACCTGCGCGCGCGGCGCGCTCGACTTCGCGGCCCGTTCGCTGCAGCTCAATCTGTCGAAGGACGCGCGCGACGCGCTCATGCAGGGCTGGCTGGAATTGCGAGCGTGGCCCGATGTCGCGCCGGCCCTCGCCGAGCTCAAACGCTCCGGCAAGCGCCTGGCGCTGCTGTCCAACGCCACGCCCGGCATGCTCAACGCCGGAGTGAAGAACGCCGGACTCGAAGCCGCGTTCGATCACGTGATCAGCACCGGCGCCGCGCGCAGCTTCAAGCCCGACCCGAACGCGTACCGGCTCGGCACCGACATGCTGCAGCTGGGCAAGGGCGAGATCCTGTTCGTCGCCTTTGCCGGCTGGGACGTCGCGGGCGCCAAGTGGTTCGGTTATCCCACCTTCTGGAACAACCGCCAGGCCGCCGCCGCCGAGGGATTGGCTGTCGAGCCGGACGGCGCCGGTGCCACGCTCAACGACGTCGTGCAGTTTCTCGCAGCACGCTGATCGCTCTAGAATCCCGCATCCTGGGGAGCGGAGTTCCAGCATGAAAGCGATCGTTCGGATCCTGGCGACGGCGACGTGCTTGATGGTGGGAACTGCATACGCCGGCGAAGACGTGGCCGGCGCGAAAGATCATCCGCTGCTCACCCGCTATCCCGACTCAATCATCACCGAATACACCAAAAACTACGACGCCACGGAGTTCCAGGTGGGCGCCCGCGGCACGGAACCGAAGAAGCAGACGGTCGAAGGCGACACCACCACGCTGCGCTACTTCTACGAGAACGCCGAGAAGCAGCCCAGCCCGCTGCAACTGATCCGCAACTATCAGAACGCAGTGAAGCAGATCGGCGGCACGGTCGTGTACGAGAGGATGCCGAAGGAGATGGACGCCGGCGAGACCACGCTGCAGGTCACCACCGGCGGCAAGGATGTCTGGATCAAGGTCCTGCCGGACATCTTCAGCGCACCGACGCAGAGCTATCAGCTCGTCATCACCGAGGTCGCCTCGATGGCGCAGGTCGTGAGCGCCAACGAGCTGCTGCAGGAGCTGAACAAGAACGGCTTCATCGCGCTCTACATCAACTTCGATACGGGCAAGGCGGACCTCAAGCAGGATGGCGTCGCCACCGTGAAAGAGATCGCGACGCTCATGAAGTCGCATCCGACCCTGAAGCTCAGCGTCGAAGGCCATACGGACAACGTCGGCGACGCGGCTGCGAACAAGAAGTTGTCCGAAGCACGAGCGAAGAGTGTGACCTCAGCAATCGTCGCGAGCGGCGTCGATGCTGCGCGGCTGAGCGCCGCGGGCTTCGGCCAGGAGAAGCCCGTCGCCGACAATCGCACCGAGGAAGGGCGCGGCAAGAACCGGCGCGTCGAGCTGGTGAAGAAGTCCTAGCGGGGTCCGATCGTCACGGTAGCAGCGAATCCTTCTTTCCCACGCCCGGGATCGCCGGCTGGAAGTGCGCGATGCCGGCCTGCGCGGCAATGAGGCCCTGAGAGAGCTGCTCCATAGTCTGCGGCGTGAATTGGCTGCGGTGGCATTGCAGGGACGCCTTCCCTTTCGCGTAATCTGCCGGCGTGACCGGAATGCGTACGGTAAGAAAAGACTCGTCCACCGTCGCGGAATCGCCTGCTCTGCCGGCAGCGTCCGGCGGTGTCTTCAACGCTGGATAGTACAGCTGCGCCGGTCGCTGCCACTTCCGGCTCTGGAATACTTCCGTCACGACGTCGCCCACCAGGCGGTGATCCGGATGACCTGTCCATCCCGCCGGCCCCCACGTGATCACTGCGTCGGGCTGCAGCTCCTCGAACAGCTTCGTAACCCGACTGCGCAGCTCGCGCATCTGTCCCAGCATCGGCTGCAGGCCTTCGCCCATCTTCAGCTGATCGTACAGCCCGAACATGATCGGCGGATTGATGCCGAGTTTTTCGGTCGCGCACTGCAGCTCCTTGACGCGGGCCGCCGCGAGAGCGTCGCCCGCGGGGATTCCCGCGAATTCATTGAAGCCGAGCCGGCCGTCGGTCGCAGTCGCGAGGTAGACCTTCACACCGGCTGCAGCGTATTTCGCGAGCACCGCGCTCACGGTCGACTCGTCGTCGGGGTGCGCGAAAACCGCCAACAGCACTCGCTCGCGCCGGCCGCTTTCCTGCATCGGCGGACTGGTGCACTGGGTCAGCAGCAGCACGGCAACGATCGCAACGCTCAATCGACTCGCAATCTTTCTCATGTTCTTCTCTCAGCAACAGTGATCCGATGCAGCAAGCGTTTGTGTCCCTGGTAGCCGCCCGTGGCCGCGTGCAGCACGCAGCGGTTGTCCCACATCACGAGCATGCCTTGCGACCAGCGATGCCGATAGACGAATTCTGCCTTCGCCTGGTGCAGGAACAGCTCCATGAGAATCGGCGTCGCCTCGGCTTCGGTCATGCCGTCGATGCCGATGGTGTAGCCCATGCTGACGAACAGCGCCGGCCGGCCGGTTTCGGGATGAATCCGCATGATCGGATGCAGCTGCGTGCTCATCGCGCTGTCGGAATAGCGGATCGCCATCGAACGGCCCTTGTCGCGCTCGCCGTACATGCCTTCGCGCGAATACGCACGACGCGCCGAATGCACGCCTTGCTTATCCTTCAGCAGCGACTTCAGCGACGCCGGCAACGCTTCCCAGGCCGCGTACTGATTCGCAAACAACGTATCGCCGCCGACGGGCGGGATGACGTCGCCATAGAGGACGGTCGCGGACGGCGGACTCGGCAGGAAGCTCCAGTCCGAATGCCAGGTCTCGGCGAAAAGCGGCGTCTGCTCGTCGGCTTCGCGGCGCACCTGCGCGACATGCGGATGTCCGGGGACCGAGCCGAAATACGGGTCGACGCCGAACGGCCCGATCGTCTGCGCAAAGCGCTCGAGGTCTTCGAGCTGCAACTGCTGATCGGGAAACGCGAGCACCTGGTATTGCAGCCAGAGCGCACGGATCGCGGCGACCTGTTCGACAGCCAGCAGCTGGCGCAGGTCCACACCCTCGACCAGCGCCCCGCACGGAGCGGCTTGTGGTGTTGCTCGTAGTTGCATTGCCCTAGCAAATATCGAACCTTTTGCCCGCTGGCAAGTTTAAGCTGCGGCGGCTGGCTGTGCGGGAGCGGGCCTATGCAGGACTACGAAAAACTCGGCGTTTTCTACCTCGGGCGTGAATACGATGCGGTCGGGCGCGCGCCCTCCGACAACCTGCTGCTCTACGACTCGCGTGACTTGACGACACATGCCGTCTGCGTCGGCATGACGGGCAGCGGCAAGACCGGCCTGTGTCTCGCGCTGCTCGAAGAGGCCGGCATCGACGGCATCCCGGCGATCTGCATCGACCCGAAGGGTGACCTCGGGAACCTGCTACTGACGTTTCCGCACCTCGAGGCGGCCGAGTTCCTGCAGTGGGTCGATCCCGGCGAAGGGCAGCGCAAAGGGCTGAGTGTCGAGCAATACGCGGCGCAGACGGCCGAGACCTGGAAGAAAGGACTGGCGGAGTGGGGCCAGACTCCGGAACGCATCGGTAAATTCCGCGACGCCGTCGACCTTGCGATCTACACGCCCGGCTCCGAAGCCGGGCTGCCGCTCTCCGTCGTGCGCTCGTTCGCGGCTCCGCCGGCGGAGCTGCTCAACGACACCGCAGCGCTGCGCGATCGGATCGGCACCGTCGTTTCGGGACTGCTCGCCTTGCTGAATCGCGATGCCAATCCGATCAACAGTCGCGACCACGTGCTGCTGTCGACGATCTTCGAGGACGCATGGCGCAAGGGCACGGGGCTCGACATGGCGAGCCTGATCGCCGCCGTGCAGAAGCCGTCGTTCGACAAAGTCGGCGCGTTCGACCTCGAGACGTTCTATTCCGCCAAGGATCGCCTGCAGCTCGCGATGGCGATCAACAATCTCCTCGCCTCGCCCGGCTTCGCTGCCTGGCTGAGCGGCGAGCCGCTGGACGTGCAGCGTCTTCTGTTCACGCCGCAAGGTAAGCCGCGCATCGTGGTGATCTCGATCGCGCACCTGTCCGATGCCGAGCGCATGTTCATCGTGACGCTGCTGCTCAACGAAGTCGTCGCGTGGATGCGCAGCCAGTCGGGAACGTCGTCGCTGCGCGCCATCCTCTACATGGACGAGATCTTCGGCTACTTCCCACCGACGGCGAATCCGCCCTCGAAACAGCCGATGCTCACGCTGCTCAAGCAGGGACGCGCGTTCGGATTGGGCTGTGTGCTGGCGACGCAGAACCCGGTCGATCTCGACTACAAGGGACTCTCGAACGCCGGCACCTGGATGATCGGGCGCCTGCAGACGGAGCGCGACAAGCTGCGCGTGCTGGAGGGACTCGAAAGCGCCGTGCCAGGCTCCGATCGTGCGGCGCTGGATCGCATGATCTCCGCACTGACGCCGCGCGTGTTCCTGATGCGCAACGTGCACGACGATGCGCCGGTGCTGTTCCAGAGCCGCTGGGCGCTGTCGTATCTGCGCGGTCCGCTGACCGGCGTGGAGATTTCCAGGCTGATGGCGCCGCAAAGGACCGCGACTGCGAGCGCTACCCCCACCCAGCCCTCCCCAGCTCGCGGGGGAGGACAAGGAGGGGGCGACTCTTCACGACCCAACGTCCCCGCCGACATCCCCGAATACTTCCTCGCAGCCACCGCCGCCGGCGACGCGCTGCTCTACAAACCAATGGTGATGGGCAGCGTGAAGCTGCACTTCGTCGACGCGAAGCTCGCGCTCGATCAGTGGCAGACGACCGCCTTCCTCGCACCGCTCTCCGACGACGGCAACGAAGTGCTGTGGAACGAGGCCACGAGCGTGCCGGACCTGAAGTCGCGACTCAGCAAAGCGCCCGCGCCCTCCTCCACCTTTGCGTCGCTGCCCTCGGGCGCGTTGCGCGCGCAGACCTACGCGACCTGGGGCAAGGCGCTCGCTGCGCATTTGTTCGAGACGGCGCGCAGCGACGCGCTGGTCTGCGACGCACTCAAGGCGACGTCGCCGCCGGGAATGAGCGAAGGTGACTTCCGCGCACAGCTCGCATTGGCCGCGCGCGAGCAACGTGATGCTGCCGTGGCGGATCTCAAGCGCAAGTACGCGCCGAAACTGGCTGCACTGGAAGATCAGCTGCGGCGCGCCGGGGAGCGGGTCGAACGCGAGCGCTCACAGCTCAATCAGCAACGACTGTCATCTGCGTTCTCGATCGGCGCGTCGGTGCTCGGTGCGTTTCTAGGCAGGCGCACGCTCTCGGCAACGAACGTGAATCGGGCCGCCTCAGCCGCGCGGGCCGCGACGCGTATCGGGCGCGAGAGTGGCGACGTCGATCGCGCGAGCGACAGCGTTGAAGTCGTGCAGCAGAAGCAGCGCGACCTGCAGCAGCAGTTCGATGCCGACGCAGCTGCGCTCGACACGCGATTCGACGCGAGCGCAGTCGTGCTGCGCAAGGTGCAAGTCAGCCCTCGAAAATCGGATATCTCCGTTGGCGAAATCGCGCTGGTGTGGGCGCCCTGGCGCAAGGGCGCCGATGGCTTCCCGACCCCGGCTAGCTGAAAGTTGAGCGGAGTGGCTCGCGGACCATGAGGTCGCTGCGGAGCGGAAGAAGAGCCGGAATATCTCTCGCCAAGACGCCAAGACGCCAAGGAAGAAAAGAGAGTCAGGCAGTCCGGAGATAGGAAATTCTTGCTCTGACTCTTCTTGGCGTCTTGGCGTCTTGGCGAGAGAATTTTCTTCCTCTTCTTCTTCGCCGCAGCCCACCTCGGCAACAGCCACCTCTTCTACGTCTAGTAGATCCGCAAGCCGCCGAATTTCTTGTGGATGCGCCGCGCGAGCGTCTGATAGCCCGCGACATAGGCAACGACCGCGGCAAGCACGACGACGAGTGACCAGATCCACACGCTTACGCCGGCAGGCGGCTGGGCGACCGCTGCGAGTTGCTGCGGCGTGGGCGATGCACCTTCGAGTACGCCGTCATCCGCAGCTGCGGGCGCGGCGGCTGCAGTCGCCTTCAGTTCCTTCACTTGTGCCTGGAGCGCCTCGCTCTCCTTCCTGAGACGCGCAATCTCGTCGGCCGACTTCTTGTCCGACTGGCTCGAGCTCTTCTGTTGTCGTTGCAGCTCGCGCAGCTGCACTGCCGCGGGTGCATCGGTCGTCAGATAATTCGCACCGACCCAGCCCTCGCGTCCATCGCTCAGCCGGATGCGCACGAAGCTCTGATCGCGCTCCAGCTCCTCGACCGCGTCGCCGGTCTCGATCGTCGCGATGCGCGAGCCGGCCTGGTCGGGCTCGGAATAGACGTTGAGCACCAGCTTGTCGGAGACGAATACCTTGCGCACCGCGGGTGCGGGCTCCGACTGCTGCTGCTCGCCAGGCACAGTTTCGTCCTGCGCCACCCCGACGAGTGGCATAGCAAGCAGCAGCAGTGTAGAAAGTGTCGCTACATTGAGACGCCGAATGCTGGCCAACTGCTTCATAGGCCGGATGCTTTCAGAGTTATGGCTAATGGGCAATGAACCAGTGCTCATGGCAAGATCCGCACGGCTGCGACTTCCAACCGAGAAAAAGCCGAGAAAAGCCCCATGACAGCCCCGACCCCGGTCAAATATTCGTGGTCCGCCATGCCGCTCGAACAGCTGAATCCCCAGCTGTCGCGCCGCATCGTCACGGGGGCCCAGGTGATGGTCGCGCACGTGTACCTGAAGACGGGCTGCGTCGTGCCGAAGCACCATCACGTCAACGAGCAGGTCACTTATATATTGGAAGGCGCGCTGCGCTTCTGGCTCGGCGAGAAGGTGGACTCGCAGGACGACGCCGACAGCGTCCTGGTGAAGGCGGGCGAAGTGCTGGTGATCCCCAGCAGCGTGCCGCACCGCGCGCTCGCAATGGAGGACACGCTCGATGTCGACGTGTTCGCGCCGCCGCGCGAAGACTGGCTCAGCGGCACCGACGATTACCTGAGGAAGAAATAGAAGGTAGAGTCGGGCTCAGGCCCGACCTGCAGAGGACATTGTAGGTCGGGCTTCAGCCCGGCTCCTCATCATGGACAGCAGCGACCTCTCAACGCTGATCGGCCGTCTCGAACGCGAGGCGGACGCGCATCCGCAGTTGTATCGCGGCAAAGTCGCCGTCGCCGCCGCGCTCGGCTACCTCGCGCCGGCGATCGTCGTGCTGTGGCTGCTGTTCTGTCTGTACTTGATCGTGCACGCGCTCGTGACTGGAGGAACGCCGCCGTTTCTCTCGGCGATCGGCGTGCTCGCGGGCTGCGCCGCGGGAGTCGCGACGTTCCGCGCGCTGCGCGTTCAGGTTCCCGAACCTGAAGGCCTGCCGCTCACCGCCGAGGAAGCACCGGACCTGTTCCGTCTGCTCGACGTCATCGCGCACAAGATCGTGCCCGCGCAGTTCGCGAGCGTGAAGATCAACGGCGACTTCAAGCTCGGCATCCGGCAGGTTCCACGCTGGGGGATCTTCGGCGGCTACCGCAATCACCTGCACGTAGGCTCACCGCTCCTGCTCGCCCTCAGCGCCGATGAGTTCTGCGCGCTGCTGGCGCACGAGATCGGTCACCTCGGCGGCAAGCGGCGGCAGTTTGAAGCCTGGGTCTATCGCCAGCGCGAAACGTGGAATCTGCTGCAGGCGAAGTTCGCCGCTCCGGCCAACGCATTCGACCGCGTGCTCGCCGTGTACTACAACTGGTACGCACCGTGGTTCTACGCGTATAGCTTCGCCCTGGCGCGCAATCACGAGTACGAGTCCGATCAGGTCGCCGCTATCGTCACCTCCGCACCGACGCTCGGACGTGCGCTGCTGCACGTCGAGCTGGCCGGCCGTTTTCTCGCCGACGTCTACTGGGCGCGTTTCCTGGCGCGAGTCGAGGAAGCGGCGGAGCCGCCGTACAAGCCCTATTCGTTGCTGCCGCGTGCGTTCAAGGTCGCGGAGAAGGAACCGTTGCGCCAGCAGTGGCTCACCGAAGCGCTGCGCCGGTACGCGGCGGAGAATGACACTCACCCGAGTCTCGCCGAGCGCCTCGCAGCCCTGGACATCGCGCCGCAACTACCCGCTGCGAGTGCTTCGTCCGCCGCCTTGATGACGCTCGGCCCCGCGGCACAGCGCGCGATCGACCATTGCGACGATGTCTGGCGCAAGCAGAACCTGGCTAAATGGCGCAAGCGCCACAATCAGATCAAGGAAGCGCGCTGGAAGCTCGCGGAGTACGAGCAGCACGACAGCAGCGCGCTCTCGCCGCAGGACCTGTGGGCGAAAATCGGTCTGCTGCTGAACGTGCAGCGCGAGGAAGAGGCCATCGACTCGCTGCGCCAGCTGGTCGCGCGCCAGGGTGAATTCCCGGACGCTCACATGCTGCTCGCACAGCTGCTGCTCAAATACGGCGATGAGCAAGGGTTGCAGCACCTGGTGAAAGCAACCGAGCAGCGCGCCGATCTCGCAGACACTGCTGCGGATATCGGTTACGACTATCTCGTGAACCGCGGACGCAAGAGCGAGGCAATGCGCTTCGCACAGCGCATTGCGGCGCTGTTCGACGAGTAGCGACAGTGCGCTGGCAATACCTGGCAGTCGCCGCCGCCTTGGTCGCGCTCGCAATCGGCGGACTGCTCATCGCGCGCGCTCCCGAGACCAACCCGCTGCTCGCCGCCGACATCGGAGCCTGGCAGCGAACGAAGGGCGCAGAACCGGTTATCGCCAGCACGCACGCCATTCTTCGGACTCGCGGCAGCGCAGTCGACGCCGAGATTCCGCTGCCGCCCGCCGGGCAGGCGATCGAGCTGCGCGTGCTGCCGGAGTTCACGGCCCGGCCGCACTATCGGGTACGCCTGTTTCGCATGACGGCGGACGATTCGCTGCAACCCGTCGCGGAAGTCGGCGGACTCACGACTGACGACGACGGCTTCCTGACGATATTTGTCCTTGCAGCGCGTCTGCAGCCTGGGGCGTACCGACTTACCGTTGTCGGCGACATCGATACCGATGCCGTCGACAAGGAGAACGCATTCATCCTGCGGCTGCGACCGGCAGCGCTCAACGATCCTTCCGCAGCGTCCCGCTGATCGTGCCCCCGCTCGACGACATGAACAGGGTGTACACACCCGACGCCTGCAGCGTCACCTCAGTCTTCGTCAAGAGCGGGTCTGCGGTATCGGCGTTGCTGACGTCGAGTTGATAGTCGGTGCCGTCGTCGACCTCCGCAAAGGCCGAAGCCTGGCCGAGCGGAATGTTCTCCGCCTGCGGGAAGAAATTGACGAACATCGTGACCGGCACGTTCAATGCCGACAGGCCGTTCATCACGCGCACCTTCGCCTTGCTGGTCGAGCTCGGCAAACGGTTGTCGTCGCTGATCAACGTCGTCTGCGTGCTGTCCGCGTTGCTCCACACCAGCAGCGTGTACTCGCCGCCCGCAGTGAGCGTCTGATTGGGGACCGTGACGCCCACGCCGTTCACACCGAGCGCAACGGCTACGCTGCCCGCATCCACCTGCGCATAGGCGCCGACGACGCCGACTGCGTTGTTACTCAGCAAGTTGGAGTTGCCGACACGTAGCGTGACTTGAGTTCCGTTGGCGATGCCGACCGCGCCGCGCACGCGTGCCTTCGTGTTCGCGAACTTCGTGACGCTGCCCTGCTGCGGCAACAGCAGGACATTGACGAGCACACCGCCCTGGGTCGCCGTGAGAATCAAGGTGACGACGCCGCGGCTGTCGAGCGTAATGCTCGGGACATCCAGTCGCAGATCGTCGGAGTCGCTCCCGGCGGTCACGCGCAGGCGATAGTCGCCGCTGTCGATCGTCGTCAGCGCTCCGGTGCCGCCAGCGGTCACGCTGGAGAACACCGGCGTGGCGTCGTCGAGCGAGACCGAGCTCTCGGTCAGATAGATGTCGAGCGTGCCCGCCTCGGCCGCGTTCAGCAGCTGCACCTTGACGAGACCGTTGTCGGGCGCGGTAACGTCGTCGCTCACTTGGACCGCGGAGAAATGTCCGGTGGAGCCGAACGCGATGAAGGTGTTGTGCGTGTCGTCCGCGAGTTGCTGGCCGCTCAACGTCTGCAGCGTGCTCGAGACGCCGGCACGTTTGAACTTGACGTTGTACGTGCCGGACTCGATTTCCGTGTAGCTGCTGATTGCGTCATACGCGACCGCGGCGATGCGCCGCTGATCGGTGTCGTCGTCCTCGCCGTTCGCGTACAAATCCAGCGAGGTGTAGCCCGGGCTCGCGTTCAGCAGGCGCACCTGGGCGTGCTTGCTGCCACCGCCGCTGTCGCAGCCGCTCAACGACAGCGCCGCGAGCACGACGAGGATCGGGTACAGGGGCAAACGGATTCGCATGAGAAGTCTCCGGTTCGATGCAGGTGAGAGGCTCAGAAAGCGCGGCCGACCGAGAACTGGAAGCGTTCGAGATCGTCGCCGTACAGGCGCCAGGTCTCGCGCTGGTAGCGCAGCGGCAGGGCGTAGCTGAAGCGGAAGAGGCCGAGCGGCGCGAGCCATTGCACGCCCACGCCGGCCGAGACGCGCAGCTGTCCCAGGTCGAAGCCGTAGTCGATCGGAAAGCCGGCCTTGTCGGTGAACTCGGTGTCGCCGAGGAAGTACGCCTGGCCGAAGTCGACGAACGCCGTGAGGCGCGCGCTGTTCTTGAATTTCTCGGGCAGCGGCACGATCGCTTCGAGCTGGCCGCTCAATGCGGCGTCGCCGCCGAAAGGATTGCCGAGCGAGTCGCGCGGACCGAGCGTGAAGTCGCGGAAGCCGCGCAGCGAATCGGGACCGCCGACGAAGAAATGCTTGTTCGGCGGCAGCGCGTCGGTGTCGCCCAGCGGCATCGAGTAGCTGAGATTCGTGTTGAACACGAACCTCAGAGGCAGCAGCGGCAGGCGGAAGTATTGCTGGAACTGGAACGTCGACCGCAGGTACTCCACCTTGCCCGTGCCAGGGACAGTCGCGCTCACCTGCAGGCGCGCCAGCGAGCCCCAGTTCGGGAACACCGCGCGGTTGCGGCTGTCCCGGCCCCAGCCGGCGGACAGCTCGAAAGCGTCGTACTCAGTGCCGAGCAGGAAGTCGCCACCCGAGAGCAGTCGGAAGAACGGATCGCCGTTGTGCCGCACCCAGTCCTGCAGCTGCTCCGAGCTGCTGAGCGGCGTAGCCAACTCTGCGTGTTCCAGCAATGCGCCGAAGCGGATCGACTGCAGCTCCGTGATCTCGTACGCGAGCTCGCTGCCCGCGCTGAAGACCTTGGTCGAGAATTGCGAGTACGACGAGGTGAGGCGGTCGACGTTGCGATACGAGAAATTTACCGTGCGACTGACGCCGTCCAGCGTGAAGTACGGATCGGTGTACGAAAGATCGTAGACCTGCGAATAAGAACCGCCGCTGACTTCGAGCGCCAGCCGCTGGCCGGTGCCGAGCAGGTTGGTGTGCACGATGTTGCCGGTCAGCATCAGGCCCTGCGACCCCGAGTAGCCGATGCCGCCGCCGAACTGACCGGGCAGACCTTCTTCGAGCGTGAAGTCGACGTCGACCAGGTCTGGTGTGCCCGGCACCGGCGTCGTTTCGACTTCGACCTCCTTCACGAACGGCAGGCGCTGCAGGCGGATCTTCGAGCGCTCAATTGCAGCGTTCGACAGGTAGGCGCCCTCGAGCTGGCGCAGCTCGCGGCGGAACACCTCGTCGTTGACGCTGCTCGTGCCGAGGAAGTTGACGCGCCGGACGTACACCCGATTGCCGGGATCGACGACCAGCGACATCGCGACCTGCCCGCCGGACGCGTCGAGCTTCGGCACGGCATCGATCTTCGCGAACGCGTAGCCGTCGAGCCCGAGGCGCGCGCGAATGGCTTCCGTCGATTGCGTGATTAGCCGCTGCGAGTACTTCTCGCCCGGCTGCATGAAGATCAGTCGCCGCAGCTCGCTCTCCGGCACGCGCAGGTCGCCGGCCAGCTTCACGTCGGCGACGCGATAGACCGCTCCCTCCTTCACGCTCACCGTGATGAAGATGTCGTCTTTCTCGGGACCGATCGCGACCTGGCTGGAAGTGATCGCGAAATCGGCGTAGCCCCGATCCAGGTAGTACGAGCGCAGTGTCTCCAGGTCGGCGTTCAGCGCCTCCTTGGCGTAACGATCGTCCTGCCGGTACCACGACAGCCAGTTCGGTGTGCGCAGCTGCAGCTGGCCAAGCAGCTCGTCGTCGGAGATGCTGGCGTTGCCGACGATGTTGATCTGCCGGATGCGCGCGCGCTCGCCTTCGTGGATGTCGATCGACACCTTGACCCGGTTGTCGGGCACCTCCTCCGCCCTGGCGTCGACGCGCACGGAATATTTGCCGCGCGAGAAATACTGCTCGACCAGGTAACTCTTCACTTCGTCGAGCACCGACTGGTCGAAACTCTTGCCGCCGGCGAGCCCGACGTTGCGCAGCGATTTCTCCAGGTCATCGGTCTTGATGTCCTTGTTGCCCCTGACCTCGAAGCTCTCGATCGTCGGGCGCTCCAGCACGACCACCACGAGCACATTGCCGTCGCGACGCAGCTCGACGTCGCGAAAGAACTTCGTCTGGTATAGCGAACGCACGGCCTCGGCGACGCGCCGGGAGTCGAGCGTGTCGCCGATGTTCACCGGCAGATAGTTGTAGACGGTGCCTTCGGAAATGCGCTGCAGCCCTTCGACGCGGATGTCGCCGACGACGAACTGAGTTGTTGTTTCCTGCGCATAAGCGAGCGAGCCGAGCGAGCACACGGCGAAGATCGCGATCCGGAAGAAGAAGCTGCGCATCGCACCCCAGATGCGCGAGGCGCGCGCAGCGTCGCAGCGTTCAGCAAATTATTTGCGGAAGAGTGCGCGCGTTGCGAATCCGCGCGCGCTCTCTGAACGCAATGTGAATGGCGGCGCGCTTCCGTTCAGTTGCGCAAAGCCGCAAGCCCTGCGATTCGTCTCAGAAGGAGCGCGAGACTTTCAGCGTCGCGCCGTGCGATCCGGCTCCTGTGAAGAGATGCTGGAGCGCATCGCCACGCCTCGCAGGGCGCCGCGACTGATCGTCGGCGACTATCGCCTGCACCAGGCACAGGAGAACGATTTGCTGCTGCGTAAGCCGTTGCCAAATCATCGTTTGCGTGCGTCGATTGCTCACCTGATCGACGCTGGGACGAGGCAGTCGCCTGACGGCGACAGCGGCGCGCCTGCCCCGTGCATCTTTTGCCGATATTGCGGGACCCCTCGCGCAGCTAGGATGCGCGCCACTGGGGTAGGTTTCCATCAGCTCTCTAAAGATGATCAAGGTAAGAGCCGTCTCTGGCGCCGTTGTCGTTGGCGCGGCGCTCGTCTGCGCGCTTGCTTTGGCTACCGCGACGAGCACCGGCACGGCGGCTTCGGGCGCGCTCGCCAGCTATGTCGCCCGACCCGACAAGAGCCTCGCGTGGCACGAGGTCGATTCCGGCACGATCGGCAACGTTCAGTACGTCGAGTATCTGTTGACGTCGCAAACGTGGCGCGGCATCGAGTGGAAACATCAACTGTTCGTGCTGCGGCCGCAGAACATGGTGCGCGACGAGAAGCACGCGCTGCTCTTCGTGCACGGCGGGCGCTGGAAGCCGGAGTACGAAGGCGAGCGCGGCCGCACGCAGCTGCCGAGCGAAGCCCTGCTGTTCGCACGGCTCGCGGAGTCGATCGGCGCGCCGGTCGGGGTACTGCGGCAGGTGCCGTTCGCGCCGATGTTCGATCGCACCGAGGATGCGCTGATCGCATATACCTTCGATCAGTATCTGCAGACGGGCGATAGCGACTGGCCGCTGCTGCTGCCGATGGTGAAGAGCACCGTGCGCGCGATGGACGCGATGCAGAGCATCGTGCGCGAGCGATGGGGCGCACCGATCGAGTCATTCACGGTGTCCGGCGCGTCGAAGCGCGGCTGGACCGCATGGCTGACCGCTGCGGTGGACAAGCGCGTCATGGCTGTCGCGCCCATGGTGATCGATGTGCTCAACATGCGCGCGCAGATGGAGCATCAGCGCGAAACATGGGGCGAGGTCTCGGACGAGATTCGCGACTACGCAGCGTTGAATCTGCCGGAGAAGTTGCAGACGGAGCGCGGCCAGGAACTACTGGCGATGGTCGATCCGTTCAGCTATCGCAAGCAACTCACGCGGCCGAAGCTGATCCTGCTGAGCACGAACGATCGGTACTGGCCTCTCGATGCACTGAAGCTTTACTGGTCGGAGCTGCCCGCGCCGAAGAGCGTGCTGTACGTGCCGAACCAGGGCCATGGCTTGCGTGACGCCGAGCGCGTGATCGGCGGTGTGAGTGCTGTGCATCGATATGCAGCGGCTGGGAAGCCGATGCCCGAGACGACATGGTCGTTCGCATCCTCGCCCGGTGAGCTGAAGGTTCAGGTCAAGGCGGATCGCGAAGCACGCAAGGTCTTGGTGTGGAGCGCGCAGAGTCCGACGCAGGATTTTCGTGAAGCGCGTTGGACGGCCAGGCAGTGTACGAAAGAGAAAGGGATCGAGGGGTACGCCTGCACGGCGACGCGCGGGACGGTGGGCTATACGGCGGTGTTTGCCGAGACGTCCTTTGGGGATGAAGGGAAGTTGCCGTTTTCGACCACCACCACCGTCTGCATCGCTGGGCCGCCCAAAGAGAGCAACGCGGCCTGCTGAAAGGCAGAACCCAATGCCGCAGTGCCAGACCAGGTGGCTGCGACACGCAGCCGCCTGCATTTAGCGCTTCCCGCTTCCGCTCGTTCGATCGACCGCTACAGTCCTGCGTTCGCAGGGACACCTGGAACGGAACCAGTGCGCAGGAGTCGCAAGTCAGCGGGGATCACGGCAGGGGCTGCGACGTTGCTAGCCGCGTCATGCTCTGCGAACGCTGCGAAGAACGCTGAGCCTGAGCGCGCGACATTCGGCCGAGCGGCTGCCGAGGTTGTCCTCGACGGACGGCTCGACGAAGCCAGCTGGCGGTCCGCAACTCCACTGAAGGAGTTCTACGAAATCTACCCGTCCAACACCGGACAGCCTCCCGTTGCAACGACACTCTCCTTTCTCTACGACGAGCGGAACATCTACGTCGCGGTCAGGGCGCTCGATCCACAGCCCGCCGCGATCCGTGCACCGATCGTGCGACGTGATCAGGTCCTTTCGGATCAGGACTACGTCGAAGTGTTCCTGGATCCGCTGAACACGCGTCGCAGCGCTTTCTTCTTCCGTGTGAGTGCTCGGGGAATCGTCACCGATGGGCAGTATGACGATCAGAGCCGGTTGCGCGACTACTCGCCGGATTTTGACTTCGATGCCGCGACCACGATTGATGAGGAAGGTTGGACTGCGGAGATCAAGGTCCCGCTCTCGTCGCTGCGCTACCAGGCGGGCGTGGAGAACTCGTGGGCGTACGTGATTTATCGCAACCTGCCTCGCGACCAGGTCGTGACTATCGCGAGCGCGCCGATTCCCCGCGGCACGAATTGCGATCTGTGTTACGCGAGTTTGCTCGAGGGAATTCCAGTCGAGAGGAGCGGCTCGCTGGCTGCGATCCCGCACATTGAGTACGCGCGGCTGGATGATGACTTGAGTACCAGCAACGAGCTCGATGGCGGAATCGATCTGACCTGGAAGCCGCGAGAGAACACTGTCGTCGATGCGACGATCTTTCCAGACTTCTCGCAGATCGAGGCGGATGCACCGCAGCTCACTGCCAATACCCGGTTCGCGCTGGCGCTCACCGAGAAGCGTCCGTTCTTTCTCGAGGGAACAGATCTGCTGACGACGCAGATCCCGGCGATCTACACACGCGCGTTCACGGATCCGGATGTGGGAGTCCGGATTACAGCTCGGTCGTCGAGGCATGAATTCACCGCGCTGGCGTTGCGTGATGTCGGCGGCGGCACGGTCATCGAGCCGGGGCCGGTCAACTCGCACTCGGCGCTGCAGGATTTCGAGTCGACGGCGTTTGTGGGGCGGAATCGGTTTCTGCTGGAGAGCGGGTCCGTCGGCATGCTCGCGACGGCGCGACTCAACGACGACGGGAGCCGGAACGTAGTAGTCGGCGCAGATGGGACATGGACGCCTTCGGCCGCAGACCAGATCCACGCGCAGTTGCTGCGGTCACAGACGCAGAATCCGAACCGGCCCGATTTGCTCGACGTGTGGCGGGGGCAGAACCTGCACGGCAATGTCGGCTCCATTGGTTGGGCCCATAGCAGCGACGCGTGGTACGCGAGCGTCATGTACCAAGCGTCCTCACGCGACTTCCGCGCATGGAACGGCTTCGTGACGCAAGCTGGTGTGTCGTCGCTGACGGGCGTGTCGGATTTGTACTTCTATCCCGACGACGGTGGAACCATCACTCGCTTCGGTCCGGAACTCATCGTGACGCGAGTGCGAACCACCTCCGGCGAGCTCGTCAGCCAATCGGTCGCTCCCGGGTTTACTGTTCGCGCCGCAGGCGACACGCTGGTGTCCCTGAACTGGTATCCGCACGCCGCTACGTTCACGTTCGCTGGCCCGCGCAACTACAGCATAGTGAGCCTGTCAGTCTCTTCCACACCGTTTCCATGGATGCCCGAAGCTGTGCTTTCTGCGTACGGCGGCGACATCGTGGACACTGTCACAGGGGCGATTGGCGACGGATTCAATGTTCAGGCAACGATTCCGCTGCGCTTCTGCCGACTCGAGATCAGGTCGAGCCTTGGATATCAAACATCCCGGGGCCCTGTCCTGGACGGCACAACCGGAACGCTGTTCACGGAGCGCAACTCGCAGGTGACTGCAACCTGGCATTTCTCCAGCAAGTTAAATCTGCGCATCACGCACCAGGAAGGGGTGTTCGACGCTGCAGCACCGTTCGCAGGGTTCGCCTCCTCCGTGCACTCGAGGAGCCGCTTGTCGTCGCTGCTCCTGAGCTCTCAGACGAACTGGCAAACGCGATACTACCTCGGTGTATCGAAGGGATCAGACCGGGGCGACGGGCCGATCCATCAGGATTTGAGGCACATGCAGATCTTCGCAAAGATCTCCTATGCGTTCTCCAACTGAGTAGCTGCCGCTTGCTGAGCGCGCCAGAGCGCCGCGTAACGACCGTTCTGCTCGAGCAACGATGCATGAGTGCCCCGCTCCACGATCGCCCCATAGTCGAGCACAACGATCTCGTCCGCGTGAACGACGGTCGATAGGCGATGCGCGATCACGAGCGTCGTGTGCGTACTGGAGATGTCGCGCAAGTTACGAAGAATTTGCCGCTCGGTCCTGCTGTCGAGCGATGAAGTCGCCTCATCGAACACGTAGATACGGGGATGCTTGAGCGCTGCGCGAGCAATCGAGACGCGTTGCTTCTCCCCACCGGACAGCTTCACGCCTCGCTCGCCGACTCGTGTCTCATAGCCATCCGGCAGGCTCACGATGAAGTCATGAAGACGTGCGACGCGAGCCGCGTCTTCAATCTCCTGCTGCGTGCTGCCGTGCTTGCCGAAGGCAATGTTGTAGCCGATCGTGTCGTTGAACAGCACGGTGTCCTGCGGAACCACGGCTATCGACTGGCGCACGACCGGCAGCGGCATTTCCGATATGGGCGCGCCATCGAGCAGGATGCGACCAGAGTCGACCTCGAGCAGACGCGTGACCAGCCGGACCAACGTCGACTTGCCAGCGCCGCTCGTGCCTACTATGCCAAGCGTCTTCCCTGCAGGTATGCGAAAGCTGACACCGTTGAGGATTGTGCGGTCCGATCGGTACGACAGTGCGACGGAATCGAACTCGAGGCTGCCCGGACCGCTCCGCGGAGTCGTCGCATGCAGTGACTGCGGCTCTGGCGCTTCCTGCAGAAGCGTGAGCATGCTGTTGAGCATCGCGGTGCCCTGACTGAAACCCTGTACTGCATAGCCGAGCATCTCTATCGGTCGCACGATCTGCAGCATGTAGGTGTTGACCAGCACGAACCCACCGATTGTCAGCGCGCCGGCCTGCACTTGCCCGACAGCGTAGAGAATCGTCAGAGCGAGGAAGGCGGCGTATGTCGTTGCGACTGCAAGACCGCTCACCGAGTAGATGCGATAGAAACTGACCCACTCCTTCTCGGTCTTCTGCAACGCGCGGCTGACTTTCTCCTGCACGACAGGCTCGGCCGTGAAGTATTTGACCGTCTCGTAGTTCAGGATGCTGTCGGTCATGGTCGCGCTCGCATCTATGCTCGTTGCGGACGCGGCGTTCGCGGTTCTCATCACCTTGGACACCGTGAGTGCAAACACGAATGCGTAGCACAGCGCCGCCCCGGCGTAGAACGCAAAGAAGATCGGCTGATCGAGACGCGCGAGCACGATGACGATCGTCGCGAGCTCTGCCACGACGGGCAGGAACGTGAAGACCAGGTGGTGGAGAATCAGCTCGTATCCCTGCAAGCCGTTCTGCAGCGTCTGGCCGATCGCTCCGGTCTGGCGCCCGAGGTGAAATCGCAACGGCAGCCTCATGACGTGCGCGAACAGGTTCTCGCTCAACCTGCGGAACATTCGTCGCTCCGCGTAAGCGTACAGCAGCGCGCGTAGCTCGCCTGCGCCACGCGCTAACCACTGGGTGAGCACGTAGAGGATCGCGAGCACGGTGATTGAGACTTCCGTGCCAGGACGATCGCGCGCGATCGCGTCGACGACGTTCTTGAGCGCGACAGGTCCAAGCGCTGTGAAGACCGATGCGAGCACGAGTGAGGACACAGCCAGGGCGAGGCGGGTCTTCACGAACTCATCGGTGTGCAGCCAGATCAGCGCGAAGACCGCACTGACACCTTGCAGTCTGTCCTTGAAGTGCCGTCGCATGCTGCCCGTCCGTGCTCGGTTGGCCTGTCCCGCCGAAGGTACTTGGCGGCCGGGCGTCTGCAAGCGAGGCATGGCCAGACCGCCCGGATGTTTGAAGGCCGACAGCAGTTCTGAATAGACGCCACGCGCGGCCGCCATGCAGCCCGCGCTTCCAAGCGCCCGCAATACCTTGAAAAACTGACGCTCAGGAAAAAACGACAAGGTCCGGGCAGATTCGCCGCCGCCGCACACGATCAATCGACTTGTCGGCTCCATGCGCCCACGTTGTTGGAAAGCTGCAGGATCTTGCGATTCTTTACAGTGAGCCCGACGGTTACACCCCTGGCAGGAGTAGCATGTGCGCCGGCGATCGGCCGCAGCCGTACGCGAAATGCCAGGAACTCTGCGAGGAAACCATGTGCGACAACGATTCGATTCACGACATTCTCGAGTTTCAACGCCGCGCAGAACTCTCGCGCCGGCAGTTTGGCGCCATGACGGTGGGAACGGGTCTCATGTTCATGTTGCCGAAGCTCGCGAATGCAGCCGACGTGAAAGAGTCTGAAGTCGAGATCAAGACCGCTGACGGCACGTGCGATGCATATTTCGTGCATCCGGCGGACGGCAAACATCCCGGCGTGCTGGTGTGGCCCGATATCTTCGGTTTGCGTCCCGCATTCAGGAAGATGGGTAAACGCCTCGCGGAGTCCGGCTATTCCGTGCTCGTTGTGAACCAGTTCTATCGCACCAAGAAACCCCCCATCGCTGCCGAGGGCGCAAGCTTCCAGGACCCGGATGTTCGCGCTGCGCTCATGAAACTCGCCGGCACGCTCAGCAAGGAGACTGTGGACACCGATGCGAAAGCGTTCATTGCGTGGCTCGACAAGCAAGCGTCAGTCGACAAGAAGCGCAAGATGGGCACCACCGGCTACTGCATGGGTGGACCAATGACGATGCGCACAGCCGCTGCGTTCCCGGATCGTGTCGGCGCCGGCGCCTCGTTTCACGGGGGTGGCCTGGTTACCGACAAGCCCGACAGCCCGCATCTGCTCGTGCCGAAGATGAAGGCGTCGTTCTTGTTTGCAATCGCGGCGAATGATGATGAGAAGCAGCCCGACGCCAAGAATGTGCTGCGTGAAACTTTCGCGAAAGCGAATCTGCCCGCGGAGGTCGAGGTGTACGAAGGAACGCTGCACGGCTGGTGTCCGCCGGATTCGCAGGTCTACAACGAAGAGAAGGCCGAGAAGGCGTGGAGCAGAATGCTGGCGGTGTTCGGCAAAGCGCTGGCGTGATCGCCGCGCTCGACTGACTATTCCTGGGCTGCGGCCCTGACGGATGAGAGCAATCGTCGCCGCAGCGCCAGGAGAGCCACGAGGAACTTCACTCGCGAGGCCTCGAAGGTCGATCCGACCCCGAGGTGAAGATCGAACATGTCGTGGAGCGAGGACCGCAGCGCCTCCGAGAACATCCGTACCAGCAGCCCCTTTTGCAGGCAGGCCACTGCGATCAGCCCCTCGGCCCGCCACTCCATGAGCGATTCCTCGATTTCGTGGAGGACCAGGTCGCTGAATCCCGCCAGGCTGAAGTAGTACTTGTATGAGAGCAGCTGGCCGTACGGATCGCCCCACGTTTCGTATGTGAGATGCCACTGGAAAGCGTTGGGCAGATTCGCCGGCGCCGGCAGTCGGCGCGCGCGGCGAAGATCCCAATCAACCTGCATTCCCTCAAAGTCACGGTAAAAGAATTTGCCCAACGGCCGCAGCTCGGGTGTCAGGCCGATGAGAAAGTCCTGACCATGCCCCTCGGGCAGCACTCCATTCTTCATGGCAAGGTGCAGCCACATCTTCGCGTACGGTGCGATCAGAATGTCGTTGAGGAACCGCAGCGGCTCCATGCTCGCAAGCCGCAGCATGGTCAATAGCAGTGGCTCGCGCTCACCACTGCCTCCGAGCAAAGCGAACAGCGGCGCTGCAAATACAGCTCCTCTCTGCAAATCGCCGGGGAGATGTCTCACGATGGCGCCGCTATCGCGCAATGCGCGCGGGATCATTCCCGTCGTCTCCGGAAAGCAGGAAAACGCGGGCGGCAACGTAGCTCTCGCGTGGCACAACACGGCCGACGTTCCGACGCTTCGCGCAACGATCCTCGTTCCCAGCCGCCTGTCCCCGAAGATGGGCGAGTGCAGAGAAGTCTTGAAGAACAGCGCGAGCTCTGGCTTGCCATCCGGCCACGCCAGCAATGTGCGAGTACTCGATGTCGGCACCGCCCAGATGAGCAATCCACTGAGCCGCGCGTCTTCCGCGCCCACCTCGGACAACAGCTGCGAGTAGTGCCCGAGCGAGGTCGGGTGAATCGGGAACAACATCTTCTTCGTTGCCCCACACCCCCTGGAAAGCGGGAACTCGTCCGGCGCCGCATCCTCATCACCGAACATGACGACGGCACGCCGAGGTATCCAGAAGCAAGGCAGCGGAAATGCACCGCAGTTCTGCGGAAAGTATCGAACGTCGAAACCCGGGTCGTATTCCAGTTTCTGAAACGATTGGATCTTGTGGAGGTGCCTGCGCTCCCATTGCAGCAGCATCTGCAACGATTCGGGCAGCTGCTGGATCGCTTCCTCCGAGCCCATACGCTCAGCTTGCATCGGTCTCTTCCGTGACTTCGGCGCGACCGAACGTAGCACACTGAACATGCGTGCAAAAGCCGATCGGGAAGGATCGCTGGGCATTCGAGACTATGGCGAAACTCAAACACTGACGAGGTGCGCGAGTCCCGGGCCGCGCCTCTCGCGCAACTTCAACTTCAGCATCGTCGACATTCAAACACTGACACTCGCAGCGGCGCGCAGCCAGTGAGCTGCGGCCCGGTCGACGCATCACCAAGCGACTCCCGCAGCGTAACAGCCAGCCAGCGCGAATCTTTTCGCGAGCGTGGAGGGTTCGAAGAACGTTCGCCGGCCCCGCTGCCAACGTCACGAGCAACATCCGCATGCGTTTCCTCATGCCTCTTCGCTTGACGCGCCTTGCATCGCTACGCACGCTCGCTCCGCCCACTGCAAGGTGGGCGCTCATCCAGTAAAGGAGATTCTCATGACTAAGCTTGGAAAAGTGACGCAAGAGACGAAGGGCCAGGGCCAGAAGATCCTGACACCGGTCGAGTTCGTTGGCTCATCCCTGCGGCTGAAGAACTGATCCGTTCTTCGGTTGAAGATAGGTTGAGCCGGCGAGATGCGTGCGTCGACCGCGCATCTCGCCGCGCCAGGTCGGGAACGAG
>JBIOUH010000172.1:0-4969 GCA_044866955.1 Steroidobacteraceae bacterium
ATCGCGGCGGTCTCGGTGATCTCGAAGCACACCGCGCCGGGGCTCAGATCGTAGGTCTGCAGCTCGTTGATCAGGAACTCGAGGAAGCGATCGTCGTTGAGCGAGGTACCCGACAGGTTGATCGATAGCGTGTAGCCGTGGCGCGCGTCGCCGTCGGTGCGGTAGTGCGCGAGCGTGCCGAGCGCCTGGCTCACGACCCAGCGGTCGATCATCGGCATCACGTTGTAGCGTTCCGCAGCCGGAATGAACTCCGCCGGCAGCACCAGCGAGCCGTTCTCGTCGCGCATGCGCACCAGCAGCTCGTAGTGGCCGCGCGGGTCGCGGTTGTTGCCAATCGGCACGATCGGCTGATAGTAGAGCTCCAGGCGGTTCTCCTCGCACGCGCGCGTCAGTCGCGACACCCACTGCATCTCGCGATGGCGCTCAGGCGCGGCGCCGTACTGATACATGTGCACGCGGTTGCGGCCCGAGTCCTTCGCCGCGTAGCACGCGACGTCCGCGGCGCTGAGCACGCTGCCGATGCTCTCGCTGCTGCTGTTGATCTCGACGATGCCGATGCTGACGCCGACGTTCATCGCGCCGTCCTGCCACTCGAAGCGGTACTCGCGGATCGCCTGGCGCAGGCTGTCGGCGATCTTCGCCGCGCGATCGGCGGTGCAGTCCTGCAGCAGAATGCCGAACTCGTCGCCGCCCAGGCGCGCGATCGCGTCGCTGGTGCGGATGCGCGTCTGCAGGATGCCGGTGATCTGCTTCAGCAGGCGGTCGCCTGCCTGGTGACCGCAGGTGTCGTTGACCAGCTTGAACTGGTCGAGATCGAGGTACAGCAGCACGTGCGTCGTGTGCTCGTCCGAGCGCGCGGTCAGCAGCGATTCGTTCAGCCGGTTCTCGAACTCGCGCCGGTTGATCAGGCCGGTCAGCGCGTCGTGGCTGGCCTGGTAGGCGAGCGCGCGACGCAGGCGGCGCTCGCGGCTCACGTCGTGGAACACCATCACGGCGCCGATGATGCGGCCGACGCGATCGCGGATCGGCGCGGCCGAATCCTGAATCGCGATCTCCTGGCCGCGGCGGTTCACCAGCACGGTCTGGTCGGTCACCGCGATCACGGTGCCCTCGCGCAGCGCGCGGGTCACCGGATCTTCCAGCGGCTCGCGCGTCACTTCGTTGAGGATGTTGAACACTTCGCGCAGCGAGCGCCCTTGCGCCTCGTGCGAATCCCAGCCCGTGAGATCTTCGGCGACCGGATTGAGATACTCGATGCGGCCGGCGGCGTCGGTAGTGATCACGGCGTCGCCGATCGACTGCAGCGTGACCTGCGCCTTTTCCTTCTCCTCGAACACCGCGGTCTCGGCGCGCTTGCGCTCGCTGATGTCGGAGATCGTGCCTTCGTAACCGATCAGCTTGCCGTGCTCGTCCTTCACGGCGCGTGCGCTCTCGATCACAGTCAGGGTCGTGCCGTCGACGCGCTGCAGCTGGAACTCGGCGTTGCGAATTTCGCCGTCGCGCTCGAGCGCTTCGATGATCGCGACACGCTCCAGCGGGTTGTGATAGATCGTCTCGGGCGCCTGCAGCAGCAGCTCCGCCGGCGAAGAGAAGCCGACCATTCGGGCCAGCGCCGGATTGACCGAGAGGAATCGCCCATCGCGCGTCGAGCTGTACACGCCCTCCATGACGTTGTCGAACAGGCGGCGATAGCGCGCCTCGCTCGCTTGTAACGCGCCTTCGGCACTGCGCCGCTCGATGGCGATGCCGGCGAGCTGCGTCATGCGCGCCATCAGCTCGAAGTCGCGACGCTGCGGACTGCGCGGCATTCTGAAGTACAGCGCGAGCGTGCCGAGGATGCGGCCGTCGGATGCGTGAATCAGCGTCGACCAGCAGCTGCGCAGGCCGGCGGCGAGCACGACCTCGCGAGTGTTCTCCCAGAGCGCATCGCGTGCGATGTCGGCAACGATGACCTGCCGCTGCAGGTAAACGGCCGCCGCGCACGAGCCGTTACGCACGGCGACCATGATCGAGTCCGACGCGCGCGCATACTCGGTCGGCAGGCGCGGGCCGGCGCACAGATTCAGGCGAGTGCCGCTTTCATCGACCAGGCGCAGCGCGCAGACGGTGTCGGGCGCGACGCGCTCGGTCACTTCGGTGATCGCTTCGAGCGTGATGCGCAGATCGACGTTCGCCGCCAGGCGCTCGAACACGCGCCGCTCGCCCGCGGCCAGCAGCTCGCTACGCTTGCGCTCCGTGATGTCGGTGATGCTGCCGCGGATCAGCCGGTGATCGCCGGACTGCAGCCGCACCCAGCGCACTTCGCAGGGAATGTCGTTGCCGAGCGCATCGCGGAACACCCATTCCAGCACGGGCGTCTCGCCGGCCAGCGTCAGCTCGAATTGCGCGCGATTCGCGTCGATGGAATTCGAGCCGTCGGGCTGCCGCGGCGGACTGAGGATGTCGGCACTGCTCGTCAACAGCGCGGTGCGATCCATCTTGAAGAAGCGCACCGCGTTCTCGTTGACGTCCGCAAGGCGATTGGTGTCGAGATCGATGACCACGATGATCTCGGGCGCATGCTCGACCAGCGTGCGATAGCGCGCCTCGCTGTCGCGCAGCGCCGCGTCGGCTGCCTTGCGATCCGTCGTATCGCGCAGGCAGACGACGAACAGCGTACGGCGGTTCAGCAGAGTCTTGCTGACCGCGAGCTCCGCGGGAAAGTACGTGCCGTTGGAATGCAGGCCGAGCGTCTCGTGGGCCGCGAGATCGACCTGCGTATCGTCGAGGCGCGCAGCCAGCTGCTCGAGTTGTGCGGCCACCGTCTGCTTGTCGGCGAGCTGCGGCAACAGGAAGCTCAGCGAGCGGCCGGTGATCTCCGTCTCGGAGTGACCGAACACGCGCTGCCCGGTCGCGTTGAGAGAAACGATGTGCCCGGCTTCGTCGACGGTCACGATGACGTCCTTGACGTGATCGAGCACCGCCTGCAGCTGGCTTGCGGTGCTCTCGCGCAACTCGCGCGTCAGCGCCGTCGCCTCGTCGGACATGAGCTGCATGGAGCGCACGATGCCGCGCCGCTCATCGTCGGCACGCGCGTACGTTGCGTCGATGGCAGCGAGCAGCCTGGCGAGGTCCACCTCGCCGTCCGGCCGGAGCGCGTCCTTGACCTGCTTGTCGAGCAGTCGATGCATCGTCCTGGTTCCAGGCAATAAGCCCGCAATTAAGCACAGGCTATGCCGGCATCGTAGGGCGATGACCGCGCGTCCAGGTGTGAAGCAGCTCGCGGTTTTATGTGAAGCGAGCCTTATGTCGTGTAGGCGTTATTCCGCCGTTTCTTCTTCACGCCCGGCGCGCTTGCGCTCGTGCTCCTTGAGGGCCCGCTTGCGTAGGCGGATCTGGGTGGGCGTGACCTCGACGAGCTCGTCGTCGGCGATGAATTCCATCGCCTGCTCAAGCGTGTAGCGGATCGGCGGGACCAGGACGATATTCTCGTCGCGCCCCGCAGCACGGATGTTGGTGAGCTTCTTGCCCTTCAGCGGGTTGACGACCAGGTCGTTGTCGCGGCTGTGGATGCCGACGATCTGCCCTTCGTAGACCTCGTCGCCGTGCGCCGCCATCAGCCGGCCGCGCTCCTGCAGGTTGAACAGCGAGTAGGCCAGCACCTTGCCCTGCGCGTTCGAGATCAGCACGCCGTTCGTGCGCTGTCCGATCTCGCGGTCCAGCACCGGACCGAAGTGATCGAAGATGTGATGCATGATGCCGGTGCCGGACGTCAGCGTGCGGAACTCCGTCTGAAAACCGATCAGGCCGCGCGACGGAATCACATAGTCGAGGCGCACGCGTCCCTTGCCGTCTGGATACATACCAGTGAGCTGGCCGCCGCGCTCGCCGAGCTCTTGCATGATCGAGCCTTGCGAGGCCTCGTCGAGATCGACGGCGAGCGTCTCGTACGGCTCGCACGCCTGACCTTCGATCTCCTTGATGACGACTTTCGGGCGCGAGACCGCGAGCTCGTAGCCTTCGCGGCGCATGTTCTCCAGCAGCACGCCGAGGTGCAGCTCGCCGCGGCCGTAGACGCGGAACTTGTCTGGATCGTCGGTCTCTTCGACGCGCAGCGCGACGTTGGTCATCGCCTCGCGCAGCAGCCGCTCGCGGATCTGGCGGCTGGTGACGTACTTGCCGTCGCGGCCGCAGAACGGCGAGTTATTCACCTCGAACGTCATGCTGATCGTCGGCTCGTCGACGACCAGGGGCGGCAGCGCCTCGGGCGCGAGCGGGTCGCAGATCGTGTCCGAGATCTCGGGATACTCGATGCCGGCAAACGCGACGATGTCGCCGGCGCTCGCTTCGTCCGCCTCCACCCGGTGCAGACCGAGGAAGCCCATCACCTGCATGATGCGCTCGTTACGCACCTTGCCTTCACGGTCCACGACCACGACCGGGCTGTTGCGACGAATCTTGCCGCGCTTGATGCGCCCAATGCCGATCGCCCCGACGTAGCTCGAGTAGTCGAGCAGACTCACCTGCAGCTGCAGGGGTCCGTTCTCGTCGACGTCCGGCGGCGGGCAGTTCTTCACGATCGCCTCGAACAGCGGCGTCATGTCCTTGGCCGGCTGATTGGGCTCGTCACCCGCGAAGCCGCGCAGTGCGGAGGCGTACACGACCGGGAAATCGAGCTGCGCTTCGCTCGCGCCCAGCTTGTCGAACAGATCGAAGGTCTGATCGAGCACCCAGTGCGGACGCGCCTCTTCGCGGTCGATCTTGTTGATGACCACGATCGGCCGCAGGCCGTGCTTGAACGCCTTCTGCGTCACGAAGCGGGTTTGCGGCATCGGGCCGTCGACCGCATCGACCAGCAGCAACACCGAATCGACCATGGACAGCACGCGCTCGACCTCGCCGCCGAAGTCGGCGTGGCCCGGCGTGTCGACGATGTTGATGCGGTAGTCGCGCCACTGGATGGCGGTGTTCTTCGCCAGGATCGTGATGC
>JBIOUH010000173.1:0-20846 GCA_044866955.1 Steroidobacteraceae bacterium
ACGACTACTACTACGGACTGGGAGTAGGCAGGTCGGTCAGTCAGAACTGGAACGTGGAGTTCAACGGCATCACTGGAAAGTACGATCCGACGATCGCCGGCGACAGCGTAGACATCAACGCGTTTTCCCTCGACGCACTCTGGGTGTTCCGACGCGCCGAGCGAGTGTCGCCTTTCTTGCGTCTCGGCGGCGGTTACATCGATGACGAGCTCGTTACGGGTAACAGCCACGGTAGCGCGCTCGCTCAGGTGGGCGGCGGTCTGCTCATCGACCTCGTGGAGAATTCCTCGCACTCGTTCGTGCTGCAGCTTCGTCCCGAAGTGCTGGCGCGCTGGGACTTCATCGACGCGGACGGAACCAAGGACCTGCTGGATTACATGGCCGGTATCGGGCTGCAGTTTTCGTTTGGTGCAGCACCAGTTGCCGCAGCAGCGGCGGCACCGGCCGCGGCTACAGCGGAACCAGCTCCGCCACCACCACCGCCACCGCCACCACCACCGCCAGCGGATTCGGATCGCGACGGCGTGCTGGACACGAGTGACCAGTGCCCTGGCACGCCATCGGGAACCGCTGTCGACGCCGTAGGGTGTCCGCGCAAAGGCTCTGTGACGCTCGAGGGCGTCACCTTTGAAACCGATTCCGCGAACCTGACTTCGACCTCGCGCCCCGTACTCGATAAGGTCGCTGCAGCCATGAGCAAGTATCCCCGGCTCAAGGTTGAAGTGCAGGGACACACAGACAGCTCTGGTGCTGATGCGTACAACATGAACCTGTCGCAGCAGCGCGCGGACGCGGTGAGGGACTATCTGATTTCGCAGAGTGTCTCACCGGGCCAGATGACAGCAAAGGGTTACGGCGAGACACAACCGATCGCTGATAACTCCACCGAAGCGGGCCGCGCGCAGAACCGCCGCGTCGTTCTGCACGTGACGGACAATCCTGGCGACGTCGAAGTCAAGGAAGCCTCGCCCGTGCCGTGAGCAGCGGGACGCCGCGGCTGCGTGCCGCGGCGTCGACCGCCCGTGATAGGGCACAGCAGATGCTGCGCGCTTCAGACTCGAGATCGCCTGATGTGAGCGAACGTGCTCACTGCGGCCTCACGCTCGTCAGTTCTGCATCCGTTGGCAGGCGACCCTCCGGCGTGAGCTGATCGACTGCGTCCGGTAGCTCGTTACTCAGGCCCGCGAGCAGTTGATCCTTCGGCATTCCCGTCTGCTCTATCAGCCATTGAATGCGCTCTTCTCCCAATGCGGTTTCGAGCTCATCAGGTGCAATCGGTTGATTCGGCCCCTTCGCCACCCAGCTTTCGGCCTTCGTCCCCTGACCGCTCTGCCGAAATCGGTCGAGCAGATCTTTCAGACCACCGCCCAGCGCGCCACCGGCCAGCGGACCTTCCGCGCCGGTCGCGTTCGAACCGGTGCCGAGCATGTCTGCGAGTCGCCCCTTTCCCTTGAGCGTCCTGTACGCAAGCAAGCCCATCAGCCCCACCATGATCGGCGACATCCCGCCACTGCGGCGCGTCGGACCACCCAGCATGTCAAAAATGCCCATAGCCTCACCTCCACTAAGAAGTGAGTTGATACTGCACCACCGTCGCCGCGCTGAATGTAGGGCGAGGTTTCCGGTGAGAGTGATCCGTCGCCGTACAGGTGCGCTCACAATGGCCAATTCCAATAGCCTGGCCCGACGCGCAGGTTGTGCGTCACTGTGAGCGGCACGGTATAGCCCAGGGTAAATACGATCAGTCCATGGGTGATGCCGTTGACCCAGAGATTCGGCGAGCGTCGATAGATCGCTGCAGCAATCATTCCGCCGAAGAAGGTAACCGCCATGAGAAAGGCGTTGGGAACATGAAGGGCTGAGAACACGAGCGCCGTGAGCAACGCAGCACGGCCGGGCGTGTGCACGATGCCCGCAATGCCACGATAGTAAAAGGCCAGCAGGACGTACTGCTGCGCGATGCCAATGGGAATAAGGTCTGCAAGCTGGTGGAGCGAGTAGCCGAACGGAGGAAATCGCAGAGACCCCAGCGAAGCCCCGGCTGCGAGCGCGACTGACACGACGACGAGTGCGACAGGTGCGAACAACAAGGCTGTACGCGCTGCAGTGTCAAGGCGAAAGCCGAGATCACGCAAGGAATCGCCGCGCTTGCGGTGGCTCCAGATGAGAACGGCGATGAGCAGGACCGCGAATGTGGCCGCGGATCCGCGAAACGCATGCCGGAAGATCCAGATGAAAGACGCGATCAGGAGCGTCACGAGCGCCAGTTGGATGAGCACAGCGCACGGTACGACTCTTGGCGACGTTGGCGCTGGGTCAATCAACAACGCGCTCACTGAGAACCGCAAAGGCAGATGCAACTGCTTCCTGAGGAGAGTGATCTGCACCGTGCTTGATTCGAAGTTGCCAATGAAATGGCACGCCGAGCTCGTTCGCTCGCTCAACGGCGGTTGCAAAAAAACGCAGCCCCCTTGTAAAGCGGTTGGTTCCCTCGGCCATCGCTTCGGGCTCGCGAACCCGGTCCGCTGTATCGCGATCCGCCAGCAGCAGGACGAAGTCACGTTGGAATGCCTGCTTCAGCAGTGCAGCGGCATCGGTGCCGCCCATTCCGTAGGGGACCTGCTGGGCAGATGTGGGAAACGAATATCTTCCTGGGCTCGAGGCAATGGCACGGGCAAAGCGAGCTTCGGGCACGAACAGCACCAGTCGGTGCAGAAACTGAGCGCCGCCCGAATGGCCGATCGCATCGTAAGTTGTGGCTTTGAGCTTCCAGCGAACGCGAACGTGCTCAAAGAGCTGTTCGATGATGAGCAGCGTCCAATCATCGCGAGGACGCAGACGACGCGCCGTATCGACCATTCCTCCGAAGCTGTAGGAGTCTCCTGGGAAATGCTCCTCGTCGAACTCCGGCGCTAGCAGGATGAATCGGCCGTCGCGCGCATGCTGGACACCCAAGTCGCGCGCCTCGCGGCCGGTTCTACTATCGCCATGCAATAGGAACACCACGCGGGTATTGGCTTCGACAGCAGGGGGAAGGTAGTACCAGACGGTGATGGGGATTCGGGCAGGATTGACGAACGTGAAGCTCGCGAGTTGCTCCGGTGCTGCAGGCGACGCGGCTCTGGCGATGGCGAGTGACACTGCGCAGAGCGCAATGACGAGAGTCGCTCTGTACATTGCGTTGTTGATTGCCACGTCCTGCTGTCCGAGCGCGAGATTCCGAGGCTAGCTCGAAGTACACGCCTGCCGATCTTTGCAGGTCAAGCCAGCGCGTGGCGCGCTGCAGCGCGTAACTCGAGGAATCCTGTGCAAGCATCGGCTTCATCGGCGGCGCTGGAGATGACCAACATGCAACTCATCACCGTGAAGATCGAAAAGCCGGACACGACGAACTTCATTCTCGGTCAGGCGCACTTCATCAAGACAGTCGAGGATGTTTACGAAGCCCTGGTCGGTACCGTGCCGGCAATCAAGTTCGGCCTGGCGTTCTGCGAGGCTTCGGGCAAATGTCTCGTGCGTCGGTCGGGCACTGATTCTGCGCTCGAGCAGCTTGCCTGCAGGAATGCGCTGGCGATCGGGGCGGGTCACAGCTTCATGGTGTTCCTGGGCGAGGGCTATTTCCCGATCAACGTCTTGAACACGATCAAGACCGTGCCGGAGGTGTGTCGCATTTTCTGCGCCACCGCCAACCCGACTGAGGTCATCATCGCAGAGACCGAGCAGGGCCGCGGTGTTCTGGGTGTAGTCGATGGCTCTGGTCCGAAAGGCATCGAGGAAGCCGGCGACATCGAATGGCGTCGAGATCTGTTGCGGAAGATCGGCTACAAGCTCTGAGGCGAGGCAGGACTGCAAAACTGGCAGCCGCGTCTGTCAACTAGTTGACAGTTCTCCCCGGTCGTCCTGGACACAATCCGATCCCCAATCTTCTCTCGAACGACCCTGGAGACTCACTCAATGTCACTCAAAGCTTCGCTGATCGTCGCTGCGATCAGCACTGCGGTTTCGGGCGTCGCCGTCGCTGACGAATTCCCCTCGATGGAAATCAGTGGCGTGGTCGCTCTGTCGGCCGGTCCGGCGTACTGGACGGCCGACCGCAAGAAGGCAGCGAAGGAGCGAGTCCTGTTCCGGGACAGCGAAATTTCCGCCCAGGTTGCCGGCTCATCCAATCTCGACTTCTCGCGCTCTCGCATCACGCCGCGGTCGGCGAATACTGCCAGTCCCTATAAGGCGGCGGGCAAGCTGTTCTTCACTGAGCCAGGTGTAGGCGACTTTCAGTGCTCGGCCTCCATCATCAAGAACCGCGTGATCGTGACCGCCGCGCACTGTCTGTTCGACCCCGTGGCAAAGAGCTTCTTTACGAACTGGGTATTCATTCCGGCGTTTGACGGTGGCTTGTCGAATCCCGCCGGGTCCCAGACCAGCCCGCAGATGCCGTTCGGCGCGTGGGTAGCGCGATTTGTCACCGTCTCGGCGACCTGGAGCAACACCGGGGGCGCGCTGCCCAACAACGGCGACTTCGGTCTGATCGTGCTTCAGGACCAGAGCTTCGCCGGCGCCGCGCCGGTCAACGTGAAAACGAAAGTCGGCGCAAGCTTCACCGCCGTCACCAATAATCTGGCCAACACGCACGTGACGATGCTCGGCTATCCGTGCAATTTCAACAGCTGCAACATCATGCAGCGCGACGACTCGAGCGATCACCGTGCGGGCAGCACCGCTGCCGGCAACAACGCGTTCGAGTACGGCAGCGACATGGCCGGCGGTTCGAGCGGCGGGCCGTGGGTCCAGAACTTCGGCGATCCGCAAAGCGCCGCGCCGACCGGTACTCGCAACCTCACGCGTAACGCCGTGGTGGGCGTAACGTCCTACGGTTTCCTCGATCCCAACGTGAAGGTCCTCGGTGCATCGGGCTTCAACGCCGAGTTCGCGGCCATGCTCAATACGGCTTGCGCCAACGCGACGGGCAACTGCTGAAACAGCAGCTGAACGCGAAAGCGCGCGCGCCTACTCGCGCGCCGCGGGAGTCGTCGAGGTCGCGATCACCTGCCACGTGCCACCCTTGCGTGACCACACGTGCAGGCTGTAGTGCGCGTCGGTGCCCTTCGTGGAGTGCGTCATGATGGCGGTATCGGGATTGATGAACGTGACCTTGTAGTCGACGGCTTCATATTTCGCACCCGCGGGCGCGGGCTGGATGTCGGCGATCTGCTGCTGCTTGTTCTTCATGCCTTTGTCATCGACCGACACCGAGGCGTCGGCGATGAATTTCGCTGCGGCTGTCTTGTCCCCCTTGCCGACCGCTTCGCCCCACTGCTTGTCGAGAGCGATGAGAGCCTCCTTGTCGTCAGCGCGCGCGGTCGCGGCAAACATGATCAACAGCGTTCCAACAAGAACGAAAGTGCGCCGCATGTGAGTCTCCCCGGTTCTAGTTTGAGCAACCTCTATACGCCCGACAGTCAGGTGTGCCAATGGGCGAAATCGCTACACCGTGACGCTGCGCCGACCGTCTGATCCAAAAGGTGTACGCGCAGTGCTTGCTCATTACGATCGCGTAACGCAAATTGGGGCTCGCGACGGTGACTCGCGGGCCGAACAGCCCAAAATTCCATGAATCGAAATTTCTTCGAGCGCCACGTGGTGTGCCTCGACTATGAGCGGCGAGAGATTCGCGTCCGCTAAAGGGAAGATGGCATGACTGCGTTGCGCACATCGCTCGTTCTCTTGCTCGGCATGCTGTTGGGCTGTCAGCGGCCGCACGCGCCGCCCGACACCGTGTTCATCGGTCGCTTCGTGACTCTCGATGCGGCACAGCCGGAAGCAGAGGCCATTGCAGTCGCGGACGGCCGAATCGTCGGCGTCGGTACGCGCGACGCAATGCTGGCCCTCGCTGGTCAAAGGACGGAGCGCATCGAGGTGCCTGGCATTGCCGTCCCCGGCTGGGTCGACGCGCACGTCCACATCTCAGGCCTGGGCAGCACGTTGGAGACCCTGAACGTTGAGAGGATGAGCAAGGAAGCGATAGCCAAGGCTGTGGCCGCAGCCGCGCAGAAAACGCCGGCCGGCGACTGGATCATTGGCCGTGGCTGGGATGAGGGCTACTTCGCTACACGGCAGGATCCCACCGCGGCGGACCTCGATCCGATGAGTGCGCAGCACCCCGTAGTGCTCTCGGGGATCGGCGAGCATTCGGTGTGGGTCAACTCGCTTGCACTCGAGCGGGCGGGCATTGCAAGCGAAACACCAGACCCGCCGGGCGGGCGCATCGTGCGCGATGCCGAGGGTCACCCTACGGGCCTGCTGCTGGAGGAGGCCCAGAAGCTGGTCACTGCAGTAATACCCAACACGAACACGGAGGCGGCGCGCGAACGACGCATTCGTGTCGCGCTTCAGCAGTACGTGCGTTGGGGGCTGACGGGCGTGCACGACGCCGGCACGGAGCTGGAAGATATCGCCATTCTCAAGCGGCTGCTCGCGAACGGCGAATTGCCGATTCGCGTCTATGCGATGGCGCATGGCGATGCGGCCATCGAGCACTACCTCAAGGACGGCCCCGAGATTGGCGATGGAGACGGGCGCCTCACTGTTCGCAGCTTCAAGATCTACGTCGACGGTGCGCTGGGGTCGCGCGGTGCGGAGCTGTCCGCGCCGTACGCCGATGCACCTCAGACATCAGGCTTGCCGCAGATGCAGGACGCAGATCTCGATCGGTTCATACGACGCGCAAAGCAGAAGGGATTCCAGGTCAACGCACACGCGATCGGTGACCTCGCCGTCAAACGCATGCTGGATGCTATCGAGCGCAACCATGTCAACGCAGCGGACCGCTACCGTGTAGAGCACGCGTCGATGATCTCGCCGCAGAACCTGCAACGGTTCCATACGCTCGGCGTCATAGCATCCATGCAGCCGGTGTTTATCGGCGAGTACAGCCGCTGGGGCGTGGAGAGGGTCGGTCCAGATCGTGCGGCGTGGCTCATGCCGATTGCGGATCTCGTGATGACCGGCGCAGTGCTCGCCTCGGGCACGGACTATCCGGCTTCCGATTCGGGCGATCCGCGCACGACCCTGAATGCCTTGGTCACGCGCACTGGTTTCGACAGCAAGCCGACGGAAGGTTTCTTTCCGCGCCAGGCAGTGGATGTCATCACTGCTCTGTGGTCTATGAGTGAGGCGCCGGCATATGCGGCGTTTCAGGAAACGGATCTCGGCAAGGTGACCATCGGCCGATACGCCGATTTCACGGTGCTCGGTGAGGATCCGCGAAAAGCCCCGAAGGAACGACTGTTACAGATACCCGTGCTGATGACCGTAGTGGGGGGCAAAGTGACGGGGACAGTTCAGTGATGTCCCAGGCACTGCTCTTGGCTTGCAGCGCGCAGGCGACGCTCGGTCACGGCCAGTGCCGCTACGTTCAAGATGGCCAACCGCTCTTCAATCGACTCTCCGTCCGCTCATGACTTCTCCGCTATCGCGAATATCGAGCCGTGTGAACTGCGATCCCTCCTTCACGAAGGTCAGCGTCCATGTTGGCCGGATCTTCAGGAAGAACTGCGAGGATGTTTCGGCGAACAGCTCGCTCCGGTCGCCCTGGGGCACGTCGATGTACAGGTGGCCGCTTTCCTCGGTGACGGTGACCACGCGGTGGGGCAGCTGGTAGCGACCCACGTACGCTGCGGCCAGCTTCGAGTCCAGCGGTATGGCCTTGCGCGCCTTGGCACGGCGGTCGGCGATCCATTTTTCCAATGCGGCGCGGGAGCTGAGGTCGCAGTCCTTGGCCGGGCCTGTCGACGGGATGTCGGCCGGTGACGCCTGTGCATCGGTGCGGTTCGCTACATCGGGCACGAACACGTTGAGGAAGGCACAGGTGAAGACGTCATTGGTGATGTCTTCTCCCACCTGGTAATGGTGGTCTGCGAGCGCCTCGCTGTTGGCCAGCGCGATGAGCGTGAGACGCCGCGCCGGCACCTTGACATAGATCGCGGAGAAGCCGGTGCCCCAGTGGCCGAAGTGCCAGACGAGCCGCACGCCGCGGTAGTCAGTGACGAACCAGCCCAGACCATGGGCGAGCGGTTGGCCGGCGTTCGAGAGGAAGGGCGTCCAGGCGCGCGCCAGCGTCTCGGCCTTCAGCAGCTCGTGGCGATCGACCGCCACGTCGTACTTCGCGAGGTCGCGGACGGTGGACAGCAGTCCCGCCGAAGCCCAAAAGTCGCGGGGCGGGTAGCCCGAATACACCGTTTCACCGTCGCCCCAGTACGTGTAGGGCCGAGCGAATTTCGTCAGGTTCCGCCGGTAGCGTGCGAGGTTGTCTTTGCCCAGCACCGCCCACGTCTTGTCGTCGTCGGCGACGTCGGGTCCCGGCACGCTGTCACGCATCGCGAGCGGGTCGAGGAATGTCTCGACGAACAGCTGACGCAACGGCTTGCCGGTCTTTTTCTCGAGGATCGCCTTGAGGTACTCGAAGCGGTCGGGGTTGTAGTTGAACTTCTCGCCGGGCGTGCCTTCCGACGTGTGGCTGAGGAGGTGCTTGATCTTGACCGAGTCGTCCTTGAAATCGTCCGAGTACCGCGACACCGGCTCGTCGAGGTCGAGCTTGCCGTGTTCCACCAGTTGCAGGACCAGGATCGCCGTGAACGTCTTGGTCAGGGAGGCGATGTGATAGAGCGTGTCGGGCGTGGCTGGAATGCGGTGCTCGACATCCGCATAGCCGAAGCCTCGGGCCGAGAGCACTTCGCCGTTCTGGATCACGATGATGGAGAGGCCGGGAATCTTGAGAGCGTTGCGGTCGGCTTCGACCCGGCGTTCGAAGGATGGCACGTTCGGGGCTTGCGCTCGAGCGGCGCTTGCGCCGATCGCAAGAAGGATAACGAGCGCGCCCGTAAAGACCATGAGTGAGCGGTGACGAACCGCAGTCGAAAGGTTCATGCCTGCCCCTCCTGTCGACTCCGATCAAGGTGAGATGCTACCGGAGCCCGTGCCCGATCGTCATACATCCTGGCGCTTGAGTCTCATCTCACGTCGTGAAGGGTCCCTGGAGAGCATCAGTTCGTACAACTCGCTTTCTGCCTGAGAGTCGACGCTGCCGATCTTAGAACGGATCCGAGAACTTCGGATCAGACAGGAAATGCTGATCTGTGAACGTCTTCAGGAAAGCTTCGAGTGCATCTTTGTCGTCTTGAGTTAGGTTTACTGGCTCGGTTGCCGCCATGCCAGACATCCGTGGATCCAGGAGGGGCCCCGCAACGACGCCGCTGCTGTAATGCTCGATCACTTCGCGAAGGGTGTCGAATCGGCCATCGTGCATGTATGGCGCTGTCACGGCCACATTGCGCAGTGAAGCTGCACGGAAACGACCCCCGCCAGCTCCCGGATCAGAGGGTGTAAGGTCCAGACCGTTGTTCGCCGAGGTGTCCAAAGTCTGCGCCCCTCTCTCGTGACACCGCGAGCACTTGGCGTCGAAGATCTCCGCTCCGCGCAACTCCTGCGAAGTGAGGACCAGCTCAGGATGCGGTTCCTCGTTGTCGGCCAGCGGATGGAACGCGCGATCGAACGTGGTATCGAAGGCGATCAGGGAGCGCAGAAACTGCGCTAAGGCCATTGCGATTCGATCGGGAGTGATATCGGGTGTCCCAAAGGCGGCTTCGAAGAGCGGCGGATAGAAGTCTGTTGCCGCCAGTTTTGGCACGAGCAAGTCCATCTGATTGCCGAGCTCGGTAGGTTCCTCGATCGGCAGCGTGACCAGCCTCTCCAATCCAGTAACGCGCAGATCACCAAAGTACAGATTGTCGAGGTTATAGCGAACCGCTGTCAGTCCCATGACGTTGCGCTTGGTCAGTTCCCCTTGAGGCCCAGCGCTGAACGCTTCCGGCGCCGCAAAGCCGTGCTCCTGGTGGTGGCAGGAGCCACAAGATCCCATGTTCGTGATCGAGAGGCGCTTGTCGTAGAACAACACGCGGCCGAGTGTTGCTCCTGCGTTGGTAGTCGGGTTACCGGAGTCCACGGTGGTATCCCAAAGCGGTGAGAAATGCGCGCGGGACTGTCTTGCGATCGCGGGCAGGGTCAGTTGCAAGTCGTCATAGACGTAGGACGTCGATGGCAACGTCGGGCGTCGTGTCTCGACAGCCGGTGCGGCGACAGCGAACACGTCTTCAACGCTGCCGCCGAAACTGTCATCCGCCCGGACGTGAACGAACACGGCGCCGTGCGACTCGAGCGCACCGAGGACGCGCGTGCCTTCCGCACGCAATCCGCGTGGCAATGGGGTCAGCGTTATCGTGTAGGTTAGAGAATCTCCATCCGGATCGTCGAATCCGCCGCCACCTTGGGTGACGTCGACATCGACGCTGCTACCGACATCCATGATGCGATCGGGGTTCGGTCGGGCCACGACGGGCGCGGCATTCGGCACAATCGTAATCGCCATCTCCCAATGCAATTCGCCTCCTCGCCCGTCGCTAACATCAATGATGAGTCCCGCCTGTGGGTTCGCATTGGATTCGAGCGGAGTGCCGATGAGATGAGTGCCCGAAATGCTCAGGCCGCGCCACACGTCACCGCGACTGATTTCGATTGTGAACGACAGCGGATCACCGTCGTCATCGAAGAAATTCTGCGCAACGTCAAAATCTATCGGATGGTTGACGATCAGATCCGGATAAAGAAATGTCTCTACAGGTCGCGCTCTGGGAAAGCTGTTGGTGGGTGGCGGTGGGGGCGGGTTCGTGCCCGGCCCGCCTGCAGGTGGCGTGGGACCATCCCCGCCAGCGCCGCCGCCGCACGCCGTCAACAGCACGGCCGTACAAGCGACCAGCGAGTGTTGCAAGAGAGGAGCCATATTCCCTGTCCTGGCTTCTAGTTATCTGCGGCTGTTGTCTCGACCTTGGCACCGCAAGCACAACCTACCACATCGCTGTCAGACGGATAACGCGCGGCGCAGTGCGCGACATAATCGAGGCGCTCGGCCTGCCGGCTTGCGTCTGAGCCTTTGGAATGCCTGCTTACGGCCAGAAGCGGACGTCCCGCGACTCAGCGGCTTCCTGCAGGGTGCGGCCGACTCTTGCTGATCGCTTCGGCAGCGAGCTTCTTCGCAATATCCAGCGCGTCGGCTGCTGACACTTTTATATCGGGCTCGACTCCCGTGCCCTCCCAATCCGTCTTCGTGACCGGGTTGATGAAGCGCCCGAACGGGACCCGAATGACGAAATGATCGGCGATTCGATGCGGCGACATGGGATGAGCGCCACCTCCCGTGGTCTCGCCGATCAAGGTCGCTCGTTTGAGCGCCTTCAGGTCGTAGCTGAATTGCTCTCCTGCCGAGAACGTTCGGGACGATGTGAGAACAAAGATCGGTTTTCCTGTGAACTTCTTGCCCGGCAAATGAGGGAAGGTCCACAACTGCTCAGTACTGTTCTGACGGCGATCGTAGATGTCTTCCAGGTGTGTGCGCTCGTCGAACAGGTAGCTGCTGACCAGGGCAGACATCTGCGGCGCCCCGCCGTGATTCTCCCGCAGATCGACGATGAGAGCTTCGCTGTCGGCGAGAAAATTCATGGCAGCCATCGCCGTCGCCGCGCAGTATTGCGGCTCGTCGAACCAATTGATCTTCAGGTAACCAGTATTCGGCGAGTAGTGCTCAGCCTTCTCGAACCCACAGTTCCTCGCCGCGAGCACTTGTGGATCGGAATGGGGGCGAGTGGGTGGCGGTTCGTCAGGCACGGCTTCGGTCCAGAAATCGACGCCTATGTGCCTGTCGCCGCTCAGCGCAGCCAGGTCATCGCTCAGCCGGATGGCGAACGTTTCAGCATCAGTGATGTTGCGATATGCGCCGCGCTTCTGCTCCCTCCTGAGTTTCGCGGAGACACTTTCTGCAACGTCGGGAAACACATAGAACTGATTGAGCAGTTTCACGGCGCCGTCAATCACACGGCTCCGCTCCCCTTCGTCCACCGCGATTCGAGTTGAACTCTCGCCTGGCGAGTCGAGCGACAGCAGCGTGATGTGATCGGGGTCGTACGACCTGACTATCAGCCTCCCAACCGCTTCCGCTGAGCGGGCTCGCTCCTTCGCGCGGAAGACGATCCACAATCTGTCGCTCTCGCTGATGTCCAACAGGTCGTAGCCGCCAGTGCGCTCGCGAAGCTGCATCCCCTCGTCGAGTTCCAGCCACGCAGCGTGGGCCTTCGCAAAAGCTTCATATGTCGCTCGATCGCCGCTGTTGAAGGCCTCGAGCCATTCGCTCAGTGCGTGACCCGCCGGCGTATCTGGAATGGACGGCGCTGCTCCAGCGGCGAGCGACAAGACCGGCAGCGCAGCGAGCAGCGCTACGAGGAGTGGACCCTTCAGCATGATGCCTCCTGCTTTGCGACCCGGATAATGCTATGCGCAACCCGGCCGCGCGAAAGAGTACATCTACGATTTGCTTCTGTATGCCTGTTGTCATACAGTCCAGCACGAGATGTGGACCGCGAGGATCGCATGATAGAAGGGGAGCGCGCCGCGAGATTGTTGCGAATCGAGCAGAGCGGCGTACCGATCTATGTCCAGATTCGCGACCAGGTCATGCATCTGATCGGCACCGGCGCATTTGAACCGGGCCAGCAGATGCCGACGATGCGGCAGGTGGCAGTCGTGCTGCGCGTGGATCTCAACACGGTCCGGCACGCGTACGATGAGCTGGCGCGCGCCGGCGTCATCAATGTGGTTCGTGCTCGCGGCACCTACGTTGCCGAGAAGCGGCGTGCGGCGACTGTGTCGTCGACCACGAAAGCGGTTGACGACGTGGCCAGGCGTTGTATCGAGCTCGCGACCGTCGCCGGAGTCGAACCACGCGTAGTGGCGCGTCGCATCATTCAGATGGCCAAAAGTCGAGGAGCAAGCCGATGAGGAACCAAGGCATCAATGCGCCGGCGCTCGCGCTGGCGATTCTGCTCGCGATCGGCGCGGCAATCACCGCGCTATCGTTGCGGAACACGCTGAGCTATTCCCTGGGAGGCGTTCTATTACTGTTGAGCCTGCTGACGCCGATCAGCCTGCTGATGGCACGGCAATGGGAACGGGCGGTCGTTCTACGCTTCGGCAGGCTTCAGTCGATTCGCGGGCCTGGCATGTTCTTCCTGATTCCGTTCGTCGACAACGTCGCTGCATGGCTGGATCAGCGCATTCAGACGACGCAATTCGCAGCGGAGCAGGCGCTGACCGCCGATAGCGTGCCGGCGAACATCGACGCTGTGCTTTTCTGGCAGGTTCACGACGTCGAGCGAGCCGCGCTGGAAATCAGCGACTACCGAGAGGCGATCCTGCGGGTAGCGCAAACCACGCTGCGGGAAATGATCGGCGCGTCCTCGCTCAGCTCGATGCTCACCGAGCGCAAGCGGTCCGATGCACGCCTGCGCGAGGAAATCGGGCAGAAGACGCGGGAATGGGGTGTGTCCGTATTATCCGTTGAGATTCGCGATGTGGCGATTCCACCCGCATTGCAGGATGCAATGAGCCGACAGGCACAAGCAGAGAGGGAGAAGGCCGCACGGGTGACGCTCGGCGCAGCCGAGAAAGAGATCGCACAGAATTTTCTGGAGGCAGCGAATACCTACGCCAGCAATCCGGCCGCACTACAGCTGCGCGCGATGAACATCATCTATGAAACGACCAAAGAACGCGGGGCCACGATTCTGGTGCCTTCGATGATGGTTGATTCTCTGAACCCGGCGAACGCAGTGGCGCTTGCTTCGGCGCTCGCCGGGCGATCTGCATGATGTGACCTGGCTGATCGCTCCCTAGAGAGCGTATTCGACCTGTAGCCAGTATTTTCTCGTGTCGGTTGCGAAGGCGTGCGCGTCGTAGTCCGCGTACTTGATGAGGCAAGTCACGTGACGCCATCCGGCCTGCAGCTGCAGGTCAATCTCGTTGCCGTAATCGATGTTGAGACGGCTCGATTCGAAACGATGATAGACGAGCGTCGCGCCGAGCGTGTCGAAGACGCCGACACTCTTGCGCGCGAAACCAAGGGTCGCGTAGTGGTGTTCGAGGCCGTCCGGCGGTGTGACGGTGAACTTGTCAGCCCAGCCGAGGAATTTGTGGAACGTGGCGAGCGGCGTGGCGAAGCCCTTGACGCCACTGCCTTCGAGCGTCTCGATGCCCGCTCCGAGAGTTACCTCGCGGAGCGTGCCGATGAGTTCGAAGACATAGAAGTCTTCGTCGTAGCGCAGTGGATTGCCAGCGTACTCCTGCTGCGTCGCGTAGGAGGCCAGATAGGCGAGCTCGATCGCATTGACGGATTTCTTGCCGGACAGCCGCATGCCGAAGGTTTGTGACGAATCGCGCGGTGCTTCCTCGAAGTCGAGCCAGTAGCCGAATCCCACGAGGCTGCCGACCGGCGTTTGGTAGCCGACATTGGCGAGATAGCTGTCACCGTGATAACGGCCCAGCGCTGACTCCTTGCCGAGCACGCGATTGACCTGGTTGAAATACGTCGCGTCGATCGTGAGCTTTGGAATGGACTGATTGATGACCTGTACCGCGTCGAAGGTCTGTTCGTTCTGGCGCCAGCCGACGCGGCTGATGAAGCGTTCGTCGTCGAGCACCACTCGCTGCCGACCGACGATGATCGTGGTGTCCGATATGGACCTGTTGGCAAGCTGGAGCCGGTTGATCTCGTACGACTGCGGGTCGTTCACGACCGGAAAGTCGGTGTGACCGTTCGTGGTGCTGTTGTAGTCGTCCAGCAGCGGGGCGAGCAGCTCGGTCTCGGCCAGGAGCGACGTATTCCAGGCCTTGCCCGTCTCGAATCCGAGCCGGGCGCGCAGGGTCAGGGCATCGGCCTCTTCGGGAATCCCGTCCTGCTCGACATTCTCAAAGCGCAGGCGCAGATCGACGAGCGTTTTCGACGAGCGCGCCGCAGTCAGTAGCGGATCGGCGCCGTCTGCGGACGCGCCAGATGAGCCCAGCGCTGCAAGCGCTGGCCATGCGGCGAGATATAGACTCCGGCGGCCGCGACTAGTGCGCGGCTTTTCGATGCAGCAGCCCTCGGTCGGCATTTGGTACTGGCGTCCCGGCGCTTGTTGATTGTCGCTATCGCGAACTGGACGAGTCGCAGACTACCAAAGCCGCGACCGCGAGATAAGCAACTGGCTGCTTTCGGCGCCACAAGCGGACGTCAAGACAGATCAACTCCGTTGGTCATGCGCAGCCTTGAAACGGAAATAGTACTAGCATCAGCGATACCGACCGAGTTGTGCCGGCAGGCCTCTGGAACGGGTGATGTCCTCGCGTTTTCGCATCGGTGACCTGACGCTGGATACTGGCCGGCGTCTGTTGCTGCGTGGCTCGAAAACGATTCCGCTGGGGCGCCTCACGTATCGACTGCTGCTGACGCTTGTGGAAGCCGCGCCCAACATGGTCTCCCACGATGAGTTGATAAATTCAGTCTGGGGTGGGCGCTCGGTAAGCCCGGAGACGATCAGTCAGCGGGTCAAGCTGTTACGAGATGCGCTCGCGGACGATCCGCACAATCCCCGCTATGTGGAGCTGGTCCGCGGCCAGGGCTACCGACTGCTGCCGCGAGTCGAAGTCCTGCCGGACGAATCGCCAGCCCGTCATCGACGCAGATGGGTCGTGCCGATAGGTGCTGCGCTCTGCGTCGCCGCGGCCGCTGCGATCGTATTGTGGATCGTGGCAGCGCAGACCGACGCGGTGCGCGAGAGCACTTCGATCGCGGTACTTCCCTTCGCGGACCTGAGCCCGGGACGGGATCAGCAGTACCTGGCGGACGGCATCGCAGAAGAGATCCTCAACGTGCTTTCGAGAGCCACGACGCTTCGGGTCATTGCGCGCACGTCATCGTTTTCCTTCAGGGGCAAGGACGCGGATGTCCGGCGGATTGCCGAAGTGCTCGGCGTGACTCACGTGCTCGAAGGGAGCGTGCGAAAGGAAGGGGACCGGATCCGAGTGTCGGTCCGGCTCGTGGATGCATCAGATGGCAGGCGGTTTTGGTCGGAATCGTACGATCGAGGGGTCGGCGATATCCTGGCGTTGCAAGTTCACGTTGCCCGCTCGGTTGCCGCGGAGCTCAGGGCGAATCTGCAAAATCTAGCCGATGTTCCAGCCCGAGGAGTGAAGCCAGAAGCGTACGATCTGTATCTGCGCGGTCAGCAGAAGATGCGATTCGACGACTACGGTGAAGCCGTGCGCTACTTCGAACAAGCGATCGCGATCGACCCCGAATTCATTCCTGGATACCACGGACTCGGCCTGGCGTACGTCTTGGAGGTCGTCGATCAGCGGGTTGCCATGGCGGAGAACCGAGCCAAGCTGCGCGAGGTTGTCGGCCGTGGACTGCATCTGGCGCCCGACGATCCAGGCCTGCTCGGGCTCAGCGCTCAGCTGGCGCGGTATGACGGGGACATCAAGCTCGCGCAGGAGCGATTCGCGACCGCTCAGCACAAGGATCCCGCAAACGGCGTCCTCCGAGTCGTGTACCCGGATTTCAAGCTCGATCAGGGCCACCCGGAAGAAGCGCTCGCGCTGACTCGTCGTTCCCGCGAGACGGACCCGTTGAATCCACTCATCTACATCAACGTCTGGGCCAGCTACATGGACCTCTGGAATGCACAAGAGGCCATCGCAGCGGCCGAGCGGTACCGAGAGATCGTCACGCCGACAAACCCGAACGCGGACGGATTGATAGCGCAGACGCGGTGGCTGCTCTCGGGCGATCTTGCAGGGAGCATCGAGCACGGCAGCAGACTCGTAGCTCAGACCGGACCGCGCGGGGGCACAGCCCCTTGGCTTGCGCAGCTGTATTACGACATCGGCGATCTGCAAACGGCCGAGTCCCTCATGGAACCTGCTCGGCGGACTGCGGGGAACTTGCAATTTCTCGGTGCGATGGCTCCCATCGAAGCCTACCGGCATCTCGTCTACGGCGAAATCGAGGAGGCCCGGCGACTGGCTGTTTCGGCGCTAACCGCGCCAAAGAAAATCTGGGGCGGCGATGCCGGGGATTTCATTCTCCTGCGCCTCGCGGTCGATGCGATGCTCGAAAGCGGTGAAGCACAGCGGGCCGTGGACTTCCTGGAGACGCTGGCGCCAGAGTATGCCCTCTACAAGGCACGCAAGGACATCGATCCACAGGACTTCACGCCAGCGCCGGTTCCGGTAAAGAGCGCGTGGTCGTCGTACCCTGCGCTCTATTTCGCCGACTACAGCCGCGCGTTGCGTGCAGCGGGCGATGAGGCTGGGGCGAACCAGATGCTCGATCATCTGGAAGCGATTCTGGAGCTGCGCAGAAAACGAGGGCTGTTTATCGAGGAGCGCCACGCTGCGGAAGCGCTGGCGTTACGCGGAAAGACGGAGGCAGCATTGGACGCACTCGAAAAAGCCGAGCTTGATCGGACGCTTTACTATTGTTGGCATTTCGGCTTGCTGCACAACGAAGTCTTCGCCAGCTTGCGCGATCACCCTCGCTTTGTGGCGCTGGTCGGGAAGATCCAACGCGACCTGAGCCGGCAGCGCGAGCAGGTGGAATCGGCGAAGAACTGAGCGAGCGACACCGGCGTCTTGCGCGCCCGCGTAGGGTTGAGGTTGTGTGAGTGCTTGCCCTGCCGATGCACACTCACTTCAACGGCCATATTCGCGCCTCGTTGAGCGGTTGCGAGTTCAGGCAGGCGGAGACGCACCGCAGCGCGGCGGCTGTTTATGGCACTCACCCGCCGGCAGCGGCTGGTGAGTGAGCACTTACCGATCAAGAAGCTGTTCGAGGACCACCTTCCGGAGTACGAGCTTCCAACGATGCGCCAGGCTTTGAAGAGGGATTGTATGGGCGTGCGATGACTGCTGCGGTGGCGCCAAGAATGAGTAGGAGGCCGCCCATGATCCCCGAAGTTGCTGTAGTCACTGGTGCGACGGGCGGCATCGGCAGGATTGTAGCGTCAACCCTGGCCGAGCACGGACGTCAGGTGCTGGCTCTGGGCCGCAACGTCGAGGTGCTCACTGCGCTCGAATCATCTTACGGTGGGAGGCTGCGTGGGCTCGCCGTCGACCTGCTGCTCGACGAATCCCTCGATGCCGTGGTGGATGAAATCACGCGGGAGTACCGGGTGGTACGGGCTGTGGTCCACTGTGCCGGCGTCTACTATGCCGGTCCTCTCGCGGACACGCCGACACGGGAGCTGGATATCCTGTACCGCACGAACGTGCGCGCACCCTTCCGGCTCACGAGTGCGCTGGCTTCGCTCCTCGAGCGGAGCAAAGGATACTTGATATTCGTAAACTCCTCGGCCGGATTGACTGCGCGCGCTGGCGCAGGCGCGTACTCGGCAACCCACTTCGCAGCCCGGGCGCTCGCGGACTGTTGGCGTGCAGAGCTGAATCAGCGCGGCGTTCGGGTACTCACGATCCATCCCGGGCGGACTGCGACGCCTCTCATCGAGAGGGTCTTCGCGCTCGAAGGGCGGAAATTCGATCCGCGGCTGCTGCTACAGCCACGGGACATCGCGCAGATCGTTCTTGCTGCGCTCGATCTGCCCGAAACGGCCGAGCTCACTGAGGTCTCGCTGCGGCCTGCGAGGAAGTCTTACTAGTGGACCTCGACAACAATATGAGGAGCGCGCAGCAGCCACGCGTCACTGTGGTCACTCCCTTCTACAATACGGAGCGTTATCTCGAGCAGTGCATTCGCAGCGTACTCGCGCAGGATTATCAGAATTTCGAATACATACTTTCCGACAACCGCAGCACCGACGGCTCCCTGGAAATCGCGCGCGAGTACGCACGCCGGGACTCCCGCATCTCGGTGCGCACCCACGATGAATTCATCGGGCAGCAAGCCAACTACAATCGCGCGCTCCGGTACATGTCGCCAGAGAGCGAGTACTGCAAAATGGTCCAGGCCGATGACTGGGTCGAACCGCAATGTCTGACACGCTTGGTTGATGCCGCCGTGCGTCACCCCACTGCAGGCATCATTTCGGGATGTTTCATCGCCGGTCGCGTGTTGGGTGGCGCTGGACTGCCGTTCGATCGTGAGTTCTTCACCGGGCGCGAGGCGTGCCGGACACGACTGACGCGCGGCGGCACCTATTTTGGCTCGCCGACCTGCCTCATGTACCGGGCCAACGTAGTGAGGGCACGCGATCCGTTCTATGCCGAAACCGGTCTCAACGTCGACACGAAGCTCTGTTTCGAGGTGCTCTCGGACTCTGATTTCGTGCGCGTACCGCAGATTCTCATGACCCTGCGGCGCGACGACAACCACTCGATCTCGAGCGGACTGGCGCAATACAACCCGCAATTGCTGCTGCAGTACGTGCTCACGTACCAGTATGGCCCGCGCTACTTGGAAGGCGACGATCTTGCGCAAGCGCAGCGCGACGTCCACACGCGCTACTACCAGATGCTCGCGCGTGTGCGGTTGCGCGGCGCGCCCGACGCCTTCTGGGAAGTCCATCGTTCGGAGCTGGCGCGGATCGGGCAAGCGATCCGGCCAGGCGCGCTCGCGTGGGCTGTCGCCAGCCTCGTCGCGGACAAGGCGCTCAATCCCATGCGGACGCTGGAGCAGCTCATGGCGAAGCTGCCAGGCAACGAGGCTTCCTGATCAGCCGCTTTCGAGGAAGGCCTGGGCGCTGTCGTTCGTACCATGAGGCGGCTGCCGCCAAATCCTGATCCGCCTCAAGAGTTCCATCCCTTACCGCTGCGACAACGAAGTCTGCAGGCTCCACGCTGAACCGCTCATCCCCGTCGGAAGCGGTCATTCGCACTTCCGTCGAGATCTTCATCACACTCCGCCCGCCAACTTTCCGTCACCCCATTTCTCCTGTGTCCCAGTTCACACTCCCATTTTTCCCCTTTCCCTTTCCCCCTTAACCACTTACATCTGACCTGAGCCCTCTGGCATTCACCTTGCACTTCCTCGCACGCGAAGTTCATCAGCGAGGATCAGTCGATGTCGGATGCACCTGCCGCAGCGCCCGAAGCTGCCGCGAAAGACGGCGAGAAACCTGCTGCGCGCGCCAAAGGCGGCAAGAGCAAGCTGCTGATCATCATAGCTGCAGCCGCGCTCGTGCTCGGCGCTGGCGGCGGTGGCGCGTGGTTCTTCATGCACAAGAACGCCGCCGACGAAGAAGCGACCGCGGACAGCGGCGAAGAGCATGAAGCCGACGCGAAGGACACGAAGAAGGAAAAGGGCAAGGGCAAGAAGGACAAGAAAGGCAAGGCCGCCGAGCCGAAGCTGCCCGCACTCTATGTCAAGTACGAGCCGCCGTTCGTCGTCAACTTCGACGCGAAGGGCGTGATGCGCTTCCTGCAGGTCAGCATGGAGGCGATGACGCGTGACGCGCACACCGAGGAGCTGATCAAGTCGAACGAGCCCAAGATCCGCAACAACATGCTGTTGCTGCTCGGCTCGCAGACCTACGACACGATTTCGACGATGGAAGGCAAGGAAGAGCTGCGCAAGAAGGCGCTGGAGATCATTGCGAAGGTCGTGGATGAAGAGGGCGGCGAGAGCAAGAAGGTCGAAGACATCTACTTCACCAGCTTTGTAATGCAGTGAGTCATGGCGAACGACGTACTCAATCAGGACGAAATCGACGCACTCCTGCACGGCGTCGACAAGGGGACTGTTCCCACCGAGGGCGCAGACGCACCCGCGCCGGGCGAAGTGCGCTCGTTCGATTTTGCGAACCAGGTGCGCATCGTGCGCGGCCGCATGCCGACGCTCGAGATGATCAACGATCGCTTCGCGCGCCTGTTCCGCACCAGTCTGTTCTCGATGCTGCGCCGGACGCCGGAAGTCGCGGTGCTGCCGATCCAGATGGTGAAGTTCGGCGACTACGTGCAGTCGCTGGCGATGCCGA
>JBIOUH010000174.1:0-3304 GCA_044866955.1 Steroidobacteraceae bacterium
ACCTGGCATTGCGACAAGGATGGTATCTACTCGGGCTACAGCCAGCCGGGCGGCAACCACAGGACATCACGACAGCTGTGTATGCCAGCTCGCTGTATGCGGCACGGGGTCAGAACACATCCGTGACGAGCTTCAGCGCGGACAACGTGTTCTCGGACGGCGAGCAGTACCAGCTCTGCACGCTGTCGGAGAACGCGTCAACGAGCGGTTACGACGCAGAATTGACGGTTGGAATTGCGCTGTAGGAATCAGCGGACCCGTTGCCGGCGGCGGTCAACGGACCTTTCTATTTTTTCGACGCGTTTTCTGGTCTCGCTACCTGCTCGTGTGGAGACCGGATCGAATGTACAACGCACTGCGAACCTCTGCCTTGCTCCTGGCAGGTTGCCTGGCGCTGTCTGCCTGCGGCGGCGGCGGCAATGAACCCGCTGCAGCGCCGCCGGAACCGGTCCCGACGCAGGAGCCACCGCCCGCCGACCCGGTGTTCCCCACCACCGAGTGGGCGACTGCGGCGCCGGCCGACATGAACATGGAAGCCGCCAAGCTCGACCAGGCACGAGACTACTCGCTGATCGGCGGCGGCTCCGGACTCATCGTGCGCCGCGGCCGCGTCGTCTATAGCTGGGGCGATACTGCCGCGCTCTATGCCGTCAAGTCGACAACCAAGTCGATCGGGGGCATCGCGTTGGGCCTGGCGCTGGATGACGGCCGGCTGAAACTCACGGACTCGGCGCAGGCGCACCTGTCGACGTTCGGCGTGCCGCCGCAAAGCAACCAGCAAACCGGCTGGCTCGACCAGATCACCATCCTGCAGCTTGCCACTCACACCGCGGGCTTCGAAAAGCCCGGTGGATTCGTGCCGCTGCAGTTCGAGCCTGGTACGACGTGGTCCTACTCGGACGGTGGGGCGAACTGGCTGGCCGACGTGCTCACGCAGGTGTACGGCGAGGATCTGAACTCCCTGCTGTTCTCGCGCGTGTTTTCGCGCATCGGCATTACCGCCGACATGTTGATCTGGCGCGATAATTCCTCTCGCACCGACATGCTCAACGGCGTCAAGCGGCGCGAGATCTCCTCCGGCATCGATACGAACGTCGATGCGATGGCGCGCATCGGCTACCTCTTCCTGCGGGACGGCGCCTGGGACGGAGAGCGCCTGCTGTCGGAATCCTTTGTCGAGCTCGTGCAGACGCCGCGCCCGGAAAGTGCTGCTGCAACCAACGCTAACCCGGAACGCGACCCGACGGCGACGGTGAACTACGGCGTGCTGTGGTGGACCAATAAGTCCGGCGAGCTGCCCGGTGTGCCTCGCGACACGTATTGGGCCTGGGGACTCGGCGACAACCTGATCGTGGTGATTCCGAGCCTCGACCTGGTCATCGCGCGCACGGGCAACAATCCCGACGATCCGTCGCTGCCGCAGCTGCGCACAGAGCTCAACAGCGACTACGGAGTGCTGGCTCCGCTGCTGACGCCGATCGTCGAGTCGGTCACCGACGATTGAGACTTCAGAATCGGTAGCTGGTCTCCAGCGCCCAGGTCTTGCCGTTGCCCGCCTCGCTCAGCGGAATGCAGGCCTGCAAACGGCCGGGCACCGGCAGATACTGCAGGATCTGCGTCGAACCGACCGCTGAAGTGAAGAAGCCCAGCAGGGTGAGCTCCTTCATCGTGAGAATGAACGGCCGCACGCTTTGCTTCGCACTCTCGCGCGAGCTCAGCAGCGTCGTGAGCTGTTTCTTGATCGAGCGCAGCTGACCCACCGGTACCGTGCCCTGCTGCTCGAGCTTCTGCCAGCCGCGCCGCCTCTGTCGACGCTCTTGTACTGCAGCCACCGCGCTGTCGTGAACGCTCTGCGCAAACGTTGCACGCTGCTCTGGCGACAGCTGCAGGAACGGCTTGCCGTGCTCCCGTTGTGCTGCCGCGTCGAAATCCTCGAGCCCGCTGACGAAGGACTGCTGATCCTCGGTGGACAAGGCGTCCCGCAGCATCGCTTCGATGAATTGCGGCACTCCGACGTCCTTCGCTCCCGGCGTGTCCGTGCGCGGGATGATGATCTCGGCGAGCTCGGCGATGATCGCGCGCTGCGCGTCGTCGAGCACGATCGGCGCACTCGTTGCGGGCCGGCGCGAGCAACCGTTGAGCACGGCGAGCACGGCCGGCGCGGAGACCGCGCCGCCCATCAGTATCGCCACGCGCTGCAGAAGCTCGCGACGATTCATCCCTTGTGTCACCTCTGTCATTTCAGATTCATCCGCTTCAGCTCGCCCACCGCGTGATCGACAGCGCGTGCAGTGAGCGCCATGTACGTCAGCGAGGGGTTCTGACACGCGCTCGACGCCATGAACGAGCCGTCGGTGACGTACACGTTCGTGCATGCGTGGACCTGGTTCCACTTGTTGAGCACGGAGGTCTTCGGGTCCTTACCCATGCGCGCGGTGCCCATCTCGTGAATGCCGAGACCGACGCCGATCTCGCGATCGTAGGTATGAACGTCGGTGAAGCCTGCAGCCTCGAGCATTTCCGCGGCGTCGCTCGCCATGTCCTTGCGCATCTCCAGCTCGTTCTCGCGCAGCTGCGCATCGAACGCCAGCAGCGGCAGGCCCCACTTGTCCTTGCGCGTGCGGTCCAGCGTCACACGGTTGGCATGATTCGGCAGGATCTCGCCGAAGCCGCCCAGCTTGATGTCCCACGGGCCCGGAGTCGCGCCCCGGGTCTTCACTGCGCCGCCGAAGGTCGAATCCAGCAGCAATCGCGTCCAGCCGAGCCGGGCGGCATTGCCCTGGTAGCCGAAGCCGCGAAGGTAGTTGCGCTGCTCGCCGCCAAGGTTGCGATAGCGCGGGATGTAGAGGTCGTTGGGCCGGTTGCCGAGGTAGTAGCGATCCTCGAATCCCTCCACCATCGCAGCAGCGCCGACGTCGAGGTGATGATCCATGATGTTGCAGCCGAGCTCGCCGCTGTCATTGCCGAAGCCGTGCGGAAAGCGCTGCGACACCGAGTTCAGCATGATGAAGGTCGAGCCGAACGTCGACGCGCACAGAAAGATCACCTTGGCGGTGAATTCCAGGTGCTCGTGAGTCTCGGCGTCGATGACGCGCACGCCGGTGGCGCGCCGTTCCTTGTCGTCGTAGATGAGCTCATAGACGATCGAATTGGGCCGGATGGTCATGTTGCCGGTCGCTTCCGCCGCCGGCAGTGTGCTCGAGTTGCTGCTGAAGTAGGCGCCGAATGGACAGCCGCGGATACACAGGTTGCGGTACTGGCAGGTGCCTCGCTGCGGACTGTGCGCGAGCGGAGCGGTCAGGTG
>JBIOUH010000175.1:0-35261 GCA_044866955.1 Steroidobacteraceae bacterium
CAAAACGAATCGGAACCGCGCTTGCACGCCGCAGTCTCAAGCACCGCTTTTGTTCGGACGACCAACATGCCGGGAAAACCATGATCGAGATCAACCATTTGTCGAAGCGCTACGGCGAGCTCACAGCCGTGGACGACATCTCCTTCAACGTGCAGCCCGGCGAGGTGCTCGGCTTCCTCGGCCCGAATGGTGCCGGCAAGTCGACCACCATGAAGATGATCACCGGGTTCCTCACCCCGAGCAGCGGCAGCGTGCGCGTTTGCGGACACGACGTCGAAAGCGCGCCGCTCGCGGCGAAAGCCTGCATGGGCTATCTGCCCGAGGGCGCACCGTGCTACGGCGAAATGTCGGTGCGCGGCTTTCTGAATTTCATTGCCGATATCCGCGGGCTGACCGGCGACCATCGCCGCGCGCGGCTGGACGACGGCATCGCCCGGCTCGGCCTGCAGAGCGTGCTCGAGCAGATGATCGAGACGCTGTCGAAGGGCTACAAGCGCCGCCTCGGGCTGGCGCAGGCGCTGCTGCACGACCCGCAGGTGTTGATCCTCGACGAGCCCACCGACGGCCTCGACCCGAACCAGAAGCACGAGGTGCGCGAGCTGATCAGCGCGATGAGCAAGGACAAGATCATCGTGATCTCGACCCACATCCTCGAAGAGGTCGAGGCCGTGTGCGGTCGGGCGATCATCATCGCCGCCGGCCGCATCCTCGCGGACGACACGCCGAAGACGCTGGCGAAGCGCGTGCCGAGCGGACGCCTCGAAGATGCCTTCCGCCAGATCACCCTGGGCAACAAGCCCGCGCGGGAGGCGGCCCATGCATAACACTCTGGCCATCTTCCGCCGCGAGTTCGCCAGCTACTTCGCCACGCCGCTGGCGCTGGTGTTCATCGTGATCTTCCTGGTGGTCGCGCTGTCGCTCACGTTCTTCTTCGGCGGGTTCTACGAGAGCGGCCAGGCCGACCTGAGCTCGTTCTTCTACTTCCATCCGTGGCTGTACCTGTTCCTGATGCCCGCGCTGTCGATGCGGCTGTGGGCCGAGGAACGCAAGTCCGGATCGGTGGAGCTGCTGATGACGTTGCCGATCGCGCCCTGGCAGGCCGTGGTCGGCAAGTATCTGGCGGCGTGGGCCGTCGCCGGCCTGGCGCTCGCACTGACGTTCCCGATCTGGATCACCGTGAACTACCTCGGCGATCCGGACAACGGCGTGATCCTCGCAGGCTATCTCGGCAGCCTGTTCGTCGCCGGCGGCATGCTGGCGATCGGCGCGTGCATCTCGGCCGTGACGCGCAACCAGGTGATCGCGTTCATCCTGAGCGCGCTGGTCTGCTTCCTGTTCATGCTGTCGGGCTTCTCCATCGTGCTCGACTTCATGCCGGCGTGGATGCCGCAGCCGATCGTGGACGCGGTGGCTTCGTTGTCCTTCTGGACCCACTTCACCTCGATCCGCAAGGGCGTGATCGATCTGCGCGACCTGCTGTACTTCGTCAGCGTGGCGGCGGCCTGGCTCGCGGCGAACGCGATCGTGCTCGACATGAAGAAGGCGGACTGATCATGACCCGAAACGCAAACATGGTCCGCAAGACTTATGGCGCCGGCGCGCTGCTCGCGCTCGCAGTGCTGTTCATCGGCGTGACGATCATCATCAGCTTCGTGTTGCGCGGCGCGCGCTTCGATTTCACCGAGAACGGGCTGTACACGATCGCGCCCGGCACCCAGAACATCGTCAGCTCGCTCAAGGAGCCGATCAACCTGTACTTCTTCTTCTCGCAGGAGGCGACCAGCCAGTCGCCGCCGATGCGCGCGTATGCGCAGCGCGTGCGCGAGATGCTGGAAGAAATGCAGCGCCGCTCGAAGGGCAAGATCAAGCTCAGCATCATCGACCCGGCGCCGTTCTCGGAAGACGAAGATCGCGCGACCGAGTTCGGTCTGACCGCGGCGCCCGCCGGCCCGTACGGCGAATCGGTGTATTTCGGCCTCGCCGGCACCAACTCGACCGACGGCCGCGAGATCATCCCGCTGTTCGTCGAAGAGAAGGAGCAGTTTCTCGAGTACGACATCGCCAGCCTGATCCATCGGCTGAGCAATCCGAAGAAGCCGACCGTGGGCATTCTCTCGACGTTGCCGGTCGACGCGTCGTTCGATCAGTTCTCCGGCCGCATGCAGGAAGGCTGGGCGAGCATCGCGCAACTGCGCGAGGTCGTGCAGCTGCGCACGCTGGCGCCCGACATCGCGAAGATCGATGCGGACGTCGAGCTGCTGCTGCTGATCCATCCCAAGGACCTGCCGGCGAAGACGCTGTATGCGATCGACCAGTTCGTCATGCGCGGCGGCAAGCTCATCGCGTTCGTCGATCCGCAGTCCGAGAACGATCCGGCCGCGCAACAGGGCGGGCCGATGGCGATGGCGCCGCGCTCCTCCTCGCTCGGTCCGCTGCTCGACGCCTGGGGCGTCGCTTACGATCCGGGCAAGGTGGTCGGTGATCGCGGACTCGGCCTGACGGTGCGGATGCGGCAGGACCAGCAGCCGTCGCAGCACATCGGCATCATCGGCCTGAATCGCGACAGCATGGATGCGAAGGACGTCGTGACTTCGGCGCTCAACTCGATCAACGTCTGGACTGCCGGCGCTCTGAAGAAAAAGGACGGCGCGACGATCCAGTTCGAGCCGTTGCTGCAGTCGAGCAGCGACGCGGCGCTGTTGCCCGTCATGCAGTTCTCTCTCATGTCGGACCCGCAGGCGTTGCTCGACAACTTCAAGCCGAGCGGCGAGCGCTACACGATTGCCGCACGCGTGCACGGCAAACTCAAGTCTGCTTATCCGAACGGCGCGCCGCCGGCTGAGGGCGAGGCCGCGCCGAAGCCCGCTGCCGGCGATCACAAGACCGAGTCGGCCGGTGACGCCGATCTCATCGTCGTCGCCGACAGCGACATCCTCGCCGACCAGATGTGGGTGCAGATTCAGAACGTGTTCGGGCAGCGGCTCATGATGGCGGTCGCGAACAACGGCGACTTCCTTTCCAATGCCGTCGACAACCTGGCCGGCAGCAGCGACCTGATCAGCATCCGCGGCCGGCAGAGCTTCTTCCGTCCGTTCACCAAGGTCGACGAGCTGCGCCGTCACGCCGGCGAGCAGCTGAGCGCGAAGGAGAAGGAGCTCGACACCGAGCTGAAGCAGACCGAGCAACGGCTGACGGAGCTGGAAGCGGGACGCAATTCCAGCGGCGGCTCGCTGGTGCTGACGCCCGAGCAGCAGGCCGAGATCACGCGCTTCCAGCAGGAGCGCCTGCGCGTCCGCAAGGAGCTGCGTGACGTCCGCCGCGGCCTCGACGTCGAGATCAAGGATCTTGGCTGGTGGATCAAGCTTCTGAACATCGCGGCCGTGCCGGCGCTGCTCGCAATCGGCGCGATCTTGCTGGCACTGACGCGCCGCCGCCGGCTGCGCGCCGGACGCGCTGCAGCTCACACAGGTTGAACGTATGACACCGCGAAGACTGCTGATCCTCGGCATCGCCGCCATCCTGATCATCGTTGCGGGCGTGTGGCTCGCCGGTCGCGAGGGCCCGACCGGCGCCAGCGCCGAAGCCGGCCCGCTCTATCCCGGGCTGAAAGAGCAGTTGAATGCGGTCAACGCGATTCACCTGTACAAGGCTGGCGACGCGCGCGTCGTCGAGCTGGTTCGGAAGGACGACGTGTGGAAGGTGAGCGAGCGCGACAGCTACCCGGCGGACGACGGCAAGGTGCGCAAGCTCCTCATCGCGATCGCCGATGCCAAGACAGCCGAGCAGAAGACGGCGGATCCGCAGCAGTACACGAAGCTCGGCGTCGAAGACACGAAGAGTCCTGCCGCGACCAGTCTGCGCGTCGAGCTGGTCGGCACGCCGAAGCCGGTCGATGTGATCGTCGGCAAGCAGGCGGTCGGTGCGCGCGCCAACTACGTGCGCCGCGCCGGCGAGCCGCAGAGCTGGCTCATCGACACGACGATCGACACCTCGGCCACGCCGGACGCCTGGCTGCGAAAAGACATCATCGATGTTTCAGCCGATCGCATGCAGTCCGCAACCGTGACCGCGAAGGACGGCAAGCCCTATACCGCGACCAAGAGCGTCCGCGCCGATCAGAACTTCACGGTGACGGGATTGCCGAAAGGCAAGTCGCTGAGCGCCCCGACCGCAGCGAACAGCGTTGCGATGGCGCTGACTGCTCTCAGCCTCGCCGACGTGAAGCCGGCGAGCGCATTCCAGTCGACGCCGCCGACCGCACACGCGACGTTCAAGACGTTCGACGGTCTGGTCGTCGACGTCGACGGCTGGGTCCAGGATCAGAAGCACTACGTCGCGCTGCGTCCGGCGTTCGACGCCGCACAGGCCGAGCGCTACAAGGTCGCAACCGCGCCTGCGGACGAAAAGAAGGAAGGCGACAAGAAGGACGAGAAGAAGGAGGCGCCGCCCCAGCCCGCCGCCCCGAACGTCGCCGAGGACGCGAAAAAGGCGGCTGAAAAAGTCACCGGCTGGGTCTACGAGATCCCGGACTACAAGTACGAGAGCTTGTTCAAGCCCGTCGATCAGCTGGTCGGCAGCAAGTAGGCCGGGCTGCTCCAGCGCATCCTGCGCCCGCGCCATGGACGCGTCCCTGCGCAGCAGCTTCAGCCTGATTTCTTCCTCTTCGGCAACACGACGACTCGCGTGCCGCTCCAGCGGTCGTGCCACGCGAGCCCGTCGCGGTCGATCAGGATCCAGAAATAGCCGAGGCCGACCGGCGCGAGCGACACGCATGCGCCCGCCAGGCGCAGCAGCGCGTCGCGCCACGTGAGTAACGCGCCGTCGCTGCGCTCCACGCGCAAGCGCCACGCGAGCATTCCCACCGTCTGGCCGCTCCACGTCCAGAACACGCTGAAGAAAAGCACTATCACCAGCAGCAGTGCGGCCTGGTAGATGCGTTCCACGACGCCCGAGCCGCCGGGCGTAATCGCCTCGCGCGTAAACAGGAGAAAGATCGCGGTCGTGAGCGGCAACACCGCGAGCGCCAGCAACAACGTGTCGTATAGCATGGCGCCGAAACGGCGCAGAACACCCGCGTGAGTCATCGGACCCGGCTGACTGCAATCGCCGTGATGAGCGCCAGCAGCGCCGTCGGCAGCCAGGCAATGACGATCGGCGGCAGCTCGAACACTGCGCCCCCGCTCTCGAGCATCTTCGCGAGCAGGAAAAACACGACGCCGATCATGATGCCGACGACCGTGCGCGCCCCGGTGCCCGTCGAGCGCATCGGACCGAACGCAAACGGCACAGCGAGCACGACGATGATGGCGACCGCGACGGTGCGGGCGATGCGCGCCCAGAATGCAGTCTCGTACGACCGCGAATCGAGGCCGTTCTGCTTGAGGTGACGGATGTAGCTGAGCAGGCCCACTCCGGGCAGCGACTCCGGATCGAGCACCGCCAGCCCGAGGAATTCTGCCGAGAGCCGCGTGCGCACCTGCGCCGTAATCGGCCCGCGCGGCACGACGCGATTTACCTCGAAGCTCGACTCGCGATAGTTGTCCAGACGCCAGACGTTGTCCGGGTCGATGCTGGCGCTGCTCGCGCGGCCGACGCTGCGCAGCCGATGCTGCGGGTCGAAGTTGAACACGTACACGCCGCCGTAGCGGTTGTCGCCCGATTGCTGCCCGACCGAGACGATCGTGTTGCCGTCCTTGGCCCACGCGCTGCGGTTACCCGCGAGGCTGTAGTCGTGGTACTTCTCGAACGTCTTCATGCGGCGGGCGTACTGCTCCATCTGCGGTGCGATCAGCTCGCCGAGCACGCCGGTGAGCAGCATCAGGATGACGCCAGCCCCGGCGACCCACAGTCCCACGCGGACTACCGACACGCCGGCCGCCCGCACCACGATCAGCTCCATCGATCGCGCAAGGTTGCCGAGCGCGAGCAGCGCACCGATCAGCGCCGCGATCGGCAGCATGTCGAACGCGTACTTCGGCAGGTTCAGCCCCACGAACAGCAGCGCGTCCGTAAGCGTGTACGTCCCGATCCCGATCTCGTCCTGCTGCGTGATGAACAGATACAGACCGCTCAACACCAGCAGCACCAGCATGACCAGCAGCGTGGTGCCGAGCACTGAGCGGATCACGTAACGGCTGAGAATGGAGGTCATGCGGGCACCGCCACGGCGCGTGGCCGTCCTGGCGGATTCTCCCGTACGAGTAGCCACGCGCCGACGCACAAGGCGATGGCGTGCACCCACCAGATGCCGATGAACACCGGCACGACGCCGCCTTCAACCCAGGTGCGCGCCGCGTCCAGCAGCAGCGAGTACACGAAGTACGCAAGGATTGCGATGCCGATGCGCGCAAACCGGCCCTGCCGCGGACGCAGGCGCGCCAGCGGCACTGCCAGCACCATCAGCACCATTGCCAGAATCGGGCTCGAGAAGCGCGCCTGCAGCGCGGCCGCATCCGCAACGTTGGACGACTGCAGCAGCTCGCGGGTCGATTTCAGCTCGGATTTGCTGCTGGCGTTGGTCAGCTCGCCCAGCCGGATCGGGATCCCGCCCTCGGCGAACTGGATCACGCTCCACTCGCCGCTTCCCGGCACGCCTTCGTAGCGACGCCCGTCGTACAGGACGAAGGTCTGCTCTGCCTGGCCGGCACCGCGCTGCTCGGCGCGGGTCGCGACCCAGATCTCCATCTTGCCCTCGCTGCCGGGCTCCTCGGTGCGATCGACGAACACGTTGACGTTGTGCAGGACCCGGTTGTCGTCGACGCGCTCCGCATAGAAAACGATGTTGCCGCCGCTGAAGGTGCGGAAGCGGCCGGGCTCGAGCGCGCCGAACTGCGCCTCGCGCAGCGCCTCGACGCGAATCTGCTGCGCGCGCGCGGCTGCACTGGGCAGCGCCCAGAAGGACAGCCAGACCAGCAGCGCCACGATCGCGATGCACAGCACGGCTATGGGTCGAAACAGCCCCGCCGGTCCCACGCCGCACGACTGGATCGCCGCCATCTCGCTCTCGTGATACAGGCGCCCCAGTCCGAGCATGATCGCGAGGAAGAAACCGACCGGAATCACCACCGTCAGGTACCCGGCCGAGGTCAGTGCGATCAGCATGAACACGACTTCGCGCGGGAAATCGTTGGCGGCGGCCTGCGACAGCACACGCGCCAGCTGATTGGACAGCAGGATCACCAGCAGCACGAGCGTCACCGCGATGCAGGTGACGGCGACTTCGCGAAAGATGTACCGGTCCAGCGTGCGCATCTGATGCGGTAGACTACGGCACTTTTGCGGGGAAGGTTCATGGAATTTTTCTTGAGCTTCGGCGGTCCGGCGAAACAGCGCACCGATTGCGCCATCGTCGGCGTGTACGACAAGGGCGTTCTGTCGGCGGCTGCTGAAGAGCTCGACAAGCGCATCGGCGGGCGCATCGCGCGCCTCGTCAAGCGCGGCGACCTGCGCGGCAAAGCCGGCGATCTCGTGCTGCTCGCAGACCTGAGCGGCACGTCGGTCGAGCGTGTCGTGGTCGTCGGCCTGGGCGCACGCAATGCCTTCAAGCGCAAGCAGTACCGCAAGGCGCTGGCGAGCGCGCTCGCGGCCGTGGCCAAGACGGGCGCGAAGGATGCCGTCAGCTATCTCGGCCTGGACGGCGTCGGCGACGCGGACACGTACGCGATGACGCGCATCGCCGTCGAGGTCGCGTCGAACTCGCAGTACCGCATCGCCGATCACAAGACGAAGAACAAGCGGCAGAAGCCGACGCTGACGAAGCTCGGCATCGCGATCTCCGGCCGCGGCGAGCGCGGCAATGCAGAGCGCGCCATCGAGCACGGCCAGGGCATCTTCGCCGGCACGAGCCTGATGCGCGACCTGGCGAACGAGCCCGCGAACTTCTGCACGCCCGGCTATCTCGCGAAGGCGGCGCGCACGCTGGCGCGCGAGCATCGCAAGATCCGCGTCCGCGTGCTGAACGAGGCCGAATGCCGCCGGCTGCAGATGGGCTCGTTCCTGTCGGTCACCAACGGCACAGAAGAGCCGGCGTACCTGATCGTTCTCGAATACGCCAACGGCGCACGCGGCGCAGCGCCGACGGCGCTGATCGGCAAGGGCGTCACGTTCGACACCGGCGGCATCTCCCTGAAGCCGCCGCCGGCCATGGACGAGATGAAGTTCGACATGAGCGGCGCAGCCAGCGTGCTCGGCACGTTCAAAGCGGTTGCGACGCTCGATCTGCCGATCAACCTGGTCGGCGTCGTGCCGGCGTGCGAGAACATGCCGAGCGGCCGCGCCACCAAGCCGGGCGACATCGTGAAGAGCATGTCCGGTCAGACGATCGAGGTCCTGAACACCGATGCCGAAGGCCGGCTGATCCTCTGCGACGCAATTACCTACTCGCGTCGCTTCAAGCCGGAAGTCGTCATCGACATCGCGACGCTGACGGGCGCGTGCGTCGTCGCACTCGGCAATCATTTGTCGGGCCTGTTCAGCAACGACGACGAACTGGCCGCCGCGCTCGAAGACGCGGGCCGCCGCGCCGACGATCGCGCCTGGCACATGCCGATCGGCGAGGAGTATGGCGAGCAGCTCAAGAGTAACTTCGCGGACTTCGCCAACGTCGCCGGCCGCGAGGGCGGCGCGATCACTGCGGCCTGTTTCCTGGCGAAGTTCACCGACGGGCTGAAATGGGCGCATCTCGACGTCGCCGGCACGGCGTACCAGGGCGGCGCGCAGAAAGGCAGCACCGGCAGACCGGTGCCGTTGCTCGTCGACTACCTGTTGAACAAGTAAGGCGTGCGCGTCGACTTCTACGTGCTCTCGGAAGACGCACCGGACGCGCGTCTGCGCTGGGCCTGCCGGCTCGCCGAGCAAGCGGCCGAGCAAGGCTCACGCGTTTACCTGCAAACGATCGATCAGGGAGATGCGCGGCGGCTCGACGAGCTGCTGTGGACCTACAACGATCGCAGCTTCCTGCCGCACGAGATTTTCGCCGGCGGCGAGCCGTCGCACGCCCGCGTCATGGTCCTGCTCGGCGATGCGGCCGCCCCGCCCTCGCACCGGCAGCTGGTGGTCAATCTCACGGAAGCGATTCCCGCCGGGCTGGAGCAGTACGAGAGCGTCGCCGAGATCGTCGAGGTCGACCCCGAGCGCAAGCGCACTGCACGGGAACGCTACAAGCAGTATCGCGAGCGCGGCTGCCAGCTCGAATCACACAATGTGTGAATGAAGACTCGGAGAGATTTTGACAGGAAGAACAGGATGAACAGGATGGACAGGATATGAGAGAAAAGCAGGGAACACAGACCCTCCTCTCACCATCCTGTTAATCCTGTCCAGTCTTCTCCTCTCCCGGGCCTTTTCTAGCCTGACAGGTACGCGGCGTGGTCCACGTATTGGCCGTTGGCCCCGCGCTCCAGCGCCTCGCGCAACCTGGCCGGCATCGGCGCCTTCTTCAGCGTGTGCGTATCGACGTGCACGTATACGGTCTCGCTGGTCGCGATCAGCGCTTCCTCGCCGGCGATGCGGAATTCCGTCGCGAGCGTGAACGACGTCGTGCCCAAATGCTTCGCGCTCACCGAGATCTCCAGCACCTGGTCGAAGCGCGCGGGCGCACGCCATTCCATCGTCTGCTTGACCACCTGGTAGTCGAGCTCGGCGGTCTTGATCTCCTGCTCGAAGCCGAGCGTTCGCAGGAATTCCGCGGCGGCCAGGTCCACGTACTTGCCGTAGCGCGAGTTGAAAACAACCTTCTGTGCGTCGCACTCGCCGTAACGAATGCGCAGGAAATAGCTGAAACGGCTCGGGTTCATGTGGTAGTAATTGAGTCAGTACTGACAAATCGGGCGAGCGCCGAGCATACCTTGTGACCATGGAAAAGACTTACGACCCCCGGGAAATCGAGCAACGTCTCTACCAGCGCTGGGAGGCGAACGGCTGGTTCGCCGCGTCCGGCCGCGGCCAGCCCTATTCGATCGTCATCCCGCCACCGAACGTCACCGGCACGCTGCACATGGGCCACGCCTTTCAGCACACGCTTATGGACACGCTGACGCGTCAGCACCGCATGGACGGCTACAACACGCTATGGCAACCCGGCACCGATCACGCTGGCATCGCGACGCAGATGGTCGTGGAGCGGCAGCTCAACGCCGAAGGCAAGCATCGTCGCGATCTGGGTCGCGACGGTTTCGTCGAGCGCGTGTGGCAATGGAAGGAGCAGTCCGGCGGCACGATCCTGCGTCAGGAGCGGCGCCTCGGAAATTCCGTCGACTGGTCGCGCGATCGGTTCACGATGGACGAGGGCCTGTCGGAAGTCGTGACCGATGTTTTCGTGCGCCTGTACGAAGATGGCCTGATGTACCGCGGCAAGCGCCTGGTCAACTGGGACCCGGTGCTGCACACGGCACTATCGGACCTCGAAGTGCAGTCGGAGGAAGAACAGGGTCAACTGTGGCACCTGCGGTACCCGCTCGCAGACGGCAGCGGCCATCTCGTGGTCGCAACAACGCGTCCAGAGACGATGCTCGGCGACACTGCAGTGGCCGTGCATCCCGACGACGAACGCTATCGCCATCTGGTTGGCAAGCAGCTGCGCCTGCCGCTCGCCGATCGCGAGATCCCGATCATCGCCGACGAGTACGTCGATCCGGCGTTCGGCTCCGGCTGCGTCAAGATCACGCCAGGGCACGACTTCAACGACTACGAAGTCGGCAGGCGGCACAACCTGGCCATCATCAACGTCTTCGACGCGAACGCCGCGCTCAACGACGAGGTGCCGCCGAAGTATCGCGGCCTGGATCGCATCGACGCGCGCAAGCTCGTCGTCGCGGACTTCGAGGCGCTCGGGCTGCTCGATAAGGTCGAGCCGCACAAGCTGACAGTCCCGCGCGGCGATCGCAGCGGAGCCGTGCTCGAGCCATGGCTCACCGACCAGTGGTACGTGCGCATCGCGCCGCTCGCCGAGCCGGCCATCAAAGCCGTCGAGGACGGCCGTACGCGCTTCGTGCCGGAGAGCTGGTCGAAGGAATACTTCCAGTGGATGCACAAGATCCAGGACTGGTGCGTCAGCCGCCAGTTGTGGTGGGGTCATCGCATCCCGGCGTGGTACGACGAGAGCGGCAACATTTACGTCGCGCGCACGCAGGCGGAAGCCGAAGCGCAGGCGAGCGCCACGCAGGGCCGCGCCGTGAAACTCACGCGCGACGAGGACGTGCTCGACACCTGGTTCTCCTCCGCGCTGTGGCCGTTCTCCACGCTCGGCTGGCCCGAGGAAACCCCGGAGCTGGAGACGTTCTATCCGACCAGCGTGCTCGTCACCGGCTTCGACATCATCTTCTTCTGGGTCGCGCGCATGATGATGTTTGGGCTGAAGTTCGCGGGCGACGTGCCGTTCCGCCACGTCTACATCACCGGGCTGATCCGCGACGAGCACGGCGACAAGATGTCGAAGTCGAAGGGCAACATCATCGATCCGATCGATCTCGTCGACGGCATCGATCTGCAAGCGCTGGTCGCCAAGCGCACCAGCGGCCTGATGCAGCCGCAGCTGAGCCAGAAGATCGAGAAGAACACGCGCAAGCAGTTTCCGAACGGCATCCCGGCGCACGGCGCCGACGCGTTGCGCTTCACGCTGTGCGCGCTCGCGACGATGGGGCGCGACATCCGTTTCGACCTCGGGCGCATCGACGGCTACAAGAACTTCTGCAACAAGCTGTGGAACGCCGCGCGCTACGTGCTGATGAACACGGAGGGCCAGGACTGCGGCCAGACCGGCGCGAACGTCGAGTATTCGGCTGCGGATCGCTGGATCCGCTCGCGTCTCGGCGCGACGATCACTGAAGTTCGCGCGCAGCTGGACGCGTATCGCTTCGATCTCGCCGCGCAGGCGCTATACGAGTTCGCGTGGTACGACTACTGCGATTGGTACCTGGAGTTGTCGAAACCCGCGCTGCAATCGGCGGAAGCTGGCGATGCGCAGAAGCGCGGTACGCGTCAGACGCTGGTGCAAGTGCTGGAAGGCTGTCTGCGGCTGCTGCACCCGATGATGCCGTTCATCACCGAAGAGATCTGGCAGTCGGTAGCGGCGCTCGCGGCTCGACCCTCCGGAAACAACAATGCCCCGACGATCATGCTGCAGCCCTACCCGCTCGCTAAGGAGTTTCCGCAGGACGCTGCGGCAGAAGGAGCGATTGCTGCGATCAAAGCGGCGATCCTCGGCGCGCGGCAGATTCGCGGCCAGCTCGATATCCCGCAAAGTCGCGGAATTGTGATCCACTACCAGTCGCCGCACGAGGCGGATCAGCAGTCTCTGGCCGCCAGCCTCGGCGTGGTCCAGGCGGTGGGCAGAATCTCGGAGCTGAGGGTCGTGGCGGCCGGAGAGCAACTGCCGCCGTCCGCGAGCGCGAGTATCGATCAGCGCACGATCTCATCGCCGCTCGACGGGCTGATCGATGACCCCGCCGCGGAGCTGGCGCGTTTGCAGAAACGCAAGGCGAAGGCGCATCAGGATCTCGACCGGGAGCAGAAGAAGTTGAGCAACAGCAAGTTCATCGAAGGCGCGCCGGCGGAAATCGTCGCGGAAGTGCACACGCGCATCGCTGATTTCAAACGCCTGGTCGCGCAGGTCGAGCAGCAGGAGCAGGCAGTGAGCGCGCTGGCGGGGCGGCGCTGAGTACCCCGGATCAACCATGGACTCCGCGATCCCAACCCTGATCACGCAGGCCGACCCGATCGAGCTGGTCGGCGCGACGATTGCCCAGCTCAACCGCATCATCCTCGGCAAGGAGCAGCAGCTGCGGCTGTGCATCTCATGCATGCTCGCGCGCGGCCACCTGCTGATCGAGGACATCCCGGGCGTCGGCAAGACGACGCTGGCGCACGCGCTCGCAGAATCGCTCGGCCTGTCCTATCAGCGCATCCAGTTCACGAGCGATCTGCTGCCGGCGGACATCATCGGGGTGTCGGTGTTCGAGCGCGACACCAGCACCTTCCAGTTCCACAAGGGCCCGGTGTTCGCGCAGCTGGTGCTCGCCGACGAGATCAATCGCGCCACCCCGAAGACGCAGAGCGCGCTGCTGGAAGCGATGGAAGAGCACCAGGTGACGGCCGACGGCCAGACCTATCCGCTCACGAACCCGTTCTTCGTCATCGGCACGCAGAACCCCGTCTACCAGATCGGCACGTATCCGCTGCCGGAGTCGCAGCTCGACCGCTTCCTGATGCGCATCCAGCTCGGTTATCCGGACGCGACGCTGGAGCGACAGCTGCTGCTGGGCCAGGACCGTCGCGATCTGCTCGCGACCCTCGCGCCGACCCTGTCGCCGCAGCAGTTGCTGCTGATGCAGATGATGGTGCCGCGAGTGCACGCCTCCGATGCGTTGCTCGACTACGTGCAGGCGATAGTGCGTTATACGCGCGAGTCGCCGCAGTTCGAATCGGGGCTGTCGCCGCGCGCGTCGATCGCACTCGTGCGCGCCGCGCAGGCGTGGGCATTGATCCATTCGCATCCCGGCGTGACGCCCGAGGACGTGCAGGCCGTGCTCGGCGCCGTCGTCGGTCATCGCCTGAAGCCGCGCAACGACGAACTGAAGCCGCACGAGATCGGCGACCTGGTGCTGAAGGCCGTCGCAGTTCCGTAATGGCGCCATGACAGCGCCCTGACAGCAATCATGCTCTCGCGCCTCTTCGCCGCCCTGCGCCGCCGGACCCGCAAGTGGGCGCGCAAGCGGCACGGCATCGATCCCGACCCGACGACGCTCTCCCCGCGACGCATCTACATCGTGCCCAGCACGCTCGGCATCGCATTCTCGCTGATGCTGTTCGCGATGTTTCTCGGCGCGATGAACTACGCCAACAACCTGGCGCTCGGCCTGACTTTCATGCTCGGCGCGCTGACGCTGACGGCGATGCACTACTGCCATCGCAATCTCGCCGGCGTGCAGGTCCGCTCGGCGTCGAACGAACCGGTATTCGCGGGTCAGACCGCGCGCTTCGGCATCGCCCTGGAGAACGGTGCGAAGCTCGCGCGGCACGAGCTGGTCATCGCCAATGAGCACGGCGACGCGAAGCCTGTGCGCGTGGAGTCCGGCGGGCGCGTCGTTCTGCAGCTGGACGTGCCTGCGCCGCGGCGCGGGCTGCTGCTGCTCGACTCGTTCGAGGTCAGCACGCGGCATCCGTTCGGCCTGTTTCGCGCATGGGTGTATCTCAACATGGATCTGCGCTGCGTCGTGTACCCGACACCGAGTGCGCGGGGCCTGCCGCCGCCGCCGCAGGAAACCGATACGGGCGGCGCACAGGACATGACGCGCGGCGACGAAGACTTCGCAGGCCTGCGCGCGTTCCACCCCGGAGATCCGCCGCGACGCATCGCGTGGAAAGCCTATGCGCGCGAGCAGGGCCTGCACGTGAAGCTGTACGCCGGCACGGCCGTGACGTCGTATTCATTCGACTGGGAGTCGCTGAGCGGACTCGGCACCGAAGCGCGGCTGTCGCAACTGTGTCGCTGGGTCGAAGACGCGTACGCGGCGGGGCGCGCGTTCGGGCTGCGGATGCCGGGCGTGGACATCGCGCCGAACGTCGGTCCCGGTCATCGGCAACGCTGCCTGACGGCGCTGGCGCTGTTCGACGAGCGGGCTGCACATGGTTAGCGCAGCCCGGTCGTTACGCGGCCTGAGCGCCGCCTCCTGGCCGCCGATGCTGCAACGGCTGGTGTGGGTCACCGGCGGGCTGGCGCTTTCCGTGCTGCCCCAGATCTCGCACATCCGGCCGTGGATCCTGCTGCTCGCCGCCGCGGCGGCGGGATTGCGGATCGCGAGCGAGGTGAAGCGCTGGCCGCCGCTGCAGAAGTGGCTGCGCAGTCTGCTCGCTTTCGTCGCGCTGCTCGCCGTGCTGCTCGACTACCGCACGTTGAATGGCATCGATGCAGGGACTGCATTGCTGGTCCTGATGGCCGGGATGAAGCTGCTCGAGACCCGCACGGTGCGCGACCTCACCGTGATCGTGTTTCTTTCGTACTTCGCGCTGTTTGCTGCATTCCTCTACGACCAGAGCATGCTGGCCCTGCCGTACATGCTCGTCACTGCATGGCTGCTCACCGTGACGCTGATGCGTATCCATCAAACGACCACGGCGATGCCGGTCCGCGAAGCCGCCTGGATCACCGGCAAGATGTTCCTGCAGTCGCTGCCGCTCGCGGTGCTCCTGTTCATGCTGTTCCCGCGGCTGCCGGGCCAGTTCTGGGCCGTCGCGCCTTCGCGCGGCGCTGCGACGACCGGCCTGTCGGACGAGATGTCTCCCGGCGACGTTTCGGAGCTCAGCGTCTCCGGCGCGCTGGCGTTTCGCGCGAAGTTCGCGGGGCCGCTCCCGGCGCCCGCGCAGCGCTACTGGCGCGGACCGGTGCTGCACGATTTCGACGGTCGCACCTGGCGCCAGCCGCGCGCGCTGTTCGTGCAACAGCAGGTCGCGGCTGGCGCGCCGATCTACGACTATCAGGTGATGCTGGAACCGCATCAGCGGCGCTGGATCTTCGCGCTCGACGTGCCGACGCTCTGGCCCGCGCGGCGAGCGATCCGCTCCTCCGACCTGCAATTGCTGTCGCCGCGCGAGCAGCCGATCTCCACGCTGACTTCTTTCCAGCTGCAGTCCGCGACCGCATACACAGTGCAAGGTCCGTTGCCCGAGGTCATGCGCCGCACGGATCTGCGGCTGCCACCGGGACGCAATGCACGCTCGATCGCGCTCGCGCGCGAGATTCGCGGGCGCGCCGGCAGCGTCGAGGCTTTCATCGCAGCCGTGCTCGCGAAGTTCCGCAACGAGGAGTACTTCTACACGCTGGAACCGCCGCGGCTGCAGCTCGATTCGGTCGACGATTTTCTCTTCAACACGCGCCGCGGCTTCTGCGAGCATTTCGCCTCGGCCTTCACGATGCTGGCGCGCGCTGCCGGCATTCCGTCGCGCGTCGTCACCGGCTACCAGGGCGGTGAGTACAACCCGATCAGCGGCTACCTGCTTATTCGTCAATCGGACGCTCATGCCTGGTCGGAGGTGTGGATCGAGGGCCGCGGCTGGGTGCGCGTCGATCCCACCGCGGCCGTTGCGCCCGAGCGCATCGAACGCGGTCTCGAAGCGGCTCTCGCCGAAGGCGGCGAGTCGTTGCCCGGCAGCTACCTGCGGCGGAGCGTACTGTTCAACCGCCTGCAGCTCGCCTGGGATGCGGCGAACACGTTCTGGAACAACCAGGTCGTGGGCTTCGGCGAAGCGCAGCAGCGCTGGCTGCTCGAGCAGTTCAACTTCGATGGCGATGCGCAGGAGCTCGGCATCGCATTGTCGCTGGCGCTCATCGGCTTCTTCGCCGCGATGTCCGCGTACCTCGCCTGGCGCTTCCGGCCGCGCGCCCGGGATCCTCTCGCGCAGATCTACGACCAGCTGTGCCGCAAACTCGCGCGACGCGGCCTGCCGCGCGCGGCGCACGAAGGACCGAGCGATTACGTGGCGCGAGTGCTGCAGTCGCGGCCCGACCTCGCTCCGCTGCTGGTCGAGGCTCGCAACCTGTACGTAGCGCTGCGTTATGGTCCACGCTCATGGGGCCCGCTGCTGGGGCGCTCGGAGCTGAGCCGGCTGAAATTCCTCATCAACCAGTTGAAAGTCTGACGCCGCGCCCGCATTGCGACTCTCTGGCCAGCCGATAAAGAAACTGCCGCGTGCTGCTGCTCGTCTTTCTCGTTGCAATCGCTTTGGGCGTCGCCGTCTGGTTCGTGGGAGGCCAGGCCTGGTGGCGCCGCCGCCGGCGTGCAGCCCTGGCGCGGCAACCGTTTCCCCCGCAATGGGAACACTGGCTGCGCACCCGTACGTCGATCTACGCGCGCATTCCGCCGGAGCTGCGTGCGCGCCTGCACCAGCTCGTCCGGATCTTCGTCGGCGAGAAGAATTTCGTCGGCTGCAACGGATTGACGGTCACGGAGGAGATGCGCGTCGTGATCGCTGCGTACGCCTGCCTGCTCGTCGTCAACCGGCCCGACGTGCCGCGCTCGCATTTCTACGACGACCTCTTCTCGATCCTCGTCTACCCGACGCCGTTCATCGTGCCGCACACGCAGCGCGATGGGCACGGCGTCGTCACCGAGGGCCACCGCGTGCTGTCCGGCCAGGCATGGGACTCGCGCCGGATCATCGTGTCGTGGCAGGACATCGAGGACGGCCTCGCGACCGGTCACAACGTGGTGCTGCACGAGTTCGCGCACTATCTCGACATGGAAGACGAGACCATGGACGGCGCACCGGGCCTGGGCAGCATGCGCGCGTATCGCGAGTGGTCGAAGGTTTTCTGGGAGGAGTACGACCGGTTACGGGCCACGCTGGTGGCCGGACAACCGACGTTCCTGGATCCGTATGCGGCCACCGAGCCTGCCGAGTTCTTCGCCGTGGTGACCGAGGCGTTCTTCGAGCAATCGCGCGAGCTCGAATTGCAGCACGCCGGGCTTTACGAGCAGCTGCGGCGGTATTACCGGGTAGACCCCGCGCGCTGGTAGTCGCGCATCCTGCAGCTCGCTTTCGTCCGCTAGGCCGGTTCCTGTGCGGCCCGGGGCGCCGCGCGCGTGCTGCGCGCCTGGACACCCAGCATGATCGCGCCGCCGACGAACAGGATGGCGACCGACAGAATCGCGCTGCGATTGTTGCCGGTGATCGCCGCCGTCGCTGCCATCAGGAACGGCCCGAGCACCGAGGCGAACTTGCCCATCATGTTGTAGAAGCCGAAGAACTCGCTGGCGCGGTCCGGCGGAATCAGCCGGCTGTAGTACGAGCGGCTCATCGCCTGAATCGCGCCCTGCACGCAGCCGATGGCTGCTCCCATCACATAGAACTCGGCGACACTGGTCATCTGCACCGCGTAGAACGTCACCGCGGTGTAGACCACGATCGCAACGAAGATGCCGAGGAGCGGGCTGATGCGATCGCCGAGCCAGCCGAACAGCAGCGTCATCGGGAAGCCGATGAACTGGATCATCAGGATGCTGGTGATCAGGCTGCTCGCGGGGAAGCCGAGCGCCAGTCCGTAGTCGACAGCCATCTTCATGATCGTGTTGACGCCATCGATGTACATCCAGTACGCGAGCAGGAACAGGATCACCGGGCGGAACTTGCGTACCTCGCGGAACGTGCGCAGCAGCTCGGCGAACCCTTCGCGCGCCGCACGCGCCAGGCCGATCGACGGCCCGGTCGGCACGACACCGCGCTGTCGCAGCAACGGAATCGCGAACACGAACCACCACACTGCCACCGTGACGAAGGAAGCGCGGATCGCCTGCTCAGCGCTCGCCAGCCCGAACCACTGCGGCTTCTGGTACATCAGCACATTGACGACGAGCAGCAAGCCGCCGCCGAGATAACCGAGCGAATAACCGAAGCCCGACACCGAGTCGACGCGGCCGGCCGGCGCAACGCGAATCAGCATCGAGTCGTAGAAGATGAGCCCGCCCCAGAAGCCGACCGACGCGATCACGAACAGCGTCAGGCCCGTGAGCGTATCGGCCGTGCCCACGAACGCCAGCAGCGCAGTCGGCAGCACGCCGATCGCGGTGAAGATCGCGAGCATCCGGATGTGGGCGCTCCCCTTGTCGGCGAGTGCCCCGAGCCACGGCGCCGTCAACGCCAGGACCAGGCTCGAGATCCCGTTCGCATTGCTGAGCCAGATCGTGCTGTCCGTCGGCGTCATGCCTGCGGCCAGCGTCTGTTTGAAGAACACCGGGAAGAACGCCACCATCACCGTCGTCGCGAAAGCCGAGTTCGCCCAGTCGTACAGCGCCCAGGCAAAGACCTTTCGTTCGAACAACGGTGATTTCATGAACAGGTCTTCTTCATGCGGCGGCTGCCAGGTGCTCGCGCGTCTCGCGGAACTCGATGTCCGGCCAGCGCTCGAGCGTGAGCTGCAGGTTGACGCGCGTTGGCGCGAGATAGACCAGCGCTCCCGAATGATCGAGCGCGAGGTTCTCGTACGCCCTGGTGCGAAACTCTTCGAGCTTCTTCGCATCCTTGCTGTAGACCCAGCGCGCAGTGAATACGTTGACGTTGTCGAAAGCCGCCTGCACGGTGTATTCGTCCTGCAAGCGGAATGCGACGACGTCGAACTGCAGCTGACCGACCGCGCCGAGAATCAGATCGTTGTTGCGCAGCGGCCGGAATACCTGCGTGGCGCCTTCCTCGCACAGCTGATCGAGACCCTTCTGCAGCGCCTTCATGCGCAACGGATCGCGCAACACGACGCGACGGAACATCTCCGGCGCGAAATTCGGGATACCGGTGAACATCAGCGGCTCGCCTTCTGTGAAGGTGTCGCCGATGTTGATGGTGCCGTGATTGTGCAGGCCGATGATGTCGCCGGCGAACGCCTCGTCGGTGTGCTGGCGGTCGGCCGCGAGGAACGTCAGCGCGTCATTCACGCGCATCTCCTTGCCGAGGCGCACGTGAAACAGCCGCATGCCTTTCGCGTAGCGGCCGGAGCAGACGCGCATGAAAGCGATGCGGTCGCGATGCCCGGGGTCCATGTTCGCCTGGATCTTGAACACGAAGCCGGTGAGCTTTTCCTCGAGCGGCTCCACGAAGCGCACCGTCGTCTCGCGCATCAGCGGCCCCGGCGCGTGCCGCACGAAAGCCGACAGCAGCTCGGTGACGCCGAAATTGTTGATCGCCGAGCCGAAGAACACCGGCGTCTGCCGGCCGGCCAGGTACTCCTTCGTAGAGAACTGCGGAGCCGCGCCGCGCACCAGCTCGATCTCATCGCGCAAAGCGCGGGCCCGGTCGCCGAGGAACTCTTCCGCCGCCGCGCTCGCAAGGCCATCGATCGTCGCGTGCGTGCCGGCACGGCCCTTCTCCGCAGCCTGGTAGATGTAGATGCGGTCTTCCAGCAGGTGATAGATGCCTTTGAGCTCGCGGCCCATGCCGATCGGCCAGGTCACGGGCGCGCACGCGATCTTCAGCACGCGCTCGATTTCATCGAGCAGCTCCATCGGCTCGCGGCCCTCGCGATCGAGCTTGTTGATGAAGGTCATGATCGGCGTATCGCGCAGCCGGCACACTTCCATCAGCTTGATCGTGCGCTCCTCCACGCCCTTGGCGCAGTCGATCACCATCAGCGCCGAATCCACGGCGGTCAGCGTGCGGTACGTGTCTTCGGAGAAGTCTTCGTGGCCGGGCGTGTCGAGCAGGTTGACCATCCGCCCGTCGTAAGGGAACTGCATCACCGAGGAAGTCACGGAGATGCCGCGCTGCTGCTCCAGCGCCATCCAGTCGGAGGTCGCGTGGCGCGCGGCTTTGCGGCCCTTCACCGTGCCGGCGAGCTGGATCGCGCCGCCGAACAGCAGCAGCTTCTCGGTCAGCGTCGTCTTGCCGGCGTCGGGGTGGGAAATGATCGCAAAAGTCCGGCGGCGCTGAATTTCAGCGCCCAGCTTGTCGTTGGAAGGCGGCGGAACACTCGACACGGGGGACCTGTCCTCACGGGGCGTGCGCAGGGGGCGCACGCGAACCGCGCGGATTCTACCCTATGGGTCAGGCGGGGCTGAGCGCGAGCCGATACACCCACGCATCCTCGCGGCCGCCGCTCGCCTGGTAGTAGGCCTTGCGTACACCGACGCGCGCGAAGCCGAGCGATTCGTAGAGACGGATCGCGACAGGATTCGACGGACGCACTTCGAGGAACACGTCGCGCATCTCCGCGGCGCGCGCACGCTCCAGCAGGAAATCCATCAGCCGCCGCCCGACTCCGGCGGTGCGCAGATCGTTGCGGATGCAGACGTTCAGAATGTGGGCCTCACCCGCGCCGTACGACATGATGCCGTAGCCCGCGACTTCGCCGGCGAATTCGACGACACGGCAGAGATAGCCGACGCGGATGCAGTCGCGGAACACGCCCTCGCTCCACGGGAACACGTACGAAGCGCGCTCGACGGCGACGACCGCCGCGACGTCGCTCAGCGTCATCGGCCGGAAGCGCACGCTTTCGAACAATCGGGAGCGATCGATCTCGGCGCTCACGTCGATGCCCCGGACAGCGACTCGAACGTGCGCAGCGCGAGCAACAAGTCGGCCCACGACTTGCGTTTCTCGCCCGGGCTGCGCAGCAGGTAGGCGGGATGATAAGTGACGATCATCGGACGGTTTCCGGCGATGCGATGCAGCTGGCCGCGCAGTTTACCGATGGAAATATCAGTCTCCAGCAGTGTTTGTGCAGCTATGCGTCCTACGCACAGGATCAGCTGCGGATTCACCAGCTCGATCTGCCGGAACAGGTACGGCAGGCAGGCACGCACTTCCTCCGGCCGCGGATCGCGGTTGTTCGGCGGCCGCGACTTGAGGATGTTGGCGATGAAGACCTGCTCGCGCTTCAGGCCGACCGCCTTGAGCATCGAGTTCAGGAGTTGCCCGGCACGCCCGACGAACGGCTCGCCCTGGCGGTCTTCGTCGGCGCCGGGCGCCTCGCCGATCACCATCCATTGCGCGTTGCGGTTGCCGACGCCGAACACGCCCTGCGTGCGCGTCTGGTGCAACGGGCACAGCGTGCAGCTCTTGACGGCGCGCTCCAGCTCCGCCCAACCCAGCTGCACTTGGCCCGGAGCTCGGGCTGGGACGGGGGCGGCGGTGGGCGCAGACGGCGCAAGACCCCGCCGCTCCCACACATCGATCTCGAGCGCTTTGAGATAGGCCAGACGCCGCGAGTCCATCGGGTGCGTCATCCGCCCTCCGCCGGCCGCTTCTTTCTGACCACTTTACGCCACAGCCAGAACAGCGGCGCCGACGCGGCATAGGTGCCGAACAGCACAAACAGCGACGCCGGCGCCAGCCACACGATCACGTAGGCCAGTGGGATCAGCGCGGCGTACACCCATGGAATCCGGCCGCGCATGTTGAGCTCTTTGCCGCTCCAGTAAGAGAAGCGGCTCACCATCAACGCGCCGATGCAGATGCAGATGGCGAATGCACCCACGAGCGATGGCAGGCCGGCCGTGAGCTGCTCCGCGCCAGTGAGGTCGAACTCGCTCGCGAGCCAGACGAAGCTCGCTACCGTCGCGGCCGCAGACGGGCTCGGCAGCCCTTCGAAGTAACGCTTGTCGGCGCTGGCCGCGCGCGCATTGAACCGCGCGAGCCGCAGTGCCGCTGCAACTGCATAGAAAAACGCCGCGAGCCAGCCGAAGCGTCCCCAGAATTTGCCGTAGTCCGCTATACGCTCGATGCCCCACTGGTAGGCGACGATCGCCGGAGCGACGCCGAACGCGACCATGTCGCACAGGCTGTCGTACTCCTTGCCGAAGTCGCTCTGCGTGTTGGTCCAGCGCGCGACGCGCCCGTCGAGCCCGTCGAACACCATCGCGACGAAGATCGCGATGCCGGCGCGCGAGAAGTCGCCGTTGATGGCCGCGACGATCGCGTAAAAGCCGCCGAACAACGTGCCCGTGGTGAACACGTTCGGGAGCCAGTAGACGCCGCGCGCTGGATTCTTCGCGGGCGGCACATCGCCGGTTTCGAAATTCTCGGCGCTCATGGTTTGGGTGCGAGGAAGTAGGCCCATGATATTGTGCGATGCGCGGCACGCACAACAGACGCGGGTCTCCTGGTTGAAAAACTTCGCTGCAGCACTGTTCCTCCTCGCGCTGTTCGCCGGCGCGCCGGCACGTGCCGACCGCCAGCAGGACCCGCAGCTCGGCAAGCTCCTGGAGCAGGCCCTGGCCGCCGGTGCCTGTTTCGAGGACAAATTCGACGAGCAGGTCTGGTTCGCCGCGATGGAACCGAAACTCAAGCCGCTGCTAAAGGATCCACGCGAGCGCCAGGAGCTGCTGCACCATGTGCACTGCGAGGCCCGCCGCCTGCAGCTGCCGCCGGGTCTCGTCATGGCGGTCATCGATGTCGAGAGCCGCTTCGACCGCTGGGCCGTGTCGAGCGCCGGCGCCGTCGGCCTGATGCAGGTGATGCCGTTCTGGCCGCGGCAGCTCGGCATGACCAACCACGAGCTGGTGCGCATCCCGCAGAACCTGCGCATGGGCTGCACGATCCTGAAGTTCTACCTGGATCGCGAGCGCGGGGACTACACGCGGGCGCTGGCGCGGTACAACGGCAGCGTCGGCCGCAGGAACTACGCCGACCTCGTGCTGGAGCGCCTGGCCCGGCGCTGGCACTACAACTGAGCAAGAAGCGGTTGGCGGTTAGCGGCTGGTTCAGAGGGGAGGCAGCGTCGAGCGGCATCCCTCTGCACTAACCGCCAACCGCTAACCGCTTCTTGCTATCGGGTGCCGAATCCCGTCGGCATTTCACCCAGCTCGCCAAGCGCCACCTCGACGCTTTCGACGTCCTGCACGTGCGCGGCGGGCGGGCCGCGCCAGAGCCATTCGATGAGAGCATCCACTGCTGCGGGCTCGCCGACCGCGAGCACCTCGACGCGACCGTCAGCGAGGTTGCGAGCGTGGCCGCGACAACCGAGTTGCTGTGCGCGCTCGCGAGTGGACGCGCGATAGAAAACGCCTTGCACGCGCCCGGACACGTAACAGCGCCGTGCGATGATCGCCGACAAGGGAATCAGCCCGTGTTGCTGCCCGGCTGTGCCGCGCCGAGTGCTTCGGCGGCTTTGTCGCGAGCCGCGATGGCGTTGCGTCGGGCCTCGCGGTAGGCGCGCCGCTCCAGGCTGTCCTCGGCGCGAATCAGCAGGGCTTCCGCTTCGTTCAGCTTCTGGGGTGCCGCCCGCTCGGCGCCTGCATCGCGTGCCGCGCGGATGGCCTGGCGGGCGTTGCTCATCTCTTGCACGGGCGCGCCGGCGCAGCCCGCGAGTGCGAGCGCCGCGACCACTAGAATTGCCGGCATGCGAGAGCGTTGGGCCATGGTGGATTTTTCAATCGACCGTAGCAATCGAAGCCTACACCGTCAAGACTGAGCTGAATACAATGCACGCGCCTCGCACCCCGGTATTGCGTTGCATTACTCCCACAAGAGCAGCGCCACGCACGGGTGCGTCATACAGCTTCGCGGGGATTTGCACGCGTGACCGAAATCCTGGTCCTGTTTTATTCGCGCAAAGGCGCCACCGCCGAGCTCGCCCGACAGGTGTGCCGTGGAGTGGAGTCGGTCGCGGGTGCGCGCGCCCGTCTGCGCACGGTTCCCGCAGTTGCCGCGGTGATCGAAGATCCACAGCCGGCCGTGCCGGCGGAAGGACCGCCGTACGCGACACACGATGATCTGCGGGAGTGCGACGGCCTGGTGATGGGCAGTCCGACCCGCTTCGGCAACATGGCGGCGCCGCTGAAGTTTTTCCTCGACGGCACCAGCGCCTTGTGGATCAGCGGCGCGCTCGCCGGCAAGCCGGCCGGCGTGTTCACGTCCACCCAGACGATCCACGGCGGCCAGGAGACGACGTTGCTGTCGATGATGATGCCGCTGCTCCACCACGGCATGGTGATCGTCGGAATACCTTACACAGAGGCGGCGCTGTCCACGACCCGCGCGGGCGGCTCGCCGTACGGCGCCAGTCACTTCGCCGGCGACGACACGCAGCCTCGCCTCACTGACGATGAGCGAACGCTTGCCGTGCTCCTCGGCCGTCGCGTTGCCGAGCTCGCCGTCAAGCTGCGCGCTTGAACGCTTCCGGTCCCGGAGCCGAATCTGCGATTGCGCGGCGGCTGCGACTCGCGGCTGTTGCTGCAACCTTGCTGCTGGTCGTGCTCCTGCTGCGCTGGATCCTCGTCGCGCCTTCGACGCCGCGCATCATCTTCGGCGCGATTCTCGCGCTGCCGTTCGCGATCGGCGCGCGGTTCCTCTACGCCGGGCGCCGTCGCACCTATGCTTGGCTCACGCTTGCGCTCGCGCCTGCGCTCGTACTGGGGCTGACGGATGCAGTCGTGGATGCGACGACGCGCGTGTGGTCGGCGCTATTCGTGTTTGCTCTGCTGACGACGTTCGCTCTGTTCGTCGCATATCTGCGGGCTACGCGCTCTTCATCACCGCCTTGACGAACGGCACCGTGAGCCGCCGCTGCGCGATCAGCGACGCCTCGTCGAGCTCATCGAGGAATGCGCACAGCGCAGCCATGTTTCGCGGCAATCGACGCAGCAGAAACTGCGCCGTCTCTTCCGGAAGCTCGCAGCCGCGCAGTTGAGCTCGCAACTGCAACGCCGCGAGTTGCTCGGACTCATCCAAAGGCTGCAGCGTGAGAACGACGCCGCCGTTCAACCGCGACGCGAGATCCGCGAGTCTGAACGGCAGCGCTGCGGGCGGTGCGGTCGCTGCCAGCACGAGCCGCGCTCCCTGCTCGTCCAGCTCACGATGCAGACGGAACAGCGCGCGCTCCCAATCGGCGCTGCTCGCAACTGTTTCGGCATCGTCGAGGCACACCAGCGAGAACTGGCCGTAGCCGGACAGGATCTCGCCGCCGAGTTGCGCGACTTCCGCGAGCGGCAAATACGCCGCACTCTGCGCATCGCCATTCGCGCGGGCACACATCGCCTGCAGGAGATGCGTCTTACCGACGGAAAGCGGTCCGTGCACCCAGACGCACGTCGGACCATCGCTCGGGCCGGCGCGGCGGGCGGTCAACGCTTGCAGCGCATCGACGACGGAACTGTTACGACCCGGGAAATAGCTGGCGAAGACAGACGTGTCGCGCAGCCGGACTCCGAGCGGCAGCTGCTTCGCGTCCATCTAAGCGATACCGCGGCGACGCCGGCTGACCTCGATTGCCCTGCGCGAGTAGGTGATGACGTAGTCGAGTCCGCTCACGACAGTCGTGACGAACACGAGCGCACCGAGGATCGTGATCGCGACCTGCGGCGCGAAGTCGCCGGCGCGCGCGGCGACGACCAGCAGCAGGTAGATGATCTGACACAGCGTATTCAGCTTGCTGATCGCCGTCGGCCGGCCGTGCAACTCGCCGTAGCCGAACAGGCCCTTGTAGATGATCGCGCCCGCCGTGATCGTGACATCGCGCAGCACCGCAGTGGCCGCGAGCCAGACCGGTACTACGCCGATCGCCGCCAGCGTGATGAATACGCCGACCAGCAGGATCTTGTCCGCGAGCGGATCGAGAATCTTGCCGAGCTCCGACGTCCAGCCGAATCGCTTGGCCAGAAAGCCATCCAGGCCGTCGGTCGCGGCGGCGAAAGCGAACATCGCGAGCGTGAGCCGGTAGTTGTCGGTCACCAGCAGCCAGGCCACCGGCACGACCAGCAGCATGCGCAGAATGCAGAGCGCATTGGGAATGTGCCGCATCTTCGCTCAGGGCTGATAGCGAAACGCGAGCCGGTTGCCCGCGTCGGGTGACCCATCCGGCGCATCGATCGGCACCAGGCGGTGATCCAGGGCAATCGCGCGACGCAAGGTCGCCGCGTCGCCGCGCACGGCGAGCCGGAAGCGCATCTTCTCGCCCGACACCTGCTCCAGCGCGACACCGCGCACCAGCGTCATGCCTTCCAGGTAATTCAGCGTCGCAGCGTAGGCATCGAGATTGGAGATGCCGCCGACCTCGACGATGACGCTGCCGAGCGAGGTCGCTGAAGCGGCAAACACTCTCGCGAACGTATCAGCTGTGAGATGCACGCCGTCTTCGACGCCCCCAGTGGCTTGCGCCGCGCCGTCCCTGGACAGCAGCGTCCACTGCACCACCCCGCCGCGCGAGCGGCCGAGCAGCACTGCGTCCGCTCCGTAGCGTTGCGCTGTCTGCAGCAAGCCCGGCGCATCGGAGCTCGCCGCGGCACGCTCCTGAGCGTCCATGACGGGCCATTTCAGCGGCAGACCGCGCTGGCGGGCGACCCTCTCGATCGCATCGCGCTCCTGCGCAGGCGTGTCGGAGGCGAGCCAGCGCCAGCCGCCCCCGTCCTCTGCGCCGAACATCACGACCGTCGCAGGCCGCTCGCGGCCCCAGATCGGCAGGCCGGCGTTCGACAGCAGGTGGTCGATCGACGCACTGTCGAAGCCCACTTCGAGCATGTTGTCGGCGGTGAAGCCGAAACGCTGGACATATTTGCGCGGGTCTTTGATGTCCCCGACGCGCGCCGCCGCGTCCCGCTGCCCGCTGACGCGCACCAGCACGGTCTTCAGCGCCTCGTCGAACGCGGCGTCGCGTGAGCCGTCGACCGCCTGCGCGGTCTCGTAGAGGTCCGGGACGGTGACGGCCCGCGCCGAGCCGACGAAGAGCAGGGCTGACAGCAGCGCCAGCATGGAGGGAAGGCAGCGGAACAACGTCATGCGTGTAAAATATCACGCGCCCGCCGCGGCCTTCACCTTTCGAGCCACCATGCCCACTGAGCCGATTACATACAAAGACGCCGGTGTCGATATCGAAGCCGGCGACGAGCTGGTCGAACGCATCAAGCCCGCGGTGAAGCGCTCGCTGCGCCCGGAAGTGCTTGGCAGCCTCGGCGGCTTCGGCGCGCTGTTCGAGATTCCGCTCGATCGCTACCGCAAGCCAGTGCTGGTCTCCGGCACCGATGGCGTCGGCACGAAACTGCGCCTGGCGATCGAGACCGGCCGTCACGACACGATCGGCATCGATCTCGTCGCGATGTGCGTGAACGACGTCGTGGTGCAGGGCGCGGAGCCGCTGTTCTTCCTCGACTACTACGCGACCGGCAAGCTCAGCGTGGACGTCGCCGAGTCCGTCATCAAGGGCATCGTCGAGGGCTGCGTGCAGGCCGGCGCGGCGCTCATCGGCGGCGAGACCGCAGAGATGCCGGGCATGTACGCGGCGGGCGACTACGACCTCGCGGGCTTCTGCGTCGGCATCGTCGAGAAGGACGCGATCATCGATGGCAGCCGTACGCGCCCCGGCGATGTAGTCATCGGCCTGCCCTCCTCCGGTCCGCATTCCAACGGCTACTCGCTGATCCGCAAGCTGTTGAAAGCCGCGAAGGCCACGCCGACGACGAAGCTCGAGGGTGGATTGCTGTACGACGCGCTGCTCATGCCGACGCGCATCTACGTCAAGCCGCTGCTCGCGCTGGCGAAGCAAGTGGCGGTGCACAGCTTCGCGCACATCACGGGCGGCGGGCTGACAGAGAACATTCCGCGCGTCGTGCCGGCGGGGCTCGAAGTGCTGCTGAGCGCGCAGACGTGGACGCGGCCGCCGGTGTTCGACTGGTTGCAGCGCGCGGGAAACATTCCGCCCGACGAGATGTATCGCACGTTCAACTGCGGCATCGGCATGACGGTCTGCGTCGCCGCCGAGCACGCCGATCGTGCGCTGAAACTGCTGCGCGAGCATGGCGAGCAGCCGGCCGTCATTGGTGAGATGCGTCGAGGCGATGGCGGCGTGATCATCCGCGGATGACACTGCTGCCGACGGCAATCCTGATCTCCGGACGCGGCACGAACATGCGCGTCATTGCGGAACGCGCGGCGGCGGGGAGTCTGCCGATCGAGATTCGCACCGTCATCAGCGACCGGGCGGCCGCGGAAGGTTTGGAGATGGCGGCGGCGATGAACATTCCCACTCGTGTTCTTGCGCCCGGCGACTTCCCCGACCGCCCGATGTACGACCAGGCATTGGTGCGGCTGCTGTCCGAGCACCAGCCGCAGCTCGTCGTGCTGGCGGGCTTCATGCGCATCCTGACGCCGCTCTTCATCGACGCGTTTGCCGGACGCATTCTCAACATCCATCCCTCGCTCCTGCCGCGCTATCGCGGCCTGCACACGCATCGGCGCGTGCTCGAGGCAGGCGAGAAGCTGCACGGAGTCAGCGTGCATTTCGTCACCGCAGAGCTCGACGGCGGGCCGGTGATCGTGCAGGCCGAGGTGCCCGTCCTGCCCGGCGACAGCGAAACTTCGCTTTCAGCGCGAGTTCAGCGGGCCGAACACAGGATCTATCCGCAGGCGATCGAGTGGTTTGCGCGCGGACGATTATTGTTGAAAGACGGCCGCGCGTGGCTCGACGGGCGACCGTTAGATACGCCGCTGCGGGAACCCGCGCAGCGGCCCGGCGATTAGCCTGCGGACGAGAGTCCCGGAGACTGAATGCGAACGCTAGGCACCTTGCTGACAACGCTGGCAACCGCGCTGCTCGCTTCCACGGCGCACGGCGAAGCTGCCGTGCCCAAGCCGTTCTCGGCGACGTACGCTGTCAGCTATCGCGGCATCGGCGCCGGCACGATCACGTTCACGTTCTCGCACGATCCGGCGACCGGTCGCTACACCTACGAGACGCATCCCAGTCCCGGCGCGCTGGCGCGGCTGTTCGTGAGCAGCGCCGCGGTCGAGCGCAGCGTGATGCAGATCGACGACAGCGGCACGCAGCCGATCGAGTGGCAACTCGACGACGGCAAGAACAGCAAAGCCAAAGACGGCGAGCTGCATTTCGACTGGTCGCGCAACACCGTGACCGGCACGGTCGAAGGCGAGCCCGTGAATCTCACTGCCGAGCCCGGCACGCAGGACCGCTCGTCGATTCAGATCGCAGTCACGACGGCGCTGTTGCGAGGCGTGGAGCCGGGCACGATCGCGCTGATCGACGACAACCGGATCAAGCGCTACGTGTACACGAAGAAGGAACAGGCGACGGTGGATTCCGCGCTCGGCAAGCTCGACACCGTGATCTACGAGAGCACGCGCGAGGGTGGCTCGAGCCGCACCTCGCGCTTCTGGATGGCGCCGAGCCTGGAGTACCTGCCGGTGCGCGCCGAGCAGATCCGCAAGGGCAAGGTCGAGACCGTGATGGTCCTGGAGAAGGTGGACAGACCTTAGCGACCGTAGTCTTCTGGTCGAAAGCGGCCAAGGCCCTTGCGACGACGCCGGCAAAAGGCGACTACAGCTGCCGGAACTGCTTCGCGAGCTTCAGCCCTTGTCCCTGGTAGTTCGAGCTGATCTCCCGCCCATACAAGGTAGACGGCGATTGCGCCATGCGCTCGTAGCGCAGCCACCCGACCGTCTGCCCGTGCTCGAGCAGGAACGGAACCTCGTGAGAGCGCACCTCCAGCACGCCGCGACTGCTGCCGGCTCTGCCGGTTTCCGGATTCCACCCGAACCCGGGATCGAAGAAGCCCGCGTAGTGAACGCGGAACTCGCCCGCACGCGTATCGTAGGGCAGCATCTCCGCGGCATAACTCGGCGGGACCGCGATGGCTTCCTTCGTCATCAGGATGTAGAACTCATCGGGTACGAGCGCCAGGGAACGCTCCCGGTGCCAGTAGATCGGTTCCCAGAAATCCAGCGGATCGTAGTCGCGCCGCTCGAGGTCGATGCGCGTAGTGTTCTTCTTCGCCCGCCAGCCGATCAGTGAATCGCCGCTGCGCGCGCCTTCGAGGTCGACCGTGAACGGCAGGACACCGGGCTTGTCGCCGAGCCGGGCTCTCTCCTCCGCACTGCGAGCGTCCACGACGCTGCCCTCCTCGAGAAGCGTCTTCCAGTCCGCAGCAGTGATCTGCTTCGCCACGGATCCGCGAGCGCGGCGAAATCGCAGCTGATTGAGTCGGGTGCCGCTCTTCACGACTACGCTGAAGCTGCGCGGCGCGATCTCGATATAGAGCTGGCCCTTGTAGCCGTCCTCGACCTGGTCGAAGTGCGTCGCGCCGTCCGCGATGAGTCGGGTCAGGATGTCCAGGCGTCCTGTCGAGCTCTTCGGATTGGCGAAGGCCGCGACGTCGCTTTTCAGCGAGATGAACTCCGCCAGGGGAACGACGTACACGCGGCCCTTTTCGAGCACGGCACCGTGCTTCAGGTCGAGCTTGAAGCGCTGGAAGTCCGGATCGAGCTCTTCCATCTTCTCCAGGACCTTCACGCCGCGACCCGGCAGGAAGCTGGTGTCGACGGGATAGGCATGCGACCCCAGGCGCAGGTCGATGCTCGCCGGCTGGATCTGGTCGGACTCGATCTCGCCGAAGATTTCCGTCGCCCGGATCTCCCCGCCCTCGACCATTTCGCGAATGGCCTGGAACGGCAGGATGCCGGTGTAGACCGACTGCCGGACCGACACGTCGCTCGCGGTATCTGCGTCCATCAGGTGTCTTCCATCGTGATCGTCGGCAACGCTGCGGCCGGCTCCAGTGCCGTGCGCGCCAGACGCGCGGCCGTCCGGCGCGCCAGGTCGATGTACACGCGACCGAGCTTGCTGTCGGGCTCGGCGACGACTGTCGGGCGGCCGCCGTCGGCCTGCTCACGGATGCGGATGTCGAGCGGCAACTCCGCCAACAACTCCACGCCGTACTGTTGCGCCATGCGCCGCCCGCCGCCGGCGCCGAAGATGTGCTCCTCGTGCCCGCAGCTCGAGCAGACGTGCGTGCTCATGTTCTCGACGATGCCCAGCACCGGCACTTCGACCTTCTGGAACATGCGCAGGCCCTTGCGCGCATCGAGCAGCGCGATGTCCTGGGGCGTGGTGACGATCACGGCGCCGCTGACCGGCACGCGCTGCGACAATGTCAGCTGCGTGTCGCCGGTGCCCGGCGGCATATCGACTATCAGGTAATCCAGCTCGCCCCAACGGGTGGTTTCCAGCAGCTGCACCAGCGCCTGCGTCACCATCGGCCCGCGCCAGACCATCGGCTCCTCGGCATCGATCAGGAATCCGACCGACATCACTTTCAGGTCGTGCGCGAGCAAGGGCAGCATCGTGCGCTGATCCGGACTGGTCGGGCGCTCGCCCGCGATTCCCATCATCAGCGGCTGACTCGGGCCGTAGATGTCGGCGTCGAGCAGGCCAACCGCCGCGCCCTCATGAGCCAGCCCGAGCGCGAGGTTGGCCGCCACCGTCGACTTGCCGACGCCGCCCTTGCCCGAAGCGACCGCGATGATGTTGCGGATTCCCTGGATCGGTCGCAGCTTGCCGGCCGCGGCGTGGGGCGCTATCTGCCATTCGACGTCGACGACGACGCGGCGCTTGCCCGCAAGCGGACGCACGCGTTGCTCGATCGCGGCCGCGAGCTCGTCGCGATAGCGGCGCGCCGGGAACCCCAGCGCCAGCGCAATCTGCACGCGTTCGTCGTCCACGTGCAGTGCGCGCAGCACCCCGGCCGCGCGCAGCTCCAGGCCCAGATAGGGATCGACGTAGGACTCCACTGCCTCGCGCAGTGCGGATTCGGGTGACGTATTCATAAGAATGATCGGGTTCGTGCCGCCGGTTATCCGATGCTGGCGCCCGGCGGTCGGCGGCGCGGATTGTAGCCGGTCCGGGCGGCCGCCTGCGCCGCGGCAGCCATGGCATAATGACTTACAACACGCAATGCGGACGACAGTGCCATTTTCCCTGGGGCCAAGCTCGAATAGCCTGTCCGGGGCGCCCTGCCCCGCCGGGACCATTGGATGAGTTTCTTCTCGGACCTCAAAGCTGAGCGATTGATCGCGGAGATCCGCGGAATTGGCGACCCGTCGCACCCGGAATCGCAGAAGGCGTTCCAGAAGCTCGCGAAGATCGGTCCCGGCGCAATTCCGAAGATCCTCGACGCGCTCGCCGTCGCCGACAAGAAGGAAGCGGCGTCGTACGTCGAGATCCTGACGCAGCTGGTCGACAACAAGACGTTTCCGATGCTGGTGCAGGGCCTGGCCGACGGCAGTCCGCGCACGATCGCGGCCGTGACCTGGGCGCTCACCGCGAGCCACAACTTCTCCCCGACGCTGCTGATCGAACTGCTGGCGCGCGATGACGTGTCGAAGCCGGCGGTGCTCGACATCATCGCCGCCCAGAAGCAGCGCTTTACGGTCCGCGACCTGCTGCAACACGCGTACAGCCAGGAGGCGAACGAGAAGGCGGCGTTGTTCCGCATCATCGGCGACCTCGCCGACACCCAGTCGATCCCCGAGCTCACCAGCCGCATCGAAGGGAAGGATTCGATCGCACGCATCCATATCATCAACATCCTGTCGCGCTTCAACCGGCCGGAAGTTTCCGCGGCCATCCAGACGCAGCTCAAGGATCCGAACAAGCTGATCCGCACGGCCGCACTCAACGCACTGGTGAAAATGGACGGCCCGATCGCGGTCGGCCCGGTCAGCCAGATGCTGCGCGACCCGGATCTGGAAGTCGCGAACCGCGCCATCGACGTCATGGTGCGCGCCAAGGACCCGGACACGATGAAGTACCTCGTCGAGGTGCTGAAGGACGAGAACGAATACGCGCGCCGCGCAGCGGTCGAAGTCCTGAACCATCTCGGCACCGCGCGTGACATCAAGCACCTGCTGCAGGTCATCAAGGACGACGACTGGTGGGTCCGCACGCGCGCTGCGGATGCTCTCGGCAAGATCGGCGGCCCGCGCGTCGTCGACGCCGTCATCGAGCTGATCCGCGACGAGGACGAGGACGTGCGCCGCGCCGCCATCGAGATTCTGAACCAGACCAAGGACGAGCGCGCGGTCAACTTCCTCATCGAAGCCACGAAGGACAAGGACTGGTGGGTCAGCGAGCGGGCCGTGGACGCGCTCGCGGAAATCGGCAGCAAGAAGGCGGTCCCGACGCTGATGGAGCTGTTGAATTCCGAGAACACGCGCTCCCTGCCGACGGTCGCGCGCGCGCTCGGCAAGCTCGGCGACGCGCGGGTCATCGAGCCGCTGGTGCGTCTGCTGGAGCGCCCGGAGAAGGAGATCAAAGTCGAGGCGATCAACGCGCTGGCGCGGCTCGCCGACGACAAGCGCGCAGACAGCGTGCGCAGCTACATTCAGGCGGCCGGCTCGAATACCACCGACGAGACCATCCAGGCCGCCGCGGTGCGCGCGCTGGAGGAAATCGATAGCAAGTACTCGAGCACCGCGATTGCGGCGGCCGCGGCGGCCACCGCTGCGAACGTGAAGGCGGCGAAGATGGTCGAGCCGGCGCGCACGCTGCTGATCGAGAAAGGCGACGTCGACGCGGTGCTCAAGAAGGCGGAAGAGACGGCGGCGACGGCCGCCAAGATGGACATCGCGACGCTCAAGAACGGCGACATCATCGAAGGCCGCTACAAGTTCATCGAGAAGATCGGCAAGGGCGCGTTCGGCACCGTCGTGCTGGTCGAGGACACGGTGGTCGACGAGCGGCTGATCCTCAAGTTCCTGAACCCGAACGTGTCGCAGGACGAGGAGATGATGAAGCGGTTCGTGCACGAGCTGCGCTACTCGCGCAAGATCACGCACCGCAATGTCATCCGCATCTACGACTTCCTGTTGATCCGCGGCAACTACGCCATCTCGATGGAATACTTCCCGTCGCACACGCTCGGGAACGAAGTGAACGAGAAGCCGTTGCCGCTGCCGAAGGCGGTGCGCTACGCGATCGATATCTGTACCGGCATGACCGTCGCGCATCAGCAGGGCATCATCCACCGCGACCTGAAGCCCGCCAATGTGCTGATCGACGAGACGGGACTGCTCAAGATCGTGGACTTCGGCGTCGCGGCGGCGCAGCTCGAGGGCGATACGCAGCTCACGAAGACCGGCTACGTGATCGGATCGCCGAAGTACATGGCTCCCGAGCAGATCCTCGGCAAGAAGGTCGACGAGCGGGCCGACATCTACAGCCTGGGCGTAATCCTCTACGAGATGGTGACCGGCGAGCCGCCCTATCATCGCGGCGATCACATGGCGGTCATGTACCAGCACGTGCAGGGCAAGGCTCGCCCGCCGATCGAGCTCAATCCCGCCATTCCTCCCGGCCTGTCCGAGATCGTCATGCGCGCAATGACCGTCGACAAGGCCAAGCGGTTCCAGACGATGGACGAGATGCGCAGCTCGCTCGAGCGTTACCTCCAGTAGCGGCAGCCATGGCACGCATCGATGCATTCCTGAAGCTCGGCGCCTCCCAGGGCTGTTCCGACGTGCACCTGGCGGTGGGCGTACCACCCATGCTGCGGATGAACGGCGAGCTGATGCCGATCAAGTTCCGGAACCTGGGCGAAGCCGAGCTCGAAGGCTTCGTGATGGAGATCCTGAGCCCGACGCAGCAGGCCAGCTACAAGAAGGGCAACGACATCGACTTTTCCTATGTCTCGGATGACGGCGCGCGTTTCCGGGTCAACCTGTTCCGCAAGGATACAGGCGTCGGGGCGGTCTTCAGGGCCATTCCCGCCGAGGTGCCGAACCTCGATTCACTCAAGCTGCCGCCGGTGGTCAAGAAGTTCTGCGACTATCACCAGGGGCTCGTGCTCGTGACCGGCCCGACCGGCACCGGCAAGTCGACCACGCTCGCCGCGATGATCGACCACCTGAACCGGCACCGGAAGCTGAACATCGTCAGCCTCGAAGACCCGATCGAGTTCGTCCATCGCAGCAAGATGTCGCAGGTGGTGCAGCGCGAGCTGCACACGCACCTGCCCTCGTTTTCCGAGGGCGTGCGCGCCGCCATGCGCGAAGATCCG
>JBIOUH010000176.1:0-21199 GCA_044866955.1 Steroidobacteraceae bacterium
GAGGATTTGCGCGCGCGGCTGCCGCAGCGAACGATATCGCCGTTGGCGAGCACGAGTTCGAGCGCGAGTACGTTGTGTGCGATGGTGCCGTAACGAACCGTCGTCGTGCCGGACGCGCGCGTGGAGATCATGCCGCCGAGAGTCGCGTTCGCGCCCGGATCGACTGGAAAGAACAGTCCGGTATCGCGCAGGTAAGTGTTGAGCGCTTCGCGCGTGACGCCGGGCTGCACGACGCAGTCCGCGTCTTCGGCGTGCACGGCGATAACGAGGTCCATGCGCGACATGTCGATGCAAATTCCGCCTCGGGGCGCGCTGACGTGACCTTCGAGTGAGGTCCCCGCCCCGTACGCGATCACCGGAACGCGCAGCTCGTGGCATGTCCGCATGATCGCGCTGACTTCACTCGTGCTCTGCGGCCAGATCACGGCGTCAGGCGGAAAGCCCTGCGTATACGCTTCGCCGCGGCCGTGCTGCTCGCGGACTGCGGCGCCGACGCTGAGACGCGAGCCGAACTGGCCGCGCAGCGCGTCGATCGCCTGTTGCACGGCTGCGGTCATGTGAGGTTGGCCACTTCCGGACCGCCGCTGGCGCTTCCGTCGGTCGACATCGAGCCGACGGAAAGGTCGAAATGCATGGCCATTGCCGCCCCGGCTCCGACTGCATCGCCCGCGCAGACACGCTCGACGATTGCGTCGTGCGCATCGACAATCCGGATCAGTTCCGACTCGCTGCGACGGTTACCCAGATCGATGCTCATTACCTGCTCGAGCGGAGCGCGCAGCGCTGCCAAGAGCAAGGGGTTGAGCGGATTGCAGCTCGCTTCCGCAAGCGTCGTGTGAATCGCCATGTCGGCCGTCATGCGGCGCGCATGATCGTGCTCACCGAGCGCCGAACGCATCTGGCGCACGAGCTCGCGAAGAGTACGCTTCTGCGCGTCGGTGACGTTGCGGGCCGCGAGTTGCGCGCCCTGGACTTCGATCGCCCGCCGCGTCTCGATGACGTGCGAGTGATCCACCTGTGCCGTCTTCAGCGCGTAGCCGAAGACCTGGGCCAGCGCGTGCTCGCTCACGGACTGCAGGCGCGGGCGGCGGCCGCTCTCGATTTCCAGGATGCCCAGGGCCGCCAGCGTGCGGTATGCCTCGCGCACGCTGCCGCGGCTGACCTGCAGGTCCTTGCAGATCTGCACTTCGCTCGGGACGAGGTCGCCCGGGCGCAGGTTCTGCTGCTGAATCAGGTCGAGAAGATGACGTGCGACCTGGGCCGATAGCGTCGGCTTCTGCAAGGTCGGCACTGAATGCAATTGAGCCATGTCCCCTCCGTTTTGGCGGCGGGGACTGTACAGTGGCCTCCCAGACCTGTCAAACAGGTTTGACAGGTCGAGGCGCCAGATTCAGGGGATATCTGACTTAATGTTGCCCTGCGGCTGTAATCCTATCCGATAGGTTAGTACCTGAGACCGAACTGGATGAGGTTGAACGCGAATCCGAACCAGGACACGGCGAGGCAGGACAGGCCGAGAGCCACGTTCCAGGTCGTCGCCTTCCAGCCGCGCTTGCCGGCGATCGCGAGCCAGCCGTTCCAGAGCGCGACGATCGCGCCGACCGCGCCGACGATCCCGAGGAAGTGGAGCACGTAGAACCACAGGTCGAGGTGGCCGTCGTACGCCGCGAGATCCGCGTTGCCCGCGGAGACCAGGAACATCCAACCCACCAGGAAGATCACATCGATCACCGCGACCACGCGCGCGAACCGATAGATCGACAGCTCGCGGGGCGACAGCGCGAGCGGCGTGCTCCGGCGCCGTCTGCGCCAGGCCGCAATCGGCCACGCAAGCGTCGTAAGCAGCAGGATCACGCTCGCGACGAGAATCGTCGGCACGATCCATGCGCCCGATTGCTGCCACGGCACCGGCAGGAAAACCAGGATGCCGCCGATTTCATCCGTACTCAGCATCTGCACGCGCTGGCCATCCACTTTGGCGCCCAGCTGGTCCTGTGTGGCGCTGTTGCGCCATAGGAACGGCGCGACTGCGCGATAGTCCCGCGGTTGGCCGTTGAGGCCGTCGAGCCCCGGCACTGCGAGCACGCCCTCGTCTTTCGACATGACTTTCGACTGGCCGAGCAGTGTGAACAACTTGAAGAAGGACGACTCCGCTCGCCGCGATGAGGCATAGCGTCCCGTGACGAGCTGCGCATCCGCGGTCGCATCGGGCGCATTGGCGGTCTGCGGCGTCTGCGCGGGGAAGTAGCGATCGGCAAACTCCGCGAACAGGTGCTCGCGAATCTTGTGCACGGCGCCTTCTTTTCCCGAGCTGTTGAACGACATGAAGATGCCGACGCCGTCGTCCATGAACATCGCGAGCTTGCTGTGGAAGAACTGCGTGTCGCCGCCGTGCTCGCGAACCCGATGGCCGTTGCGATCGCGCTCGAAGAAGCCGACAGCCATGCCCTGCGTCGGCGGCACGGCCCGCAACATCGTCGTCTGCATGCGTTGCGCCGCTTCGTGGCCCAGGAGCGGGGACTGAGTGCCGTTGAACGCGTGCATCCACGCAATCATGAAGCGGCCCATGTCCGCACCGGTGGTGGCGATGCTGCCGGCCGGCGCCGGTCCGACCAGCTCGTAATAGCCTGGCGCGCCAGACGCGACGTTGTACCCCGTCGCCATGTGCTCCTTGAACTGCTCGGGCAGCGGCTGCCGGAACGTGGAGTTGTTCATGCCCAGCGGCTGGAAGATGTGCTGGTCGAGGTAGTCGTCGAACTTCTCGCCGGACACCCGCTGCACGATGTAGCCCTCGAGCGTCACGCAGTAGTTGCAATACGAGGGCACTTCGCCCGGCGGGAAGATGCGTGACGGCTTCGTCTCCCGCACATACGTCTCGATCGGCATCAGCCGCGCCGGATCGCGCGCCATCAGCCCGCGCACCAGTTCCTCGAAACCGCTGGTGTGCGTCATGAGGTTGTGCAGGGTGACGGGCTTGCCATATGCATCGGGGACGGGGATGTCGAGGTACTGCTTGATGTCGCCTTCGAGATCGAGCTTGCCTTGCTCGACGAGCTGCATCACCGCGGTGTGCGTCACGAGTTTCGCGACCGAGCCGGCGCGAAACAGCGTGCGCTGCGGATCGACCGGGCGCTTGCTCGCAACGTCCGCGTAGCCGTAGCCCTTCTGCGCGAGGATCTCGCCGTCCTTGACGACGACGATGACGCCGCCGGCGATGTCGCCAGTGCCGATCGCATAGGGCAGGTAGCCGTCGAGCCACGCCTCGACGTCGGCGCGCGTGAGCTGTGCAGCGGGTGCAAGGTCAGCGGCAAATACGTTGCCGCCCAGGGTTGCAAGTAGAAGCGCTGTGGTCGACGCAATGAGCCGCATGGAACCTCCCCGACGGAATCCGTCCGGAAAATCTACGGCGGGCAGCAGGCGCGAAGCAAACTACGTGTCGAACGGTCGATCAGCGTTGGCGAGCGGTCCGGTCTCAGTGCTGCGGCCGGAAGCGGTCGATCCACTGGGCGAACGCTTCCATGAACTCCTGCAGGAAGCGGCGCGTCTCGGCGCTGGTGAGATTGCCGTTCTCGTCGAACAGCTTCTCGGCGCCGGGAATATAGGCTTCCGGATACGGCATGGCCGCAAGGTTCACGGCATACATCACCTGGCGCAGATGATGATTCGCCGCCATCGCGCCGAGCGCGCCCGGTGTCAGGCTGATGACGGCGGCGGGCTTGCCCGACCACGCGCTGTCGCCCCACGGCCGCGAGCCGACATCCAGCGCGTTCTTCACCGCGCCCGGCATGCTGCGATTGTATTCGGGTGTCACGAACAGGATCGCGTTCATCGACTTCACCGCCGTCCGGAAGGCGGTCCATGCCGGCGGCGGCGTCTTCGTTTCGAGGTCGTAGTTGTAGAGCGGCAGCTCGCCGATGCCAATGTCGACGAGCTGCAACGACGGCGGCGTCAGCTCGGGTAAGGCGCGCGCAAGCATGCGCGTGTGAGCTCCTTTGCGCAGGCTGCCGACGATCAAACCAACTCTGCTCTGCATGACACGTACTCCGAAAGCACTTTGTTGTAGGCGGCCGGGTTGTCCAGATTCGACAAGTGACCGGCTCCGGGAATCACAGCCAGCCGTGCATCCGGCAGCGCACGCGCCAGCTCTGCGCCTGCGCCGATGCGCACATCCGAGTCGTATTCGCCGTTGACGATCAGGACGGGCACGTCGAGCCGATGCAGGTCGCCGATGCGGGTCATGCCCGGCGAGCCGTCGGCCCGCAGGTCGTGGCCCGGATAGCGCGCGACCATTTGCTGCACCAGTGCGCGCGTGCCCGCATCGTGGGTGTGCAGTTGCATGAGCGGGTGTTCCAGCCACTCCCGGCGAAATGCTTCGATGCCCTGGTTGCGCACGAGCTCGCGATAGGTCGCGAGCGTGATCTCGCCTTGCGGCCGGCCGACTGCGAGCAGGTCACGCGGCGGACCGTCGAGAATGAGACTCGCGATGCGAGCAGGATTCGCGATCGCCCAGTGCAGCGCGACTCGTGCGCCCTGCGACATGCCGACAATCGTGACCCGATCGACGCTCAGCTTCGTAAGCACTTCGTCTATGTCGGCAACGTCGTCTTCGATGCTCGGGGTGCCGGACGACAGCCCGAAGCCGCGCCGATCGATCGCAATCAGTCGATAGCGGCCGGCGAGCGCCGCGAACTGCGGCGTCCACATGTCGAGATCGAGCGCCCAGCCGTGCACGAGCAGGACCGCAGGGCCTTGTCCGGCTGTGCGCACGCGCAGACGCGCGCCCCGCACATCGATCAAGCGGTCCATGAGCTCATTCAACGCCTGCCCCACAATCGCCTGGACGCGATCGCAGCGCCCTCCGCGAGCGACCGCAGCTTGAGATACGTGACGTCCGGATCGACGGGGCCGAAGCCCGCAAACGTGCCGAAGCCGCAATCGCTGCCGGCGATCACACGCTCGCGCCCGAGCAGGTCGGCGTAGCGGCCGATGCGCTCCGCGACCAGCAGCGGATGCTCGATATAGTTCGTCGTCGAGCTGATCACGCCCGGAATCACGATCATGTCTTCGGGCATGCGGAAATCGCGGAACACCGCCCATTCGTGCGCATGCCGCGGATTCGCTCCTTCGATCAGCAACGCGCCAACCTTCGCGCGCACCACGACCGGCAACAGCCGCTCCAGCGGCACGTCGTGATGATGCGGTCCTTCGTAGTTGCCCCAGCACACGTGCATGCGCACGCGATCGGCAGGCACGTTGCGCAGAGCGTGATTCAGCACCTCGATGTGCTTCGCTGCGCGATTGAGGAATTCCTCGACGCTGCGGTCGCGATACATCGTGTGGCGACCCATCGCCAGGTCGGGCGCATCGATCTGCACCAGCAGACCTGCGCCGACGATGAGCTCGTACTCGGCGCGCATGGCCTCCGCGACCGCTTCCAGATACTCGTCCTGCGATTTGTAGAACTCGTTCGGCTGGAACAGCGCTATGACGCCGGGCGAGGCGGCATTGAGGAACGCGTCGGTCGGCGTGCTCGCAGCCGTCGCGGCCTTCATGTTCTGTACGTCCGTCTGCGCCGGCTCGAGACTGCGTACACGGATCTCGCCGACGCAGCGTGGCCGCTGGTATTTGGCCGTCGCGCCGCTTTCCGCCAGGCGTTTCAGGATGCGCGGAAACTCGACCAGGTCCTGGCCGGGCTCGCGCGGCGTGTCGCCTGCAAATCCGGTGATGCGATCCTTGATGTAGGTGGCGTACGTGATTTTGCTCATCTCGCCGTCGCTGACCACGTCGACGCCCGCTTCCACTTGACGACGCACGGCCTCGCGCACGGCCTCGGTGATCGTCGCATTACCGGCGGCAGAGTCCGTTTCGCCGCGGTCGCGCGCGAACAGAACATCCGTGACAGCCTGCGACCGCGGCAGACTGCCGACGTGCGTGACGAGGATCCGCTCGCTGCTCGCTTTCAACGCAGCTCCTCAGCGATACATGTTGTTCGAGGTGTGATTGCCGGCCAGCCAGCGCTTCAGCTCCGAGTGTGCGTCGGCACGCCGGGTCGCATTGATCTTCTCGACGTCCGGGTGATCGACGGTGAACTCGACGATCATGCCGTCGGGATCGACTGCGTACAGCGAGCGGCAGTAGCCATGCTCGAGCACGAACGTTCTCGGCTCCGTGTAGCCGGCAGCGTGCAGGCGCTGCTCGATGGACTTCTGCACGTCCGCGTCGACCTTCAGCGCGATGTGGTGAAACGGCGTCTCCGGCATCTTCGGGCCGAACAGCTCCTGGTCCGACTTGTTCGCGAACTGGAAAAATGCGAGCGCGCCGCCGTCGCCGAGCCCGAAGAACAGGTGACAATACGTGCGCTCCGCGCCGAACAGCATGTCGGACTCGCACCACGTCGCCATGAGCGGCAGGCCGATGATGTCCTCATAGAACTTGCGCGTCTCTTCGAGGTTCTTCGATACGTAGGCGGTGTGATGCAGGCGCGACGGTAACTTGCGTGCGGTTGCCATGACTCTTTAACTCCAGCCCTGCGGGCATTTCCACGGGCGGCATTCGCCGCCCCTTCGGGTCAAACTAAAAGCGATAGGCGAGATCGACGCCCCAGCGTCGCGGCAGCGCCTTGAAAACGAAGTTGTTCGTGTAGCCCGGGTTCGGGAAGAACTGCGGACCCGGCGACCACTCCGCATTGTAGTCCTCGTCGGTCAGGTTCTTCGCCCAGGCGGTGACGGACCACGACTCGCCGTCGAGCCCGACGCGCAGGTTCAGCACGTTGACCGTGTCGCGCTCGGTGAAGTTGTCGGGATAGAACCAGGTCGGCCCGGTCACATCGAGATCGGCGCGCACGAACGCGCTCGCGCCGCCGAACGCCGCCATCTCCTGGCGGTACGCGAGACCGAGGTTGGCGCTGTACTCGGAGACCAGCGGCGCCTGGTTGCCGACGTCGCTGGCCGCCCGGTCGGACTCCTTGATTTCGCTGTCGGTATAGCCGAGGCCGAGGTATGCCTCGAAGTTGTCGGTCACGCGCGCTTTGACCTCGGCCTCCAGGCCCTTGTAGTCGACGTCGCCGAGGTTGCCGAGATTCTGCGTGCTGGTGTTCGGATCGAACACGAAGAAGTACGAGCCGTTCGCCTGTGTGTAGTACAGGCTCAGGTTGGTCGCGAGCCGGCGATCCATGAACTCGCCCTTGAAGCCCGCTTCGTACGTGTCGGCGGTTTCCTTGTCGAACAGATCATCGATGCCGGCGATGTTCGCGGCGCCGACGCCGGTCTGATTGAAACCGCCGCTGCGGAAGCCGCGGCTGTAGCCGACATACCACGTGCGATCGTCGGACGGCTTGTAACGCAGCGTGACCTTCGGCTGCACTTCGTCCCACGTGTGCTTGCGCACCTGGCCGGGGAACGCAGTCGGCGTCGGCAGGAAGTTCGCCGGCGTCTCGGTCGTGTTCTCGCGCTCGTCTTTGTCGTAGCGCAACGCCACTGACCCTTCGAGCTTGTCAGTGATGTCGTAGCTGAAGTCACCGAATACCGCCCACGCGAAGTTGTCCTGCGAGTCCGCGAGATACGTGAACTGCCGGCACGCCGGAGGGAAGCAGTTGGTGGGAATGTCGAATTTCGTCAGCGGCGTGCGGCGTACTTCTGGTACCTGACCATCGCCGATGTCGATGACATTGCCCGTCGAAATGTAGCGGTCGGTAGAGATCGCGTACGCACCGAAGATCCAGCGCGCGCGCCGGTCGGAAGGCGACGTGAAGCGCAACTCCTGGCTCACTGCATCGACGTCGAGGAACTGATGCTGCGCCTGGTCCGCGCCGAAGAACTGGAACAGCACCGATTCGTCGATCGGCAGGAAATTGAACTGATCGCCCGTCAGGATCTCCTCGAGCGTGTCGTACGCGGTCACCGACGTGATCGAGCCCCAGGTCCCGCTCCAGTCGAGCTTGAGCGACGCGCCGGACATGTCGCGATCGTTGACGCCGGGGTTGTTGACGCGCACCGGCAGATGCGTGTCGTTCACGCTCTCTGTGATGTTGAAGTAGAGCGCCTGCGTCGAAACGTCCGAGATGTACGCGCGCAGATCGGCGCGGAACCCGTCGCTCGGCTCCCACACCAGCAGCCCGCGCGCCGACAGGTCCTCGTACGGATCGGCTTCCTCGTGCAGGAACGGATTGTCGATGTAGCCGTCGGTGTTGAAGTAAGAAGCGGTCAGGCGATATTTCACCGTGTCGCTGATCGGTCCGCTCACGGTCGCGCCGAGGCGATAGCCGGGACCCGAGTCGTAGCCGGCCGAAAGCTTGCCCTCGAACTGGTCCGTCGGTTGCTTGCTCGTGATCAGGATCGCGCCGCCGATGGCGTTGCGCCCGTAGAGCGCGCCCTGCGGGCCCTTCAGCACCTGGATGCTCTCGATATCGACCAGCTCCTGGTTGAACTGCGACGGATTCGCCATCGCCACGCCGTCGATGATCACCGCGACCGAGGGCTCGCTGTTGCGCGCTTGCGAGATGCCGCGCACCGTGATGAACGACGTCCCCTGGTTCTGCGTCTGCACCATCGTCATGTTGGGCGTGAGATCGATGAAGTCCTGCGGACCTTTGATGCCCGCGGCTTCGATATCCGCCGCCGTGAACACGTTCACGGCCACCGGTACGTTGATCGACGTCTCGTCGCGCTTACGCGCCGTGACGATGACTTCCTCGAGACTCGACGTCGCAGCAGATTGGGTCTGTGCGTGCGTTGTTTGCGCCGTCACGCAGAGCAGCAGCGCACACGCTATGGTGAGCAGATGTTTCGACTTCATACGTGGATCCCCCATTCACGCCAGTTCTTCACGCACGATGCGCGCGCCTTCGACCATGGCGCGCAACTTCGCGTCCGCGACGTCGCGCGGCAGATACTTCATGCCGCAGTCCGGCGCGACGATCACGTTGCGCGGATCGATGTACGGCAATGCGCGGCGGATGCGCGCTGCCACCTGCTGCGGCGTTTCGGCATTCAGGTCGGACAGATCGAGCACACCGAGCAGGATCTTCTTGTTGGGCAATTTGCCGAGCACCGAGCAATCGAGATTGGATTGCGCAGTCTCGATCGACACCTGCGCGCAGGTGCAGTCGGCCAGCTCCGGCAGAAACGAATATCCCGACGGCCGCGAATGAATGATGGCCGCGTAGCCGAAGCAGATGTGCACGGCGACTGTACCGCTGATGCCTTCGAGCGCGCGATTGAGCGCCTTCAGACCATACGCTCGCGCATCGTCGGGACGCGCCTGCATGTAAGGCTCGTCGAGCTGCACGATATCGGCGCCGTGCGCGAACAGATCGCGAATCTCCTCGTTCACGGCTGCCGCGTAGTCGAGCGCTGCCTTCTCGCGGCTGCCGTCGTAGTAGTCGATCTGCGCCTGCTGCGCCATCGTGAACGGACCGGGCACCGTGACCTTCACCTTGCGCTGCGTGTGCCGCTTGAGGAACAGCAGGTCGTCGACCTGCACGGCATGCTTGCGACGAATGCGGCCGACCACGCGCGGCACGGGATTCGGATGACCGCTGCGATCGAGCGCGCTGCCGGGATTGTCGATGTCGACGCCTTCGAGCGCCGTCGCGAAGCGATTCGAGTAACTCTCGCGGCGAATCTCGCCGTCGGTGATGATGTCGAGCCCGGCCTGCTCCTGCGCCTTGATCGCCAGCACCGTGGCATCGTCCTGCGCCTGCGCGAGCCATTGCTCCGGAATGCGCCACAGCTCGCGCGCACGCACGCGCGGCGGAAAGCGACCCGCGAGCTTCTCGCGATCGATCAACCAGTCCGGTTGCGGATAACTGCCGACGAGTGTGGTGGGGAACAACATGGTGCGCCTGCTATGACCAGCTCGTGCCGGCGGTGAGCGCGCGGCGGATATCCGGGCCGTGCTCGTCGAGCAACGGCGCTGTCGTGACACCTGTAGCCCGTGCGCCGTCGAATTGAACGGCCGGACGCACGGCCTGCTTGCCGCCATGCGCGCGCTCGACCGGAACGACCAGTCCAAGGTGCCGCACCTGCGGGTCCTGCACGACCTCGTCGATGCGATGAATCGGCGCGAACGGCACGTCGTTCGAGCCGAGCCGCTCGACCCAGTGCTGCAACGGATGACTCGAGAACTCAGCGTCGAGCGCGGCGCCGAGCGCTTCGTAGTGGTCGATGCGGCCCTGGCGCGTGCGGAAGCGCTCGTCGCCGCCGATATGCGGTGCGGCCAGCGCGCTGACCAGACCTTCCCAGAATTTCTCCAGCGACGAAAGATGAATCGCGATCAAGCCGCCGTCGGCAGTGCGCAGGATGTACGCCTGCGCCAGGCGCGGACGATCGCTCGACGTCGGCGGCCGATCGAGTGCGAAGAACGCCGCGAAAGGCTCGACGGCGAAGTGCGCCATCGCTTCGAGCATCGAAACTTCGACGAGCCGGCCGCGCCCGGTGCGGCTGCGCTCGAACAACGCGCCGAGGACGCCGTATGCCGCATAGATGCCGGTGATCGCGTCCGCGAGCGCCGGACCGAGGAAGCGCGGGCGCTCCGGATCGACGACGACGCTGAGAAAGCCGCTCAACGCCTGCGCGACCGAGTCGTAGCTCGGCCGGTCCGCGTACGGGCCGCTCGCGCCGAAGCCACTGATCGAGCAATAGATCAGCTTCGGATTCAGTTCCTGCAATCGCTGCCGGCCCGCGCCGAGGCGATCGGCGGTGCCGGGCCGGAAATTCTGGATGTAGACGTCGGCGCTCGCGATCAGCTCGTCGAACACCTTGCGATCGGCGGGCCCGTTGAGATCGAGCGCGATGCTGCGCTTGTTGCGGTTGTACGCCTGGAAGTGCGGCGAGAACTGTCCGCCCTGGTACGAGCGATACGGATCGCCCGTGGGACTTTCGACCTTGACGACGTCGGCGCCAAGGTCGGCGAGCATCATTCCGGCGCACGGGCCGGTGATGAATGTGCCCTGCTCGACGACGCGGATGCCTGACAACACGGATTTCATGGCAGTTACTGGTCCCGCCTGACGAAGCCGGCGGGCGCAGGACCGTCATAGTCGATGGCTGCAGCGCCGGCGTGCGAAAGCACGAAACCGATCGGCCGGCTCTGCTCTTCCAGCAAGTGCGCGATGAGGCTCGCGGTGCGCGCCAGGATCGGCACGCCCCTGAGCGCATCCAGGGGGAAGCCCGCGTCGAGCAACACGGCGGGAATCGCGACGGAGACGTTCATCACGAGCGCTTTGCCGGTCACTTCCGGTACCACGCGCTCGATCGCGTGTGCAGCTTCCGCATAGCGACCGCGACAACCCGCGGCGGCAGCGACTTCGAACAGACGCGCGACTCGCGGATCGCCGGTCTTGTGCAGCGGATGTCCGTAACCCGGGATGGCGCGCTGCGCGCTGCGATACTCGCCGACGACTTCTTTCGCCGCCGCCTCTACTGCTGCCGCAGCTGCGCGCGTCACGACCTCGTGCAACAACCGCCCCGCGTTCTGCGACGCGCCGAGAATGACCGACCCGCACCCGAGAATGCCCGCAGCGACCGCGCCCTGCAGCGCTTCAGGCGCAGCGGCCAGTGTCATGCGACTGGCCTGCACGCTCGGTACGAGACCGTGCTCGGCAATCGCGACCAGCGTTGCGTCGAGCACGCGGCGTTGCACGTCGCTCGGCATTTGCCCCGTTACCAGCAGCCAGATGTGATCGGTGAACGAGACGCGGCCAATGAGCTCGCCGCACAGATCGCGGCCGCGCACCAGGATCGTGTCTTCGTTGGCCGCCGAGATGGCCGAGGCGCGCTGCGTTTGGGAGCCGATTTTCATGTATTCAAGTTTTTCGCATAGCGAATTTCACTTCGCCATGCGAACATGGTCCGCGCTCCCCGGCGCGACTGTCAAGACGATGGCGTCGGACCGCAGCCCGACCTACTTTTTTTTCGGATAGCGAAATACAGTGCACCCCATGAAACGCCGCACTGCCGCCCCGCGCCGCGAAGTGATGGGAGGGCTCGCCAAAGGACTCGACGTCATTCGCGCCTTCACGCGCGAATCGCCCTCGCTGACGCTGAGCGAGATCGCGGCGCATGCGCGCTTGCCGGCGGCAACTGCGCGTCGTTGCCTGCTGACGCTCACCGAGCTCGGCTACGTCATGCAGTCGGGCCGCAATTTCCTGCTGCGGCCGAAAGTGCTCGAGCTCGGCGCCGCGTATCTCGAATCGATGAACATCGAGACGCTGACCAAGACGTATCTCGAAGATCTGGCGCGACAGACCGGCGACTCGGCCGCGCTGACCGTGCTCGACGGCACGGAGATCGTGTACGTAGCGCGCACGTCAGTGCGCACGCTCATGCGGCTCGAAGCGCACGTCGGCAGCCGCTTTCCCGCGTATCCAACGTCGATGGGTCGCGTGCTGCTCGCCGGGCTCAGCGCAGAGCGCCTGCAGAAGTACTTCGCGACCGAGAAATTCGTCGCGCTGACCAGTCACACGGTGACCGATCCGGCGAAGCTGATGAAGCTGATCGAGGAATGCCGGCGCGTCGGCTACTCGGCGGTGGAAGATGAGCTTGCGTATGGGGTGGTTGCAGTCGCCGTGCCGGTTTACGACCAGGCGCAACGCGTGGTCGCCTCGCTGAACGCGTCGAGCCACTCGAAGAAGATCTCCAAGTCCAAGCTCGTTCGCGAGCGGCTCGGGCTGCTGCAGGAGCTGAGCGCGCAGATTTCGCGCGAGCTGTTGCGGGTGCCCGGTCTCTCCCTGAGCGCGCAGACCTGATTGCAGCGCGATCGTTGACTTCGCCTGCGGACGTGCTAGTTTCTTAGCACAGTGCTAACAAAGCAGCAGGCTTCCGATGCAGCACCGTCTCAGCCGCCGCGAGCGGCAGATCATGGAAATCGTGTACCGCCTCGGCGAAGCCACGGCACAGCAGGTGCTCGAGCAGATGGACGATCCGCCCAGTTATTCCGCGCTGCGCGCGCTCATGCGCATCCTGGTCGACAAGCAACACCTGCAACATCGCGCCGATGGTCCGCGCTACATCTACTGGCCGACAGTCTCACGTCACAAGGCGCGTGCGGCCGCGCTCGCGGGTGTCGTCGACAACTTCTTCGAAGGCTCGGCGGTGCGCGCCGCGGCCGCCCTGCTGGGCTCGTCGCACGGCAGGAAGCTGACGAAGGACGAGCTGGACGAGATCAGTGCGCTGATCGACAGCGCACGACGCCAGGGACGCTGACATGTCCGAACTCGTGACACTTGCCGGCATCGCGCTCAAGACGAGTCTGCTCATCGTCGCAGCGGCACTGTTGTCGCTGGCGCTGCGGCGGCAATCCGCGGCTCTTCGACACATCGTATGGACGTCGGCGCTCGCGTTGTGCGTCCTGATGCCGCTGGCAATGCGGCTGCTTCCATCACACACCATCGCGATGTTGCCGGCGCATGCCTCCACCCTGCCCCTCCCCCGTACGCAGGGGATGGAATGGGAGTGGATCTTGATCGTGTGGATGCTCGGCGGCCTCTTCTTCCTCGCACGCGAGCTGCTCTCCAGCTTCGGTCTTGCGCGCTGGCGGCGACAGGCTCATGCGCTCAAATCCCCCCGTTGGACGGCCACGCTGGCGAAGTTCGATTGCCGCGTGCGTGTGCTCGAGTCGCGGCACATTGCGAGTCCGTGCACGTGGGGAGTGCTGACTCCCGTGCTGCTGCTGCCGTCTGCGGGAGATGCGTGGTCCGAAGCAGCGCGGCACAGCGCCCTGCTGCACGAGCTCGCTCATGTGCAGCGTCGCGACACGATCAGTGCTCTGATCTCGCGAATCGCGTGCGTGCTGCATTGGTACAACCCGCTGGTGTGGCTCGCCGCGGCGCACGCTCGCAATCTCCAGGAGCGCGCGTGTGACGACGCCGTCCTGCGCGCTGGCGCAACTCCATCGGACTACGCGCAGTTCCTGCTGGACGTGGCTGCACGCATGAGCGGAATCTCCCGACCGAACCAGAGTGCGATCGGGATGGCTCACTCCTCGCTGCGCGCCCGCGTCGTCGCGATCCTGGACCCTGGAGCGATGCGCTCTCAGGCGGGACGCACGCCGGTTCTCGCATCCTGCGCGGTGCTCTTCACTATTGCGGTTCTTCTGGGCATGGCCAGCGTCGAGACTGCACCGGAGCCGCCGCCGGCTGCGGATCCGCCAACGCTGCCGGAATTGCCGCCACTTCCCGCACCTCCGGCGCCGGTGCCTGTCGTGCCGGCGCTGCCGGCAGTACCCGCCGTGCCTGCCGTGCCGGCGACGCCACCAGCAGAGAGTCCTAAATCATGAAGAAGAAGGCTTCGCTTGCGACGCTGCTCGGCGTCGCCCTCCTCCTGCTGCTCGGCGCTGCGCAGTCCCAGCAGCAATCGTCCGAGCTCGTCGGTCTCTGGAAGGCACGCCAATGGTTCGGGCCCTACGCGCGCGGCCCGCTCACGATCGAAAAGGCACCAGCCGGATGGACCGCGGATTTCGCGGGTCGCGTTCTACCGGTGCAGGCCAACGGCGCTGAGCTGACCTTCGCGCTGCCGAACGAACAAGGTTCGTTCCGCGGTCATCTCGATCGCAACCGCATCGTCGGCCACTGGATCGCGCCGACGTCGCCCGTGAACGGCACGAGCTACGCCTCGCCCGTGAAGCTCGTGGCCGACGGCGCAAATCGCTGGCGTGGAGTCGTCGTGCCGCGCGACGACACGTTCACGCTGTACCTGATGGTGCAGCAACAGCCCGACGGCAAGCTGGCCGCGTTCATGCGCAATCCAGAGCGCAACATCGGCGTGTTCCTGGACGTCTCGCACCTGGAGCGCGATGGCAACACTGTGCGGCTGATGGGCCACCGCCTCGGACAGAAGACCGAGCAGGTGCTGCTCGAAGGCAGCTACGACAAGGAGAACGACCTGCTCTCGATCGCCTTCGCTCAGCGCGGCGGCACGTATGACTTCCGCCGCGAAGGCGAGCAAAGCGAGTTCTATCCGCGCGGCAAGAATCCGCAACGGTATGCGTACCGCGCGCCGCCTGCGCGCGACGACGGTTGGCCTACGGCGACTCTGGAGCAGGAGCGCATCGATCGTGCGGCGATCGAGACGTTCGTGCAGATGCTGGTCGACACGCCGATCGAGTCGGTCCACACGCCCGAGGTGCACGGCGTGCTGATCGCGCGTCACGGCAAGCTGGTGCTGGAGGAATACTTCCACGGCGAGCATCGCGACCGCATGCACGAAACGCGGTCCGCGGCCAAGAGTCTTACCGCGACGGTCATCGGCGCAGCGATGCAAGCACGCGCGCCGCTGCAATTGTCGACGCCCGTCTACGCGGCGATGAACGGCGGCAAGATGCCAGCCGATCTCGACGCGCAGAAGCGCGCTATGACGCTGGAACACCTGCTGATGATGCGCTCCGGCTACTTCTGCGACGACACCAATCCCGACGCGCCGGGCAACGAAGATGCGATGCTCGATCAGACGGCAGAGCCCGACTACTACCGTTACACGCTGCGCCTGCCGCTCGATCGTGAACCCGGCGCCAAGGGCGTTTACTGCAGTATCGATCCCAATCTCGCGCTCGGAGTGCTCGGTCGAACGACGGGCGAGTCACCGCTCGATCTTTACGATCGACTCATCGCCGAGCCGCTGCAGAACTCGACGTATGGCTGGCCGCTCAGCCCTGCGGGGCAACCCTACGGCGGCGGCGGCGTGTGGATCCTGCCGCGCGATTTCATGAAGCTCGGGCAAGTCATGCTGGAGGGCGGCAGCTGGCATGGCCGCCGCATCCTCGACGCTGGCTTTGCGAAGAACGCCGGCTCGCCGCTGCACGATCTGCGCGGCATCCAGTACGGCTATCTCTGGTGGAGCATCGAGTACCCGTACAAGGACCGCAAAGTGCGCGCGTTCTTCGCGGGCGGCAACGGCGGCCAAGTCGTCATGGTCGTTCCCGATCTGGACCTGGTGATCGCCGCGTACGGCGGCAACTATGCCGACCGTGCCAGCTTCAAGCTGCAGCAGGAATACGTGCCGAGCTACATCCTGCCGGCAGTGCGCGAAGCGGGTGACGATCCGAATGCGCCCGTGACAGCACGCGATTTCAAGACGCCGTACGGACGTCCGCCGAGCCAGTAGTTCGATCCGGCTCGAAGGGTGGGAACTGCCGCAGTGTAAGCTGCGTCAACCTCGCTCACCCCCGTTTGGAGCCGAAATCAATGAATGCGGCGACCGTTGCGGTCGGCTCGATGATCGGCGTGATGTTCATGGGCAGCACGATCGTCACACCCTTGTACTCGCTGTACGCACAGCAGTTCGGGTTCTCCAAGGTCGTTCTGACGCTGATCTATGCGGCGTACGTCATCGGCAACCTGACGTCGCTGTTCTTCTTCGGCGGGGTGTCGGATCGTGCCGGACGTCGCCGCATCGTGCTGCGGGCACTAGTCCTCGCGGCAGTCAGCACTTGCCTCTTCCTGTTTGCATCGAGCACGCCGTGGCTGTTCGTCGCGCGCGCTTTGAGCGGGTTCTCGATCGGCCTTGCAGCCGGCGCGGGCACTGCGTGGATCGCAGAGCTCGACAGCGCTGCGGACAGGACGCGGGCGACGCTGGTTGCCATCGTCGGCAATTTCGGCGGTGTCGCACTCGGCCCTCTCATCTCAGGCCTGCTCGCGCAGTACATGCCGTGGCCGTTGCATCTGCCGTTCGTCCTCTACATTGCCGTCGTTGCCATCACGGCCCTGTTCATCGTGCGCGCGCCGGAAACCGTGAGCGCAACCCGATCGTCATCGCGAAACGGCTCGACCGTCAATATTCCGCGATCGATCCGCGCTCAGTTCGTCGCGCCTGCGGTCACGGCATTCACGATGTTCGCGTTGTATGGCTTCTATTTCTCGCTCGTGCCCAGCGTGCTCACGGAGAGCCTGAATCAACCCAACCATGCCGTGGGCGGCGCGGTCGTGTTCGAGCTCGGACTGGTGTCGGCGGCGACCATTCTCGTCACACGCAGGATGGCGAGCCGCACCTGCATGCTGCTGGCGCTGCTCCTGCTGCTTCCCTCACTCGTGCTGTTGATCGTCGCGCAGGCGCAGGGCTCGCTTCCGCTGTTGCTGCTGGGTACGACCCTCAGCGGCGTCGCCGGCGCGCTGGGTTACCGCGGCAGCCTGCAAGTCGTGAATCAGATCGCGCCCGCCGAGCAGCGCGCCGGCGTCGCGTCGGCCTATTTTCTGGTGTGCTTCGTCGGCAACTCCCTGCCCGTCATCGCCGTGGCGATGCTCACCCGTGCGTCCAACTCGCTCATCGCAGATGGCCTGTTTGCCGTCACGCTCGCCGTCCTGGGCCTCGCCGCGCTCGCGGTCTCGCAGCTTCAGTCGCGCGAGCGACTGACCGTGTAGTCAGATGTCGGCGTAGAGCTCGAGCAGGTTGCCGTCCGGGTCGCGGAAGAACAGCGTGCGATGGCCCCACGGCTGATCCGTCGCCGGCGCGACGATCGGGACCTTCTCGGCTCGCAAAGCGGTCTCGCATGCATCGACGTCCTCGCGGCGCACGCGAAAGGCGAGCTGCAGGCAGGCCGTTCCCGCGGGCGGCACCGGATCGGGAATCACATTCCCGGGCCGGGTGAGCGCGAGGATGTTGCCGCCGACACGCAGCTCGATCCAGCTGCCGCCGCCGAGCTCGAAGTACACCTCGAACTGCATGACCTCGGTGTAGAACCTGCGCATCGCGTCGAGGTCGCGCGCGAAGATCACCGTATAATCGAGCGCGCGGATCGCACGCAGCGGATGCTCCATGAATGGCGGACGTCCGCGCGCAACAGAGGATTTTTCGGTCATGACGCACACTCCTGGCGATGCCACGGGTAACGAATCCAGGATCAGCGGACGCGCCCTTGCGGTCCAGACCATTCGCGATACTGGTAGCGCCACTACCACCTTGCCCGGCGGCGATACGGATGCGCGGCGTCGGCGCGAGCTCGCTCTCTTTCTGAAGGCGAAGCGTGCGGCCGTCGCGCCGCAGACGGTGGGGCTCCATCCGGGGCGGCGCCGGCGCACCCACGGCCTGCTGCGGGAGGAAGTGGCGCAGCGAGCCGGCATCAGTCCAACCTGGTACACGTGGCTGGAGCAAGGCCGGGAGATCAATCCCTCGACGGAAGTTCTCGAACAGCTGGCCGACGCACTGCTGCTGACGCGGAGCGAGCGGGCTCACGTCATGACCCTGGCTCGACCCGCCGCGACTGCGCGGATGTCTCGGCGCTTCTCGCACGAGGTGTCAGCGGTACTGCACTCGTGGATCAACGGGCTCGATCAGGCTGCCTACGTGTTGAATGGTCGCTGGGACATATTGGCCTGGAACGAGGCCACTGTGCGGTTGCTCGGGGATTTCGCCGCGCTGCCGGCGGCGGATCGCAACATCCTGCGGATGATTTTTCTGTGGCCGCACTGGCGCCGCTTGTTCGTCGACTGGGAGTGCCTGGCGGAATCCGTGGTCGCACAGTTCCGCGCAGAGACTGCCCGACACGCAGGAGCGCCCGAGTTGCTCGAGCTTACGGATGCGCTCGCCGGCGACAGCGCGCAATTCGCCCACCTCTGGCATGCCCGGGCCGTGGACGTGCCGCAGCTCAAGGTCAAGCGGCTGCAACATGCCGAGTTGGGCACAGTCGACCTGACGTACGCGCCGCTGCGGCCGCGCGGCGTCGCGGACGACCTGTCGGTCGTCGTGTACAGCGCCCGCGCCGACTAAACCGAAATGCCGTGGACGGCATCTGAACCACGATGAATGGACAAACCCCTGTTTCCCGCCTGGTGCACTGGCTGGCGGCGGGCACGCTCCTGACGCTCGCGGCCTCGGCGTGGGCAGTGGAAATCGACGGCCGCATCGACCCGGGCGAATGGGAAGGCGCCCAGCACATCACCGATTTCCGCAAGGTGCAGCCTCTGAACGGCGAGCCGGCCTCGCTGCAGACCGAGGTCTGGGTGCTCGCGACCCCCGAAGGCCTGGCCGTGGCTTTCAAGAATCACCAGCCGCCGTCGGTGCCCCGCACTCTGCAGCGCGTGCAGCGGGATTTCGAGGAGCAGGTCGACCGCGTCAACGTCATGGTCGACTTCGACGGCGATCATCGCACCGGTTACGACTTCACCATCAGCTCCACGAACGGCATCTTCGACGCGATCATCACCAACGAGACGCAGTTCAACGAGGACTGGGACGGCAACTGGCGTCACGAGGTCGGCGGCGACGAAGAGGCGTGGACCGTCGAGGTGCTGATCCCGTGGCACATCGCGCCGATGCGCACCGCCGAAGGAGACAAGCGCACGATCGGTCTCTATGTCGACCGCGTCGTCGGCGTGACCGGCGAGCGCTCCGGCTGGCCGTTCGCAAGCTTCGAGCGCCCGCGCTTTCTCTCCGACTTCGCGCCGATCGAAGTCACGCAGTATCGCCAGTCGCTGCTCGCGCTGACACCGTACGCTTCGAGCCTGTACGACATGGTCGACAACGAAAACGACCCCGATGCCGGCATCGACATCTTCTGGAAGCCGAACGGCCAGACGCAGCTGCTCGCGACGGTGAATCCGGACTTCGGCCAGGTCGAGAGCGACGACCTGGTCGTCAACTTCGACGCGACCGAGACCTTCATCAGCGACAAGCGCCCGTTCTTCACCGAAAACCAGGGCATATTCGAGTTCACGACGCCGTCCGACTTCAGCCAGCTGCTCTACACGCGCCGTATCGGCGGCCCAGCCGACGACGGCAACGGCGCGGGCGACATTACCGCGGCCCTGAAATTCAATGGCAGCCTCGGCGCGACCAAGTACGGTTTGTTCGCCGCCGACGAAGGCGACTCGGTCGGCCGCACGTTCAGCGCCGTGCGCCTGGTGCGCGACTTCAGCGCGCAGAATCTGGGCCTGCTCGTGACCAACGTCGATCGTCCGTTTCTCGACCGCAAGGCAACGGTGCTCGGCGTCGATCACAACTGGCGCCCGACCGCGCGCTGGAACGTGCAGACGCGCCTGATCGAAAGCAGCATCGACCAGTCGGGAGAGACCACCCGCGACTTCGGCGGGACGATGATTGCAGACTACGAGATGGATCATGGCTGGCGTCAACAGTGGATCCTCATGCACTTCGGCAATGAGCTGGAGATCAACGACGCCGGCTATCTCTCGCGCAACAGCACCAACTACATTCATTGGCAGCTCAACCGCCGGTTCACCGAGCTGGCGGCAGAGTCGCGGTACGCGTCCAAGGACTGGCGCTGGCGCGTCAGCACCGACCACAACAATCATGGCGAGCTGCTCGGCCATCAGTTCCGCATCAGCCGCGAGAGCCGGGTTCGCGACGGCAGCTACGAGTACGGCCAGATCAACGTCAACAGCGCCGGCTACGACGACCTGCTCACGCGCGGCAACGGATCCGTCTGGCTGCCGCCCAACACCAACGCTTATTTCGAGTATCGGCGGCCGCGCGAGGGACACTGGGCCTACAAGACCGAGATGGAAGCGTTCGGCGGCGGGCTCTCGGGCAACGACAAGATCGGCTACCGCGCCTATGTCGAGCCGCGCTACTTCGTCAGCGACTCACTGAGCATCTATCTCGGACTGCAGGGAAAGCGCATTCCGGACTGGCTGGTGTGGCAGCAGGACACTCTGTTCGGCAGCTATGACATGCAGCAGGCGGACCTGTACGCGGGCTTCGACTGGATCATGACGAGCCGTCACGAGCTGCGGCTGAAGCTGCAGGCGATCGGGCTCGACTCGGAGCTGCGCCAGGCCTATCGAGTCGATCCGGCAGGGCACGCGATTGCGACGGACGAGCCGGTCGACGACTTCACCGTCCGCACGCTGGCCCTGCAGATCCGCTACCGCTACGAGATCGCCCCGCTCTCATATCTATATGTGGTGTACGGGCGCGGCGGCTTCGACCAGCAAACCACCGCGGAAGACTCCCACGACCTGCTGCGCGACAGCTTCAGTCTGCGCGACGACGAGCAGCTGCTGGTGAAGCTCAGCTATCGGTTCGAGACTTAGCACTCTCCTGAGTGCCCCGAAGGAAAGAGACTTTGACAGGATTAACAGGATGAACAGGATGCGAGATCAGGAAGACAAACTGTTCATGGGTGGTGCCCTCCTCTCACTATCCTGTTAATCCTGTTAATCCTGTCCGTCTCCTCCTTTCACGGCTCGCCAAACATCGACTCAGTCGGTGAGCTTGAACGTGACGGCGATTCGTCCCCACATGCGCGTGGG
>JBIOUH010000177.1:0-22214 GCA_044866955.1 Steroidobacteraceae bacterium
GCGCCGAAGAACCGTGCGATGGCGCTGTTCTTCATGATGAGCGAAGACGACATCGAGACGGCACTGCGGGCGCCGTGGATGGGCATTGGCAGCGACGCCGGCGCGGCGGAGAAGCTCGGCGAAATGGATGCGATCGGCCTGCCGCACCCGCGCTCATACGGCAAGTTTCCGCGCCTGATCGCCGAGTACGTGCGCAAGCGCAAGGTGATCACGCTGGAGGACGCGGTGCGCAAGCTCACGTCGTTGCCCGCGACGCGGATGCGGCTATTCGACCGCGGCGCGTTGCGCGAGGGACTGTGGGCGGACCTGACGATCTTCGACTTCGATCGCATCCAGGACAACGCGACCTACGAGAACCCGGTGGCGGTGCCCGCGGGCGTGGACTACGTGCTGGTCAACGGCCAGATCGTCGTCGACGAAGGCAAGCACACGGGCGCGAAGCCGGGCCGAGTTCTTCGCGGGTCAGGCTTCAGCCTGAGTCCCTAGCCTTCCAGGTCTCGCCGAACACGCGCATCAGGTTCCCGCCGAGAATCTTCTCGATGCGCGCGGCGCTGTGGCGCCGGTCGGCGAGCATCATCGCGAGCGTCGCCAGGCGCCGTGGCGTGTTGAGGTCCGCGGCGAACAGGTAGCCCTCTTCGGTTTCCCATGGCGCAGCGATGCCGGCCTCGCGACGCTCGCGCGTATTCTTCGCGAATGCTTCCTTGTATTTCTGGTCGACGGTCGTCGGCGAGATGTTGCCGTCCGTGCCGATCGACACGTGATCCTCGCCGGCCACCTGCACCATGTGTTCGAGGTGCCGGACGATGTCGGCTGCAGTCGGCTGACGGCCTTCCGACAGATACGGCATGAAGTAGATGCCGCTGACGCCCCCCTTGTCCGCCACTGCGCGCAGCTCAGAGTCGGTGCGATTGCGCGGATGATCGGCGAGCGCCGCGCAACCTGTGTGCGTGAACGCGACGGGCTTCTTCGAAACGCGGATCGCATCTGCGGCGGTCTGCCGCCCGCAATGACTCAGGTCGACGAGGATGCCGAGTGCGTTCATGCGCTCGATCGCTTCGAAGCCGGTGCGGCTCAAGCCTGCGTTTGCAGGCTCCAGACAGCCGTCGCCGAGCAGGTTGCGGCGATTGTACGTGGGCTGCACGACGCGCAGACCGAGTGCGTGCAGGTCGTCGAGGCGATCGAGATCGGTCTCGAAGGGGACGCCGTCCTGCAGCCCGTAGACGATGCCGGTGCGCTTCGTCTTCTTTGCTTTGCTGATGTCGGAGACCGTGCGCACGCGTGACAGCACGTCGGGATGGTCATCGATCTCGCGCTCCCAGAACGCGATGCCGCGCACCGTATCCATGAACGATGAATCGGTAGGCCGCGTGCCGACCGGGCCGACCGTCGTATGGGCGCACGTGACGCCGGACTCGTGCGTGTCCTTGAGTTCCTGTTCCACGAGCCGGCCGGCCGGGTCGTTGCTGAGGCCGCCCGGACCGCCCAGTCCGTCGATGACGATGGCCTCGCGATAACGAAACCAGTCCGCGGCGGCCGCGCGCCGCGACGGCAGGCCCAGTGCCACCGCAGTGGCGACGCTTCGCACCAGCAGCTCACGCCGGGACATCGTGCTCATGGAGGACTCCCGGTCATCTCCCAATGGATCATCGAGACCGGGATCAGTCCGGCGGCATTGAGCTCGGTGAAGTACCGCGACAGCGTGAACGCCTCGCCGAGCTGGTGGCTGCGCTCGGCGAGCAGCTGTTCGAGCAGATATTTGCCGGTGATGTACGAGGTGCCGTAGCCGGGCTGGCGCAGGTACAGCTGCTGCTCGAAGCCGAGCAGATCGAGATCCGGCCGCATCCAGCCGCGCGGCGTCCACTGGACGTGGAAGTCGGCCGCCTGCTTCATCGTGAAGTCGTTGGACTGTGCGTACAGCGATGCGAGCCCGCGCGCCGCTCGTGCCGCCAGCATGATCCACACGACCTCGCGCCCGCGCGGATTGTCGTCGTACAGGCCGGCGTGCAGCATCATTTCTTCCATAGCGGTCGCCAAGCCCTCGGCGCGGCTGTCCCAGATGTTGAACAGCAACGGCCCGCGGCGCAGCGGGCTGGCGTGCGGCTCCTCGCGCATCCGCGCCAGGTCCCACCAGTGATAGAAGTGCGAGTAGAGCGCGAGCGGCTCGTGATGGCTCGCGATCCCGAAGAAGTTGCGGCGCTCTTCCGGCACGTACTGGCCGATGTGCGCGCGCATCGCCGGATCCATGTAGTCGCGCACCGGCAGGATGTTTCGGGCGCGCATGAAGTCCATGTACTTCGTGACCGCGGCATTGCCGCGCTGCTGGAATTCCTCGGCGCTGGAGATCACGGGCAGCGCGGGCAAGCCGCGGTTGCGTTGCTCCTCCAGCTTGAGCTCGGTGTGAGCGCGCGCCAGCTCGCGCTTGAGCAGCATCACTTCCTCTTCCCACGACAGCGGCACGAGGTGCACGTTGCGCAGGTTCCAGGTGTAGTTCTCCTTGCCGACGCCGGACGGACCGTTCTTCGACGGCGCCTGTTGCTCCAGCCACGTGATGAAACGCGACGTTGCTTGCTGCGCGGCCTGGATTGCCTGTTGCAGCTCCGGCCCGTTGTCGGCCGTCTGTCGCTCGAGCTGCAGCAGATCCGCGCGCTGTGTCTTGATCGTGCCGATGCCAGCCATCCACAGATCGCGCGCGTTACCGGTGAGATTCATCTGTGCCTGTGCGAGCAACGGCGGAATGCCCCGCAGCTCCTTCGTCAGCTTCGCCGCATCGGCAGGCGAGAGCGGGAGGGTGTATTGCCACACTTCGATGATCGCGTGGTTGGTCGGTCCTTCGTGCGCGGGCGTGTCGCTCTGCGCCGTCCAGACCTGCGTGTAGAACGCCGGATCGCGCTCCCACGGCTTGAGCACGCGCAGGTCGAAATCGAGACCATTCATCTCCGCGCGCAGCAGTTGATAGTCGACCTGCTGCGGAATCGGCCACGTATCGGGCTTGATGGCCTGCAGGCGCGCCTGGTAGGTCTTCAGTTGCGTGTGCTTGCGAGCAATCGCCGCCGCGGTGTAGTCCGGTGCTCCGTCACGCAGCGCCGGCTGCTCGAACGCGCGCCACTCCGAGAACAGCGCGGTCAGGTCCTCATAGCTGCCCTGCGGGGACGCGGAACTGGCTGCCGGGGTGCCGGCGATCGAAGTCATGACGAGGACTCCCGCTGCGAGACGTCGGAGTGCGGTTTGAAGGCGCATCGTTTCATTATATATTCGGCGCGCTGGCAGGTTAGGGGGACGATAACGATGGATCTGCTTACGCTCATCATCATCCTGGCGTTGATCGGCACGGGCGTCAGCATGGCGCTCGGCCTGCTCGCGATGTCGGGCGGCGGCGCTACGGATCGCCTGTTCAGCACGCGGCTCATGTGGGTGCGCGTCGGCTTCCAGGCGTTCACGCTGCTCTTGCTCGCCGCTGCGGTATTCATGCGAGGCAGCTAGTTTCACCCCGGTAAATGCCGCACGGGCACGCGTGCGGAGCGCTTGATCGTGTTGAGCACGATGCTCGAATGCACGTCGCGCACGAAGCGGATCCGCAGCAGTTTCTTCAACACCACGTTGCTCAGCGATTCCAGGTCCGGCACGACCACCTGGAGCAGCAGGTCGTAGTTGCCCGTCATGGCGTGGCAGCTGACGATCTCTTCCATGGCGTCGACGGCGCGCCGGAACTGCTCGATGTTCTCGTCGGTGTGGCGGGTCAGCCGGACCTGCACGAACGCCTGCACCTTCAGGCCGAGCGGCGCCGGATCGATGATCGCCGTGTAGCCCTGGATGATGCCGGCCTGCTCCAGCAGCTTCACGCGCCGGGCGCACGGCGTATTGGAAAGCCCGACCTCGTCGGCGAGCTCCACGATCGGCTTGCGGCCGTCCTTCTGCAGGGCGTCGAGGATCGCGGCGTCGTAGCGGTCGAGCGTCATGGTGATAATCCCTAAAATCGATCGAACAAATCGACTTTATCACCAATACGGAACTGTCAGGCAGCGCGGTTTGTTGAGTTTTGCCACTGCCACCCCGTTAGGCTGCCCGGCCATGACAGCAACAGCCCTCGATCGCGGTCGGACCCAGTCCGCGCCGCAGTCCATCTCCGAGGCCGACTGGCCCTCCATCGATCTGCAACGCGTCGTGCACACGGTGCTCGTGTCCCGCGCCCTCGACGAGCTGGAGGAAACGCGCCTCCTGCCCGAACGCAAGGTCCTCTACCAGTTCACTGCGCGCGGCCACGACGTCACGCAGGCCTTGCTGGGCCAGATGTTGACCGGAGCGCGCGACGGCGTCGGCGTCTATTACCGCTCGCGGCCGCTGATGCTGGCGCTCGGACTGACGATCGAAGATGCGCTGGCCTCGACCATGATGCGCTCGGGCAGCGTCAGTGACGGGCGCGACATTGGCGTCGTGTTCAACCTGCCGCGTCGCGAAGGGCCATGCGTGCTGCCCGCCTGCGGCGGTGTCGGCGCGCAGTACACGCCCGTCATCGGCTGGGCCCAATCGCTGCAATACCGGGCGCAGGTCCTGCGCGACGAGCGTGTCTCCGGCAGCATCGCCGTCGCGCATGGCGGTGAGGCTTCCACGGCTACCAACGGTTTCTGGTCCGCACTCACGATCGCGACTACGCAGCGGCTGCCGGTGTTGTTCTTCCTCGAAGACAACGGCTACGGCATTTCCGTGAAGTCGGAGTTCCAGACGCCCGGCGGCAACATTGCCGCGAATCTCGCATCGTTCCGCAATCTGAAGATTCTGGAAGGCGATAGCGCGAATCCGCGCGCCGCGGCGGCGACGATCGCCAATGCCGTGTCTGCGGTTCGCGGCGGGGAAGGGCCGGTGCTGCTGCGACTGCTCGTGCCGCGTCTGTCGGGGCACTCGGGTCAGGACACGCAGGCTTATAAGTCTGCCGACGAGATCGCCGCCGAGCGCTCGCGCGATCCACTGGTGCGGCTGCGTGAGCAGCTGGTGCCGTCGACGATCAGCGAAGACGCGTGGCGCGCGCTCGAAACGCAGGCCCGCGAAGAAGTGCAACGTGCGCTCGGCAGCGTCGAGCGGCGACCGGTGCCCGAAGTCGCCAACGTCACTCGCTACGCATTCAGCGAAGTGAGCGCCGACGGTGCGCCGGACGTGCAGCAGCAGGGCGGTCTGTTGAGCGAGGGCGTCGAGCCGCGAGAAGGAACGCAGACCGTGCACGCCGAAGGCGCGCGCATCAACATGGTCACCGCGATCCGCCGGACGCTCGAGCACGAGCTGGCGGTGAATCCGCGCGTCGTCGTGTTCGGCGAAGACGTCGGTCGCAAGGGCGGCGTGCATGCTGCGACGCTGGGATTGCAGGACAAGTTCGGCGCGTCGCGCGTGTTCGACACCAGCCTCTCGGAAGAGGGCATCATCGGCCGCTCGGTGGGCATGGCGCTCGCGGGCCTGATGCCGGTCCCGGAGATCCAGTTCCGCAAGTACGCGGACCCGGCGGTGGAACAGTTGAACGATTGCGGCACGATGCGCTGGCGCACGAACAATCGCTTCGCGGCGCCGATGGTGGTGCGCATGCCTGGCGGGTTCTTCAAGTGCGGCGATCCGTGGCACAGCCAGACCAACGAAGTGCAGTTCGTGCACGCGATCGGCTGGCGCGTCGCGATGCCGTCGAACGCCGAAGATGCGGTCGGTTTGCTGCGATCGGCAATGCGAGCCAATGACCCGACGATCTTCTTCGAGCACCGCGCGATGCTGGACGGTGCCTGGGCGCGCCGTCCGTATCCAGGCGATGAATACGTCGTGCCGTTCGGTAAAGCGCGGCTGCTGCGCGCCGGAACTGAGATGACGGTCGTGACCTGGGGTGCGATGGTCGAGCGTTGCGAGCATGCAATCGCCGAGTCTGCGGTCGATGCCGAGTTGCTCGATCTGCGCACGCTCATGCCGTGGGATCGCGCGGCCGTGCTGGGGTCGGTCCGCAAGACGCGCCGCTGCCTGATCGTGCACGAGGACAATCTGACTGCGGGCTTCGGGGCCGAGATTGCGGCAACCCTCGCGCGCGATGCATTCTTCGATCTCGATGCACCGATCGAGCGCGTCACGATGCCCGATGTCCCGAGTCCTCACAGTCCGCTGCTGCTCGACGCAGTAGTGCCAAGCGTCGCGCGCATCGTGCACGCGATCCGCACCATTGCGAGCATCTGACAGCATGACGGCAACCATCGAAATCCGCGCGCCGAGTGAGCAGACCGAAGGCACGCGATCGCAGGTCCAGCGCTGGCTCAAGTCCGTCGGCGACGCCGTCGTCGAGAACGAGCCGCTGATCGAGCTCGAGACCGACAAGGTCACGATCGAAATTCCGGCACCCGCGGGCGGAGTGCTGGCGGAAATCCTGAAGCAGGAACAGGACGAGATTGCACCGGGCGAGCTGCTCGGTCGCATTCAGGCGGGCGCGGAGTCGAGCGCGGGCGCCAAGAGCGTTTCAGCGCCAGCGCGGGAAGCTGCGCACGCAAGCGCAGTTGATGACGTCACTACTGCAGCCTTGTCCGCGCACGCGGCGACATTGTCCGGTGGTCGCAATAGCCCAGCGGTGCGGCGGCTGCTTTCCGAGCACAAGGTGCACGCTACCGAGATCCGCGGCAGCGGAGCTGGCGGCCGGATTACTGTCGACGATGTTCTGGAACACGTCGGCCGCAAACAGCAGCCAGCTGCGCCGGCGATGCGAGAGCCGGCACCAGCAGCGCAGTCAGCGGGCTCGGTGCGACGCGTGCCGCACACGTCTGTGCGCAAGCGCATCGCCGAGCGCATGGTCGAGAGCCTGCTGCACACGGCGCCGCACGTCACGACGATCTTCGAAGTCGATCTCGGCGCAGTACTCGCGCATCGTGCGAAGCATCGCGCAGAGTTCGAGCAGCGTGGCGCTTCGCTTACGCTCACGGCGTATTTCCTGGCGGCCTGCGTCGATGCGATTCGGGAAGTGCCCGAGGTGAACAGCCGCTGGACGGACGAGGCGCTGGAAATTCATGAGAGCGTCGACATCGGTGTCGGCACCGCGGTCGAGGGTAAAGGCCTGGTCGTTCCGGTCGTGCGCGCGGTCCAGTCGCTGGATCTGTTCGGCATCGCCCAGGCGCTGTCGGATCTGGTCGCGCGTGCCCGCGAAGACAAGCTCACTCCGGCGGACGTGCGCGGCGGGACGTTCACGATCTCGAATCACGGCGTCAGCGGCAGCCTGGTCGCCGCGCCGATCGTCATCAACCAGCCGCAGTCGGCGATTCTCGGCGTCGGCAAGCTGGAGAAGCGCGCAGTCGTCATCGATGTCAACGGCACGGACGCGATCGTCGTGCGGCCGCGCTGCTATGTGACGCTGACGCTCGATCATCGCGTGATGGATGGCCATCGCGCGAATCGCTTTCTGCAGCTGCTGGTCGAGCGGTTGGAGAGCTGGAAGGACTAATTTTCTGGTCGAAAGCGGCCAAGGCCCTTGCGACACGCCCGCCAAAAGGCGCGGCTTTTGGCGGACTAGCCCTGCGGCAGGCCGCCAAAGCGCGTGAAGACCTCAGCCGCGGGCGGCGGCAGAGATCCTTCCAGTGTCTGCGCGCGCTCCGACAGGAATTCCTCCGACGCCGCGAAAACCTTCGCGTAAAGATTGCGGCACAGATCGTGCGCGTCCGCGCCCGCCCACGACTTCGGCAGCAGCGAAGCGGGCAGCTGCGGATCGCGCAGGTGGATCTTGCGATATTCGTGCACGAGCAGCGTGCGCAGCACGAACGCGGTTTCGCCGGCTGCTGCTACCGAGCGCGTGAGCACCTCATGCAGCGGCGCGAACATTTCGATGAAGCGGCGATAGCGACGCGCCAGCTCGCCGAGATCCCAGCCCATCTCCACGAGCTGCTCATCCGAAGCGTGCGTGACGACCGCGCGCTGAATCACGATGACCTCGCCTGCGGACTCGAGCTCTGCGACTCGCGCCCGCACGGTGTCGTGACGATGCGTGGGATGCGCGAACACGCCGCTCGTGAGCTGACCGAAGCCGAGCCAGGTCAGCTCTTCGCGCAGGTCAGCGCCGCCCGCGCGGGATGAGCGCGGAAAGATGACGAGCGTCCACTCGCCGTTCCATTCGGCGGGCGAAGCTCCGTAGATTCTTCGTGTCGCTTCGGCGAAGCGCGCACGTCCGTGAGGCGTGAGCCGGTAGAAGCTGACTCGACCGCTGCGTTGCGAAGACACCCATTGCTCATTCGCGAGGCGGCCGATCGCCGTGCGCACGTGTCTGTCGGTGATGCCGAATGGACGGGCGAGCTCGATCAGGCTGCCGAGCGCGATGACGCCGCCACGCGGCGCGATCGCATCGCCAAAGATCGTCACCAGCAGCGAGCCGCCGCGCAGCGGACGCTGGCGGCGAAAGCGTGCGACGAGGGCGTCGGCGCGGCGATCCAGAGCACTAGCGGAATGGGGCATACGTGGCCGAATAACATGACACAAAAAGAATTGCTGTGCTCTGAAAAATGTGTCACGTTAGCTCGCACCGGGCTTCGCATCGGAGATCAGGATGTACACGCAAGGTCTTGATTCACTTGGAGCCGATTGTCTCCACCAGACTGCTGAGGGTCGCGCAGCCCTGGAGCAGCGCTTCCAGGCGAAAGTCGACGCCGAAGAGCGGATCGAGCCGAAAGACTGGATGCCCGACGCTTACCGTCAGACGCTCATCCGGCAGATCTCGCAGCACGCGCACTCCGAGATCGTCGGCATGCTGCCGGAAGGCAACGGGATCACGCGCGCGCCGACGCTGCGTCGCAAGGCCGTGCTGATGGCGAAGGTTCAGGACGAAGGCGGCCACGGCATGTATCTCTACAGCGCCGCCGAGACGCTCGGCATTTCGCGCGACGAATTGCTCGAGCAGTTGCTTACCGGCGCGGCGAAGTATTCGAGCATCTTCAACTACCCCACGCCCACGTGGGCCGACGTCGGTGCGATCGGCTGGCTGGTCGACGGCGCCGCGATCATGAATCAGATCCCGATCTGCAAGTGCTCGTACGGGCCGTATGCGCGCGCGATGGTGCGCATCTGCAAGGAAGAGAGCTTCCACCAGCGGCAGGGTTTCGAAATCATGATGACGCTGGCGCGCGGCACGCCGGAGCAGCGGCGCATGGCGCAGGAAGCACTCGAGCGCTGGTGGTGGCCGTCGCTGATGATGTTCGGCCCGAGCGATGCGACCTCGAAGCACACCGCGCAGTCGATGCGCTGGAAGATCAAGCGCTTCACCAACGACGAGCTGCGGCAGAAATTCGTGGACATCACGGTGCCGCAGGCGGAATTCCTCGGCCTGCGCGTGCCGGATCCCGAGCTGCAGTGGGACGAGGCGAGCCAGCACTATCGTTTCGGCGAGATCGACTGGAGCGAGTTCCACCAGATCCTGCAGGGCAACGGGCCGTGCAATCGCGAGCGCGTCGAAGCGCGCCGCCGTGCGCACGAGGGTGGACGCTGGGTCCGCGACGCGGCGCTCGCGCATGCCGAGAAGCAGCGCCTGCGCGCAACGAAGGCGGCCTGACCATGACGCAACAGACGCAGAATCAGTGGCCGCTGTACGAGGTGTTCATTCGCGCTCGCGCGGGCCTGGAGCACAAGCACGTCGGCAGCATTCACGCCGCGGATGCAACGATGGCGATCGAGCATGCGCGCGATGTGTACACGCGCCGGCAGGAAGGCGTGAGCATCTGGGTCGTGCGCTCCGCGGACATCGTCGCTTCGGATCCGTCCGATGCAGACGCGCTGTTCGAGCCGGCGAAGGACAAGGTGTATCGCCATCCGACGTTCTACGACATCCCGGACGAGGTCAAAAACCTGTGAGCTATGCGCTGTGCATCGGCGACACCAGCCTGATCCTGGCGCAACGTCTCGGCGAATGGGTCGGGCACGCGCCCGCGCTCGAAGAGGATCTGGCGCTCGCCAACATCGGGCTCGACCTGCTGGGTCAGGCGCGCTATCTGCTGACCTACGCTGCGGAGCTGGAGGGTCGCGGGCGCAGCGAAGACGATCTCGCCTTTCTGCGCGATCCGCAGGATTTCCTGAACCTGAGCCTGGTCGAGCAGCCGAACGGCGATTTCGGCCAGACGATCGTGCGCCAGTTTCTGATCGACGCATGGCAGCTCGAGTTGTTCGAGCGCTTGCAGCACTCCAGCGACCCGAAGCTCGCGGAGCTGGCGGCGAAAGCGCTGAAGGAGACTCGCTATCACTTCCGCTTCAGCTCGGGCTGGCTGGTGCGCCTCGGCGACGGCACGGAAGAGAGTCATCGCCGCGTGCAGACGGCGCTCGATGCATTGTGGCGCTTCACTCACGAGATGTTCGTCGTGAGCCCGGCCGAACAGGACGCTGTCGCGCGCGGTATCGCGCCGGATCCGGCGTCGCTCGCAGCAGCATGGTCCAGCCGCGTCGATGAAGTCCTGAAACAGGCGACGCTCAAGAAGCCTCCCGACGTTCCGTATGCGTGGCACGGCAAGCGCGGTCAGCACGGCGAGCATCTCAGTCGCCTGCTCGCTGAGATGCAGGTCATGCAGCGGACTTATCCGGGGGCAAAGTGGTAGCGGCGTCACCCGTAGAGCGCGAGGTCTGGCGGCTGCTCGCCGAGGTACCGGACCCCGAGATCCCGATCCTCAATGTGATCGAGCTCGGCGTCGTGCGCTACGTGCGCGACGAGCACGAGCGCGGGATTGCAGTCGGCGTGTCGCCGACCTACACGGGATGTCCCGCGACCGAAGTCATCCAGGCATCGATCAAGGCGCGGCTGCACGAGGCCGGGTTCGAGTCCGTGCGCATCGACTCCGTGTTCGCGCCGCCGTGGAGCAGCGACTGGTTGACCGAAAGTGCGCGCGAGAAACTGCGCGAGTACGGCATTGCGCCGCCGGCGGAATCCGTCGACAGCCCGCGTCGCTTGTTCGGTGAGCCGCAAGTGCACTGCCCGCGATGCTCGTCGTCGCAGACGCAGCGCGTCAGCGAGTTCGCTTCTACACCCTGCAAAGCCCTGTATCGCTGCACCAGCTGCCTCGAACCGTTCGAATATTTCAAATGCATCTGACCTACCACCCATTGAAGATCGTCGAGGTGCGGCCGGAAGGAAGCGACGCGGTATGCGTCACGCTCTGCGTACCTGACGAGCTGCGCGATACTTTTCGCTTCGCACCCGGCCAGCACCTAGGCGTTCGCGCGGCGATCGACGGCCAGGAAGTGCGGCGCACGTACTCGATCTCCAGCGCGACCGATGAAGAGCATTTGCGCATCGGCGTGCGCGTGCAGGACCGCGGCAGCATGTCCGGTCATCTCGGTCGCGAGCTGCGCGCCGGCGACACCCTCGAAGTGCTGCCGCCGACCGGCCGCTTCATTCTGACGCCGGACGCGAAGGCGGCGCGCACCTACTGCGCGTTCGCGGGCGGGAGTGGCATTACGCCGATTCTCGGCATCATCAAGAACGTGTTGCGGCACGAGCCGGACAGCCGCTTCCTGCTGTTCTACGGCAATCGGACGACCGCTTCGATCATGTTCGCCGAAGAGCTGCTCGCGCTGAAGGACCGCTATCCGCAGCGGTTGTCGCTGTACTTCCTGATGAGCCGCGAGCCGCAGGACGTCGAGGTGTTCAACGGCCGGCTCGATGCTGCGAAAGTCGGCATGCTCGGGCGCGAGCTGTTCGACGCGCGCGGCGTTGACGGTTACTTCCTGTGCGGACCCGACACGATGATCGAATCCGTGCGCGAAGGTCTCGTCGGCCTCGGCGTCGAACCGTCGCGCATTCACAGCGAGCATTTCACCAGCGATGCGAAGCGGCCCGCCCATGCACCGAAGGAAGAAGTCGGGCTGAAGCCCGACCTGCAGAAAGGGCAGACGCAGGTGACGGTAGTGATGGACGGGCGGCGACGCTCGTTTGCGATGGCCAGCGACGGCACGACGGTGCTGGAGGCCGCGGAGGACGCGGGGCTCGAGCTGCCCTATTCGTGCAGGGCGGGCGTATGCTCGACCTGCCGGACGCGCGTCGTGCGCGGCGCCGTCACGATGATGACGAACTACGCGCTGGAGCCCTGGGAAGTCGAAGCCGGCTACGTGCTGTGCTGCCAGGCGCTGCCCGCATCGACGGAACTCGAACTGACCTACGACGAGCGCTGACATGAGCTACCAGACAATCCTGTTCGAGCTGAGCGAAGGCATCGCGCGCCTGACGCTGAACCGGCCCGACCGGCTGAACAGCTTCAACGTGGAGATGCACGGCGAAGTGCGCGATGCGCTCGGTCAACTCGGGCAGGATCGCGCGGCGCGAGTGCTGGTGCTCAGCGGCGCCGGGCGCGGCTTCTGCGCCGGACAGGATCTCGGCGATCGCGCCGTCGCGCCAGGCGGCCAAGGCGTCGACCTCGGCGAGTCGATCGAGAAGTACTACAAGCCGCTCGTCGTCGCGTTGCGCAATCTGCCGATGCCGGTGATTGCAGCTGTGAACGGCGTCGCCGCGGGCGCCGGAGCGAACATCGCGCTGTCCTGCGATCTCGTAATCGCGACACGCTCGGCGAGTTTCATTCAGTCTTTCAGCAAGCTCGGTCTGGTGCCGGACTCGGGCGGCACGTGGCTGCTGCCGCGGCTGCTCGGCAATGCACGCGCGATGGGCCTGGCGTTGCTGGCGGACAAGCTTTCGGCCGAGCAGGCTGCGCAGTGGGGATTGATCTGGCGCTGCGTCGAGGACAGCGAATTCAAGGGGACTGTCGACACGCTCGCGCAACAGCTCGCAATCGCACCGACGCGCGGTCTGGCGCGGACCAAGCAGGCGATCTACGAGTCGTGGGGCAGATCGTTCGAGCAGCAGCTCGACCAGGAGCGCGATTTCCAGCGCGAGCTCGGCCGCTCGCAGGATTACGCGGAAGGCGTGGCCGCTTTCACCGAGAAGCGCAACCCGAAGTTCACCGGCCGATAGGCGGCGCCATGAGCGATCCGCAATCCATTGCCGATGCCTCCGCGCGCGCGATGTTCGCACAGGATCGCGCCTCGCAGGCGCTCGGCATGCGCATTCTCGAGATTCGTCCCGGCTATGCGCGCCTCGCGATGACGATACGCGAGGACATGGTGAACGGTCACAAGATCTGCCATGGCGGATTGATCTTCACGCTCGCTGACAGCGCATTCGCTTTCGCATGCAACACATATGACCTCGTGACCGTCGCGTCGTCGGGGAGCATCGAATTCCTGTTGCCCGGGCGCCTGGGCGATGAGCTGACGGCGTTCGCAGAAGAGCAGATTCGTTTGAAGCGCACCGGTGTATATGACGTGGCCGTGCGCAATCAGCGCGGGGAGTGCGTCGCGATGTTTCGCGGCCGCTCGCACGAGATAGGCGGCACCATAGTAGCGAAGCCATGAAGCCGCAGGGCCTGGAGCCGATCGAAACTGCAAGCGTCGATGAGCTGCGCACCGTGCAGCTGCAGCGCCTGAAATGGTCGATGCATCACGCCTACGAAAACGTCCCGCACTATCGCGAGAGCTTTCGCGCCGCCGGCGTTCATCCGCACGACCTGCGCTCGCTGGACGATCTCGCGAAGTTTCCGTTCACGGTGAAGGACGATCTGCGCGCCAACTATCCCTTCGGGATGTTCGCCGTGCCCCGCGACAAAGTCGTGCGCGTGCATGCGTCGAGCGGCACGACCGGCAAGCCGACGGTTGTCGGCTACACCGCGCAGGATATCGACACGTGGGCGCTGCTCATGGCGCGTTCCATCCGCGCGGCCGGCGGTCGCCCGGGCGACATTGTCCACGTCGCCTATGGCTACGGTCTGTTCACCGGCGGTCTCGGCGCTCACTACGGTGCGGAGCGTCTCGGCTGCACGGTCGTGCCCATGTCGGGCGGACAGACACCGAAGCAGGTGCAACTGATCTGCGACTTCAAACCCGACATCATCATGGTCACGCCCTCCTACCTGCTCGCGATCGCGGAGGAGTTCGTGCGCCAGGGTCTCGATCCGACGGCGTGCTCGCTGCGCGTCGGCATTCTCGGCGCTGAACCGTGGACCGAGGCGATGCGCACGCAGATCGAAGCCGCGATGGGACTCGATGCGATCGAGATCTACGGCCTGTCGGAAGTCATCGGCCCGGGCGTGGCGAACGAATGCATCGAGACCAAGGACGGGCCGGTGCTCTGGGAAGATCATTTCTATCCTGAGATCGTCGATCCGCAGACCGGCGCAGTGCTGCCGGACGGCGAGCCGGGCGAGCTCGTGCTGACGTCGCTCACCAAGCAGGCGCTTCCCGTGATTCGCTATCGCACGCGCGATCTGACGCGCCTGTTGCCGCCGACGGCGCGGCCGATGCGCCGGATCGAAAAGATTCTCGGGCGCTGCGACGACATGCTCATCGTGCGCGGCGTGAACGTGTTTCCGACGCAGATCGAAGAGCTGATCCTGCGGACGCCGTCGCTTGCGCCGCACTACGTGCTGGAGCTGACGCGCGAAGGGCCGCTCGATGCGCTCGCCGTGCAGGTGGAAGCGGCCGATGCCGCCGCGTTCGCGGCCGGAGCGCGGGCCGCAGACGCGCTGGTGAGGCAAGTGAAATCCATGATCGGGATCAGCGTGCGCGTCGAAGTGCGCGAGCCCGGCTCGATCGAACGTTCCATTGGCAAGGCGAAGCGCGTCATCGACAAGCGCTCGCCGCGGGCCGGCTGAGGAGTATCCGATGCAATTGAAGAGCTACGTGCAGGGCCGCTGGCATGCAGGGGAGCGCGATGCGCAGGTGCTGCGCGACGCCACGACGGGACAAGTGGTCGCAGAAGCTTCTTCCAGCGGCGTCGATTTCGCCGGCGTACTGCAGTACGCGCGGCGCAACGGCGGGACGGCGTTGCGACGGCTCACTTTCCATGAACGCGCAGCGCTGCTGAAGCGCGTCGCGAAGATGCTCACCGAGCACAAAGAAGAGTTCTACACGCTTTCCTATGCGACCGGCGCGACCAAAGCCGATTCGTGGATCGACATCGACGGCGGTATCGGTACGCTGTTCGCCTACGCATCGCGCGGCACGCGAGAGCTGCCGAACAGTCGCGTCTATGTCGACGGCGACGTCGAGATGCTCTCGAAGACCGGCTCGTTCATCGGTCAGCACATCTGTGTCCCGCTCGAAGGCGCGGCGATTCACATCAACGCGTTCAACTTCCCTGTGTGGGGCATGCTGGAGAAGTTGTCGCCGACGCTGCTGGCCGGCATGCCGGCGATCGTGAAGCCGGCGACCGCGACTGCGTACCTCACCGAGCTCGTGGTCCGGCGCATCGTCGAATCGGGCATCCTGCCGGAGGGCTCGCTGCAGCTGGTGTGCGGCAGCCTCGGCGACGCCTTCGATCATCTCACCTGTCAGGACGTGGTCTCCTTCACCGGCTCGGCCAGCACTGCACAGAAGCTGCGCACGCACCCGACGATCGTGGCGAACTCGGTGCGCTTCGTCAGCGAGACGGACTCGATCAATTCCTGCGTGCTCGGGCCGGACGCCGCACCCGGCCAGCCGGAGTTCGACGCGTTCGTGCGCGAAGTCATGCGCGAGATGACGGCCAAAGCCGGGCAGAAGTGCACTGCGATTCGCAAAGCGATCGTCCCGGCCGCGCATGCGGAGGCTGCGGCGCAGGCGATCAAGGCCGCGCTGGCCAAGGTCGTGGTCGGCGATCCGCGGCTCGAGCAGGTGCGCATGGGTCCGCTTGCGGCACTCGGGCAGCGGCGCGAAGTGCTTGGGCGCATCGCGGAGTTGCGGCGCGAAGCCGAATTGCTCACCGGCGACGGGGACGTGTTGGAGCTGACCGGGGCAGATCGCGACAAGGGCGCGTTCGTCGCACCAACGTTGTTGTTCTGTCGCGAGCCCGCCAAGGCCAGGGCGGTCCATTCGGTGGAGGCGTTCGGCCCGGTGTGCACAGTCATGCCGTACGCCTCGGTGGGCGATGCAATTACATACGCGCGCAGCGGCGAGGGCAGTCTCGTCGGGTCTGTGTTCACGGCCGATGACGATGCGGCTGCGGAGTTCGCACTTGGACTCGCTCCATTTCACGGCCGGCTGCTGATCGTGAATCGCGATTGCGCCAAGGAGTCCACGGGGCACGGCTCGCCGCTGCCCGGACTCGTGCACGGCGGTCCGGGCCGCGCCGGCGGCGGCGAAGAGATGGGCGGAATCCGCGGCGTCATGCACTACATGCAGCGCGCCGCGATTCAGGGCAGCCCGCAGACGGTCGCGCGCATCACCGGACGCTGGACACGAGGGGCAGTGCAGAAGGCGCCCGGTGTCCATCCGTTCCGCAAGTCGTTCCACGAGCTGCAAATCGGCGACACGCTGAACACCGCCGAGCGCGAAGTCACGCTCGCCGACATCGAAAGCTTCGCGGCTTTGTCGGGCGATAACTTCTACGCGCACATGGACGAGGAGGCGGCGCGTCGCAACCCGCTGTTTGGCGGACGTGTCGCGCACGGTTACTTCCTGATCTCCGCCGCGGCCGGGCTGTTCGTCGATCCGCCGTACGGGCCGGTGCTCGCGAACTATGGGCTCGACCACCTGCGCTTCCTGAAGCCGGTGAAGCCGGGCGACCGCATCAAAGTGCGGCTCACGTGCAAGTCCAAATCGCTGCGCGTCGAGAAGGGCTATGGCGAAGTCGCGTGGGACACCGAGATCACCAACCAGAACGGCGAGATCGTCGCGAGCTACGACGTGCTGACGATGGTGAGCGAGCAGCCGGTCAGCTGACGCATCGCGGCGTGCATACATATATATAGCCTGCGACCTGCGACGCATTCCTCGAGCCGCGCGCACGTCGCACGCTCGCAATACGTACATGTTATGTCGTCGCCGGCTTGCGGCACACAGGAGTCTGCTGCACTCTTCCCGTGTCTCGAGGGAATGAAACTATAAGCCGTGGGCCCGCAGGCAAGACGCTGGAGGCAGGGAGACAGTGCAAGGAGCAGCATCCTTGTCGGCGCGCTCGTCTGCCTCGCACTGATCGTCGGAGCGCACGCGCAGGCCCAGAATCCCCCGCGAAAATATGCAATCGACATTCCGCAGCAGGCGCTGACGCCCGCGCTCCATCAGCTGTGGCGGCAGACCGGCGTTCTCTACGGCTACAGCCCGGAATCGGACGCGGAGGAAGCGATGCTCGTCGGGCCCGTGAAGGGCGAATACACCATCGATGAAGCTCTGGGCCTGTTGCTGCGTCAGACCGAACTGACTTTCTCCTGGATCGATTCCAAGAACGTCGCGATCGTGCGCGCGCCGCCGGCGCCGAAGGCAGCTCCGCCGCCGAAACCGCCGCGTGCTGCGCGCCGCGTGCGGGCAGCGCCAGTGCTCGAGATACAGACCGCGAAAAAAATCCTGGAAGAGGTCACGACGTCGGCTTCGAGGTTCCGCAAAGTAGAGATTCTGTCCGCGCCCGCCGTCGTGCTGGACCGCAAGGCCATCGATCATTCCGGCGCGGCGACGATGATGCAGTTGCTGCACTTCATCCCGCAGCAGCCGTTCCTGAGGCCGGATGGCTTTCGCAGCAACGGTGCGCAATATGCGGAGCTGCGCGGGCTCGAGCCGTCGATGACGCTGGTGCTGATCAACGGCCATCGCGCGTTCGCCAGCGCGGACAGCTTTGCCGTGAATGCGTTCGACCTGAGCCAGATTCCGCTCAGCGCGGTGGAACGAGTCGAAGTGCAGCTGGACTCGATCTCGGTGAGACATGGCGCGGACGCGATCGGCGGCATCATCAATGTCGTGTTGCGCGACGACATCGAGCATCCGAGCGTCGAGGCCCGCTATGGCGCCGCCGACGGTGGCGGTGAGGAGCGGCAGGCTTCGATCGGCGCTGGTATGGGCAGCAAGGACGGCCGAGCCGCTGTAGTACTGGACTATCGCGACGTGACGCCGCTCTTCGGCGTCGAGCGCGATCTTTGGCGTGACCAGGATTACCGGCGATTCGGCAGCACGGATATGCGCTCGCTACTCAGCAGTCCGGGCAATGTCAGCGTGCTGTCGTTCGACGGGCTGGTCGCGCTGGGCGCACCTTTCGCAGCGATTCCCGAGCAAGCCGCCGGCTCCATCACACAGCCCGGCGAGTTTCTGCCGATGCAGCTCAACCGTGAAAGTCTGCTGCGGTATTCGCCGATCGTCGCCGCGGACCGTCGTGTCAGCGCAGTCGCGAGTGCGCAAGCGAACCTGTCGGAGAACTTGATCGCCGCCACGGACCTGATGGTTGTCGATCGCCGCGTGGTATTCGCGACTGTCCCACCGTTCGTGTTCAATGCGATCGTCCCGGCGACCAATCCATACAATTCCCTGCAGCAGCCCGTCGCAGTGATGGGGTTGGTGAACGGCCTGGATCCGACCGAAGCGGGCATGGATTCATTGCTGATCAGAGGGTCCGGCTCGCTGCGCGGCAAAATGAGGAGTTGGGACTGGGAGGTCTCCCTGTTGCGCAGCGAAGAGGACGCCGAAGTTCGGCTCGACAACGTCATCGACCCTGACCGGCTCGCTCGAGTCCTCGCCGACCCCGATCCGCAACGAACGCTCAACCTGCTCGGTCCGGGGCCAGCCGCGAGCCCGGACGTACTCGCCGGCGTGCTCGCGCCGCCTGACATCGACAACATCGGCGTCGATGCCACTCAGTTGACCGGCGTCGTGAGCGGCGCGCTTTTCGCGCTGCCTGCCGGTAACGTCACGACCGTGCTCGGCACGGAATGGCGCAAGGAAGCAGTGGAGTTCGACCCGCTCCTCGGTGCCTCCAACCGCGAGGTCGCGGCAGGGTTTGCGGAGCTGCGCGCGCCGCTGCTCGACGAGCGCATGCAGCTTGCTGCACTACGCCAGCTGTCGGTGACTGTCGCCGGCCGCTTCGACCGGTTCACCGATTTCGGCGAGATCTTCAGTCCGCAGTACGGCCTGGTGTGGAGCCCGCTGCGCGACATCGAGATCCGCGGAACCTACGCACGCAGCTTCCGACCGCCGTCGCTATATGAGCTGTACCTTCCAGCAGTGCGGGTCGACAGCCCGATCGTAGATCCCCGGCGCGGCGAGTCGTACTCGGTGGCGCAACTCGGTGGTGGCAATCGTGATCTCGACGCCACGCACGGCAAGTCCTTCACCGCCGGTATCGAGTTCACTCCGGCAGCGATCGAACCCCTCACACTGTCGGCGACCTATTGGCACGTCTCGATGGACAAGCGCATCAACGCGCTGACGCCGACCCTCCTGCTCATGCATGAGTCCGACTTTCCCGACCGCGTCGTGCGCGCCGAGCCGACTGCCGACGAGCTGGCCACAGGAGTTCCCGGCCGCGTGCTGCAGCTGGATCTGACGCGCTTGAACCTGGGCGGCCTCACGACGAGCGGCGTCGACGTCGGCGCGAGCTACTCGTTCGACAACATGGCCGGCCACTTCGCGACCGACGTGAAGGCGACCTGGATCGACCAGTACGCGGCGTCTGACCTGCCGGGCCTGGCGGAGACGGATCGGGTCAACGTCGCCAACACGCTGGGTACGATTGCCAAGTGGCGCGGCATCGCGAGTCTCGACTGGCAGCGCGGTGCACTCGGCGCTACGACGTACGTTCGCCATATCCCGAGTTACGACGACACTCTCAATGGCGTGCCCAACGGCCGGACGATCCCGTCACAGACGTTCCTCGATCTGCAGTTCTCGCTCGACTTCGGCAAGCTGCTGGAGGGGTCCGCGCTGCGCGGCCTGACGCTCGCCGGCGGAGCGCTCAACGTCCTCGATCACGAGCCGCACTTTGCGGAAGTGAACGGCATTCAGGGGTACGATACTTCCCAGGGCGACCTGAAGGGGCGCTTCTGGTATCTGCGGCTCGGGAAGACTTTCTGACCGCAGCAGCTCCTGCGGCCGCCGCCGACTCCACGTCAACGAAGGAGGGCCGCCATCATGGGTCGTCCGAACTTGCCCGAAGTGGGTGCGTTGGATCCGGAACTGCGGAATTCGCCAGTCGCGCAGGAGCTCGACGAGGACGTCGACACGCTGCAGCAACAGGTACCCGGCGAGCCTGTGTGCTACTTCAACGGTCGCTCGTTCGCTCACGGTCGCTACGTCAGTAGCGGCGGCCAGGTTCTGCGCTGCCGCTACGGCGTGTGGATAGATGCCGGATCCGCCGATCGCGACAATCCCTAGCCCGGCGAACTCGTTCAGAAGCGGTAGACGAGCTGCGCGCTGACGATGTCGATGTCCGAGTGCTGCTTGCCGTTGAGCAGCGCGGACGCCGCAACGTTGCCTGCATCCTGATTCAGCGGCACCGTGTCGCTGAACAGATGCGCGTAACCGAAGTCCAGCAGCAGCGAGGCTGAAGGTTGCCAGCGTGCGCCGATTGCGACCCAGGTGCGATCGGTATCGGGCAATCGCGGCGTGCGCGTCGAGTCCGGTACGGGCGTCTCATCGAAGGCGACGCCCGCGCGTAGCGTCAGGCTGTCGTTCATCGCGTACGTCGTGCCGAGCGCATAACGCCACGTGTCCCGCCAGCGCTCGGGAGTCAGCGACACCGTCTCTCCGGTGTCGCGCACGATCCGCAACTCCTGGATCGAGCTCCAGCCGGTCCATGCCGCGTCGGCGAGCACCGCGAACTTCTCTCCGAAGCGATGCTCCAGCGACAGCGTCGCCGAATCCGGCAGTTCCAGGTCGACGCGGACGGGTCCCGACGATAGCGGCGCCCCGGTTGCGGACGCAGCCGCGATGATGGCGTTCGCGATCGCGTCGGCCCCGGTGGGCGCCGCGAAGGAAATCGTCGCGCCCACGTCGTAGTCGATCGACGATCGGTACGACAGGCCGATGCGCGTCTGCTCCGACAGTGCGAACAGCGCGCCGACGTTGAAGCCCCACGCATCGTCGTCGCCGCGCACACGCGCGTGGCCAGCGAGCCCGGCATTTGCGGCGACGATGGCGGCGCCGGTCGCGGGCGGCAGCTGACCTGCGGCGATCAGCTGCTGCACGCCTTGCGCGATGACAGCGGAGTAGTTGACGTCGTTAGTCAGCTCCGCGTCGAGCCGCTGAAAGTTCACGCCGGCGCCGATGGAGAACCGCTCGCCGATCTTGTAGGCGACCGACGGATTGATGTTCAGCGTCGAGATCTCGGACCGCAGCGCCTGGAAGCGGCCGATCCAGTCATCGTCGTACACGAGCTTGAGGCCGAACGGCGCATTGACGCCAATACCGAACGCCAGGTTGTCGCCGGCCGGCATGGCGAAGTACGCGGCGGGCACGAAATTCCAGTCGCCTGCATCGCCGCCGTTGCCGCCCAGCGGCTGCGCGAATGCAGGAATGGAGCTGTCGTTGCGAAACTGCGAGCTGATGTCGATGCCGCTCGCGCTGACGACGGCCTCGGGCTGACTCAGCGCTGTCATTCCGGCGGGATTGAAGAAGACCGTTGTCGCATCGTCCGCGGCCGCCGCGGTGCCGGAGAAGGCAGTGCCCAATCGGCTCGCGCTCTGTTCGAGCAGCGCAAATCCTGATGCGCCGGCCGCGGTGGGAATCAATATCAATGACGCCGTGGCCGGCACGAGCCAGCTGCGCTTGTCGAGGTCCTGCATTGCGCTTACTCCGTTAAAGTCAACACAGCAGACAAGACTCAGGCCGGCGCGACAGTTCCACCCGCTCGAGCTTCGTCGCACTCCGTGCACACACCGCGCGGATGCAGGAACACCGTCTCGTTCTCGCGCAGATGATCGAGCGCAGTCGCTACGACGTCGCGTGCACCCATCAATCGCGCCGGCGCATCGGCAATGAATCCGCGCTGCTGATGGCCACGCGCCTCCAGCCACGAGTCGAGCAGGGTGAAGTTCGCGCAGCAGTGATCGATCTCGGCGTAGTGATGGCGGATGGGCTGGCCGTCCCGCGTCACCGTCGCGTACTTCGGCACCTTGTAGCGGACGGCTGCGAGATTCTCGGCGAGGTGCACCGTGGTGTTCGCGTCATGACCGACGCCCAGCAACAGGATTTCCGCGTCGAGATCGTGCGCGCGCCCGATCGGGCTATCCGGGCCGTGCGGCACATCGAGCGGATGCGGCGCCGTGATCTCCTGCGCATGCGGACCAATCGCGGCGAAGGCGTGCGGGCTGTCGCTGCGGATCACGCCCGGCTGGCGCCAGAAAGTGTCGGCGACGATGCCCATGCCGATGCATGGCGTGCGCCGCGGATCGAAAGGTTGCTCGTCATCGTCGCTCATGCTGGGCATTACGAGCGTGCCGCGCGCCCCGGCGGCAAGGCGCAGC
>JBIOUH010000178.1:0-9481 GCA_044866955.1 Steroidobacteraceae bacterium
CTCCCAGTGCATCCACAGCCGCAACCGCACGCCCTTCTGCCGCGCATGGTCGATGACTTCCTTGAGATCGAGCCCGTCGATGCCTTTGGTGATGTCGGTGCCTTCGTACGGCGCGATGCGTCCGCCGTACCAGGCCACGTCGTTCACGCCATCGAGCGTGTGATACGGGATGCCGTACTCCGCGCAGAAATCGATGTAGTACTTGGCGGTCTCGGTATTGAGACCCATTTTGAACGGCACGCTCACTTCGTAGAAATCGTTCCACCACGGAAACGTCGTCTTGCCTGGCTCGATCCACGCAGTGTCTTTGATCGCGCTCGGCGCATTGAGCTTGAGCACGGTATCCGATTCGAGCAGCTGCCGCGCTTCGTCGCCGATCAGAACCAGTCGCCACGGCGAGTCATGCGGCAATGTCGCGCGGACGGCAATTTGCGGCTCGTCCGCACGGGGCGCGAGCCGGCTGACCAGATTGCCGCCGGAACCCGTGCCGCGCGCAAGGTACATGCCCGCGTAGTCGGTCAAATTTGCTTCCAGGACTGCGGCCCAACCGACGCGCGGCAGCTGCAGCAGGAGCGGCAATCCCAACAGCCGGTCGGCCGGAATTTCCTCGACACGCCGGCGTTCGTAGCGGTTCTCGTGTGAGGTGGTGAAGCTCGCCAGCGGCAACATCGTGGCGACCGCATCTGCCGGGAATGCAAACTCCGTCAGCTCGCCGGCCAGTTCCAAATCCGACCAACCGGGTTGCCTGGGAAACCGATACCGGAGCGCAACGCCGTCGTCATACGCTCGCACGACGAGCTGCCATTCCAGTCGCTTCGCTCCGTGTTCGCGCAGCGTAAGCGTCGTTTCGCTCGCGCGATCGATCACGTGTCGGCGCTTGCCCGGATACTGTTCGAACGAAGAGTCGATCGCGATTGATCTGGAGTCGACGACGACGCTATTGCGACCGAGCTCCGTGCCGTCTTTCAGTCGAACGCCCAGGCTCGACACATTGACGACGGGTTGATTCGATAACGAAACGCGATATTGAAGCTGGCTCGGTGCTCCGGACCCGGCGCGCGTAGAAAGCTCGACGTCAAGGCGTCCATCGGGAGAGCGGACGACTACGGCATCGCTCTGGTCCGCCGCGGCAGCGGCGCCGGGCGGAGGCAGTGCGCCACAAAGCAGTAGCCAAAGAAAGGCAACGCGCAGCGTACGCATCGAGAGAAACGGTTGGGCGACGGGCACGCATGATCGCCCAGCCAGGATCGGCTGCGCTACCCGTGTAAATAGCGCAGCCTGCTGCAGCTATGGACCGCTCAGTTGCGGACCTGCAGCGAATTCTTCACGTTCTTCACCCCGCCGACGTCCTGCGCCAGGGCCGTGGCTCGCGAGCGAGCCTCTTCCGAATCGACGGAGCCGCTCAACTGCACGGTGCCTTTGAAGGTCTCCACGTTGATCTGGTAGGCCTTGGTGACCTCGTCATCGACCAGCTTTGCCTTCACTTTCGCAGTCACGACCGCATCGTCAACCGCTTCACCGGCTGTTTGTTCACTTGTCGCGGCCGGCTGACTCGCCGCCGGCGCAGGGGCTGCCGCTGGCTGGTGCGCTGTGGTCTCCTTCTTGCCGTCCATCAAGCCACAACCTGCCATCCCGGTGAAACCCAATACGGCCGCTACGAGCAGTGCTCTGGTGAGAATTCGCGTCACGGTGGAATCTCCTATCGGTGCGCCTTCGCCGCTTCCTTCGCCTGGTCGAGCGCGCGATCGGCGGTGTCTTTGCAATCTTTCTGTGCCGGAGCCGAGAGGGCATCGCACTTCTCGACGGCGACTTTATGGTCGGCTTCCGCCTGCGCGATCATGATCTTCGACTTGCCCTCGTCGAACGTCTCATTGGCATCGTGCGCCTCCTTGGCTACATCCTTCTCATCCTGATCGGCGATCGCATCAGCCACCTGCTTGTCGGCGTCTGCGTTCGCCTGCTGCACGTCTGCACGCGCATCGGCAACGTCTCGCTGCCCTTCTGCCTCAGCTTTCGCCACGTCATGCTGAACTTCGGCCTGCGATTCAGGCTTCTTGCTGCATGCGGTCATTAGGAACGCGGCGGCCGCAACCGCGCAAAGCGCTTTGAGATGCATACGTACGTCCTCTATGAACCTGGTCAGATAACGCCGGCGGCTCGAGGACGGTTCCTACAGTGCGTGGAGCGACGCTGTCGTTGACCACACATCGGCCACACAGCTGCCGTCGCTGTGAGGTAAATGAGGACTCAGTCGGGAAGTGCGCGCAGGGCTGACACGGCGTCCATGCGATCCTGAAGCCGCTTCCTGAAGCGCCGGCTCAATCGCAGCCGAACCTTCGACTTCAGGACGACCTCGTACTCGCCGCCGCTCTGCAGCTCCAATCCATGGATGCGCTCGAGGTTCACGATGAGCGAGCGGTGGATGCGGATGAACTTCTCCTCGCCGAGTTCCCGCTCGAGCTCCGACAGCGTGCGGCGGATGATATGCGTGGCATCGCCCACGTGGAGGCAGGCGTAGTAGCTCGCGGCTTCGATCCAATCGATGTCCGCGACATTCAGGAACAACAGCTGGCCCGGAGATCTGACGACGAGGCGCCTGGCCGGTTGCGGCTGCAGCGGCACGTAGTGCGCGAGCTTGTCCTTGGCGCGATTCAGCGCGCGGCCGAAGCGCGCATCGTCGAAGGGCTTCATCAGATAGTCGAGCGCGCCGGCCTCGAACGCGCGCAGCGCATACTCGTCATAGGCGGTGACGAAAATAACAGCGTGCGGCAGGTCTGCGCCCAGCATCTCGAGCACATCGAAGCCGCCGCATTCCGGCATCTGCACGTCGAGGAACACCAGGTCGGGTTTCCAGCGCCGGATGGCTTCGATCGCCTCAGCTCCGGAGCTGCATTCCTCGATCGCTGCAATATCCGGATCGGCGCGCAGCAAGACGGTCACGTTGCGCCGAGCCAGCTCCTCGTCATCGACCACCAATGCCCGTATCACTCACGACTCCTTCAGGGGCACGGTCACCACCACTTCTACTCCGTCCGCTCCGGCGCTTCTCATCTGCAGTTCGGATGCCTTGCCATGCAGGATCTGCAGGCGCGTGCGCAGATTGGCGAGGCCGACGCCGGCGCCGGTCGTCTCCCAGTCTTTCGGGAAGCTCGGACCGTCGTTGTAAACGCTCAGGTAGACGCTGCCATCCTTGCGTGCGCCCGTCACGCGAACGCTGCCTCCCACTACGCGCTTGGCAACGCCGTGCTTGATGGCGTTCTCGACCAGAGGCTGCAGCAGCAAACTCGGCACCTGCGCATCCAGCAAGTCCGCCGGGATGTCCACACTGACTCGCAGACGTTCGCCAAAACGAACCTTCTGAATATCGACATAGCGCTGCAGGTATTCGACCTCCTCGGCCAGCGTCACCTGCGAGCGGTGCGAGTCCGCTGAGGCGCGACGCAGGAACTCGCTGAGCCCAACGATCATGCTCACCGCCGCGTCGTTGCGATGATCGCGCACCAGCCCGGCGATCGAGTTGAGGGCGTTGAACATGAAATGCGGCTCCATCTGCCGGCGCAGCGCTGCGAGCTGCGCCTTGGAGAGCTCTTCATTCAGCCGCGCTGTCTCGGTCATCTGACGCGCAACTTTCTCCCGCGAGTCCACCAGGTACGTGATGGTCAGGATCAGCACGTACGCAATCAGAAAGAGCAGTACCTGATAGAGAAGCGTGATGCTCCACGTGTCCCAGAAGGTGGGCGGCTTGCGATTGCCCCACGGATTGAACAGCACCTGGAGCATCGCAGACCAGGCCTCAGCGACCACGCTGATGGAAGCGAAGGTGGCGAGGTGCACGGCGACCGTGCGCACCGTCGTGCCGCGAATGATCGGATATCGCCGGGCCAGCGTGACGATCAGCGGAGTCGCGAGCGCCCACGGCAACCAGGTGGCCAGCTCAGTGCCGAAGAGCGGTAGCCACGCGTGCGTCTTACGTTCGGCGAAACGCAGGATGAGGACGGACTGACTGGCCTCGAACAGTCCGCCCACGCACCACACCGCTGCGATCCAGAGCCATCGGTTCATGACCGCAACTTTACGCCAAGACATTCGACACCGGCTCACCCGATGCAGCGAATAGCCGGCACCTTGCAGCAAGCGGTCTGCGCCCCCGCGCTCTTCGTCCCTAGACTGAATTCTCAGACTCAACGGAAGGAGACGAGATGAAGATGCGCGCTTTCACTATCGCCCTCCTCCTCGCTGCATCTTCCGCGGCAGCACAGGACAGCGCGGTAAAGTCCGCCGCCGATGCCTTCGGCGAACGCGTGGGCACGGAGCAGTCGGGCCTCTACAGCGAAACGCAGGTCCGCGGTTTCGATCTCAACGACAGTGGCGCCTATCGGATCGACGATGCGTACTTCAGCCGCGCCGCCGCGCTGAATGATCCGGTGCTCGCGGGCGTGGGCGTACGAGTGGGCGTCAACGCCGTGCGCCTCGCGTATCCCGCGCCGTCCGGCGTCGTCAACTATCGTTTGCGACAGGCCGGTCCCGTGAACGAGCTGCGACTCGGCGTGGGCCTGCGTGACTTCGGCACGCAAGTGGTCCAGGGCGACGGCTCGCTTCGCGAAGGCGACTTCAGTTTTGCCGGCGGGTTCGTCTGGCGTCCGTTGTGGCGCCTGGCCCAGGGCTACGAGGGCCGCGGTATCGATGTCGGCGGTGTTGGCGCTTGGCAAATCACGCCCGACCAGCGGGTGCGCGCGTTCGCGTCGATGTTTCAGCGAGGATACGACGGCGACTACGCAGTAGTCCCCAGCGAAGCGGCCGTGCCGCCCAATCTGAAAAGGCTCCATCAGTACTCACCGTCCTGGGCGTGGACGCAAGCCGTGAGCTCCAACTTCGGTGTTCTCTATGACGGACGGATCGGTGGCTTCGAAATCGACGCTGCAGCCTTCCATTCGATCTTCGATATCGACCGCACGGACTTCACTCTGATCTCCGCCGACGCTGACGGGCATGCCTCGGCCACCACCTTCCGCAATCCCGACCGCACCAAGCGCTCGGACTCCGTCGAGGCGCGCCTGAGCCGACAGTTCGAAGAGGGCAGCTTCAGCCATCTGGCAACCGCCTCGCTGCGTGGCGGCCGAGCCGTCGTCGATCTCACATCCACGCTCGCCATTCCTCTCAGCGACTTCGACTTGCGAGACGATGAGGCGCCGGACGGCACGGAACTCGCCTGGTCAGGGACGCGAGGCAGGGACACGGTCGAGCAAGTCACCGCTTCCGCAGGCTATGGGCTCGCGTGGAGTGACCGTGTCCAGCTACGCTCCGCGATCCACCGCACGCGCTACGAAAAAAATGTGGTGTCCGTCGCCGGCGTGCGGACCGAAGGCGTCACCGAGAGCACGCTCTACAACGCCTCGCTCATTTTCAATTTCACCGACCGCACGGCCGTGTTCGGCAGCTGGGTAACCGGCCTCGAGGAGTCGGGCGTTGCACCGGCGTCGTCGATCAATCGCGACGAAGTGCTGCCTCCGGTAGAGGCCGAGCAGTTCGAGTTGGGCGTGCGCCACGCAATCACCCCGGAGCTGACTTTCATCGGCGCGCTCTTCGACGTTTCCAAACCCACCAACGGCCTTCGGGCCGACCGCTCGTTCGGACTGGTGGGGGAAGTGCGTCACCGCGGTGTCGAGGCTTCGATCGCGGGCAAGATGGATGCGAAAACCCGCGTGGTCCTGGGCGCCGTGGCCTTCCAGCCCGAAGTGTCGGGGCCGCTGGTGGACGCGGGCGTGGTCGGCTCGCGCGCGGCTGGCATCTCGCACGTGATCGTCAACGCAAATGTCGAGCGACAGATCTGGAACGGCTGGTCGATGGACGCGAGCGTCAGTTACGCCGGCGAGCGCTGGGCTGACACGGCCAACACTTTCAAGACGCCGGCGGTGACGACAGTAGGACTCGGCGTGCGTAACCGCTTCGTGCTGGCTGGGCGCCAGGCGGAGCTTCGTGTGCTCGGGTCGAATCTCACTGGAGTCGAAGGGTACTGGGCGGCGCCGACCGGACTGCTCTCGCCGATCTCGCCGCGGACGGTGCGGGCGATGTTGAGCGTTTCGTTCGGGCCGAAAGGCTGAGGCGTCGCTTCATCGTCGAATTCAGGCCTTTTCAGATCCTTTTCAGACTCGCTTCAGGACTTCAGGCGGGGCTGGGCGCGAAGCTGCGGCCGGTACTCATCCACTGAGAGTCCTGATGCCGCGTCCACTGGCCTCGATCCTCGCCCTGGTCCCTGCCCTCCTGGCCCTCACAGCCGCTGCCGCGGACGGCGCTGGCCGCTCCCGGTCCTGGGCGGGCACCTGGGCGGCCTCGGCGCAACCTTTCATGCCCGGCACGCTGGAAACCTATGACCGTCAGACGCTGAGGCTCATCGTGCGCACGAGCATTGCGGGCTCGAGGGTGCGCATCACGCTCTCCAATCTTTACGGCGCCGTCCCTTTGACGATTTCAGACGCACACGTCGCGATCCGCACGACCGGCGCAAACGTCAACTCCCGCTCGTCTCGCGCGCTGCACTTCGGCGGACGCTCGACAGTCACTCTTCCGGCGCACGCCCAGATCACGAGCGATCCTGTCGATCTGCAAGTGGCCGCACTCAGCGAGCTGGCTATCAGCTTCTTCCTGCCGCACAAGGCGGAAGCGAACACATCGCACTTGCTTGCGTTGCAGACCAGCTACGTCGCGGCGGGCAATACTGCAGGCGCGGCGAATTTCCCGATTCTCAAGACGATCGACACGTGGCCATTCCTCACTGGCGTGGACGTAAGCGGCCCGACGTCGCTGTCCGCTGTAGCCATCGTTGGCTCTTCCACGACGGACGGCGATGGGTCGACGCCGGACCGCAATGCACGGATGCCGGATGCGCTCGCCAAGCGCTTGCAGGACGCAGGTGGCACGACCGCACACATAGGCGTCCTGAACGCCGGGATCATCGGTAACCGCCTGCTGAAAGACAGCCCGCGGCAGAGCCCCTTCGGTGCGGGACTCGGAGAGGCCGTGCTCGCGCGGTTGGATCGCGACGCACTGAAACAACCCGGCGTGCGTTTCATCATCGTGGCGATTGGCGTCAACGACATTGCCTTTCCGGGATCGCTCACGCCTGCCGACGAGGACGTCACCGCGCAAGGTCTGATTCGCGGCTACCGCGAGATCATCGAGCGCGCCCATTCCAAGGGCATCCGGGTCCTCATGACCACGATCCCGCCGTTCGGCGGCGCCCTCTCTCCGCGAGACCGGACGCTGGTCATCCACACGCCCGCAAAAGAGGCGATGCGTCGCGAGGTCAACGACTGGATTCGCACGACGCCAGCAGCCGACGGCGTCGCGGACTTCGATGCCGTGCTGCGCGATCCGACGCACCCGGACAAGCTGCTGGATCGTTTCGACAGCGGCGATCATCTCCATGCGAATGACGCAGGCTATGCAGCGCTCGCCGCAGCCGTTCCACTGAGCTTCTTCAGCGGTAGCACGAAGTGAAGGCGGAGGCAGCGCGACGTTCGTCGTTCTATCTGATGCATCGCGTGCATCCGTTCTACGGCTACGGACTGGCGGCGCTCATTGCGGGACAGGCGCTCACGATGTGGATCGCACTGACCGGTCCTGCGCTCTGGCTGGAGCTCGCTCGCGTGCTGTCGCGCTAGGTTGGACTCTATCTTTGCAAGAAGAAAGTAGAAGGCGCAACTCGTCCTCGATCATTCGGGAGACCGAAGGCGAGCGCCGCGAGCCGAGCCCAGCGTCCGACGGTAGATGAGGTTGCCGCGAACGTAGCAGGGGCACGAAACCTTCTGCAAACCTGACGGATCGAGGATCGTGATCGCTCCGCGGCGATAGTCGATCAGTTCCCTCTCGTGCAACGAGCGCGCAGCGTGAGTCACGCCCGCCCGCCGCACTCCGAGCATGTAGGCTAGAAACTCATGCGTGAGGCTAAACCGATCGCCGCCGACGCGCTGGCGGGTCATGAGTAGCCAGCGCGCCAACCGGCTTTCGACCGGATGGAACGCAGCGCAGGCCGCGGTTTGCGACAGTTGCTCGAGCAACACGTGCACATATCGATTCATCACCGTGCGCAGGTCGCTATCCCGCTCGCAGTGCCGTCGGAAGGCCGCCGCGCCCATGGACAGCGCCGTTCCGCTGCCCTGCACGATGGCGCGCTGGGGAGAGACGTTTACACCCAGCAGCACGGACGTTCCCAGCATCCCCTCGTTGCCGATAATTCCAACCTCGAGCCGCGGCCCGTCCGCAAGGGTGGTCACCAGCGAGATGACGCTATCCTCCGGGAAGTAAACGCGCTGCACGGGCTCGCCCTCGTCGCACAGAACTGCTGCGAAGCGCAGGTCAACCTGATCGCAGCTGGCGAGAATCGAGTCCTGGCTGCGCCGCGGCAGCGCCGCAATCAGTTTGTTGGCGCTGGCTTCGGAGGTGCGCTGCGAGCGAAGTGTTTTCGATTTCACCGGCGCAGCTTGCGCGCCGCGATAGTCGCGCGCTGTGCGGCAGCGTACGTCCGTTCGCAAATTCGCGCTGCGTATGTTCGACAACGTACAGATCGGCTTCTCTGCCCGGCGGAACCTGCCCGGTAACGTGTCGGCGGAGCCATCACAACTGAAACGCGGGGAAGCTCAAACGTGAATACTGCAACGCGCTTCCACACAGGAGATCGACCGCGCGATCTCACTACCATCGCCACGGCCTTGAGCGGACGCCAGGGCTCGCCGAACTTGCGCCTGGAAGCTGCCGCCTGGCGCCAGCTGGCGGGAGCACTGATCGCAGATCCGTCCACGGCTCTGTCCTGCGCGCTCGACATCGCACTCGCCCTTTGCCGCGCGGGAACGGCAGGCCTGAGTCTGCTGAAGACAGACGCAGCGAGCGGCACGACCGTGCGATGGGAGCTGGTTCACGGAGCGCTCGCACGCTACGAAGGACTCGACACTCCGGTCAGCTCCAGCCCCTGCGGCCTGTGCCTGGATGCCGACGCGACGATCCTCGTCTCGCGACCTGCAAGGGCGTACGCCTGGCTCGAAGACACCCAGCCCTCGATCCTCGAGGAATTGATCGCGCCGCTGCGAGACAGCCATGGGGGTGTCGAGGGCACGCTGTGGATCGCCCATCACGACCGTCGTTCCCGTTGCTCTGCCGATGACGTGCGCATCCTGGAGCAGCTCGCGCAGCAGATCGTACTGGCGTTGCGATTGCAGGAGCATGCAAGGGACCGCGAGCATGCCTTGAGCGTTTTGGAGTCCCTGCAAGCGGCACAGCAGGACCTTCTCTCGCACGACCTGGCCCATGAGCGGACCCGACGGCAGCAAGCCGAAACGGCTGAACACGAAGCACGGCGCGCCTTGACGTTGAAGCAGTCGACGATCGACGAAGTGAACCATCGTACGAAGAACACGTTGCAAGCGGCGGTGAGTCTGCTGTCGCTGCATGCCCACGCCGCTGCCTCGCCGGAGGTGAAACGAGCGTT
>JBIOUH010000179.1:0-20892 GCA_044866955.1 Steroidobacteraceae bacterium
GGTTGCCGGTCGGCTCGTCAGCAAACAGCACCTGCGGCTGCGCGACGATGGCGCGCGCGATAGCGACGCGCTGCTGCTGACCGCCCGACAACTGACTCGGTACGTGCGACTCGCGGCCGTGGAGGCCAACTTCGTGCAGCGCCTTGCGCGCACGCGCATGCCGCTCTTCGGCGGGCAGATGCCGATAGATCAGCGGCAGCTCGACGTTTTCGAGGGCAGTGGTGCGGCTGAGCAGATTGAATCCCTGGAACACGAAGCCGAGATGATTCCTGCGCAGCAACGCACGCTGATCCGCGGTCATGGTGCCGACCGGCACGCCGAGAAAGCGATAGGTGCCGGAGGTGGGCGTGTCGAGGCAGCCGAGGACGTTCATGCAGGTCGACTTGCCCGAGCCGCTCGGGCCCATGACCGCGACGAACTCGCCCGGCGCGATCGCGAGGTCGATGCCGCGCAGCGCGCGCACCTCGCCTTCGCCCTCGCCGTACACCTTCGTGACTTGCGACAGCTCGATCACGTGCCTCGGAGGTGTCGGCATGCCGGTCATTTCTTGGGCGCTTCCTCGTCGGTGATGATCTGCATGCCGGGCTCGATCTTGCGCTCGAACGCCGCCTTGAGGTTCGGATCGTTGGCCATCCGCTGGGCGAAGCGTGCGTTACCGGCCATGTCACCGTGCGGGAGCACCTGCGTCACGCGCCCGTCGGACGGGCCCGGGCGGAACATCGCAGCGACCGGCTTGCCGTCCTGGAGAACCCAGACGCGGCCCATGTTGCCGCCGCCGCGTTGCTGACCGCCGAACATGCGGCGCGGCATCGTCGGCATCAGTGCCGAAAGCGCGCCCCGCGAAGCAGCCTGCGGATTCTGCGGCTGGCCCGGCACCTCGACGCCGGTCGGCGTGAAACGCAGCGCGGCGTTCGGCACCAGAACAGCGTCCTTGATGCTCGTCGTCACGATTTCCGCGGTCGCCGTCATGCCGGGGCGCAGCGCGAGATCGGAATTGTCGACCTCGAGCACGGTTTCATACGTCACGACGCCCGTCGACGTCGCCGTGGCGCCGCTCGACTGACTCGCGCTCGCGCTGGAGCTCTTCTGCGTATTGTTCGAGGCGTAATCCACGCGAGTGATCTTCGCGTGGAACTGGCGGTTCGGGAACGCGTCGACGGTGAAGGACGCTGCCTGCCCCACTTGCACGGAGCCGATATCAGCCTCGTCTACCGAGACGTGCAGCTCCATCTTCTTGAGATCCTCAGCGAGCGTGAACAGCACCGGCGCCTGTAACGATGACGCGACCGTCTGGCCCGGCTCGATCGAGCGCACCAGCACCACGCCGTTGATCGGCGATTTGATGTCGGTCTTGCTCAGGTCGGTCTTGACCACGTCGAGATTCGCCTGCGCCTGCGCTACCGCGGCTCGCGCCGCCGCCTCCTCGCCTTCGCCTTGCGATACTGCCGCTTCGGCTACGTCCATGTCCTGCTGCGAGGGAAGCTTGTTGCCGCTCAGCTCGCGCACCTTCTGCAGCCGCGCGTAATTTGCTCGTGATTCCTTGAGGCTGGCTATGGCCTGCAACACACGCGCTTGTGCCGACGCGAGCGAGCTCTGTGCCTGCAGCACCTGCGCTTCGAGCCGCGAGGTGTCCAGCTTCGTCAGCACCTGACCCGCTTTCACCTCGTCGTTCACATCGACTGCAACGCTGCGGATCGTGCCCGACAGCTCGCTGCCGATGTCGACCTGGTTGCGCGGCTCGAGATTGCCCGTGGCCGTCACCGTGACCGTCAGGTCTCCTTTCGTCACCTCCTGCGTCGTGTACTTCGGTCCCTCGTCGCCGCCGCGACCGAAGATCAGATAGCCGACGATGACCACGACCAGCGCCACCACGCCCCAGCGCACCCAGCGTTTCCACGGCGCCGGCGCGGGCTGCCCGTAATCGAGCGTCGGCGTGACGGCGGGCGACGTTGAGGGATTCGTTTCGGTGTCCACGGTCGGGGATTCCTCGGGCTACTCTTTGGGGAAGATCGACCAGCCGCCGCCAAGCGCCTTGTAGAGGCGGACCAGGTTGGCGGTCATCTCCCCATCGCTCACGGCCAGCGAATCTTCCAGCGCCAGCAGCTGGCGATCCGCGTCGAGCACGGTCTGGAAGTCCACGAGTCCGGAGTTGTATTGCGTCAGTGCCAGGTCCGATGCACGGCGCGCACTCTCGACGCCCTGCTGCAACGCCTCGTGCCGCGCGTCTTCGTTACTCGAAGCGGTGAGCGCGTTTTCCACTTCTTCGTAGGCGCCGAGCACGGTCGCTTCGTACGACGCGAGCGCCTGGTCGACCAGCGCGTTCTGCGCCTTGACGTTCTGCCGCAGCGCGCCGCCCTGGAACAATGGCATGACCAGCGACAAACCGAGGCGATCGCTGCGGAAGCCGTTGAGCACATCGCTCGCGTTCAGCGATTGCAAGGTGATGGATCCGTTCAGTGACAGATTCGGATAGAGCTGAGCGGTCGCGACGCCGACTTCCGCTGTTTGCGCAGCGAGGCGGCGCTCGGCGCCGCGAATGTCGGGACGACGACGCAGCACATCGACCGGCACGCCGGCGGCGATCTCCAGCGACGCGACCGGGATCGGCTTGCGTTCGGCCAGCACTGCTTCGAGCGAGCCGGGCGGGTCGCCGGTCAGCACCGACAGCCGGTTCATCGCTTCGACGAGCGTTGTTTGCAGCGAAGGGATCGCCGCACGCGTCTGCTGATAGTTGCTCTGCGCTTGATCGACGTCCAGCGCAGTTGCGAGACCGGCCGCTGCGCGCCATTGCGTGATGTCGAGCACGCCGCGCTGCGCTTCGAGATTTTTCTCGGCGAACGTGAGCCGCGATTGCGCCGTGCGCACGTCGACATAACTCAGCGCGACATCGCCGAGCAGCGTCACGAGGACGTCGCGAAGATCCGCCTGGCTCGCGCCGAGCTGCGCGTTGGCAGCTTCGAACGCGCGGCGCTTGCCGCCGAACAGATCGAGCTCCCAGCCGGAGTCCAGCCCCGCGGTGTAGATCTCGTCGGTGCCGCCGGACAAGCCGACGTCGGGATCGCTGATGCGGGACTCGGAGTTGGTGCGATTGCCGCCGGCCGAGGCGGTGAGCGTCGGCCAGAAGTCGCCTGCGGCAATGCCGCGCCGGGCACGCGCTTCGACCACGCGTGCGTAAGCTTCCCTCGCGGTCTTGTTACGGGCGAGGGCCTGATCGATGAGCTGGTTCAGGGTCGGATCGTCGAGCGTCTTCCACCAGTCCGCGAGCGCGGCCGGATCGCCCGCCGGCGGGGCGGCTGCGTTATGCAATGCATGCCACTCGTCCGGCGTCGCCGTCTGCGGCTGACGGTAGTCGGGACCTACAGCGCAGCCCGCACAAGCCAGCGCGACGAAGGCGGAAATGACAGCGGCGGGGGTCCTCAACAATCGTGCTCCGGGTCCGGGGTCGGGTGTGCCACAGGTTAAGTCTGGTGGCATTACACTGAAGTTCCTTGCCGGCCGCGGCAAAGAAGTGTAATCCAATGTAACTTTATGTATCTGAAATTCCGGTAATTTCCGGGCCGCTTGCTTATACTTTGCCGCTCGCTGATTTTGGGGCCCTGAGGGAACCTCGCAGCGACCTACCCGCTTTTGACTGGCAACGATGATCCGACTGACGCACCTGCAACGCCTCGAAGCCGAGAGCATCCACATCCTGCGCGAGGTCGTCGCCGAGTGCGAACGGCCGGTGATGCTCTACTCCATCGGCAAGGACAGCTCCGTCCTGCTGCACCTGGCGATGAAGGCCTTCCATCCGGCGAAACCGCCGTTCCCGCTGCTGCACGTGGACACCACCTGGAAGTTCCGCGAGATGATCGCGTTCCGCGACGCGACCGCAACTCAGCTCGGGCTGAAGCTGCTGGTGCACATCAACCAGGACGGACTGGCGCGCGGCATCGGCCCGTTCACGCACGGCTCGGCCGTGCACACCGACGTGATGAAGACGCAGGCGCTGAAGCAGGCGCTCGATCAGTTCGGCTTCGACGCGGCATTCGGCGGCGCGCGCCGCGATGAAGAGAAATCGCGCGCGAAAGAGCGAGTGGTGTCCTTCCGCTCGGCGCAGCACCGCTGGGACCCGAAGCGCCAGCGTCCCGAGCTCTGGAGCCTGTACAACACGCGCAAGGGCAAAGGCGAGAGCCTGCGCGTATTTCCGCTGTCGAACTGGACCGAGCTCGACATCTGGCAATACATCTATATGGAAAAGATTCCGATCGTGCCGCTGTACTTTTCCAAGGAACGCCCGGTCGTGCAGCGCGACGGCACCCTGATCATGGTGGACGACGAGCGCATGCCGCTGCGCGAGGGCGAGCGGCCCGAGATGCGCTGGGTGCGGTTCCGCACGCTCGGCTGCTATCCGCTGACCGGCGCGGTCGAGAGTCGCGCCGCGACGTTGCCGGAAATCATCCAGGAAATGCTGCTGACGACCAGCTCCGAGCGCCAGGGCCGCGTGATCGACCACGACAGCGCGGCATCGATGGAGAAGAAGAAGCAGGAAGGGTACTTTTGAAGCGGTCAGCGGTTAGCGGCTGTCAGACAGTGAGATGCGTGCAAATTTGCGCGCCGGCCTTCTGCACCAACCGCTAACCGCCAACCGCTAACCGCTGCTCGTTATGGCTCACAAATCAGATCTCATTGCAGAAGACATCCTCGCCTACCTCAAGGCGCACGAGCACAAGGGGTTGCTGCGGTTCATCACCTGCGGCAGCGTCGATGACGGCAAGTCGACCCTGATCGGCCGGCTGCTGTACGAGTCGAAGCTGATCTTCGAAGACCAGCTGGCGGCGCTCGAGGCGGATTCGAAGAAAGTCGGCACGCAAGGCGGTGAGCTGGACTTCGCGCTGCTCGTCGACGGCCTCGCTGCCGAGCGCGAGCAGGGCATCACGATCGACGTCGCGTATCGGTTCTTCTCCACCGACCGCCGCAAGTTCATCGTGGCGGATACGCCGGGCCACGAGCAGTACACGCGCAACATGGTCACGGGCGCATCGACCGCAGATGTCGCGGTGATTCTCATCGATGCGCGCAAGGGCGTGCTGACGCAGACGCGACGTCACAGCTACATCGTGTCGCTGATCGGCATTCGGCACGTCGTGCTCGCGATCAACAAGATGGACCTGATGGACTACTCGCAGCAGACGTTCGACGAGATCGTCGCCGCCTACCGCGAGTTTGCGCAGCAGATCGGGCTCACCGACATCACCGCCATTCCCCTGTCGGCATTGCGCGGCGACAACATGCTCGAGCGCAGCGAGCGCATGCGCTGGTACCAGGGCCCGACGCTGATGAGCTACCTCGAGTCGGTCGAGATCGAGGACGACCTGCAGACCCGGCCATTCCGCCTGGCCGTGCAGTGGGTCAACCGGCCGAACCAGGATTTCCGCGGCTTCGCCGGCACGATCGCGAGCGGCACGGTCAGCCGCGGCGACAACGTGCGCGCGCTGCCGTCCGGGCGGCAGAGCCGCGTCACTCGCATCGTCAGCCACGACGGCGACCTGCAGAGCGCAGTCGCGGGACAGTCCGTGACGCTGACGCTCGCAGACGAGATCGATGTGAGCCGCGGCGACGTGCTCGCCGCGGCCGATGCGCCGCCCGCTGTCGCCGATCAGTTCCAGGCGACGATCATCTGGATGCACGAGGAGCCGATGCTCCGCGGCCGTCCGTACCTCATCAAGCTCGGCACGCGTACGCTCACCGGCAGCATCACGACGCCGAAGTACAAGGTGAACGTCAACACGCTGGAGCAGCTCGCGGCAAAACAGCTGGAGCTGAACGAGATCGGCGTCTGCAACCTGAGCTTCGATCGCGCGATTCCGTTCGATCCGTACTCGGACAACCGCGAGACCGGCGGCTTCATCATCATCGACAAGTTGTCGAACGATACGGTCGGCGCCGGCCTGCTGAACTTCGCGCTGCGCCGCGCCGAGAACATTCACTGGCAGGCGCTCGACGTCAACAAGGGTGCGCGCTCTTCACTGAAGGGACAGCGTGCGTGCGTGCTGTGGTTCACCGGTCTGTCGGGTGCCGGCAAATCGACGATCGCGAACCTGGTGGAGAAGCGCCTGCACGCGCTCGGTCGGCACACGTATACGCTCGACGGCGACAACGTGCGTCACGGGCTCAACAAGGATCTCGGCTTCACGGACGCAGACCGCGTCGAAAACATCCGCCGGGTCGCGGAAGTGTCGAAGCTGATGGTCGATGCCGGCCTCATCGTGCTGGTCTCGTTCATTTCGCCGTTCCGCTCCGAGCGGCGGCTGGCGCGCGAGCTGATGCAGCCGGGTGAGTTTCTCGAGGTATTCGTCGATACGCCGCTCGCCGAAGCGGAGAAGCGTGACGTGAAGGGCCTGTACCGCAAGGCGCGTCGCGGCGAGCTGAAGAATTTCACGGGCATCGATTCACCGTACGAGGCGCCCGAGCATCCCGAGATCCACCTGCAGACCGTGCTGGCCTCGCCGGAAGAAGCGGCCGAGCAGATTCTCAAGGCACTGAGCGAAGGCGGGCTGCTGCAGGCGCCGGACGAGGGAGCTTCTTTTGACTACTGATGCGAAGTTGCTGGCTGATGTAGTCACGCTCGCACGCAAAGCTGGCGACGCGATTCTCGGCGTCTACGGTCAGCAGTTCGAAGTGACGAACAAGGCGGACCAGTCGCCGCTGACGCTCGCCGACACGAAGTCGCACGAGATCATCGTGCACGGCTTGCAGACGCTCACGCCGGACGTGCCGGTGCTCTCGGAAGAGGCGAGCGACATCCCTTACAGCGAGCGGCGTCAGTGGCGGCGCTACTGGCTGGTCGATCCGCTCGACGGCACCAAGGAGTTCGTCTCGCGCAACGGCGAGTTCACCGTCAACATCGCGCTCATCGACGGGCACGATCCGGTGCTCGGCGTCGTGCACGTGCCGGTCAGCGGTACGACGTACACGGGCGTGCGCGGTGTCGGCGCAACCCGGCAAGTCCAACGCGAAGCGGCACTCCCGATCCACACGACGGTGCCGGCGCCAACGCCGTTGCGCATCGTCGGCAGCCGCTCCCATCGCGATGCAGTGCTCGACCGCTATCTGCCGCGCCTCGAGCCCTATCAGCTCGTGGCGGTGGGCAGCTCGATCAAGTTCTGCCTGGTCGCCGAAGGCAGCGCGGATTTCTATCCGCGCTTCGGACCGACCAGCGAATGGGATACGGCCGCCGCGCAGGCAGTCGTCGAAGCCGCCGGCGGGCGCGTCATTCAGACCGACGGCCAGCCGTTGCGTTACAACGCCAAGGCCGAGCTGCTGAACCCGCATTTCCTCGTGTCCGGCGACCCCAACCGCGACTGGATCGGCGACCTGTCGCTGTAGGTCAAGCTTAGGCCGACTCCTTAGTGCACGATCCTAGCGGCCGGCTCCAGCATTGCCAGCAAAGGGACGGCCATCACGAGCGTGGTGGCGACGAGCAAGGCGCCCTCGAATGCGCCCTTCAAACGGCTTAAGATTTTCATGAGTGTTGCTCCAGAGTTGCGGAAATCGTGCAGACCGCGAGTACCAGATAGCCGCTACACCCTCGAACATCACGCCGATGGCTCTGAGCTCCTGTTGCTGTCTGCTTGTCATGGTGCGTACTTTGCCGGGCGCACGTGACAGCGGGGTGAGCGGAGCTGTGAAAGCCGCGTGAAAGTACCTTCACCCGTGACTGCATCCGTACTCCTTACGCCCGCCACTGCAAGCGATGCAGCTGCCATTGCTGAGCTCCACGCGCAGAGCTGGCGAATCGCCTATCGGGGCCTGCTCACAGACGAGTACCTGGACGATCACGTGCTGCGCGATCGCACTTCGTTCTGGAGCAAGCGCTTCAGCGCTCCGCAGCCCGAGCGCCGGTTGGTGCTGAAGGCACTCGGCGATGAGGCGACCTGGCTCGGATTCGTTTGCGTACTACTCGACGAAGAGCCCGCATGGGGAGCGCGACTCGACAACTTGCATGTGAGTCCGCAGCTCAAAGGCACAGGCATCGGGTATGCGCTCTTTCAGGCAGCGCGTGAATGGACAGCGCAGATGATGCCCGAGGCGCCCATGCACCTGTGGTGCGTCGAGCGCAACCTGGTCGCTCGCCGTTTTTACGACCGGCAAGGCGGCAAGGTCGTGGAGAGCGCTACCCGACCCATAGCGCAGGGACTCTGTCTGCCAGAGCTGCGCTACTCGTGGCCTCCTCTGGTCTGACCTATGAAGGCCCCGATCTAGGAAGCGCGCAGGAAGATCTGCGCGCCGCGCAGAGTGTCGTCAGGCGCTGGCAGCTTGCTCGTGAAGCGAATCGGATACTCGCCCTTGCGAGCGGGTCGCATGCAGATGCCTTTCAAGTGCGTGAGCTGCAGCTGCGGCTTGTGATCCTGGCGCACCGTGATGACCAGCGGCACGCCTGCTATCGGACCGCCGTCCGCGCCGAACGCCCGCAGCTGCATCGAGCTGATGCACACCTGCTTGCCAACGGCGACTTCGACGATCGTCGGCTGCACATCGACGCGCGCGACCTTCGTGCCGGGCTGCATCGTGGCCGCCGAGCTATCCGCCGATGAAAGCCCTTCGCCGACATTGGTCCACGCGACCTTGAAGTCGGCGACCTGGGCCGCGCCCTGAATTGGGGCAATCAGGCACAGCAGAGCGGCGGCGACTGCACGGAGGCTGGCTTCCATGGCTGCGTAGCTTGCCTCGGGCGTCGGGCTGCTGCTAGATTCCGGCCCATGCGCACGAACCAGCAACAGTCCGCTCTGCCCCTCCGAGGCAGTGAGCTGCTGCGTGCGCGCCTGCACCTGCGTCGCTAAGACGCAAACTCTCCCAGCATCGCCAGGGACTGGCGCCAGAAAATTCGCTCGAATCCGTCTGCCTACGCGGCCGCGGCCGCCCAAGCACAGGAATGCCTACGATGTTGCAGGATCCCACAAGCAAGTACCGCTCGTTCGCGCCGATCGACCTGGCCGCGCGGACCTGGCCCGACAATGTGATCGCCGCGCCGCCGCTGTGGTGCAGCGTCGACCTGCGCGACGGCAACCAGGCGCTGATCGAGCCGATGGACGCGGCCCGCAAGCGCCGCATGTTCGACCTCCTGGTGCGCACCGGCTTCAAGGAAATCGAAGTCGGCTTTCCGGCGGCGTCGCAGACCGACTTCGACTTCGTGCGCGAGCTGATCGAACGCAATCTCATCCCGGACGACGTCGTCGTGCAGGTGCTGACGCAGGCGCGGCCGGAGCTGATCGAGCGCACGTTCGAGTCGCTGCGCGGCGCAAAGCGCGCGATCGTGCACTTGTACAACTCCACGTCCACTGTGCAACGGCGCGTCGTGTTCGGCCTCGACCGACCCGGGATCGTCAACATTGCGGTGCAAGCGGCGCGTTGCGTGCGCGATCTGGCAGCTGCGCAGCCCGGCACCGACTGGCGCTTCGAGTACAGCCCCGAGAGCTTCACCGGCACGGAACTCGACTTCGCCGTCGAGATCTGCGACGCCGTGAATGAAGTGTGGCAGCCGACCCCCGAGCGCAAGGTGATCATCAACCTGCCGGCAACGGTCGAGATGGCGACGCCGAACATCTACGCCGACCAGATCGAATGGTTCGGCCGTAACGTCGCGAAGCGCGATTCGATCGTGCTGTCGGTCCATCCGCACAACGATCGCGGCACTGCCGTCGCCGCAGCCGAGCTCGCCGTGATGGCCGGTGCGGATCGCGTCGAAGGCACGCTGTTCGGCAACGGCGAGCGCACCGGCAATGTCGACATCGTGACGCTCGCGCTCAATCTCTACAGCCAGGGTGTGCACCCGGGCCTGGATTTCTCGAACATCAACGAAGCCGCGCGCAGCGTGGAGTACTGCAATCAGCTGCCGATCCACCCGCGGCATCCGTACGTCGGCGACCTCGTATTCACGGCGTTCTCCGGCTCGCATCAGGACGCGATCAAGAAGGGCTTCGCGGCCCGACGCGACGGCGATATCTGGGAAGTGCCGTACCTGCCGATCGATCCGCGCGATCTCGGCCGCACCTACGAGTCCGTGATCCGCGTCAACAGCCAGTCCGGCAAGGGCGGCATCGCATATCTGCTGGAACGCGACTACGGCCTGACGATGCCGCGGCGGCTGCAGATCGAATTCAGCCAGGTCGTGCAGTCGGTCACCGACGCGACCGGCAAGGAGCTGACGTCCGAGCAGATCTGGCAGCTGTTCGAGCGCGAGTTCCTCGGCGAGAACGGCGCTTATCTGTATGGCGGCCACCAGCTGTCGCCGCTGCGCGAGCACCAGAACATCGAGCGGCTGACGCTCAAGCTGAAGTGCCATGGCCAGGGTGCGCTGCTGCACGGCGAAGGCAACGGACCGATCGACGCGATCGTCGATGCCCTCGGCTTGCGCTTCGACGTGCTGTCGTACGAGGAACACTCGATGGGATCGGGCAGCGACGCGCGCGCGGTGGCGTTTGTCGAGATCACGACGCCGGCGCGAGCCACGCTGTTCGGCGTCGGCTTGCACGAGAACATCGTGACGGCGTCGTTGATGGCGGTGCTGAGCGCGGTGAACCGCGCACTCCAGCGCGGTCTGCTCGACGACTCGATGCCGGCCGCGACGGCAGGGTGAGGAGCCTGTAGGTCGGGCTAAGGCCCGGCCTACCCGGCGATGTATCGCTCGAGCTGAGTAATCGTCTGCTGTTGCTCTTCGATGACGGCCTTCACCAGGTCGCCGATCGAGATGATGCCGACCAGTTTGCCCTTGTCGACGACCGGCAGGTGCCGGATGCGCCGCTCCGTCATGATCTCCATGCAGCGGTGTACCAGCTCATCCGGCGATACGGTCACCACGTCGGAGGTCATGATTTGCCACACCGGCGTATCGGAGCTCGAGCGGCCGAGCAGAATCACCTTACGGGCATAGTCGCGCTCCGACACGATGCCGACCAGCTCTTCGTCGCGCATCACGGGCAGCGCGCCGATGTGCTTGTCGGCCATGACCTGGATCGCCACGAGGACCGGCTCTTCGGGGCCGATGGTCCAGACGCTCTTGGGCTTGAAGGCCAGCAGATATTTGACGCGTAGCATGTTCGTGCCCTCCTACGCTAAGAGCGGTCATACCGGCAAGAACGAGGCTAGGCAATAGGGGCAATCGGCATTAGTGGTCGTGGTGCCCGCCCGGCCCGTGCACGTGGCCGTGCGCCAGCTCTTCCTCGGTCGCGGCACGAACTTCGGCGATCTCGACGTCGAAGTTCAGGTTCTGCCCGGCGAGCGGATGATTGCCGTCGATGGTCACCATGTCGCCCTGAATTTGCGTCACGGTCACGGCGCGCACGCCGTGCGCCGACTGCGTGTGCAGCTGCATGCCGACCTGTAGATTGCCGACGCCCTTCAGCGCGCGCCTCGGCACGCGCTGAACCAGTGCCTTGTCGTACTCGCCGTAGGCGTCGGCCGCGGCGATTTTCACGGTCAGCTTGTCGCCGGCGGACTTGCCTTCGAGCTCACGCTCCAGGCCCGGAATCAGGTTGCCGTTGCCGTGCAGGTACGGGAGCGGCGTGCCGTCGGAAGCGTCGAGCTTGTTGCCGGCGTCGTCGGTCAGCGTGTAGTGAATCAATACAACGGCGTCTTGCGCGATTTGCATGGTGGATAGCGACAAAGGATTGAGACGAAGGCGTCGAGTATCGCCGATTTGCCGCCAGATTGCCGGCGGCTTCGCCCCGCGGCGCATACCAGTGCTCCTTCGCCACGACCTGCGCCTTGATGGTGGCGAGGGTCTGGAGAACGCCGGTGATCCGGTTCACCACAGCGCCCGGGCGACGCTGTTGCGGTGTCAATCGGTCCGCCGCGACGGCGGTGACTTGTTCGCGGCAACGTCCGAACTATAGAGGTAGACTTCCCGGCGCATGGGGGATTCTGATCCGCGGCCCACGGTCTTCTTGAGCTATGCCCGGGCAGACGGGCAGGCGGCCGCGCGGGTGGCCGCGGCGCTCGAAGCGGCCGGATTCAACGTCTGGAGCGACACGCTCATCGAAGGTGGTGCGGCCTTCGCCAAGTCCATCGAGTTGTCCCTCGAAAGCTGTACGGCGGTCGTGGTCTGCTGGTCACACCGCTCAGTCGAGTCGGACTGGGTACTCGACGAAGCCGGGCGAGGTCGAGACTTGCACAAGCTCGTGCCCGTTGCACTCGACGGCATCGAGCCGCCCCTCGGCTTTCGCCAATACCACGCCGTCGACCTGTCGCGCTGGCGAGGCGCGCCGGATGCGGAGGAGATCGCGGCGATTGCGCGCGGCATTTCGGCGGTCAGCGGGCGCGCGGCTGCACCGCGTGCTCCAGTGCCGGCCGTGCGCGCCGGCCTCTCGCGGCGTCGCTTGCTCACCATTGCCGCCGGCGTCGCGGGTGCCGCGGCCGTGGGCGTCACAGTCAGTCGCTTCGGATCGTTTCGCGGCGGCGCGGCGAGCCCGACCAGCGTCGCCGTCATCCCGTTCGAGAACCTCAGCAGCAGCCCGGACCAGAGCTATTTTTCCGATGGCCTTTCCGAGGAACTGCGCGCAACGCTCGCGCGCAACGTCGGCCTGCAGGTCATGGCAGAGGCCTCATGCCGACAGTTCCGTGCCAGCAAGGATGACGCGGTCACCATCGCAGGCAAACTCGGCGTCGCCTATCTGCTCTATGGCAAGGTGCGCCGCGCCGGCGACGAGGTGCGCGTCACCGTGGACGTCATTGACGGCGGCACGGGCTTCAGCAGCTGGTCGCAGATCTTCGACCGGGCCCTGAGCGACATCTTTGCGGTGCAGGCCGAGATCGCGACTGCAGTCGCGAGCGGGCTCATGAAGCGGTTCGCCGCCGATGGCGACGCACCGGTCGAGGTCGCCGCGTCGATCGCGGGCGGCACCCGCAACATCGAGGCCTATGACGCCTACTTGCGGGGCCGCGCGCTGTACGACCTGAGCGCCGACGAGGCCTCCGAACGGGCGGCGCTCGCGCAATTCGACGCGGCAATCGCGGCTGACGCGGGATACGCCGCCGCGCATGCGGCTCGCGCCCGCTCGCTGACGGCGATCGCGAATCAGTACGGGAAGGTGGGCGAGCTGGATGCGCTCTACGACGCCGCGATCGCCTCCGCCGAGCGTGCGATCGGCATCGCTCCCGAGCTCGCGGACGCGCATTCGACGCTTGGATTCACGCTGTTCCAGGGCCGGCTCGATGCGCGGGCGGCGCGCGAACCCTTCGAGCGCTCTCGCGAGCTGGGCGCGGGCGAGGCAACGGTGCTCGCGCGCTACGCGCAGTACTCGGCTCGTTGCGGGCGTCATCAGCAGGCCGGCGAAGCGATAGGACGCGCGCTGCTGCTGGACCGGCTGAATCCGCTCATCCACCGCGCCGCCGGCGCGATTGCCTATGCCGCGCGGCGCTGGGGAGATTCGATCGCCCCGGCTCGCCAGGGGCTCGCGATGAACCCGCGGCTGTCGCGTGCGCACGCGGCAATCGGTGACGCGCTGCTGATGCTCGGCCGCATGGACGAGGCGCGGGCGGAATACATGGCCGAGCCGGTCGAGGATTTCCGGCTCGCCGGCATCGCGATCGTGGAGCGCCGCCGCGGTGACGTCGCGGCGGCCGAGGCCGCGCACGCGCGCCTGATTGCCGAGCTTGGCGACCGAGTGCTGTATCAGCAGGCCCAGGTGCTGGCTCAGTGGGGGCGGCACGACGCTGCGATCGCAGCGCTCGGGCGCGCCAGGGAGCTTGGCGACTCCGGGCTGATCTACGCCCGGAACGATCCCTTCCTGGACCCGCTGCGGGACGATGCGCGGTTCGTGAAGTTGCTGAATCGCCTGGGGTTCGACTAGGCTGCGACCAGCCGGCTCCGGTCGAGCCGAGAACAAGAGGCGGGGGAAATCAAATGCGCAACGTGACAGCGGCCCTTGCGGCTGCGTTGGCAATGCTGGCACTCGGGGCCTGCGCGAAGAAGGAAGCGGCGCCCGCAGCGCCTGCGGCTGATGCAGCGCCTGCGGCTGATGCAGCGCCGACGCAGACTCCACCGGCGGACGACAACTCCGAGGACGCAGAACACTCGGGCGGAGACAAGGTCAAGCAGTAGGCTGACCGCTCAGGGCAACGCGTTCTTCGACGGGTCGAGCCGCATCGCCTGGCGGATCCAGTCGAGGTAGCTCGCGATGCGCGTATACGCGCCCGGCTGCCCGTCGCCCGAGCAGCGCTTCTTGCCCCAGCTCACGACGCCGACGACCGTCGGCGCACCATTCGTCAGTGTGATCGCGCCACCGCTGTCGCCCTGGCAGGTCGAGCGATGGGGATATGCGGCGCAGATGACGTTGGCATGGATCTTCTGCGGGCCATATCCCGGCAGTTTCTGGCAGCGCGCGGTCTCCATCACCCGCAGGTCCACTTTCATCAGAACTGCGCTCGGTGCGTGGCCTTCGACGGCCTCGGTCTTGCCCCAGCCGGTGCCCGTCACCTCCGCACCGGCCGGTACCGGTTTTTCGTAGAGCGGGATCGGGCGCACGCGCGCGGGGTCGCGCGGCGGCTGGCGCACGTCCTCGACAATGTGGATGAGCGCGATGTCGTTCGCGTACATGTTGGGCGTCGCCGGGAGTTGCTTCGAGCCGTACCGCGAATGCCGCACGATCCGGTCAATCTTGTATGTCCAGCCGTCGCCCTTCGAGATGTCATGCGCTCCGAGGCGCACGCGATAGCCTGCCTTGACCATGTCCTCGTCGATGCAGTGCGCCGCTGTGAGTACCCAGTCTGGCGTAATCAGCGTGCCACCGCAGTAGTGCTGCAATTGCCATAGCGGCGTGCCCTGCGCGAGCTTCGCAGACCACTGGGGCGCTTTGTTCGGGTAGTACACCTGTGCCTGCCAGGGCGCGCCCGCATCACGCACCGGCTTGCCGCCGGTCGAGTAGGGCACGTCGTCATCGCCGGTCGGGGGTGCGGACTTGCGCGCGACGCGTCGCAACGTCGGCATGCCCTCGCCCTCGCGGAATCCGTCGCTCACGGCGACCGGCGCGTCTTCCACGCCGTCGCCGTCGTCGGGGAATGACTCCACCCACTCCTGGTCCGGAGCCTCGAGCGACGGATCCGACGGGATGGCATCGTCCGACTCCTCAACCACGACGTCCGGCACCCATTCCTCCTCGTCGTCCATGGGCACCTCATCCCATTTGACGATTTCGAGGGTGTCGTCCTCATCGGGCTCGCCTTCGTCCGCAGGTTCTGCTTCGTCTGCCGCCGGCTCAGCGACGCTGTCCTCGGGATCGGGCTCCTGCGCGAGGGACGGCGTCGGCATGCCGACGAACAGCGAAAACCAGGTCACGATCATCGCGGCCGAGAACGAAACAAATGCTTGCGTTCGCATGCTGAGGAACTCCTCGGGCGACGTGCCCGCGGGCGCCGATGCCAATCATAGTGCGAGGTCACATCGGCAAGACTACTTGTCTTTGTCGCTCTCTACCGTGCCGGACTATTCCACCGTGACTGACTTGGCGAGGTTCCGTGGCTGATCGACATCCGTGCCGCGCAGGATTGCGCAGTGATACGCGAGCAATTGCAGGGGCACCGTGTACACCGCAGACGCCTGAAAGTGGCTCACGTGCTTCGGCATCGTGATCACGGTGACGCCCTCGGACGATTGAATCCCCGACTCCGGGTCGGCGAACACATACAGCTCGCCGCCGCGTGCGCGCACTTCCTGCAGGTTCGACTTCAATTTTTCCAGCAGGTCGTTGTTGGGCGCGACCGTAACGACCGGCATGTCCGAGTCGACGAGCGCGAGCGGGCCGTGCTTGAGCTCGCCCGCCGGATACGCCTCGGCGTGGATATACGAGATTTCCTTGAGCTTGAGCGCACCTTCCATCGCAATCGGATGCATCTGCCCGCGGCCGAGGAACAACGCGTGATGCTTGTCGGCGAAGCGCTTCGCGAGCTCTTTGATCTGGCCGTCGAGGTGCAGGGTCTTCTCGATGAGCCCGGGGATCTCGATCAGCCGCTGCACCAGGCCGCGCTCGCGCTCGGCGTCGGTGCCGTTGAACTTGGCGAGCGCGACCACGAGCATGCCGAGCGCAGCGAGCTGCGTCGTGAACGCCTTGGTCGAGGCGACACCGATCTCCGGGCCGGCGCGCGTGAGCAGCACCAGCTCCGACTCGCGCACCAGCGAGCTCTCGGGCACGTTGCAGATCGACAGGCTCGACAGGTAACCGGACTGCTTCGCCATGCGCAGCGCTGCGAGCGTGTCGGCCGTCTCGCCTGACTGCGAGATCGTCACGAACAGCGTGTTCTTCGGCACGACAGGATTGCGATAGCGATATTCGCTGGCGATCTCGACCCAGCACGGCAAGCGAGCGATCTGCTCGATGTAGTACTTGGCGACCGCGCCTGCGTGATAGCTCGTGCCGCAGGCGACGATCTGCACCGCCTCCGTGCGACGGAACACTTCGGTGGCCAGCGGTCCGAACGCCGCTTCGAGCAGCTTGCCGCCCGCGACGCGCTCTTCGAGCGTCTGCGCGATGGCGCGCGGCTGCTCGTGAATTTCCTTGAGCATGTAGTGCGCGTACTCGCCCTTCTCGGCGGCATCGGCGGACAGCGAGCTCTGCTTCACGGGGCGCTGCGCGGTGTTGCCCTCGCTGTCGAGGATGCGCACGCTCTGGCGGCGGATCTCCGCGACGTCGCCTTCGTCGAGGAAGATGAACTGACGCGTCACCGGCAGCAGCGCCGAAACGTCGGACGCGACGAAGTTCTCGTTGTTGCCGACGCCGATCACGACTGGGCAGCCGGCGCGTGCCAGCACGATGGTTTCCGGCGAGTCCTGCGACAGCACTGCGAGCGCGTACGCGCCTTCGAGCTCCGAGACCGTGGCGCGGACGGCGCGGAACAGATCGCCGAGTTTCTGCTTGTGATAGTGAATGCGATGCGCAATCACCTCGGTATCGGTCTCGGAGGTGAACGTGTAGCCGAGCTTCGCCAGCTCGTCGCGCAGCTCTTCGTGATTCTCGATGATGCCGTTGTGAACGATCGCGATGCCGTCGCGCGAGATGTGCGGATGCGCGTTGCGCTCCGAAGGCACGCCGTGCGTCGCCCAGCGGGTGTGCGCGATGCCGAGGTGGCCGGCGACCGGGGTCTCCTTGAGCGCGTCCTGCAGCATCTTCACTTTGCCGACGGTGCGCAGCCGGCGCACCTCGCCGCTGCCGTTGAGGATGGCGACGCCGGCCGAGTCGTAACCGCGGTACTCCAGCCGGCGCAGGCCTTCGATCAGGATGGGAACGATGTCTCGATCAGCGATCGCGCCGACGATTCCGCACATGAAATGGACCCCTGGGCCGTATTTTCAGGCGGGCATTGTACCGCTGCGGGGGTGGTAAAAATTGCAGCGGATCACGGTCTTAAGGGCTACTTCTTCTTTTCCGGCCGTTTCCAGCCTTCGATCGTGACCTGCTTGGCGCGCGCCAGGGTCAGCTTTCCCTCGGGCGCCTCCTTGGTGAGGGTCGAGCCCGCGCCGGTATTGGCACCCGCGCCGATCTTGATCGGCGCCACCAGCATCGAGCCGGAGCCGATGAAGGCGTTGTCGCCGATCTCGGTGCGCCACTTGTTGGCGCCGTCGTAGTTCACGGTGACGCTGCCCGCGCCGACGTTGACCTTGCGTCCGACCGTCGCGTCGCCGAGATACGTCAGGTGATTGGCCTTGCTGCCGTCGCCGATGATGCTGTTCTTCACTTCGACGAAATTGCCGATGTGCACTTCGTCATGCAGCTCCGCGCCGGGGCGCATGCGTGCGAACGGACCGATCGAGCAGCGCGCGCCGATCGAGGTGCGATCGATCACGCAGTTCGGATGCAGCTCGGTGTCGGCGCCGATGCTGCAATCCTTCAGGTAGCAGTTCGGGCCGATGCGCGCGCGATCGCCGAGCGAGACTTTGCCGACCAGCACGACGTTGACGTCGATGAACACGTCGCGCCCGACTGTGACTTCGCCGCGGATGTCGACGCGGGCGGGATCCGCGAGCGTGACGCCTTCGAGCATCAGCGCGTTGGCGCGCTCGGCACGCAACGCAGCTTCGAGTTGAGCCAGCTGCACCTTGTCGTTCACGCCCAGTACCTCCGCCTCGGTCGGGGAAATCACCCCGTTCACCTTCATGTCGGCCCGCACCGCCATCACGATCACGTCCGTGAGGTAGTACTCGCCCTGTGCGTTGTCGTTCTTGAGAGCAGCCAGCCAGCCGCGCAGCGCGCGCGCCGGTGCGATCATCAGGCCGGTATTGATCTCGCGAATCGCACGCTCTTTGGTGTTCGCGTCTTTCTCCTCGACGATGCGCACGACGTTGCCGGCGTTGTCACGCACGATGCGACCGTAACCGCTCGGATCGTCGAGCAGCACAGTGAGCACGCCGATCGCCCGCGGTCCGGCCGCAGCCACGAGTCGTTCCAGGGTCGAGACGCGCACCAGCGGCACATCCCCGAACAGGATCAGGACCTGGTGGTCGTCGGGAATCGCAGGCAAGGCCTGCGCGAGCGCATGACCGGTGCCGAGCTGCTCCGCCTGCAGCACCCAGTTCACCGGCTCGTCAGCAAGCGCCTGTTTGACCTGCTCGCCGCCGTGGCCGTGCACGACGTGAATCGCGTCGGCCTGCAGCGCCTTCGCGGTGGCAACGACATGGGAGAGCAACGGCCTGCCGGCCAAGGGCTGCAGCACCTTGGGCAGGTCCGATTTCATGCGCTTGCCCTGGCCGGCCGCCAGGATGACGATCGAAAGAGGCATGGGCGTAGTGTACGCCCGCCTTTATTGCTTCAGCTTGCGCAGCTTCTCGATCGCGCGGATCTGCGCGGCCGCCTGTGCCAGCTCCGCCTGCAGCTTGGCCGTGTCCATCTTGTCGTCGCGATTGCGGAGCGCTTCTTCCGCACGCTGCTTGGCCTGCAGCGCCGCGGCCTCGTCGAGGTCGTGGGCGCGCAGCGCGGTATCCGCGAGCACGGTCACCAGGTGCGGCTGGATCTCGATGGCGCCGCCCGAGACATAGAAGAACTGCTCGGCGCCCTCGGGCGTCTGCACGCGCACTTCGCCCGGCTTGAGCGTCGTCAGGAGCGGCGCGTGCCGCGGGGCGATGCCGATGTCGCCCATGACTGCCGGCACGAAGACCATCGAGGCTTCACCCGAGTAGATCTCGCCTTCGGCACTCACGATGTCGACGTGGATAGTGGCCATGGTTATTGCAGCGTCTTCGCCTTCGCGACCGCTTCCTCGATGTTGCCGACCATGTAGAACGCCTGCTCCGGCAGGTGATCGTAGTCGCCGGCGAGAATGCCCTTGAAGCCCGCGATCGTTTCCTTGAGCGGCACGATCTTGCCGTCCTGGCCGGTGAACACCTTCGCGACGTTGAACGGCTGCGACAGGAAGCGCTGGATCTTGCGCGCGCGGGCCACCGTGCGCTTGTCGTCTTCCGACAGCTCGTCCATGCCGAGAATCGCGATGATGTCCTGCAGCTCCTTGTACCGCTGCAGCACGGCCTGCACGCCACGCGCAACGTTGTAGTGCTCCTCTCCGACAATCAACGGATCGAGCTGGCGACTGGTCGAGTCGAGCGGATCGACCGCGGGGTAGATGCCGAGCGACGCGATCTGGCGCGAGAGCACGACGGTCGCGTCGAGGTGGGCGAATGTCGTCGCCGGTGACGGGTCCGTGAGGTCGTCCGCGGGCACGTACACGGCCTGGATCGACGTGATCGAGCCGGTCTTCGTCGAGGTGATGCGCTCCTGCAGAATGCCCATCTCTTCGGCGAGTGTCGGCTGGTAACCCACCGCCGAGGGCATGCGGCCCAGCAGTGCGGACACTTCGGTGCCGGCGAGCGTGTAACGATAGATGTTGTCGATGAACAGCAGCACGTCGCGGCCCTTGCCCGACTCGCCCTTCTCGTCGCGGAAATACTCTGCCATCGTGAGGCCAGTGAGCGCCACGCGCAGGCGATTGCCCGGCGGCTCGTTCATCTGGCCGTACACCATCGCGACCTTCGACTTCGACAGATCCTTGGTATCAATGACGCCCGCTTCCATCATCTCGTGATAGAAATCGTTGCCCTCGCGGGTGCGCTCGCCGACACCGGCGAACACCGACAGGCCGGCGTGCTGTTTCGCGATGTTGTTGATGAGCTCCAGCATGTTGACGGTCTTGCCGACGCCCGCGCCGCCGAACAACCCGATCTTGCCGCCCTTGGCGAACGGCATGAGCAAGTCCATGACCTTGATGCCGGTCACCAGCAGCTCCTGCCCGCCGGCCTGCTCTTCGTACGAAGGCGCGGGACGGTGAATCGGCCAGTGCTCCTTCGCCTGCACCGGACCCTTCTCGTCCTGCGGCGCGCCGAGCACGTCCATGATGCGGCCGAGCGTGGCATTGCCGACTGGCACCGCGATCGGGCCGCCGGTGGCCTTCACCGTCAAGCCGCGCTTGAGGCCTTCGGAGACGCCCATGGCGATCGTGCGGACGACGCCGTCGCCGAGCTGCTGCTGCACTTCGAGCGTGAGGTCCACGTCCTCGAGCTTGAGCGCCTCGTAGACGTTCGGGATGTGCTCGCGCGGAAACTGCACGTCGATGACCGCGCCGATGATTTGCACGATCTTGCCGGTGGTAACTTGCGTAGACATGTTGCTCGTTTCCTATCTCAAACCGCTGCGGCGCCGCCCACGATCTCGCTGATCTCCTTGGTGATCGCGGCCTGGCGTGCCTTGTTGTAGATCAGCTGCAATTCTTCGATCAGTTTGCCGGCGTTGTCGGTGGCGCTCTTCATTGCGACCATGCGCGCGGCCATCTCGCAGCCGACGTTCTCGACCGCGCCCTGGTAGACCTGCGACTCGATGTAACGCATCAGCACGCCCTCGAGCAGCTCCGCCGCCGACGGCTCGTAGATGTAGTCCC
>JBIOUH010000180.1:0-4924 GCA_044866955.1 Steroidobacteraceae bacterium
CCGGGGAGAGAACCGGGTCATGAGATTGCGCTGGCGGAACATGGCGCAGCGGAGCTGAGCGGCCTCGTCCTTGAGCGAGAAATACCAGTGACCGGAGGAGGGCCGCGACAGGTTCGAGATCTCGCCCTCCAGCCACAGCGCCGGCAGACCGCGCTCCAGCAGCGTGCGCGCCTCGCGGTTGAGGCGCGACGGTGTATAGATGTCGCGGGTTTCGCTGGGCTGCGGCGGCGGCCGCGGCTCCGAGAAATCGAGCTCCAGGTCGGAGGGAGGCATGGAAAAGAAGGCTACAGGCTGGCCGTATTCCTGTACAATGGCGCGCTTTCATCGATAACGCGGGTTCCCACCATGCGCATTCTCGAGGAAGCACTCACCTTCGATGACGTGCTGCTGGTCCCGGCACACTCCGATTTCCTGCCGCGCGACGCAGATCTGAGCACGCAACTCACCCGCTCGATCCGCCTGAATCTGCCGATCCTGTCCGCCGCCATGGACACTGTCACCGAGGCGCGCCTCGCGATCACGATCGCGCAGGAAGGCGGCCTCGGCATCGTCCACAAGAACATGAGCATCGAGGCGCAGGCGCGCGAGGTGCAGCGGGTCAAGAAGTTCGAGAGCGGCGTGATCCACGAGCCGATCACCATCACGCCCGACAAGACCATTCGCGAAGTTTTGGAGCTGACGCGCGCCAAGAACATCTCCGGTGTGCCGGTCGTGGTCGGCTCCAAGGCCGTCGGCATCGTTACGCACCGCGACCTGCGGTTCGAGACCAAGCTCGACTCGCCGGTCTCGACGGTAATGACGCCGCAGGAGCGGCTGATCACCGTGCGCGAGAACGCGCCGAAGGACGAAGTGCTGGCGCTGCTGCACAAGCATTGCATCGAGAAGGTGCTGGTCGTCGATCAGAGCTTCAACCTCAAGGGCATGATCACGGTCAAGGACTTCCAGAAGGCGACCGAGTTCCCGCGTGCCGCCAAAGACGAGCGCGGCGCGTTGCGGGTCGGAGCAGCTGTCGGTACGGGCGCGGACACGCTGAAGCGCGTCGAAGCGCTGCGTGAAGCGCGCGTCGACGTGATCGTCGTCGATACCGCGCATGGTCACTCCAGCAACGTGCTGAAGATGGTCAGCGAGATCAAACGCGCGTGGAAGGATCAGCAGATCATCGCCGGCAATGTCGTGACCGCTGAGGCAGCGCGCGCGCTCGTCGAAGCGGGCGCAGACGGTGTCAAGGTCGGCATCGGTCCGGGCTCCATCTGCACGACTCGTATCGTCGCGGGCGTAGGCGTGCCGCAGATCACTGCCGTCGCGAATGTCGCGGCTGCGCTCAAAGGCTCGGGCGTCCCGCTCATCGCGGACGGCGGCATCCGGTTCTCCGGCGATATCGCCAAGGCGCTGGTTGCCGGCGCGCACTGCGTGATGATCGGCGGCCTGTTCGCGGGCACCGAGGAGTCGCCCGGCGAGGTCGAGCTGTACCAGGGCGCGTCGTACAAGTCGTATCGCGGCATGGGCTCGCTCGGCGCGATGTCGCAATCGCACGGCTCGAAGGATCGTTACTTTCAGGACGCGACCGAGGAGCTGGAGAAGCTCGTGCCGGAGGGTGTGGAAGGCCGCGTGCCGTACAAGGGCTCGCTGGTCCAGATCCTGCACCAGCTCGCCGGCGGCCTGCGCGCTGCGATGGGCTACACCGGTAGCCGCACTATCGAGGAGATGCGAACGCGACCGTCGTTCGTGCGGATCACCAACGCAGGCGTGCGCGAAAGTCACGTGCACGATGTCTCGATCACCAAAGAGGCGCCGAACTACCGTGTCAGCTGAAATGGCCAGCCGGCCTGCCGCTTCCGCATTGTCTGCAACGGACATCCACGCCCACAGGATCCTGATCCTCGATTTCGGCGCGCAATACACGCAGCTGATTGCGCGGCGCGTGCGCGAGAGCGGCGTGTACTGCGAGATCCATCCGTGGGACATGAGCGACGACGACGTTCGCGCTTTCGGCGCTCGCGGCGTCATTCTCTCCGGCGGGCCTGAATCGACCACGGAAGCGAAGTCGCCGGTCGCGCCGCAAGCGGTGTTTACGCTCGGCGTGCCGGTCCTCGGCATCTGCTACGGCATGCAGACGATGGCGATGCAGCTCGGCGGTCGCGTTACGCCCAGCACCGACCGTGAGTTCGGCTACGCGCAGGTGACTGCATCGGCGCCGAATCGCTTGCTGGACGGGTTCCGCGACCACAGCGACAGCGAGGGCAGGGCGCTGTTCGACGTGTGGATGAGCCACGGCGATCGGGTCGATCAACTGCCGCCGGGATTCGTTGCGACCGGCTTCACCAGCAACGTGCCGCTCGCGGCGATGGCCGACGAGACGCGCCACTTCTACGGTGTGCAGTTCCATCCGGAAGTCACGCACACGCTGCAGGGTTTGAGAATACTCGAGCGCTTCGTGCGCGAGATCTGCGGCTGCGAGGCACGCTGGCAGTCGGGCAACATCATCAGCGATTCGATCGCGCGCGTGCGCGAGCTGGTCGGACGCGACAAAGTGCTGCTCGGCTTGTCCGGCGGCGTCGATTCCTCCGTCGTCGGCGCGTTGCTCCATCGCGCGATCGGCGATCAGCTGGTCTGCGTGTTCGTCGATCACGGCCTGTTGCGTCTCAGCGAAGGCGACCAGGTGATGGAGACGTTCGCGAAGCACATGGGCGTGAAGGTGATTCGCGTCAACGCCGAAGCGCGCTTCCTCGATGCGCTGAAAGGCGAGGCCGACCCGGAACGCAAGCGCAAGATCATCGGCCGCCTGTTCGTCGAGGTCTTCGAAGAGGAAGCGGCGAAGCTGCCCGGCATCCGCTGGCTCGCGCAGGGCACGATCTACCCGGACGTGATCGAATCGGCCGGTGCCAAGACCGGCAAAGCGCACGTCATCAAGAGCCACCACAACGTCGGCGGCCTGCCGGAGAAGATGAACCTGAAGCTGCTGGAGCCGCTGCGCGAGCTGTTCAAGGACGAGGTGCGCCGGCTGGGCGTCGAGCTCGGGCTGCCGCGCGAAATGGTGTACCGGCACCCGTTTCCGGGCCCGGGTTTGGGTGTGCGGATTCTCGGCGAGGTGACCAAGCAGTACGCCGATTTGCTGCGCCAGGCGGATGCGATCTATCTCGAAGAGCTCCGCAAGCACGATCTGTACGACCGCACGAGCCAGGCATTCGCGGTATTCCTGCCGGTGCGCTCGGTTGCGGTGATGGGCGACGGCCGTCGCTACGACTATGTGATCGCGTTGCGCGCCGTCGAGACGATCGACTTCATGACGGCGCGCTGGTCGCGGCTGCCGTACGAGTTCCTGGAGCTCGTGTCCCGGCGCATCATGAACGAAGTGAGCGGCATCTCGCGCGTCACCTACGATATTTCGAGCAAGCCGCCCGCCACGATCGAGTGGGAGTGAGGGACGGCGCGGTTTCGGGCCCGCGATAGCGGGCTAATCATACCTCCCATCCGATCTTTCGACCCGCCACAACAGGTGGGCTAGACTGGGGCACCAGCCAATCTGGCCATTGGCTAGTCAACGGTCTTCAAGTCAACATTCGAGAATTCGAATATGGGGGGTTCCATGATTGTGAGCATCATTCGCTCGGCGATCGAGCACCTTTCGGCGACGCGCCTCGTGGGGATCGCGCTTCTCGCGTCTGCAGTGGTTTCGACCGGTCCGGCGCACGCTCAGAACGCGCCGGGATCCGCCGCCAGCAAGTCCGGCGTGCTCGAAGAAGTCGTGATTACGGGTACTCGCCGAGTCGATCGAAGCGTGACCGACTCCGCTTCGCCGGTCGACGTCATCAGCGGCTCCGACATCAACGCGCAGCCGACTGCCAACATGCTCGACTCGGTGCGGAACATCGTCCCGTCGTTCTTCGTCGGACAAAACACCATTTCGGACGCCTCGACGTTCGTGCGTGCCCCCTCGCTGCGTGGCCTGCCGTCCGACCAGGTGCTGGTCATGCTCAACGGCAAGCGCTTCAACCGATCGGCCCTGGTCCAGGTCTACAACGGCGGCGACACGGGCCTGTCGTTCGGGTCCCACGGATCGGACATCTCGTCCATTCCGTCGATCGCGATCAAGAGACTCGAAGTGCTGCGCGACGGCGCGACGGCGCAGTACGGGTCGGATGCGATCGCCGGCGTGCTGAACTACGCATTGCGGGACGACGCCGGCTTCGAAGTGCTCGCGCGCTACGGCCAATACAAGGAGGACAGCGACGGCGAGAGCCAGCAGATCGCCGCCAATTTCGGCGTGGAGTTCGGCGATCAAGGCTTCGTCAATGTCTCGGCCGAGTACGTCGATGACGGACAGACCAGCCGCGGCGTCACCCGTCCGACGGCCTTTGCCTTTGCGCAGGAGAATCCTGGCCTGGCGGGCGATCTGCCGCACTACCCCTTGCCGGCTCAGATCTGGGGCAATTCGCCGAGCCATGGCTACAAGTTCCTGCTCAACTCGGCGCTGGATGTGACCGAGGCGAGCAAGGTCTACCTGTTCGGCAACTATGCGGAAAACCACGCGGATCAGAGCTTCAACTTCCGCTCCTCGCTGGTGGGCACCCGGACATTCCAGGACGAGGCTGGCAACAACGTCCAGCTGGGCGGCCGTGAATTTTTCCAGCATCCCTACTATCAGACCCTATGCCCGGCCAACAATGCCACCTGCCCGGCGGGCGGCTACGTTCAAGACACCAACGTCTTCAACTTGTCGTCGATCTATCCTGCCGGCTTCACGCCGCGGTTCGTCGGCGATACCAAGGAAGCCTACGCCACGATCGGCTACAAGGGGGAGGGGAGCTCGGGCCTGCGCTACGACTTTTCAGTGTCCAACAGCCGCAACTCTCTCGACCTGTCGATGTACAACTCGATCAGCCCCTCCTACGGCGCGGCCTCGCAGACGACCTTCAAGTTCGGT
>JBIOUH010000181.1:0-6139 GCA_044866955.1 Steroidobacteraceae bacterium
TGGCGCTGCAGAACTCAGCGATGTACTCCCCGCTCGCCTGGGTGATCATCGGCGGGCTGCTCTCCTCCACCTTCGTCGCCCGCATCGTCACGCCGGCGATCTACAAGCTCATTCCGCCGGCGATCGAGACCTCGCAGGATCAGCGCGGGATGATCGAGATCTGGCCGTCGCGCTCGAGGATCGCGTGACGGATCTGCTCCATGCGCTCCAGTCCGCAGTTCTCCCGCGCGGCGTCCAGCACGTCGTCCTCGTCGACCCGCGCCTTGTCCATGCGATCTTTCAGCGGCTTGCCGTCCGCGACGATCACCAGCGGAATGTCGTCGAGCAGCCGGTCGAACCACTTCGAGCGCTGCTTCACCAGCGACATCAGGATGTTGATCCCGATCAGCGTCGCGACCACGATCAGGCTGTTGATCATCGAATTGTCTTCGCCGATCAGCGCCTGCTGCGTGGCCTCGCTGATGATCAGCAGCAGCACGAAATCGAAACTGGTGATCTGGGCCAGAGTGCGCTTGCCGGTGAGGCGCAACAGCACCAGCACGAACAAGTACACGAGCGTCGGGCGGATGACGGATTCCATGGTCCCTCCGTTTGCAATCAGGGATAGGTGAGCTGCCGGATTTCGAGCGGCGTGCCGCCGTCGATTCGCACGACCGCGCGATGACGCCAGAGTCGCTGCGGATCGACATGAATGGAGATGGACGCGCCGGCCCCGGCTGCGGGGAACTCGTAGACCAGCTGCTGGCCCGCCATGCTTACATTCGCCGGCTCGGGGGTGATGCTCTCGATGCGAAACCCTTCGAGGTATTCCGCGCTGATTTCGATCCGGCTGATGCCGTGCGCCGCGCGGCTCGTTGGCGTAATGACGATCTCGCTCGGCGAGCCGTAACGCACGAAGCGCTCGTACTCGACGCGTCCCTCCGCGCTGGCCGCGCTCGCGTGGCTGAGCGGCCCGTTGCCGAAAAGGCCGGCGCCCGCGGCTACCAGGAATATCGCGACGACGATCCAGCCGATGCGCTGGATCCGCCATTCGACCCGGTGAAACTTGAGCTGCCTGTCGAGCTTTTCTTCGATCGGCATTCGCCCCATGCGCAGATCCTCCACACCGCGCGCAGGGTACACTGGCCGGGGACGACGAGCGATTCGGAGTGCGAACGTGAAGATCGAGACCATTGCGGTGCGCGTGGGCCGCGACATCGAGGCGGCGACCGGCGAGGTCGCACCGGCCGTGCACCTGAGCACGACGTACGAGCGCGACCTCGACGGCGAGTTCTCCCGCGGCTATTCCTACATCCGTCCGGACAACCCGGGCCGGCGCGCGCTGGAGCAATGCATCGCGGCGCTCGAAGGCGGCTCGGACGCGACGGCGTACGCTTCCGGCTCCGGCGCTTCGCTCGCGGTCTTCAGCCTGCTGCGGCCGGGCGATCACGTGCTCGCGCCGATCGAGGTCTACCACGGCACGGCCAAGCAGCTGCGCGACATCATCGGTCCCATGGGCGTCAGCTGTTCGTTCATCGACATGACGAAGAACGAGGTCGTGCGCAATGCACTGACGAGCAAGACGCGGCTGGTGTGGATCGAGACGCCGTCGAACCCGATGCTCAACATCAGCGACGTCGAGACCATTGCAGAGCTTGCGCACGGCCGCGGCGCGGTCGTCTGCGTCGACAACACGTTCGCGACACCGGTCTGGCAGAAGCCGTTCGAGCTCGGCGCCGACCTGGTGATGCACTCGAGCACCAAGTATTTCGGCGGTCACAGCGACGTGATGGGCGGCGCCGTGGTCGCGCGCGATCGCGGCGGCCTGTCCGATCAGCTGCGCGACTACCAGGGAACCTCGGGCAACGTGCCCTCGCCGTTCGATTGCTGGCTGGTGCGCCGCAGCCTGACGACGCTCTCGTGTCGCGTGCACGCGCAGACGCACACTGCTGCGCGGCTCGTGCAATTCCTGCACAAGAATCGTGCCGTCGAGCGAGTGTTCTATCCCGGCCTCGAAACCCATCCCGGACACGAGCTCGCGCGCAAGCAGATGAGCGGCTTCGGCGCGATGCTGTCGTTCTGCGTGCGCGGCGGGCGCGATCAGGCCTTCACGGTCGCGGGACGCACGAAACTGTTCACGCGCGCAACCAGCCTCGGCGGCGTCGAGTCGCTCATCGAGCACCGCAAATCGGTGGAAGGCCCGCACTCGGTGACGCCGGAGAACCTGCTGCGCGTTTCGGTCGGGCTGGAAAATGCCGACGATCTGATCGCGGACCTGGACGACGCGTTGGGAACGTCGGGCTAAAGCCCGACTCTTTTACTTCTACTTCCTGTCTCCCAGCGCCAGCTTCAACCCCAGCCCGATGAACACGCTGGCCGTCAGCCAGCGAAAGATGCGTTCAACGTGACCGCGCGCGCCGAGCCAGCGGCCGGCGGACGCAGCGAGATACGCGACGGCAATGTTCACGATCGTCCCCGACGTGTTGAACAGGCAGCCGAGTACCACGATCTGCAGCGCGACCGAGCCGCGCGCCGGATCCACGAACTGCGGCAGGAACGCCAGAAAGAACAGCGCGACTTTCGGATTGAGGATGTTGGTGATCGCGCCCTGCCGGAACACCGCCCACTCGCTCTCGCGATCCAGCGGCTTGCCGGAGATGGGTCCGGCCTTCCCGCGCAACGCTTGCACGCCCAGCCAGATCAGATACGCGGCGCCGGCGAATCTGACGATTTCATAAGCCAGCGGCAACGCACGCAGCAGCACTGCCAGCCCCGACGCGATCGCCACCATGTGGACACAAGTGCCGGCGGCGATGCCGAGCGCTGAGATCACGCCAGCGCGACGACCCTGCGTGAGGCTGCGGGTCGAGACGTAGAGCATGTCGGGGCCGGGCGCGAGGTTCAGCGCGAGCGTCGCGGTCAGGAATAGCGCCAGCGATGCTGGATCAGGCATGCTCGCCGCTTCCCAGCCGAGTGAGCGCCTCGCCGCTTACGCGATGCACGGTCCACTGGTTCATCGGCACCGCACCGAGACTCTTGTAGAAGTCGATCGCGCGCACGTTCCAGTCGAGGACCGACCACTCCAGCCGGCCGCAGTTGCGCTCGATCGCCAGGCGCGCGAGATGCCGCAGCAGCGCCTCGCCGCACCCCTGGCCGCGAAACTTCTGCCGGACGTACAGGTCCTCGAGATAGATCCCCGGCTTGGCCAGGAAGGTCGAGAAGCTGGGGAAGAACAGCGCGAAGCCGGCGACCTCGTCGCCCATCCGCGCAATCACGACCTCGGCGCCCGGGTGCGGGCCGAACAATTGCTCACGCAGCTGCTCTTCGGTCGCCTGCACTTCGTCGAGCAGCCGCTCGAACTCGGCGAGCTCGCGGATCAGCTGCAGGATGATGGGTACGTCGGCCGGTATCGCCGGCCTGATCCGGATGGCCATGGGGCTCGTCATGTTGCTCCCTGGGCAGGTGCTTCAGCGTCGGGGATCATAGCTTGCATCGTTAACACAATGGATATACTTTGGACGCAGACGCGCGATTTTATGTTCATGCACTCAAAAAATACTGAACGATGATGGACGCCGCGACGAAGCTGCCGTTGAACGCGCTGCGGGCCTTCGAGGCGGTCGCCGCTCACCTCAGTTTCACCGGTGCGGCGCATTCGCTCAACGTCACCACGGCTGCCGTCAGCTCCCACATCAAGTCGCTCGAAGAATTCCTGGAGACGCCTCTGTTCGTGCGGCACAGCCGCTCGGTGCGCCTCACGCCGCAAGGCGCGCGGCTGTTGCCGGGCATTCAACGTGGCATGGGCGAGCTGACCCGCGCGGTCGAGCAGCTGCGGCAGGATCGCAGCAGCGGCCTGCTCAACATCAGCCTGCTCGGCTCGTTCCTGCAGAAGTGGCTACTGCCGCGGCTCGGCGATTTCTATCAGAAGCATCCCGAGGTCGATCTGCGCTTCAGCGCCAGCCGCGAGCTGGTCGATTTCATGCAGACCGACTTTCATGCGGCCGTGCGCTACGGCGGCGGCGAATGGTCGCAGCTGCAGGCGGAGAAGATGCTCGACGACTGGGTGTTCCCGGTCACGAGCCCGGCGCTGCTCGCGAAGCTCGGCCGGATCGATGCGCTCGTCGATCTGAACAAGTACAAGCTGCTCCACAGCTCCAGCGAGCCGTGGACGGACTGGCTGCGCAGCGTCGGCGGCGACACGATGCGCGCCGAGCGCGGGCCGGTGCTGGACGATTCGGCTTCCGTGCTGGCCGCGGCCGAGCAGGGCCACGGCCTTGCGTTGGCGCGCTGGTCGCTGGTCGCTGGCGATCTGGCGTCGGGCCGCCTGGTGCGGCCCTCGGGGCAGAGCGTGCGCCAGCACAACTCCTACTACTTCGTGGCGCCGCCCCACCACTTCGAGCTGCCGAAGGTCATCCGTTTCCGCGACTGGCTGCGCGAAGTCTGCAATCAGTTCCCGCCGCCGGAGGGCGAGCGCTTGGAACCCCCCGGGCTTTAGCCCGGCCTGTGAGCCCGCGCCTGGGCGGCGACCACCAGGCTGATCACGATCAGGAACACCGGATATTCCCAGCCGCCGTTCGGCGCATTGAACACCCAGCCGTTACCGACGTGCGCCCAGGTTGCGCCGAGCAGCACCGGCACGAGACCTAGCGCGACCCAGCGCGTGCGAATGCCGAGCACCAGGAGCACGCCGCCGACAGCTTCGAGCGCGAACACCACGTAGGCGAGAAAGCCTGGCAGTCCAATCGAGACGAAGTACTGCGCCGTGCCCGCGAGCGTGAACGTGAGGTACTTCAGCACGACGCTGTGCGCGATGAACATGATGCCGAGAGCGACGCGTAACAGGGTCGCGCCCGCACGGGAAAAATCGGTCTGCGCGAAAGCAGCCGTTTCGACACTGGAAGTTTTCATGATGGCGCTCCTCATTGCTCGACCGGCAGGCCGCTCTTTTCCCAGGCTTCGAAACCGCCTTCCATCTCCACGACTGCGATGCCCGCCGACGCGAACTCCACGGCCGCTGCAGCCGCGAGCTTGCAGGTCTGGCTGTAGCAGTAGATGACGGCGGTGCGGTCCTTCGACAGGCCGGCGAGCGTGTGCCACTTGCCCTGGGGCAGGTTGATCGCGCCCGGAATGTGGCTGGCGCGGTAGTCGCTCGGCAGGCGCACGTCGACGATGGTGATCGCCTCGCGGCGCTTGATCTGCCCGTCCAGCTCGAACGGGCCGGTGACGAAAGCCAGCTTCTGCGCGAAGTAGTCGCGCGCCTGGCGGGTATCCTGAATCTGCATGGTCAGCACCTCTGTGATGGAAAAGCTCGTGGGGTGCTACGGTAGGGACAGCGGCCCTGCAGATCATCGGGGCGCGGAGCATGAGATTTATTCCGATGCAGAACCTCACCGACATCGCGATCTTCGTCAAAGTCGTGGAGCTGTCGAGCTTTACGGCGGCCGCCGAGGCGCTCGACATGTCCCAGCCGGTGGTGAGCAAGGCCGTGACCCGGCTCGAAGAGAAGCTCGGCGCGCGGCTGCTCAACCGCACGACCCGGCGGCTGAGCCTGACCGAGGCCGGCTCGGAGCTGTACGGGCGCAGCGTGCGCGCACTCGCGGAGATCGAGAACGCAGAGTTGGAAGTGGCGCGCTTTCAGACCGAGCCGCGCGGGCTGCTGCGCGTCTCTGCGCCAATGAGCTTCAGCATTCTGCAGCTCGGCCCGGCAGTGCAGTCGTTCCTCACACGCTTTCCCGGCGTCACGCTCGAGCTGAGTCTCGACGACCGCCAGGTCGATCTCGTCGAGGAAGGCTTCGACGTCGCCGTGCGCATCGGCCGTCTGCAGGACTCGAACCTGATCGCGCGCAAGATTGCGCCGTGTCGCCAGGTGCTGTGCGCGTCACCCGCCTATCTCGCACAGCGCGGCGAGCCCGAGCGGCCCGAGGACCTGCTCGAGCACAGCTGCATTTTGTATTCCTTGCTCAGTGCGCCGCGCGAGTGGCGGCTGGAGGGACCGGAGGGCGAGTTGCACACGGTGCCGATCAACGGCTCGATCCAATCGAACAACGGGTTGGTCAACCGTGCAGCCGCGCTGGCCGGCGGCGGAATCGTGCTGCTGCCGACGTTCTACCTCGGCGAGCAACTGCGCAGCGGGACGCTCAGGCCGGTGCTGTGCAAATTC
>JBIOUH010000182.1:0-7505 GCA_044866955.1 Steroidobacteraceae bacterium
CACGATCGAGAAGAAGGGCATCGAGAAAGTGGTCGCTGAACTGCGCGCGCAGGGCGTCAAGCTCTGAGCTGAGGAGAGACCGCCATGCGTGAAAAGATCAAACTGCTGTCGTCGGCCAACACCGGCCACTTCTACACCACGACCAAGAACAAGCGGCTCCATCCGGACAAGATGGAGGTCAAGAAATTCGACCCGAAGGTCCGCAAGCACGTCGTCTACAAAGAGACGAAGATCAAATAAAAAAAGCCCGCCGAAAGGCGGGCTTTTTGTTTCCGGGGTCGATTCGGCTCAGGCGGGCTGCATCGCATAGCCGCGCAGCGAAGCGGCGAAATCCTGCAGCACCTTGATGCGGCTCTCTTCGGCCTGTGCGATCCAGTCCTTGAGGTGCTGCACGAGCTTCTCGTTGCTCATGTTCGCGCCGCTCCACATCTGACGCAGACGCTCGCGGAACTCGTGCACCGTGTGCAGCGCCGCGTTGGACGCGAGCACTTCCTTCAAGCGCGACTGCGCGGTGTTGTCGAGCAGCACTGGCTCGCGTACCAGCAGCTTGCGCACGCGACGGCTCAGCTTACCGCCCGCAATACGCAGCTCATCGCGGAAGACCGGCAGAGTTACGTGGCGCGTGTAGGCGCGCAGCACGTGCATGCGATTCACGATCACGGCGCGCACTGTCTCGAGGTCGATGTGCTTGCGCGGCTCGACGTGCGCCGGCGCCGGCGCCACGCGAATGACCTTCGCCAGCCCGAAGAACTGGAACACACGGATGTACAGCCAGCCGATGTCGAATTCCCAGCGATAGATCGAGAACTTCGCCGAGCTCGGGAACGCGTGATGGTTGTTGTGCAGCTCTTCGCCGGCGACCAGGATGGCCCACGGCACGATGTTGCGCGCGGCGTCCGGGCACTCGAAGTTGCGGTAGCCGTAGTAGTGGCCGATGCCGTTGATCACGCCGGCCGCCATCACGGGATTCGCGAGCATCTGCACGGCGAACACGATGATGCCGGGCAGGCCGAACAGCAGCAGATCGATCAGGATCAGCGCGATGATTCCGTAGTTGCGGTAGCGCGAATAGACGTTGCGCTCCATCCAGTCGTCGGGCGTGCCGCGACCGAACTTCTCCTGCGTCTCCGGATTGCGCGCCTGCAGCTGGTACAGCTCGGCACCTTCGAGCAGCACCTTCTTGAGGCCGTAGATGACAGGGCTGTGCGGATCGTCCTGCGTCTCGCAGCGGGCGTGATGCTTGCGGTGCACGGCCACCCATTCCTTGGTGACGATGCCCGAGCTCATCCATAGCCAGAAGCGGAAAACGTGGCGCAGCGCGGGATGCAGATCGAGGCTGCGATGGGTGGCGTCGCGATGCAGGTAAAGGGTGACTCCCATGAAGGTGAACTGCACCATCAGGAACGTCACGACGACGTACGACCAGAAGCTAAGATTCAGAATTCCATACAGAAAATCGACGTTCACTGCGTGGTACCTGCGGGCCCCTGAGGCGCTGCGTTCGTATTAAGGAAAATTAAGGCCGGGCGACTATAGCGGAGCCCCCCGGCGACCACAAATGAGCAAATCCCTGCTCCGCGGCGGGATGCGACCTGCGCTGCCGCCGGTGATGGATACTGTGATGGCGTTCTCATCAGTATCAATGCGCCACCGCCAATTCAGGTCCCTTCATGCCCGAGCTTCCCGAGGTCGAAACGACGCGCCGCGGCATCGAGCCGTCGATCCGCGGACAGGTGATCCGCTCGATCCTGGTCCGCGAGCCGCGGCTGCGCTGGCGCGTCCCGCGCGAGCTGCCGCAGGAGGCTGCGGGTCAGCGTCTGCGCGAGCTGCGCCGGCGTGCGAAGTATCTGCTGTTCGATCTCGAGCGCGGGACGATGATCCTGCACCTCGGGATGTCGGGAAGTCTGCGGCTGCTGCCCTGCTCTGTCGCGCCGGCGACCCATGACCACGTCGACATCGTGCTCGACTCGGGTCTGTGCGTGCGCTTCAACGATCCGCGCCGCTTCGGCAGTTTGCTGTGGACTCGTGAAGATCCGTTGCAACACCCGCTGCTGCGCTCGCTCGCACCGGAGCCGCTCTCGCCGCAGTTCAATGGCGCGTATCTGGCGCGTGCGGCTGCGGGACGCAGCGTGGCGATCAAGCAGCTGATCATGAACGGGCAAGTCGTCGTCGGTGTCGGCAATATCTACGCGAGCGAGGCGCTGTTCCGCGCCGGCATCAGCCCGCGTCGCTCGGCGAAGCGCATCAAGCGTGCGGAGTTCGACGCGCTCGCGAAATCGATCAAGGTGGTGCTGCGCGCGGCGATCCGCGCCGGCGGCACGACGCTGCGCGACTACGTCAATCCGGAAGGGACGCCGGGCTATTTCCGGCAGAAGCTGTACGTCTACGAGCGCACGCGCCAACCGTGCCGCGTGTGCCGCACGCCCATCCGGCAGCTCACGCAGGGTCAGCGCTCGACGTATTTCTGTCCAAAGTGTCAGCGTTGATAACTAGTAGACGACGCCGACGCCGACGCCGCGCGGATCGGAAACGGCCTTCACTTCGCCGGTCTTGTAATCCCATGTAACGATCTGCGCATTACCCGGCATGCGCGACTCGCGCAGCGAATGCCCGAGCTTCTGCAGCGCCTGTTTTTCTTCTTCGGTCAGCGCGCCCGGCTCGAACGTTATCGTGTCGGGCATGTACTGATGATGGTAGCGGCCCTGCTTGACGAACTCTTCCGGCGGCACGCCGTCCATCCAGTCGAGTGTCGAAAGCAGCACCACCGTCATGATCACGCTGCCGCCCGGCGAGCCGACGATCATCAGGCCGTCGGACTTCTCGACGAACGTCGGCGTCATGCTCGACAGCGGCCGCTTGCCGGGCGCGATCGCATTCGCGTCGGCGCCGACCAGGCGGAAGCCGTTCGGCACGCCCGGCTTCGCGGAGAAGTCGTCCATCTCGTTGTTCAGCATGATGCCGGTGCCGGGCACCATGAGGCCCGAGCCGAAGAAGAAGTTGATCGATTGCGTGCCCGCGACGCGATTGCCTTCGGCATCGATGATCGAGAAGTGCGAGGTCTGCGGGCCCTGCGCCGGCGCTTCGATGCTCGGCAGCATGTCGCTCGGCGTGGCGCGGTCCATGCGGATCGAGGCGCGCTGGCCGTCGGCGTAGTAAGCGTGCGTGAGCCGCTCCGTCGGAATCTTTACGAAGTCGGGATCGCCGAGAAATTCCGCGCGGTCGCGATGCGCGCGGCGCATGGCCTCCACGACGAGATGCTTGCGCGTCGCGCTGTCGACTGCGCCCAGATCGAACCCGGAGAGAATGTTCAGCGCATCGATGATCGCAATGCCGCCCGATGACGGCGGCGGCGCCGAGATGATCTTCGCGCCGCGGTATTCGCCGTACAGCGGCTTGCGCTCCGCCACGCGATAGTCCGCGAAATCTTCCAGCGACCAGATGCCTCCGAGCTTGCGCACGCCGTCGACCATGCGCTTCGCCACCGAGCCTTTGTAGAAGCCGTCGGGGCCTTGCTCGGCGAGCGCGGTCAGCACCTGCGCGAGCTCCGGCTGCTTGATGATCGTGCCGACTGCCGGCACTTCGCCCTTCACCAGGAAGATCTTCGCCGCTGCGCCGGCCTGGAACAGATTGCGCTTGGCTTCGATGCCGCCGCGCAGGCGCGTGTTGAGCGGGAAGCCTTCGCGCGCCAGGCGGATTGCGGGCTGCAGGCTGATCTTGAGCGGCAGCCGTCCGTACTTCTTCGCGAGATGCGCCCAGCCGGCGGCTTCGCCGGGGATGCCCGCGGCCAGCGCCGTCGCGGTCGAGCGGCCCGGCACGACGTTACCTTTCTCGTCGAGGAACATGTCGCGCGTCGCGGCCTTCGGCGCCACTTCGCGTGCGTCGACCATGATCTCGAAATCGTCCGACTCACGATGCAGCAGCCAGAAGCCGCCGCCGCCGAGTCCGGAGCTGCTCGGCTCGACCACTCCAAGCGCCGCGCTCACGGCGACCGCTGCATCGAACGCGTTGCCGCCCTGCTTCAGGATCTCCATCCCGGCCTGCGAAGCCAGCTCGTGCTGACTCGCTATCGCGGCCTTTTGCGGTTTGGAGGGTGCGTCGGCGGCGGCAAAGTGCGGCGCCAGCAGCGCGACGACCAACAGGCAATAGAAACGCGAACGAAGCAATGCAAACTTCATGATGGACTCGACCTGGGAAGGGATCAGGCTTTGCGGCGCGCCCACGCGCGCTGCAGAGCCGTCTCGACGACGGGATGCACGAACTGGCTGACGTTGCCGCCGAGGCTGGCAATCTCGCGGACCAGCGACGACGAAATGAAGTTGAAGCGCTCGGCCGGCGTGAGGAATACGTAGTCGACCTGGTTCGACAGATGCCGGCTCATCGTGGCGAGCTGGAACTCGAATTCGAAGTCAGACACAGCGCGCAAACCGCGCACGACGACGCGCAAGCCGTGCTGACGCGCGAAGTCGACGGTCAGCCCGGAGTAGCCGGTGACTTCGACGTTCGGAATGTCGCGCAACACTTCGCGCGCCAGCTCGACCCGCTCGTCGACGGTAAACAGCGGCGCCTTGCCGGGGTTCGCCGCGATCGCCACCAGCACGCGCCCGAAGATGTCGACGGCCCGGCGCACCAGGTCGTAATGTCCATTGGTGATCGGATCGAACGTGCCCGGGTAGAGAGCGCCTGTCATGGCGGAACCTCGTTGGCTGGGTCGCTGGCTCGCAGCAGATGATAGCCGACCTGACCGGCGCGCTTGGTGCGCTGTACGCGCCACTGCACCGGCAGCGTCGCGAGCGAGCGATCCGCCGGGCATTCCACGTAAATGTAGGCGCCGGGCGTCAGCCAGCCCTGCAACCGGCTGCCGGCCTGCTCCAGGAGCCCCAAGTCGAACGGCGGGTCGAGGAACACGATGTCGAAGGGCTGCGGCGGACGCGACAGGAAGCGCAGCGCGTCTTCGACCACGACGGTCGCATCGCGGCTGCCGAGTCGTTCCAGCGTTTGCGAAAGATGGCGACCGATCTGCGGCTCGCGATCGACGAAGGCGACGTGCGCGGCTCCGCGCGACAGAGCTTCGAGGCCGAGCGCGCCGCTGCCGGCAAACAGGTCCAGGCACCGTGCGCCCACGATCGGTTGTTGCAACCAGTTGAACAGCGTCTCGCGCACGCGATCGGGCGAAGGCCGGATGGCGGCGAGCGGCGGAAACACGATGCGCGAGCCGCGCCAGCGGCCGCCGATGATGCGCAGCCGGTTCGGCGCGTGCGACGCGCTCGGCGCAGTTTTTTTCCCTGCACTTTTCCCGGGGGGACGCGGCATCTGGGGCCGGATCATAGCTGATAGACTTGCCCTCCATTTTTCACGAGCCAGTGTGATCGCCCCAGTGGTGTTCGGGTTCAAATCCAGTAAAGACGACGCAGCGCCGGCCGCCCGGCCCGGCCTGTTCAAGCGGTTGCGCGAGAAGCTCAATCGCGGCAATTCGTGGCTGACCTACGATCTCGCGAACCTGTTGCCGGCAGGCCGCATCGACGACACGGTGCTCGACGAGCTCGAGACGCGGCTCATCATGGGCGACGTCGGCGTCGAGACGACGAACCGCATCCTCGAGGACCTGCGGCGCAAGGTGGCGCGCAAGGAGCTCGACGATCTCGATGCCCTGCTCGGCGCGCTGCGCGGCTCCTTGCTCGCCATCCTGCGGCCAGCGCAGCAACCGCTCGAGATCGATCGCGCGCCGGCGCCGTTCGCAATTCTCGTCGTCGGCGTCAACGGCGCGGGCAAGACCACGACGATCGGCAAGCTCGCGCGGCAACTGAAGCAGCAGGGACTGAAAGTCATGCTCGCTGCCGGCGACACGTTTCGCGCGGCCGCGGTCGAGCAGCTGCAGGTCTGGGGCGAGCGCAACGACGTGACTGTGATCGCGCAGGCCAGCGGCGCCGATCCTGCAGCCGTTGTCTTCGACGCGCTGCAGGCCGCACGTGCGCGGCGCATCGACGTCCTGATCGCGGATACCGCGGGGCGCCTGCATACGCAGTCGAACCTGATGGACGAGCTGAAGAAGGTGAAGCGCGTGATGGGCCGCGTCGACGAGCGGGCGCCGCACGAAGTCCTGCTGGTGCTGGACGCGAGCCAGGGACAGAATGCGCTCCAGCAAGCGCGCCTGTTCAATGACGCGCTCGGTGTGACGGGCGTCGTGCTCACCAAGCTCGACGGCACCGCGAAGGGCGGCATCGTCTTCGCAATCGCGAGCACGCTGCAGTTGCCGATCCGCTACATCGGCATCGGCGAAAGCGCCGAGGACTTCGCGCCGTTCGACGCCGAGGCGTTCGTCGACGCGCTGCTCAAACGAGAATGATCCGCTTCGACCACGTCTTCAAACGCTATCCGAACGGCCGCGAGGCGCTCAGCGACCTGTCGCTGGAGATTGCTGCGGGCGAGATCGTGTTCGTCACCGGCCATTCCGGCGCCGGCAAGTCGAGCCTGCTGAAGCTGATCGCGCTGATCGAGCGGCCAAGCCGCGGCCAGCTGATCGTCAACGGCCAGAACGTCTCCGGCGTCAGCCGCCGCAAGGTGCCGGCCTTCCGGCGCCAGATCGGCATGGTGTTCCAGGACCACAAGCTGCTCCACGACCGCACGATCTTCGACAACGTTGCGCTGCCGCTGATCATCGCCGGCGTCGGCACCAAGGAGATCGGCAAACGCGTGCGCGCCGCGCTGGATCAGGTCGGTTTGCTCGGTCGCGAACAGAGCGCACCGCTGGAGTTGTCGACCGGCGAGCAGCAGCGGGTCGGCATCGCGCGCGCGGTCGTGAGCAAGCCTGCGATCCTCATCGCCGACGAGCCGACCGGCAACCTCGATCCGGACCTGTCGCTGGAAGTGATGAAGATCTTCCGCCGCTTCAACGAAGTCGGCGTCACCGTGCTGGTCGCGAGCCACGACCTGTACCTGCTCGAACATTTCCCGGTGCGGCGCGTGCGGCTGGAAGGTGGCCGCATCGTCGAAACGGGCGCGGGCGCGGGCGAAAAGCTGCTCGATCCGCGCAAGCTCCTCGATCGCGGAGCAAAGCCGTGAGCGCGTGGCTGGTGCGGCATCTGCAGACGTCGATCGGCTCGCTCGGTCGGCTGGCGCAGCACAAGCTCGCCACGACGCTGACGATCCTCGTCATCGGCATCGCGCTGGCGCTGCCCGCGTGTCTGCACCTGCTGGTCACCAACGCGCAGATCGCGACCGGCAACTGGAATCGCGCCGTCGACATCACGGTATTTCTGAAGCGCCCGACGTCGGCCGAGGAAGCGCGCCGCACGATGGAGCGCATTCGCCAGCGGCGCGACGTGGCCGAGACGCAGCTGATCCTTGCCGACGAGGCGCTCAAGGAATTCCGCCGCGACTCCGGTTTCGGCGACGCCATCGACGCGCTGAACGAGAACCCGCTGCCGCACACGATCGTCGTGCGGCCGGCGGCCACCTACATGAACGCCGCGAGCCTGGAGAGTCTGGCGACCGACATTCGCGGGCTG
>JBIOUH010000183.1:0-43914 GCA_044866955.1 Steroidobacteraceae bacterium
ACGACGCTCTTCCGATCTAGCAAATCTCAGCGGCTCGACCACGACGAGCTCATCCAGCGCATCAGCCGCGACCTCGCGGACAGCTACGACGAAGAGCTGGAGATGGAAATCGAGGATCGCCATCCGCTGCCCGACGCGCCGGCCAGGGACGACGTCGCCGAGGAGCAGGAGTACCGGCGACACTATTTCCGCCAGCTGTTCCGGCTGCAGGCGGAGCTCGTGAAGCTGCAGGACTGGGTAGTCGCGAGCCGCCAGAAAATCGTGATCCTGTTCGAAGGGCGCGACGCTGCCGGCAAGGGCGGCTCGATCAAGCGCATCACGCAGCGGCTCAATCCGCGCGTCTGTCGCGTCGTGGCGCTGCCGGCGCCGAACGACCGCGAGCGTACGCAATGGTACTTCCAGCGCTACGTCTCGCATCTGCCGGCGGCAGGCGAAATCGTGCTGTTCGATCGCAGCTGGTACAACCGCGCCGGCGTCGAGCGCGTCATGGGTTTCTGCACGCCGGATGAATACGAGGAATTCTTCCGCTCGGTGCCGGAGTTCGAGCGCATGCTGGTGCGCTCCGGCATCCGCCTGCTCAAGTACTGGTTCTCGATCACCGACGAAGAGCAGCACGTGCGCTTCCTCGGCCGCATCCACGATCCGCTCAAGCAGTGGAAGCTGAGCCCCATGGACCTGGAATCGCGCCGGCGCTGGGAGGATTACACGAAGGCCAAAGAGATCATGCTGCAACGCTCGCACATTGCCGAGGCACGCTGGTGGGTCGTGCAGGCGGTCGACAAGAAGCGCGCGCGTCTCAACTGCATCGATCACCTGCTGAAGCAGTTTCCGTACAGGGATATCGACAAGCCGTCCATCGTCCTGCCGGCGCGCGAACGACGCAAAGACTACTCGCGGCAGCCGGTGCCGGCCGAGATGCTGGTGCCCGAGATCTACTGAGCGCCGCGCGGAACTCCGAACGTGAGACTGGAGAAGGTCGTCTCGTAGTCCGCATCGCTGGCATTCGTGAGCGGTTTCGTCCAGACGACGCTCATGAGCCAGCGCCCTCCGGGCGGCATCGCGAAGGTTGCGATGCCGGCCACGCTCGTGCGTTGCTGGTCCGCGACACTGAGGTCCTGATCCAGATTCATGAGTTTGACGAGCGCGCCGGGCAGCGGCTGCCCGTCGTAGAGCACGCGCACCGGGAATTGTGCAGGCCGGGGCGTTGCGTAAGGACTGGACACGGGAACGATCTCCAGGCGCAGACCGAACGGTCGCAGCACTTGTTCGGATGCCTGGCGGTGGCGCGGTCCGACGGCCACGATCGACTTCGCAGCCCGGCTGTAACGCTCGAATCCATCCACGTGCATCCGATGCGTACGCTGGCGGTACGCGATCGCGGGCGTCAAACCCTCCGCCTCCAGGTAGTCGTTGAAGCGCATCGCAGACTGATGACTGAACGCTCGATTGTCTGTCTCCAGCACGACGACGTATGCGCCGGGCTGTGCGGGACGGATCGCGCCGCTGCGCAGATCCTGCGCGTCGCCAGATGGAGCGATCGCTTCGAAACGCGTGATGCGATCCGGTGGAATCGGCGAGAGCTGCCGCGACAGTCCGTCACCGACCTGCAACGTCCATGACAACGTGGCGCACGGATTCAGCCAGAAGTCGACGGGCTGCACCCAGAATGCGTGAGCAGCCCCGTCGCGACTGAAACACAGCGCGATCAACAGCACCCAAGCTGCACGGCATTTCACTTGTAGTCCTTATCGATGTCGGCTGCCGTGTCGGGCGCGGCCAGAAACGGAAACGTCGTCGCAGAGTGTTCGCGCGCGTCGCGTGAGAGCCCGTCATCGATGCCGGTCGACGTGCCGTTCGTGAGGAACGATCGATACGCATTTGCGCCAGAGTAGGTCGGCGTCCTGCCGCCGCAATCCGCTTTCAGCGCGCCCTGACCTGCGAGCTCAGCCAACTCGACGGCGAAAAGTTGCATGCAAACGCCCGATGCGCTGTTCACCCACAAGCGATCGTCGGCGAGCAGCGCCGCAAGCTCGTGGTAACGCCCGGCGCCGGCCTGCTTGTTCGCCAGCAGTTGATTGCCGCATTTGCCGTCGAAGCCATCGTAGAGCCCGAGAGTTTTCTCGATCTCCGGCACGAAGCGGCCAGCGGTGGCGGGCGTCGCGCGGTTGTAGTCTTCTTTCAGCTTGTCGCTCACCTTGTCCGAGGCAAGCGTTCCGAGCAGTGCATTGCCTGTGAGCGGACGTCCCATGCGATCGAGCTGACCATACTCTGACGATGTCGTCGCCCACACACCCAGCAGCGGACCGTCCTTCGCGACGACATCGAGATCGATCGCTATGACGAGCGCCGCCGGCGTCCAGCCCGCGAGCAGATCGCTCGCAGGACCGCCGTCGGTATGGCGCCATTCGAACCGGATTGCCTGCACGGTGCTCGAGTCGAAGCCCGGGCAGCCGGCTGCATCGACGGCGGCTCCGTTGCGCAGCGCCGCCGCGGCTCGCTGATACGCAGCCCGCGTTCCTTTCACGTTGTTGAAAAACGGATCGTCGCGCCGGCCGGCGAACACGCGAAGTCGGCTGGGATCGACGCCGGCCGCACGACAATCCGCGGCCTGGTCAGCGCCGAAACGACACATGATCGACGTCGTGCTCGAAGTAGCGCCGAGGCGCTTGCCGCTATCGACGTGGAACGTGTACTCGACGTTGTCCGAAAACGTTTCGCCGACGATCGTCATGACGAGATTCAGCTGCTTCGCATCGGGCGAGGTCCACGCGTACAGATCGCCGATGTCGGCGCGCGGATTCGTCGCCACGGTCGGCGTATCGAGATGATCCGATGCGCGAACAGGGCTACTGCCGCCTGTGAGAATCGCACCGGCAGCGAGCGCTGCCAGCAGATGTCTGACCGCAATCCAATCGACCATGTCCAGGCTCCTGCGCAGTTTTGCGATGTGCGTAGCAGGCCTGACCGGGGTGCCGGTCGCTATCAAACTCTTTAGCGACTTCACCGGCGGCTGAGCGATAATCGCCGGGCCATGACGGAGCTCTCGATCAAGCTGCTGCTCGACACCACGACCGCGAACGTTCGCGATGTCGTCTGCGATGGCAGCTGCCGGCATCGCAGCCCGGTCGAGTGTGCGCAGTCCACTTTCCTGGTGTTCCCGTATCGCGGTGTCTACGTGCGCCACGTCGGGCGCAAAGATTCCGTCGCGGAAAGCAATCAGGTGGTGTTCTTCAACAAGGGCGAGGAATACCGCATCAGCCATCCCGTCGAGGGCGGGGATGCATGCCTTTCAGTCGGCGTCGCCGAGCATTGGCTCGACGAGCTCACGCCGCAAGAACACGTGCGAAACAGCGAGGAGCTGGCTTTCCGACGCCAGCGTCTGCGCATCGACGCGCGCAGCCAGGCGCTGGTCGCGACGCTTCGTTACAGCCTGGATCGCAAGGTCGCCGAACCCCTGGAAGGCGAGACGCTAACGCTCACATTGATTCGCCGGGCGCTGGGAGAGCGCACGTCGCACGCGGCCGGTGCGAGCGCCGGCCGCCAGAAGCTGGTCGATCGCGCCAAGCTGCTGCTGTCTTCCGATCCGGCGCGACGCTGGACCCTGAGCGAGATCGGCGCGGCGGTGGGTGTCTCGCCCGTGTATCTCACGCAGGTGTTTCAGCAGGTCGAAGGCATGCCGGTGTATCGCTATAACTTGCGGCTGCGCCTGGCCCGTGCGCTCGATCTGCTCAGCCAGTACGACGACCTCACCAGTCTCAGCATGGATCTCGGCTTCTCCAGCCACAGCCACTTCACGGCTGCCTTCCGCCAGGCGTACGGCCGCACCCCCGCCGCCTTCCAGCGCTCCGTCCACCTTCGCTAAAGAATTCGACAGCGCCCTCGACCCCGCTCGGATCTACTGCGCCTGCGCCGATTTCCGGCGCCTGGAGCTCATCATGAACGAGACAACGTGCGCGGCCTGCGACTGCAAGATCGAAGGCGAAGCCATCAAGGTCAAGATCGGCGGCAAAGCCGTCGAAGTTTGCTGCGAAGAGTGTGCGGAGAGGCTGCGGGAGGCGAGGGTGTCTGCGGAGGGGAAATAGGAACCGGAAATAACTCTCGCCAAGACGCGAAGACGCCAAGAAGAGCTCAGAGATTCCGGATTTCGGGATTCTAAGTCTCGGAACTCCGAATTCAGAATTCCGGATTCTTCCTTGGCGTCTTTGCGTCTTGGCGAGAGATATTTCTCTTGTCTTTGTCTGTTCCGCAACAGTCGGTTCGTCATTAGGCTAGGCTCGCGCCGCAGACGAGGGTGCAGATGAACCTTTCCTATCGGTGGACGATCGTGGCGGTCGGCGCTCTGATGACGTGCGTCGCGCTCGGGGCGATGTTCTCACTGGCGGTATTCCTCGATCCGCTGACACGGGACACGGGTTGGTCGCGGGCGGGTGTGTCCGCTGCGATGACGCTGAACTTCCTCGTGATGGGCGCGGGTGCGTTCGGCTGGGGCGCGGTAAGCGATCGCTACGGCACGCGCATCGTGGTCACGATCGGCGCAGTGTTGCTCGGGCTGGCGTTGGTCCTGGCGAGCCGCGCGACATCGCTGCTGCAGTTCCAGCTGACTTACGGGATTCTCGTGGGCCTGGCGGCCAGCACGTTTTTTGCGCCGATGATCGCCGCCACGACGGCGTGGTTCGACACGCAACGCAGTCTCGCGGTTTCGCTCGTCTCGGCCGGCATGGGCGTGGCGCCGCTGACGATCTCGCCGTTCGCGCGCTGGCTGATCACTGCGTACGACTGGCGCACGGCGATGTTCGACATCGGCGTGCTCGCGTGGGTGTTGCTGATCCCGGCGTCGTTTCTGGTCCGACAGCGTCCGGTGGACGCGACGGCCGGAGCCGCCGCGCCGGGCGATGCGGCAGGCTCGATCACCTCGCTGGCGCAGGCCTTCCGCTCGCGGCAGTTCATCGTGCTCGCCCTGACCTTCTTTGCCTGCTGTGCGGCGCATTCCGGTCCGATCTTCCACATGGTCAGTTATGCGATGTCGTGCGGAATTGCGCCGATGGCGGCGGTCAGCATCTATAGCGTCGAAGGAGCGGCGGGGCTCGGCGGTCGGTTGCTGTTCGGCGTCGCTGCCGACCGTTATGGCGTAAAGAAGATCCTGATCACCGGTCTGCTGATCCAGGGGCTCGCGATCGGCTCGTATCCGTTCGTGCGGGAGCTGGATCAATTCTACGGACTCGCGCTCGTCTTCGGCACTGCTTACGGCGGCGTGATGCCGTTGTACGCAGTGCTGGCGCGCGACTACTTCAGCCAGTCGATCATGGGCACGGTGTTCGGTGCGGCGACGATGGTTTCGAGCCTGGGGATGTCGCTCGGCCCGCTGATCGGCGGCTGGATCTTCGACAGCTTCGGCGGCTATTCGTGGCTGTTCGTCGCATCGTTCGCGCTCGCGCTCGGTGCGTCGGCGATTGCTTTCGCTTTCCCGAGGGCGCCTCACGTGCAACTGCAGCCGGCGTGAGCTATAAGCCTCGGATGCATGCGCTCAAGACTCTGACACGACAACTCGCCGACGGTCGACTCAAAGCGCGCGAGCTGATCGAGAACTGCCTGCGGCGAATCGAGGATCCCGCCGGACAGGGAAGAATCGCGTTCCTGAAAGTCGCCGCCGAGACGGCCCGTGCTCAGGCCGACACTGTCGATCGGCAGCGAGCAGCCGGGGTGACGTTGCCGCCGTTCGCCGGCGTGCCGATCGCGATCAAGGATCTTTTCGATATCCGCGGCGACGTGACTACAGCAGGCTCGCGGGTACTGCAAGGTGCGCCGCCGGCCGAGCGCGATGCGCCCGCGGTCGCAGCGCTGCGCGCGGCGGGCTTCATCATCATCGGTCGTACGAACATGACGGAGTTCGCGTTCTCCGGTCTCGGCCTGAACCCTCACTACGGCACGCCGCTCAATGTGTTCGATCGCGCGACCGGTCGCATTCCTGGCGGCTCGTCCAGCGGCGCAGCGGTCGCAGTGGCGGATGACATGAGTGCTGCGAGTCTCGGCACGGATACCGGCGGCTCATGCCGCATTCCGGCCGCACTGAACGGCATCGTCGGCTTCAAGCCGACAGCGAAGCGCGTGTCGCGTGTCGGCGCCGTGCCGCTCTCGACGACGCTGGACTCCGTCGGGCCGCTCGCCCGGACCGTCGAGTGCTGCGCGTTGCTCGATGCAGTTCTGACGGGTACGCCGGTCGAAGCGCCCGAGCCGTTTCCGATCGCGGGCATGCGCCTGTTGGTGCCTACGTCCGTGGTTTTCGACGACGTGGACAGCCATGTCTCCACTTGTTTCGAGCGCGCACTGGAGCGGCTGTCGCGCGCCGGCGCATCGATTTCCCGTGCACCGTTGCAAGAGCTCGCGCGCATCCCAGAGCTGAATGCAAACGGCGGGTTTTCCGCGCCGGAAGCGTACGAATGGCACCGCGAACTGCTCGAGAAGCGCCAGGATGCCTACGATCCGCGCGTCTGCGTGCGGATTATGAAAGGTCGTGAGCACAGTGCCGCGGATTACGTGCGATTGCTGCGTGACCGCGCGGAGCTCTGCGATCGCGTGCACAAGCTGACGTTCGAATACGATGCGGTGGTGATGCCGACGGTGCCGACGATCGCGCCGCCGGTCAAAGCTCTGGAGAGCGACCGTGAGTACTTCCGCCTGAACGGCCTGATGCTGCGCAATCCGGCGCTCGGCAACTTTCTGGATCGCTGTGCGATTTCGATTCCGATGCAGCAGGGCGACGAAGCGCCTGCCGGACTGATGCTGATGGGCGAGCATCTGGACGACCGCCGGCTCTTCGCTGTCGCGCGCGGCGTCGAAGCTGTGCTCGCTGTGGCGAGTTGAGTATGGAACCGCTGCCAATCGATCGGCTCGAAACGCCGTGTCTGCTGGTCGACGAAGCGCGCATGACGCGCAACATCGATCGGCTCAAGACCCGTCTCGATCGCCTCGGCCCGACTCTGCGTCCGCACCTCAAGACTTGCAAATCCGTGGATATCGCGCGACGGCTGATGCCGAGCGCGCGAGGTCCAGCGACCGTATCCACGCTGAAGGAGGCGGAAGAGTTCGCTGCCGCCGACGTGCGCGACATCACGTATGCGGTTGGGATCGCGCCGGCCAAGCTGGATCGGGTGCTGGCTCTGCGGCGACGGGGCGTCGATCTCTCGATCATCCTCGACAGTCGCGAACAGGCGGTGGCCGTAGCTGCGAGCTCGCGCGCCGCAGGCGAGCGGATTCCGACGCTGATCGAAGTCGACTGCGACGATCATCGCGCCGGTGTTCGGCCCGACGATCCGCTCCTCGTGCAGATCGGCCGCGATCTTCACGAAGGCGGTGCGGAGTTGCGCGGCGTCATCACTCACGCCGGCGGCTCCTACGACGCGATCGGTGTCGCTGCGCTCGAGCGGGCGGCGGAGCAGGAGCGGGCAGGGACAGTCGCGGCCGCAAAGGCGCTGCGCGAAGCGGGCTTGCCGTGCCCGGTCGTGAGCGTGGGCTCGACGCCGACCGCGCATTTCGCTCGCGATCTCGCGGGTGTTACCGAAGTGCGCGCCGGCGTGTACGTGTTCTTCGATCTCGTAATGGCCGGTCTCGGCGTGTGCAGCGTCGATGACATCGCGCTCAGCGTGCTGACGTCGGTCATCGGTCATCAGCGCGGCAAGGGCTGGATCCTGGTCGACGCAGGATGGATGGCGATGTCACGCGACCGCGGCACTGCGAAGCAGAAGGTCGATCAGGGCTACGGACTGGCGTGCGACGTGTCGGGCACTGTCTATCCGGATCTGATCATGGTCGAGGCGAACCAGGAGCACGGGATCCTTGCCCTGCGCCCCGGCAGCGTCGCAGCGCTGCCGGAGCTTCCCGTCGGTACCTTGCTGCGTCTCTTGCCGAATCACGCTTGCGCAACCGCAGCTCAACACAACTCCTATCGGGCGACCAACGGCGGCCTCGTGACCGCCGTGTGGCCGCGCTTTTCGGGCTGGTGATCAGTCGCGATTCAGTCATCCCAGCGATGGTGACCGTTGTCATCGTGGAGCGGCAGCAGGAAGTGATTGAACGCGTGCTCCGCGACGCGTTGCCCCTGAGTTCGCGCCGCGACGTCGGCGAAGCGGAAGTGAATCCCCAGATAGATGCGCACTTCGACCACGTCTGCCGCCGCGTCCGAGAAGCGGTTGTAAGTTCGCGTCTTGGTGGTGGCGAGCGGCGCGAGCGTGCTCACGTCGAACGTCACTCGGTCGCGGCCGAAGTACAGTTGCAGCGTGCGCGTCATCGCGCCCACGACATTGTTCGCGCCTGAGGTGTAGTCGGGATAGTTGGGAGTGTTGATGAGCGGCTGCCAGGACGGATCGCCGGCTGTATTCGGATTGCCGTCATTCTCGCCCTCGTTGATGGCAGTGACCGGCCGCCAGAAGAAGTAGAACTTCTTGCTGTCCCACGACGAGATCAGCGCGTCCGCGGTCGCCAGGTTCGCCAATGCAAAGAGGCGGGCCGTGTCGCCAGTACGACGCGAATGCTTGGTGGCGATTCCGCGCAGCGCGCGATTCCATTGCGCCAGGAAATTGTCGGTATAGAAGTAGGCGAGATCGGTCTGCTCCGCAGTGCGGTCAGTGCTCGAGAAAGAGCCGAGCCGCTTCACTTCGTTGTAGTCCCGCGTGTAGCGCGCGCTCGTCACCGCCGGCGGAGGATCGGCGCGGAAACGCGTCGGGCCCGTCAGCGTGAACGGGTCGAATGCCGACATCCAATGCACCGCCATCGGCGCGCCCGAGGGTGGCGCGGGCGGATTGCCGATAAACGAGGGGGTCGGGCGCCATTGCCCGATCCCGGTACCGCCAACGAACGGAGCAGGCAGCGGATTCGGATCGGCGCGTCGCAGCGGCAGGATGCCCGCGGCCACCTGCTCGCCGACCAGCAGGCCGGGGTCGTTGCTAAGTCCATGGGTGGCCAGGTAGTTGAAATAAGTTGCATCGAGGGACGCCGCCTGGGCCGGATAAATGCCGACGAGCACGGCGTGGGCCGCTGCAGCTGCGGCCGCCGAGCGCGAGCCTTTCGCGCCCTTGATTTCCACGTGATACGGCTCGAAGCGTCTATCGATTGCCTGCACGGCATCGTGGACCGCGACCTGAATCAACGCCGAGTCCACCGCACCGATCGGACCCGGCCGCCCCGTGACGATCGCCGCCTGTGCGATCTCGTTCCAGTCCGTTACCGTATCGCCCCATGCCGGTGCGGCGAGGCCGATGAAGCCGCACACTCCCAGCGCGGCAATAGCCAACTGTCTGCCCTTCATGACAATTTACTCCCCTTGGTGATGACTTAATCTCGGGACAGCGCCGCGCGGAGGGTTGCGGGGGTCCACGATGGAGGCGGAGAATCGCCGGGCGGCACCTAAAAACTCCTTGGCCGCGGCTCAATTCTTCTCAAGGATGGTCCCGGAGAGCAGGTGAACCCGCGGCCGGCACATCTCATCTACGAGTTCGGCGAGTTTCGTCTCGACGCGCAGCGCCGTGTGCTCGCTTCGCGGAGCGACGGCCAGCAGCTGCAAGTGCCCGGCAAGGTGCTCGATACCCTGATGTACATGGTCGAGCGCGCTGGCCAGGTGCTCGACAAGCGCACCCTCCTGAGCGAGATCTGGCCGGACGTCGTCGTGGAGGAAGGGAACCTCACCCAGACGATCTATGCGCTGCGGCGTGTACTTGGTGAGACGCCCGATGAGCATCGGTTCATCGTGACAGTGCCGGGCCGTGGGTATCGCTTCGTCGCGGATGTCACGACGAGCCTGCTCGACGAGCGACTGCCGCCGGCGCGCCGCAAGTCACTGGCTGTCGGCGCGGCTCTGACGCTCATCGCCCTCGCGGGCATCGCTGTCTTTCTGTTCCGCGGACCGGACGAAACACAGAGCGTTGCCGCGGTGGCTGCTGCCAAGCCGTCGATCGCCGTGCTGCCGTTCGTCGACATGAGCGAGGGACAGGACCAGGCGTACTTCGCCGAGGGTCTGTCGGAGGAGATCCTGAACCTGCTGGCGCAGTCCACGTCGCTGCGAGTGACCGCGCGCACGTCATCGTTCTCGTTCAAGGGCCGCAACGTCGATATTCCGACGATCGCCGGCGCGCTCAATGTCACTCATGTGCTCGAAGGCAGTGTGCGCAGGGCCGGCGGCCGCGTGCGCGTAACTGCGCAGCTGGTCGAGGGTACGACTAGCGCGCACGCGTGGTCACAAACGTACGATCGCGACGTCACCGACATCTTCGGCGTGCAGGACGACATCGCCGGGGCTGTTGCCGAGGCGCTCCAGACCCGGCTGACCGGCGAGAGCAATCCGAGCACCGGGCAGACTAGAAATGCGACGGCCTTCGAGCGCTATCTGCACGGACGCTACTTTTTCAATCGCCGCGGTGAGGCGGATCTCGCGCTCGCGAAGGAGTACTTCGAGCAGTCGCTGCAGGCAGATCCCAATTACGCGCGTGCGTGGGTGGGCCTGGCGGGCGTGTACTACCTCGTCCCGTGGCCAGCGCCGCAGAGCGCGCGCGATGCGTGGGCCGAGGCAGTCAAACGCGGGCTTGCGCTCGGCCCAAATCTGGCCGAGGCGCACGTCAGGGCGGCGCAGTACTACGGGTGGCTGGGCGACCCGCAAACTTCCGACCAGCATTGCAAACGCGCGATCGCACTGAATCCGTCCGACCCGCTGGTGCTGGGCGTCTCGGCGGGCAAGGCGTTCGCCGCAGGACATTGGAGCGAAGGGATCTCGCTGCAGCGGCGCGCAGTCGCAGTCGACCCGCTTGCCGCGGCCGCGCGTGCCAACCTGGGCATCTATCTGGCTGCGGTCGGCGAATTGGAGGAGGCGCGCGTGGAGCTGGAGAAGGTGCGCGAGTTGAGCCCGACGTTGGGCCGGGTTGACGCCGACCTCGCCCGCATTTTGATCATGCAGCAGCGCTACGAGGAAGCTTTCATCGCAATCGGCCGCATGCAGCCGGGCCCGCACCGCGACCAGGCCATTGCGCTCGCCTTTCGCGCGCCCGGGCAACGCAGCGCCGCCGATGCCGCGTTGTCACGCTTGACCGATCAGTCCGCGGCATCGCACGCAGATCCGCAGATCGAGCTGGCGATCGCCGAGGTGTATGCGTTTCGCGGCGAGCACGACCAGGCACTCGAGCGGATTGCGCGCGCAATGGCGGACGCCCGACCCGACGAAGATTACAACCAGAAATGGGTCAGGGAGGAAATCATGCTGTCGCCGTTCCTCAGGATCCTGCAGGCCGACGCACGCTGGAACGCGCTGCTCGCCAGCACCGACACGCCCTGACGCGCCCTGTGAGGGCGCACATTCGGACGAGCAATGTTGCACGCACGTGGCCCGCCGCGGCGCTGCGGGAGTTAGGATCACGCACATGATTACGAACAGCACCTCCGGCACGAACATCCACGAGATCGCGCCGGGCATCTATCGCATCAACACGCCGGTCGCGATTCCCGGGACGCCGGGTTTCAGCTTCAATCAATACCTGGTCGTCGACGACGAACCCTTGCTGTTTCACACGGGCCTGCGTGGGTTGTTTCCCGTCGTCAGCGAGGCGATCGCGGCGGTCATGCCGGTCTCGCGACTGAGATATGTCGGGCTGTCGCACTTCGAAGCCGACGAGTGCGGGGCTCTCAATGAGTTCCTCGCCGCCGCGCCGTATGCCGTCGCGGTCTGCAGCCGCGTCGCCGCGATGACATCGGTGAACGACTTCGCCTCCCGGCCGCCGCGAGTGCTCGCCGACAAGGAGGATCTGAATCTCGGCCAGCATCGCGTGCGCTGGTTCGATACGCCGCACGTGCCGCACGCCTGGGAGTGCGGGCTCGCCATGGACATGACCACGCGCACGTTCTTCTGCGGCGATTTGTTCACGCAGGGCGGCGACGGCGGCGTGCCGCTCACGGAGTCGGACATCCTCGGGCCGAGCGAGGCGTTCCGCAAACCGCTCGACTACTTCGCGCACGCGCCGCAAACGCGGGCTGTGCTGGAGGAATTCGCGCGCGAGGAGCCGACGACTCTGGCTTGCATGCACGGCAGCGCCTGGCATGGCGAGGGCTCGCGGCTGCTGCGAGCTCTGGGCGACGCACTCGCTAGTGCAGGTCGGTAACGTAGACTTCGTAATTCGAGTTGCTTTCCACGACCTGTTTCAGCAGCTCGCGCCAGGTCTTGCGCTCGCTCGTGCCGACCAGGTCGCCCGCGGTGCGCCAGCGCGCTTCGATGTCGTAACGGACGCCGTCGATCACGACGCGGTCCGCGTTCACGATCGACGCCGGATACGCCGAGTCGATCACATCGCGCAGCGAGAAGTTGCGAACGATCAGGCGACCGCTCTGCGGCTCGAACTCGCTGCTGTGCCACCAGCCCGGTGCAGCCGGCCTGATTGAAATGATCTCGAGCGCAGTGGGGCTTGCGCCCGACGCTTCGCGAGTTGCGCCGATCGCGATGCCCACGGCAAGCGGCGCGGCGCATATCAGCATCGCCAGGGCGAAGAGCAGAGTGAACCGCTCGCCGCTCATCGGCAGCGAGCGTCGTTCGCTCATGATCGACGTCAAGCGCTCGCACAGATCGCCGCCTGTGGACGCTGCCACCGCAGCGGATCGTGCCGTCACGCCGAGGCGGCACGCATTCAGGATCGCTTCGGCGTAGACGCCTTGCTCATGGCCGTCGTCGACGACGGCCTCGTCGCACGCCGCCTCGCGCTCGCGCAGCAGGTTCGCGCCGAGCCACCAGACGAGCGGATGGAACCAGAACACCACTTCGACGCAGCGATGCAGCGCAGCCGTGAGGTTATCGCGGCGACGCACGTGACAGGTCTCGTGTGCGAGAACAGCTTGCAACTGCTGCGGCTCCAGCACTTCCATCACCTTGCCCGGCAGGATCACGACCGGACGGAGGATGCCGAACACTCCAGTCGTGAGGTCGCCGGAGGTGATGCGCACGGGCGCCGGGAGATCCATCGATACTTCGGGCGCGCCTTCCAGCAGCGCGCGGACAGAGCGGCATTGCAGGAACCACCGCAGACACAGCAGCGCTGCGCCGAGCGCCCAGATCGTCATCGCGATCGATGCGATGGGCGAGGGCAGGGCGTCGGCAACGCTCAGGCCGTGCGGCATCGACACAGCGAACATTGCGTTCGCGGTTTCGATCAGCGCTGCATCGACGGGCAAAGGCTCGGGAAAGGACCGGCCGAGGCGGTCGCCGAGCTGCTGCAACAGCGCCAGCGGCACGAGGAACTTCGCGGAGGCGACGAACCAGATCCAGTACCGAACTGCAGCCGCATTGTTGCGGCACGCCCGCGCCAGCACCCACGCTCCGAGCAGGACCAGCGTCGACTGCCACAGGTGCGTGAGGAGAAAGGCCATCAGCTCTTGTCCTTGCGCGTGGCTTCGCGCAGCGTTTTCTCGGCGACCTTGATGTCGTCCAGCGTGAGCTTGCCGGACTCGATCAGATGCGCCATGACGGGCTGGGCGCGACCGCCAAACAGGCCGAGCAGGTCGTCGACCAGGCGCCGGTGCGCGGCGTCGCGGCTGAGCACGGCCTCGAAGATGTGGGCGTTACTGATCTTCTTGGCGCGGCGGACCATCTGTTTCGCTTCCAGCCGGTACACCATGGTCTGCACCGTGGTGTACGCAGGCCGGCCGCGCTTCGGGAAGGCATCGTGGATTTCCCGTATCGAGCACGCGCCGTGCGTCCACAGCGCCTCCATGATGTTCAATTCCAGCCGGCTGAGCTTGGTCGAGGGCACTGCGATCTCCACCTATAGGCGAGGTTGAGCCTACGCTTGGTGTAGTAGGGTCGCAAGCGCCGGCACTTGCGTCGCATCTACTACAAGTGTCATAGTAACTACGACTCACGTGGTCAAGCGAGGATCCGACATGAACGGCGCAGAGCAGGGCTCCCTGGGATTGGTGAAGATGCTGCAGCAGACGGACGCGCTGGCGATCGGCGTGCTGATCGTGCTGACGCTCATGTCGCTGGCCTCCTGGTTCGTCATCCTCACGCGGCTCTGGGACCAGCGCGCGATCGCACTCTCCTACGCAGAGGCGCGCAAGAAGTTCTGGGCCGCCGGCGGCCTGTGGGACGGCATGGCAGCGCTTTCCGGCCGCGACAACGTCTTTCGCATGCTGGCCGAGGACGGCATTCGCGCCGCGCAGAATCACGAGGGGCAGCTGGCGGAAGAGGTGTCCCTGAACGATTGGATCACGGTCTCGCTGTACCGTTCGATCGAGAGCGTCACCAGCCGGCTGGTCAACGGGCTGTCGATCCTTGCGACCACCGGCTCGGTCGCGCCGTTCGTCGGTCTGCTCGGCACGGTCTGGGGCATCTACAACGCGCTCAACCGCATCGCACTCTCGGGCGACACGGGCATCGAGCGCGTCGCCGGGCCGATCGGCGAGGCGCTGATCATGACCGCCATCGGCCTGTTCGTCGCCGTGCCGGCGGTCATCGGCTACAACTGGCTGCTGCGGCGGAACAAGAAGCTGCAGGAGAAGATGAAGCACTTCGCCGCCGAGCTGCACACATGCCTGGTCGGCGGCAAGCGCATCGACCAGACGGCCCCGCTACGCAGGCCGGCTGGTCGCGTGGGCCAGGCTTCAGCCTGACACGGACGGCCGGCTGAGGCCCGACGTACGCATCATTGCGGCAACTGCGCGCACCGCGGATCGAAGCTGCAGTTCACCAGGCGATTGACCTCGCCGGTCTGCGGCGCCGTTTCCAGGAACACACCGATGCCGGGCGCGTAGTACTTGCGCTCGAATCGCCCCGGCTCGAGCGAGGAGGTGTTCCTCGTGACGACGCAATTGCGCGCACAGAGCAGCCGCGCCAGCCCCGGCGGCACCAGGATGTCGAGGTTCGGGTACTTGCCGTACGAGTAGTCGACGACGATCACCCGGGTCGCGTCTTCGGCGTTGCCCAGCGACGACTCTTCTATATATGTCTGGCCCGGCCGCGGATTCGCCAGGAAGATGATGCCCGGCTTGTCGCCGTCACGATCGGCCTTGAACGAGCCGTCGATGCTGACCAGTTCCGGCTTGACCGGGCGGTCGCCGTCGAACGTTTCGAATTCGGCGGTTTCTTCGCCGCAATACCACACCGTGCCGTCTTTCGCCTGCGCGAACCAGTCGTTCGTCCCTTCGGTGAGGAAGCCATCCTCGAAGACCTCGTCACGCACGACGATGCAGCGCACGTCGTCGATCAGCTTGGTCGCGCTGGTCACCTGCACGACATTCTTCTCAGTGGCGCTGCGATATACCCAGCGATTACCGATGCCCAACGGAAAGTACGGGTTCGGATTCGTCAGGTTGCGGAAGTCCCGGTCGAAGTCGCGCGCCTCGAACTCGGGATCGTAGCGGTCCTCGCCGAGCGTCTTGCACAGGTCGACGCGGGCTTTGCGCTGCGCGGCGCACTCGTCCGTCGCTTCGTCGAGGCTGTCCTTGAGATCGGTGACGCACTCGGTGCGGTCGCGGCCGTCGGATTCGTTGATGCAGATGCCGAGGCCCAGCCAGTAGTCATCGAGGGACTCATTGCTGCACGCGCGCGCGACCGCGGTTGCTGTCGCCGTGCAGAACTTACCCTGGGCGATGAGATCGTTGACGGTGGGCTCGGTTGCCGCGGCGGGCAGGGCGAGCGCTCCGGCGGCGAGCGGCGGGACCAATAGACTGACGTTACGCATGGAGTTTCTCCTGCGAGGGATCAGGCTTCAGGTTGGACGTAACCGGCGCCGCCGATCAGTCGCCGTAGTAACTTGCGTTACGAGACTCGCGGGTGCTAGGCTGCACTGCACCCATGAGTTCCACCGGCTCCGCGTACCTGTTCGACGTCGTACGCTCGCCGCGAGGCAAGGCCCGCGCCGACGGCGGTCTCGCTCAACTCAAGCCGCAGGAGCTCGTCCACCAGCTGTGCACCGCTCTGGATTCGCGAGTCGGCGACGCGCCGTCGCGGCGCGCAGAAGCACTCGTACTCGGCTGCGTCGGCCAGGTCGGCGCGCAGGGCGGCAACATCGCGCTCGTGTCGAAATTGCACAGCGGCCTGCCCGATGGAGCTGCCGCGTACACGCTGAACAACTACTGCGTATCGAGTCTGACCGCGATCGGACAGGCCGCCGCGATGGTCGGCTCGGGTCAGGCACGCACTGTGCTCGCGGGCGGCGTTGAGATGATGTCGCGCGTTCCGTTCATGGCGGATGCCGCTGACTACTACACCGACGCGACCATGCCCGCACGCAGCCGCTACATTCCCGTGGCGCTCGCCGCTGATCGTCTTGCTGAAGACGAAGGCATCGATCGCGCAACGCTCGACGCCTGCGCATTGCGTTCGCAGCAGCGCGCAGCCGCTGCAGAATCCAACCCTGCGCTCACACGCTCACGAATTGCGATGACTCGTGCCGACGGCACTGCCGCTCTGGCAGTGGAGGAGTGCGTGCGGCCGCAGACAACGGCTGCGAGTCTCGCGGCAATGCAGCCCGCATTCGCAGAGCTTGCGAAGTCCTACGCGGACGCACTCGGGCGCAGCGTCGATCATCGACACACGATCGCGCATGCACCGCCGATTTGCGACGGCGCTTCCCTCGCGCTCGTCGGTGACAAGAGTGCGACGCGTCGTCCGCGTGCGCGCATCGTGAGTTACGCTCAGTGCGGCGGCGATCCGTACTCCTCTCTGCTCGCCGGCATCGGCGCCATGGATCGCGTGCTCGACCAGGCAGGCATGAGGCTTCAGGACGTCGACTGCATCGAGTTCATGGAAGCTTTCGCTGTGACGATCGCCATGCTTCTGCGCGATCGCGACGTCGATCCGGAGCGCGTGAACGTGGCCGGCGGCCATCTCGCGAAAGGCCATCCGATGGGTGCGAGCGGCGGAATCCTGCTCTCGACATTGCTCGACGTGCTGGAAGCGCGCGGCGGAACCACGGGCCTGGTGGTCGCAAGCGGCGCCGCGGGCGTCGGTGCGGCGATGCTCGTCGAACGTTGTTAAGCTCTCGTCACAATGAGCGCCGCTGCCGCTCCTGCACCTCGCCCCTGGCCGTTCGCGATGCGCCTCCCGGTGTTCGCGGCGCCGATGTTTCTCGTCTCGGGACCGGAGCTGGTCGTCGCTGCCTGCGAAGCGGGCATCGCCGGCGCGTTCCCGACGCCGAATTGCCGCACGAGCGAAGAGCTCGATCAGTGGATGACGCAGATCACGCAGCAGCTCAGCCGTGCGCGCGCGACTGCAACCGGACCAGTCGGACCGTGGGCGGCAAATCTGATCACGCATTCGACCAACACGCGCTTCGCGGACGACCTGCAGCTGGTGCGGCGTCATCAGCCGCCCATTGTCATCACGGCACTGGGTTCACCGAAGCCTGCGATGCAGGTGGTGCGGGACTACGGCGGGCTCGTGTTCGCCGACGTGGTCAATCTGACTCTCGCTCGGAAGGCTGCTGCGGCAGGTGTCGACGGGCTGGCCTGCATCTCGGCCGGCGCGGGTGGACACACGGGTCATCTGAGCGCGTTCGCTTTCATCTCCGCCGTGCGTGAGTTTTTCGACGGCTGGATCGTGGTGGGCGGCGGCATCGCCGATGGCGCGGGCATTGCCGGCGCCGTCGCGGCCGGCGCAGACTTCGTTTACATGGGCACGCGATTTCTGCCGTCGCAGGAAAGCCGGGCCGTGCAGCAGTACAAGCAGATGGTCGTCGATTGCGGTCCGGACGACATAGTCGTCAGCGCTGCGATCACCGGGACAGCGGCGTCGTGGCTGGCGCCGAGTCTGGAAGCGTGCGGCATGGATCCCCGCTCGCTCGCCGGCGCGACCTCGCGCAACTACGACACGCGCGGTGACGATGCGTACAAGCGCTGGCGCGATCTGTGGGCGTGCGGCCAGGGCCTGCAAGGGATTCGCGCCATCGAACCGGTCGCCGCCATCGTGCAGCGACTGGAAGACGAATATCTACGAGCGAGCGCGCGATTTCGCGCACTCGCGGGAGCAAGCACATGACGACACGGGTCTACCTGCTCGGCGGCTATCAGACCGACTTCGCCGACAACTGGGCGCGCAACGGCCAGGAGATCGCCGACATGATGCGCCACACGGTCCTGACCGGGCTCATCGAGACGAAGCTCGAGCCGCAGGACATCGAGGTCGCGCACATCGGCAACTTCGCCGCCGAGCTGTTCTGCAATCAAGGTCACCTCGGCGGATTGTTCGCGGCAGCCGATCCGGCATTTGCAGGCTTGCCGGCATCACGGCATGAGGGCGCCTGCGCATCCGGCAGTCTCGCGATGCTCGCGGCCGCTGCGGACATCGAGGCGGGCCGCTACGGTCTCGCCGCGGTGCTCGGCGTCGAACAAATGCGCAATGTGCCGGGCGAGCAGGCTGCGCAATTCATCGGCGGACCGGCGATGTGGAGCGGGCACGAATACCAGGAAGCGCGCTATCCCTGGCCGCGCGTATTCAGCGACGTCGCCGACGAGTACGACCGCCGCTTCGGCCTGAAATCGGAGCACCTGGCGCGCATCGCCGAGATCAACTTCGGCAACGGGCGGCGCAATCGTAACGCGCAGACCCGCCGCTGGTCCTTCAACGAGCGCAGCTTCACGCAGGACGAAAGCGCCAATCCGACGATCGAAGGGCGCATTCGCAAGCAGGATTGCGGCCAGATCACCGACGGGGCCGCTGTCGTGTTCCTGGCAAACGAAGCGCGCGCCCGCGAGCACGCCAGGCGGCTCGGTATCGGCCTCGAAGCCTTTCCTTACGTCAAGGGCTGGGGACATCGCACGGCTCCGATCACGTATTCGGCGAAAGTGCAGGCGAGCGCGGGTCAGCCTTACGTGTTTCCGCACGTGCGCGGAGCAGTCACCGACGCGTTCAAGCGCGCCGGCATTGCAGGCGTGGAGCAACTGCAAGGCATCGAGACGCACGATTGCTTCACCAGCACCGAGTACATGGCAATCGATCACTTCGGTATCACGAAGCCGGGCGAAAGCTGGCGCGCGATCGAAGAGGGCGATATCGAGATCGGCGGTCGCATCCCGGTCAATCCGAGCGGCGGACTGATCGGCGCCGGACATCCCGTCGGCGCGACCGGCGTGCGCATGGCGCTCGATTGCTTCAAGCAGACGACGGGAACCGCCGGCGACTACCAGGTCGAGGGCGCGAAAACCTTCGCTACGCTCAACATCGGTGGCAGCGCGACCACTACGGTGAGCCTGATCATAGGGACTTAGCGAAGGAAGAAGAGAAGAAATGTCGCTCGCCAAGACGCCAGGAAGAGCAGAACCGATTGCAGAATTCTGAAATGTCCGGACGCTCACTTCTGATTTCCGGGTCCGATCTCTTCTCTTCCTTGGCGTCTTGGCGTCTTGGCGAGAGTAATTTCTTGTTCTGACTGCCTAGAACCTTTCGTAGGTAGGATCCTGCGAGTCCTTGCGTCCGCGACGAACGCCGGCTGCACTGGGATCGATGTAGCCGAGGCACCAGCCTTCGTTCGAGGGCGTGTCGCGATTCCAGTCGAACACCGTGCGTCGATGCGCGATCTTCCACACGCCGTTGCGGCGCTCGAACTTGTCGTGCAGGCGGCCGCCCGTGAACGTGTCCCAGCTGCGGCCGTCGCGCTCGACGCGCAGGAACGTCCAGATGTAGGTCTCGACGTAGGCGCGGTCGCCGTCGAGATCGATGTAGCTGTTGCCGAGCAGGTGCTGCATCACGCCCATCCCCCTGACTTTCGGAATGGCAGCATCGACATAGTCGTGCGCACGGCCGCTGAATGAGCTGCCGTGCTCCTCGAGGGCGTCATCGAAGTAGCAGCCTTTGAGGAGCGCGGTATCGGCCCGGTCGATGCCGCGGGCGTAGCGGGAAAGGACGTCGCGGATGGCGTCGCGGGCGAGCATGCGATCCAGCTCGAGGGCACGGGTGGCGTCGGTCATAACGGGCTCCGGGGTTGCGCGCTGCGGGTCACTGGCATTATAAGACTGACAGGTCGGAAACTGGAGTGCAGCGATGGGGGAGCTGGCGCCGGGACTCGGGCACAACCTGTGGGTCACTGCAGGAGTGCTGCTCGCCTGCGTGGTGTCGTTGTGGTTGCTCAGCATCAAGCTGCGCGACGCGAGCATCATCGACATTTTCTGGGGACCCGCGTTCGGCGTCGTCGCGCTCGTCGGCTTTCTGGTTTCGCAGGACCACGGCGTGGAGCCGCGCCGCACGCTGGTCACGATCCTCACGGTCGCCTGGGCCGCACGCCTGGGCATCTATCTCTACTGGCGCAACGTCGGCAAGGGTGAGGATCCACGCTACACCGCCGCGTACCGCAATCGCTTTCCCCAGAACCTGCACTGGCACACGCTGACCAAGGTGTTCCTGCTGCAGGGCTGCCTCGTCTGGCTGATCTCCGCTCCCGTGCAGCTGGCGCAATATCTGGTACAGCCGCCCACGCTGGGTCCTGCCGCCTACGCCGGGGCTGCGCTGTGGACGATCGGCTTTCTGTTCGAAGCGATCGCCGACTGGCAGCTCGCGCGCTTCAAAGGCAATCCCGCGAATCGCGGCCGCGTGCTCGATCACGGTCTGTGGCGTTACAGCCGGCACCCCAACTATTTCGGCAATGCGTGCCTGTGGTGGGGCTTGTGGCTCATCGCCTGCGATCACCTCGTCGGCGTCGCGACGGTTTTCTCGCCGATCCTGATGACGCACTTCCTGCTGAACGTGACCGGCAAGAGGCTGCTCGAGAAGCGGATGTCGCGGGCGCGGCCCGAGTACGCCGCCTACATCGCGCGCACGCCAGGCTTCTTCCCCTGGTTTCCGCGCCGCTCCTGAGCCGCATGGTTCGCGTCGCGCAATGGGCAACCGGATCGATGGGGCGCACGGCCCTGCGACGGGTGATCGACCACCCCGACCTGGAGCTTGCCGGCGTCTACGTCTATGACCCGCGCAAGGTCGGCGTGGACGCGGGCGAGATCGCGCGGCGGCCCGTCACCGGCGTCCGCGCGACCAACCGAATCGAGGACATCATCGCCGCGAAGCCCGACGTCGTGTTGCACATGTCGCGTATCACGTTGCCCTATCAGCAACAGAACGCCGACGTCGCCGCGCTGCTGGCTGCGGGGATCGATGTAATTTCAACCGCGGGATTCCACCATCCCGCCTGTCATGGACTTGCCTATGCTGGGCCCTTGCTCGATGCCTGCAAGCGCGGCGGCAGCACGCTCGCGGGCGTCGGCCTGAATCCCGGCTTCATCGCCGAGCGGGTCGCGACGCTCCTGACAGGTCTGTGCTCGCAACTCGACTCGGTGGCGTGCTACGAAGTGGCGGACGCGTCCGCCATGCCCTCGCCGGAATTCGTGTTCGGGCTCATGGGCTTCGGCGCGGATCCGCAACAGCGCGACGTCACGACGGAACCGCTCGCAGCGATGTATGGAGAGCTGTTCATGGAGGTTTTTCATGCGGTCGCGGACGCACTCAGCACGCGAGTTGCGTCGCTGACGCCCGAGCACACCGTGACGCCCGCGCCGCGCGAGATCCGCATCAAGGCAGGAACGATCGCAGCCGGGACCGTGGCGGCGACGCAGTGGCGCTGGCGCGCCCGTCTCGAATCCGGCGCCGCGTTACTTCATTCGGTGACGTGGACCGCCGACCCGGCGCTGCACGGCGCGGCGCACCGCGAGGCCGCGGCCTGGCGGATCGAGATCGGCGGGCGTCCCAATGTGAAAGCGACGATCGCACTGGAAGATCCGGACCCTGCCGCACCGCACATGCGTGCCGCTGTGGACGCTACTGTCGCCGTCGCGCTCCATGCGATTCCGGGCGTATGCGCCGCGCCGCCGGGCTTTTACGCGATGCCCGCCGCCTTGCAACTGCAACGTGGGGGCGGGTAGACTGCCAACGTCTCGTTATGCAAGTTACAACCAATAGAGACACGTGCTTAGTTTGCAAGGGGGCAATGATGAGCTTCGATAAACGTCGGGCGCCGCAGCTGCGCGCCGTCATTTCCGGTCTCCTGGGCACGGCTGCGCTGGCCGCCGCGGTGCCCCCGTTGTATGCACAAACGCTCGAGACAGTGACGGTCACGGCGCAGCGGCGCGAGACGGACCTGCAGACGACGCCGGTCGCCATCAGCGCCTACGGCGGCGAAGCGCTGGAAGAGAACAAGATCTTCACGGTCGGCGACCTGGCCAACAACGTGCCGGCGTTCTCGCTCACGGCGCTCACCCCGCTCGATGCCGAGCTGAACATCCGCGGCATCACCAACACGCGCCTGGACTCGCCCACGGCAGATCCCTCGGTCGGCACCTTCGTCGACGGCGTGTACATGGGCCGCACCGGCGACCTCAACTTCGATTTCTACGATCTCGAGCGCATCGAGGTCATCCGCGGCCCGCAGGGCGTGCTGCTCGGCAAGAATGTGGTGGGCGGCGCGCTCAGCGTCATCACCGCGAAGCCGACGTTCGACAACTCCGGCAACGTGCTGGTGAGCTACGGCAACTACAACTCGATGCTGCTGTCCGGCTTCGTGAACGGCGGGATCAACGACTCGTGGGCGGGACGCGTCTCGTTCCAGGGCCGCAAACACGACGGCTATGCCGAAGATGTCCTGCACCATCGCGACGTGGAAGACCTCGAGTCCTACCAGGGACGAGTGCAGCTGCTGTATGGCCCGGACGGCTCGAAGTTCACCGGCCGTCTCGCCCTGGATTTCAACCACGATGAGAACAACGGCATCAATACCGTGGCAGTGGCCGGCGGCACCCAATCGTGCGAGACCACGTACTTGCGCGCGAACTGCACGCGACCGTGGAGCAATCTGCGCGCGTACCTGGGTCTCACCGATCCCCGCAAGAACGTCGCGCAAAGCATTCAGTACGCCGGCCAGCCGCGCATCAACCAGTTCATGGAGCGCGAGGGCTTCGGCGCCACGCTCGATCTGCAATGGGAATTCTCGGGCTTCAATTTCAATTCGCTGACCGGTTACCGGGACGGCGAAGGCCAGCAGGTGTACGACCAGACCGGCGCCGGTCCGGAAGCGCTCGGCTGGGACCTCGCGCAGTGGGCGGCCTACATGGCGTTCGTCAACGACAGGTTCGGCACGCGCCCTCCAACGTCTAACAACGGCCTGTTCCTGTTCGCGCAACCGGTCGGCGAGGACGCGGACATCAACCAGTTCAGCCAGGAGTTCCGCGTCACTTCGAACAATCCCGACAGCCGCATCGACTGGATCGGCGGTGTGTACCTGAAGAAGGACGACATCAAGAAGGTCGACCGCTTCATCGGCGAGAACTTCCTCGGCGCCGTGATCCCCGGCGGCAACAATCCGCTGTCGACGCTGTCCGGCGAGAACCGCTGGGTGAACGACGGCGAGATCGAGAACTACGCGGGCTTTGCGCAGATCGGCTTCAAGTTCACCGACACCCTGAAGCTCAGCGTCGGCGCGCGCTACACGCACGACAAGAAGTCGGGCAACGTCAGCGGCTTCGTGGTCGCGACCGGCGACCGCTTCAACCCGAACGATCCGCGGCCGAACGTGACGATCGAAGGTCTGTGCCGCGATCCGGACGGTAACGTCGTGACCAACCCCGCTACGGGTGGGCAGCCCGCGACCTGCGATGCACCTAACCAGTGGATCTTCTCGGCCGGCACCGGTTTCGACACCGATTACTCCAAAACCTGGAGCGAAACCACGCCGCAGGCGACTCTCGACTGGCAGGTGACCGACACGCTGTTCATGTACACGACAGTGGCGAAGGGCTTTAAAGGCGGCGGCTTCGACGACACGCCGGCTAACGTCGCGCAGGCGACGACGCCGTTCGATCCGGAAGAAGCGACCAACTACGAGGTCGGCATCAAGACCGATCTGCTCGACAACCGCATGCGGCTGAACGCCGACGTGTTCTACATGGACTACAAGGACCTGCAGGTCACGCAGACCAATGCGGCTTGCTTGTGCAACATCACGGACAACGCCGCGAGCGCCGAGATCAAGGGCGTCGAGGCGGAATGGCAGTTTGCGGCCACCGAGCGTCTGCGTCTTTCGCTCGCCGGCTCGTATGTGGACGCCACCTACGAGGAATTCCTCGAAACGGCACGCGATCCGACGACCTTGCAGCGAATCGACAGCTCGGGGAACCGCTTGCAGCGCACGCCTGAGACGCAGCTCTCGGGCGGCGTCGATCTCACCGTGCCGGTCGGTAGCCTCGGCGATGCGCTCAACTTCCGCGTGAACTACACGTGGCAGAGCGACATGTTCTGGGCGACCGACAACATCGCGAAAGAAGACGCCTACGGCTTGCTCGACGTGCGCGTCGCGCTGTCGCCGCCGAGCTCGCCGTGGGCCGTCGCGCTGTGGGGTAAAAACGTGACGGACGAGCTGTACCGCGTCAACATCATCTCCTTTTTCGGAGAGGAAGTGTCGCAGTTCGGCGTGCCGCGCACCTACGGCGTCGACTTCAGCTATAAGTTCTGACCATGAGCGACTACATCGACTTTGTGAAACGCCTGCAGGCAGCCGCCGACCGCCGGGATCGCGCCGCGATCCTGGCGATGGTCACGCCGGATCTCGAGTACCACTATCACGTGGGCTCGAAGCCGGTGAAGGGACCCGAAGGGCTCGGCCGCTTTCTGGACAGCTACTGGAGCCGCTACAAGGACGGCGAGTGGCACATCGACACTTTCGCCCAGAGCGGCGACAAGCTGCTGATGGAGGGTTGGGAACAGCTGACGGAAATCGCGACCGGCCAGAAGGTCACCAACCGCTACATGGGAGTCATGGAATTTCGCGACGGCAAGATCGCGGGCTGGCGGGACTACTTTCAGCTGAACCGCCCGCCCGCCGCCTGAGGGCCGCAGCAGCGGAGGGCTGATGCGCACGACTCCGCAGCACCTCGCGGCTGAGTATCGCGCGAGCGGCGCGTGGTCCGAGCAGCGGCTCGGCGACCTGTACGCCAGTTCAGCAGCCGTCGAGCCGGCGCGGATTGCGATTGTCGACCCCCCGAATCGCGCCGCGCTCGACGGTGCCTTTCCGCGGCGTCTGGACTGGCGCTCGCTCACTGCACTCATCGACGCGACCCTGGTCGCGCTCGCCGACGCCGGATTGCGGCGCGATGACGTGCTCGTCACGCAATTGCCGAACGTCGTCGAGTACGTCGCCGTCTATCTCGCGTGCGCACGGCTCGGCGTCGTCATCAGCCCGGTGCCGATGCAGTTCCGTCGCGCCGAGCTCGAACCGCTGTGTCGTCTGACACGCGCACGTGCGTTGCTCACCGTGCGCACGTTCAAGGGCACCGAGCATGCGCGCCTCGCGACGACCATCGCCGACGGGCCGCCGGTGCTCGTGCTCGGTCGCGAAGCACCCGAAGGCACGCATCCTTTCGCCCCGGAGCCGAGCGCAGCCAATACCGCTCGCGCGCACCAGCTGGAACTTGCGGCGAACGTGAACGCCGACGACATCGTCACGATCTGCTGGACCTCGGGCACCGAAGGCGTGCCGAAGGGCGTGCCGCGCTCTCACAATCACTGGATTTCCGGCAGCCTGTGTCACTACGACGGCGCGCAGATCCGCCGCGGCGATCGGCTGCTCAATCCGTTTCCGCTCGTGAACATGGCGGCGCTTGGCGGCTGCTTCATGAGCTGGCTGCGCGCGGCCGGCACGCTGATCCTGCATCACCCGTTCGAGCTGCCGGTGTATCTGCAGCAGATTGCGACCGAGAAGCCGGAGTACGCGATCGCACCACCGGCGGTGCTCATGATGCTGCTGCAGAACGAGTCGCTCCTGCAGGGCGTGGACCTTTCGTGTCTGCGCTGCATCGGCTCGGGCTCGGCGCCGCTGCCGCCCGTAATGATCCGCAGCTACAAGGAGCGCTTCGGCATCGAGATCATCAACAACTTCGGCTCCAACGAGGGCATTGCGCTGTGCAGCGGCCCGCTCGAAGCGCCGGATGCGGAATCGCGCTCGCGACTGTTCCCGCGCTGGGGCCGGCCGGAGCTCGACTGGCCGCAGCGCATCGCGAAGATCACGCACACGCGCGTGATGGATCCACAGAGCGGCAGTGAAATCGTCGAGCCGCGCCGCGCCGGCGAGATGCAGATTCGCGGGCCGGTCGTGTTCGACGGCTATTTCGCCGCGCCGGAAATCACTGCTCGCTCGTTTACTGCCGACGGCTGGTTCCGCACCGGCGACCTGTTCGAGATCGATGACAGCGGACGCTACTACCAGTTCGTCGGACGCCTGAAACAGCAGATCAATCGCGGCGGCATGAAGATCTCGCCGGACGAGATCGATGCCGTGCTGGCGGAGCATCCGGACGTGGCCGAAGGGGCAGTGGTCGGTTATCCGGACGAGGTGCTGGGCGAGCGGATCTGCGCCGTGATCGTGCCGAAACCCGGGCGTACCGTGAGCGTCGAGGACCTGCAGACGCACTTTCGCGCGCGGGAGCTGGCGGTCTTCAAGTGGCCCGAGCGCGTGCGGATCGTCGAGCGGCTGCCGCGCAACCCGCTCGGCAAGGTCATTCGCGGCGAGATTTCGCAGATTGCCGCGCGCCCGTGAGCGCGCTCAGGGCATGCAGCGTGTCGAGATATTCCTTGACGGCGTGGATACGGCCGTCGCGGACCACGAACAGGAAATGGTAATGATTGTGGTACAGCGTGCCGTTCACCAGCTGCGCCTTGCTCTCCGCCTCGACGGCGACGCGATCGTCTTCGGCCGTGATGGCGCCGACGCTGATCTCGATGCCGTGCGGCAGCAGCTCGAGGTTGCCGGCGAGCCGCCGCTCTACGGTGGCCTTGTCGACCCAGCCGGCGGCGGGGAATTCCTGCGGGTGGCCCGGCAGCCACCAGCGCGAATCGGGCGCCAGCATCGCGAGCGCGGCCTGGTAGCGCCCGTAGGCATAATGATCGAGGAAATCGCGGACCAGCTGCTTGTTGGCGTCGAGGCTCATCGGCAGTACCATGTGAGTCAGTCTCGTAATGCAACCGTCAGCATAAGGCATTCGGAGTAGGCATGCGAACCTATCGCGAAGAAGCGACGCTCGATCCCGCCGACCGGCCCACCTGGGTGGATGGCGTCGACAACCCCTATCTGCACGGGCCGTACACGCCGGTCATTTCCGAGATCACCGCGGTCGACCTGCGCGTGAGCGCCGGCGAGATCCCGGCCGACCTGAGCGGCGCGTACATGCGCAACGGTCCGAATCCGGTGCTGGAGCCGAAAGGGCAGTACCACTGGTTCGACGGTGACGGCATGGTGCACGCCGTGTATTTTCGGGACGGCCGCGCCAGCTACATCCGTCGCTGGGTGCGCACGCAGGCGCTGCGCGATGAGCTCGAGCAAGGCCGCGTGACATTGTCGGGCATCATGGGCCCGTTCGATCTGCAGCGCCGCAACGAGGGCGCGCGCGGCACGAATCCGGACTACGTCAAAGACACCGGCAACACGACGCTGGTGTGGCACAACAACCGCGTTCTTGCGCAGTGGTACAACGCCGGCCGCACCTACGCGCTCGATCCGCTCACGCTCGATACTGTTGCGGATGAAACCTTCGGCGGCGCCGTCGACGGCACGTTGAACGCGCACGCCAAGTGCGATCCCCGCACCGGCGAGCTGATCGACTACGACTACGGCGACTTCAAGTCGTACCTCACTTATTACGTCGTCGGCGCCGACGGCAAGCTCAAGCACAAGACGCGCGTCGATCTGCCCGGGCCGCGCCTGCCGCACGACACCACGATCACGCCGCAATACACGATCCTCCATGACTTCCCGCTGTACCACGACGTCGACGTCCTGCGTCGCACCGGTCATCGCGTCGTGGAATTCCATCGCGACATTCCATCGCGCTTCGGCGTGATCCCCCGCTACGGCACGCAGGAGCAGATCAAGTGGTTCGAGTTCGAGCCCGGCTACGTGCTGCACATGGTGAACGCGTGGGAAGAGGGCGACTGGATCACGATGGACGGCTGCTTTCAGCCCGATCCGACGATTCGCCGCGATCCTTCCGAAGGCGCGCTCGGCTCGATGCTTGCGTACCTGCGTTATCGCGGGCACCTGCGCCGCTGGCGCATGAACATGCGCACCGGCGAGAAGCACGAGCAGCAACTCGACGATGCCAACGTCGAGTTCTGCTTGCCGGATATCCAGTTGTACGGTGTCAAGACGCGCTACTCGTATCACCAGCGCGTACCGACCGACATGCAGACTCTGGTGTTCGACGCGCTCGTCAAATATGACCACGAGAGCGGGACGCGCGAAGTCTACGAGTACCCGAAGGGCTGGTACGGCAATGAGACGCCCTTCGCGAAGAGCACTCGCGGCGGAGCCGAGGATCGCGGATATGCGGTCACGCTGGCGACGCATGCGAAGGACTACACGTCCGAAGCATGGATCTTCGATGCACAGCGCATCAGCAATGGTCCGATCGCCCGGGTCGCGCTGCCGGGCCGCGTCCCGATCGGCTTCCACGCGCAGTGGATTCCGGGCCACCAGTTGTGGCGGTGACGCATCCGCCGTGGTTCGATCCGGGGATGCCGCGGCGTGAGGACTGCGTCCTCAAAGCGATCCTCGACGATCGCGCTGCGCGGGTTCCGGACAGACGTCTGGCGCTGTTCGAAGATGGCACGCAGTGGACCTGGCGCGAAGGTCGCGAGCAGGCTCGGGCGCAAGCCGCTGCGTTGCAGGCACTCGGCGTACGCGCCGGCGATCGTGTCGTCGCGTGGCTGCCGAACGGTCCGGCTCTCGTTCGCGCCTGGTTCGCAATCAACTATCTCGGCGCAATCTTCGTCCCGCTGAACACCGCCTATCGCGGTGCCTCGCTCGAGCACACGATCAATGCATGCCGCGCCAAGCTCGTGCTCGCGCACGCGGCGCTCGTCGAGCGGCTCGAGGGTTTGTCGCTGCAGCACGTCGAACGCGTCATCGTGCTGCCGCAGACGGAGCTGATGGGCGATGCGAGCAAGCTCGATGACTCTGTGCAACCGCAGCCGTGGGACGCGCAGTCCGTGGTCTACACGTCCGGCACGACGGGCTTGTCGAAGGGCGTCGTGTCGCCGTACCTGCAGCTCTACACCACCGCGAACATCGTCTACGGCTACCTGCGCGAAGGCGAGGGGATCCTGGTGAACCTGCCGATGTTCCACGTGGGCGGCACCAGCTCGCTGATGATCGCGCTGATCCGCTCCGGCTCGTTCCATCTCGTCGACGGCTTCAGCACCGACCGCTTCTGGGACCAGGTGAGGCGCGGCAATTGTGCGACGACGTCGGGACTCATCGGCATCATGGGCGCGTTCCTGATGAAGGCGCCGCCGCGCGAGAACGAGCGCGAGCATCCGATCCGCTGCATGACCGGATTTCCGATCAACGAGCAGACGGTGAAGATCCGCGACCGCTTCGGCATCGACTATCTCACCGGCTTCAACATGACGGAGCTGTCCGCGCCGCTCGTGAGCGAGTTGAATACGACGGTGTTCGGTGCGTGCGGCCGCCCGCGCACCGGCGTGCAATGCCGGTTGGTCGACGAGCACGACGTCGAAGTGCCGGACGGTACGCCCGGCGAGCTGATCGTCCGCAGCGACATGCCATGGACCTTCAATCTTGGCTACGACGGCTTGCCCGAGGCGACAGCGCGTGCCTGGCGCAACGGCTGGTTCCACACCGGCGACATGCTTCGCAAGGACGCCGAGGGCAACTACTACTTCGTCGATCGTCTGAAGGACGCGATCCGGCGTCGCGGCGAGAACGTGTCGTCGATCGAAGTCGAAGCGGCGGTGCGCACGCACGCAGCCGTCGACGAAGTAATCGCCGTCGGCATCCCGGTCGAATCGGAAGAAGAAGTGATGGTCGTGATCGTGCAGAAGCCGGGCGAGACGATCGATCCCCGGCAGCTGATCGAGTGGCTGACGCCGCGCTTGCCGTATTTCGCGGTGCCGCGCTTCGTGCGCATCGTCGATGCGATCCCGAAGACCGAGACCAACAAGCAGCGCAAATTTCCGTTCCGCGAGGCCGGCGTTACGCCGGACACGTGGGATCGGATCGCAGCCGGAATCGTGCTGAAGAGAGAAAGATTGGCGTAGGCTGGGCTTCAGCCCAACTGCTGTCGAGCCGAAGCCCGACCTGCATCCTCGACTTTCGCAGCTTCTTTCGCGAGGAACGTGGCGAGATCCTCCGGCGTGTACTTGCTCTTCACCGTGTGCGGGAAGGCATGCGCGGGCCGCGGCGAGCGGTCGAACCAGAATGCTTCCGGACCTGCGCTGGTCGGACGCGTCGCAGCGAGCCATAAAGCCGTGTCCGCGCCTTGCGCCGAATCGCGCAGCACGCTGCGCAGTCGTCGGCGGAAATTCGGCATCGCAGTCTTCACGCCGTCGGTGTCCGCCCAACCCGGGTGCATCACGTAGCAGCGCAAGCCGCTGCCGCCGTGTCGCGCTTGCCAATACTTGACCAGCTCCGCTTGCCCGCGCTTGTGCACGGCGTACGCGTAGACGCCGTTGTACTTGCGCGGTTCCTTCATGCCCATGTAATCCAGCGTCAGCGGCGCGTTGTACATGCCGCCGGAAGACATCTCGATGATCGTCGCCTGCGGCGACAGCGCCGCACCTTCGAGCAGGCCTTGCGTCAGCACCCAATGCGTGAGCAGGTTCGTGGCGTAAGAAGTTTCGAAGCCTTCTGCCGTCGTCGACAGATCGTCGAGCAGGAGCCCGACGTTGTTCACCAGCACGTCCACCGGAGCGCCGCGCGAGACGATCTCGCCGGCGGCACGCCGGGTGTCAGCGACGAGCGAGAGGTCGACCACGAGCGGGATCACGCGCCCCGGGCCGGAGGAGGAGCGCACCAGCGCATCGAGCTTTTCCCGACTGCGGGCGAGCGCCAGCACCGTTGCACCGCGGCGCGTTGCGCCTTCGACGACTGCGCGGCCGATACCGGCGGTCGCTCCGGTGACGACCCAGGTCTGACCCTTGAAGTCCGCCTGCAACGGCTTCCACGTCATGGCGCGGGCGCGGTAGCCGATGGCGGAGAAGCTGACGAGGAAACGGCCGTAGAATGCGACCACCTTCTTGAGCCTGGCGAAGTCCATCGAGCCTCCCGGGAAAGTCGAGGAGTCAGGCCGCAGCCTGCCCCGCATTGGTTGCCGCCCTCGGCAGGTTCGATTATAAGTCTCGTTATGCAACTGACAAGCGCAGCGCCTGCAGCAGTGCCATTCCGGGAGACGGATTTCCTCCCGGTCGACCTCGCGGTCGAGCGGCGCGCCGACGGCGCGATCGTCCTGCGCTCGCGCATTCCGTTGCGGGAATTCGAGCCGTGCCTGCCGCGCGTGCTCGCGGTGCAGGCGGCGCATCTCGGCAACAAGCCGTATCTGGTGCAGCGCCGCGGACCGCAGCGGGCCTGGACGCCTCATTCCTACGCTGAAACGAAGCGCGACACCGATGCTATCGCGCAGTGGCTCCTCAACCGCAAGATTGCGCGCGACCGGCCGATCCTGTTGCTCTCGGGAAATTCCATCGCGCACGCTCTGGTGAAGTTCGGCGGCATGGCGGTGGGTGTGCCGGCGTGTCCGGTCAGCGCCAACTACGGGCTGATGGACTCCAACTTCGCGCGGCTGCGGCACGTCGTGCAGCTCACGCGGCCCGCTGTCGTGTTCGTCGAGCAGGCGAAGCCGTTCGCACGCGCGCTCGAGCAGGTCGACTTTGGCGATGCCATCGTGCTCACGGCGACGCCGGAAGATGCACCACGCGGCGCCGAGTCGCTCGCCGACGTCCTCGCCACACCAGTGACCAGTGCTGTCGCGGAGCGGATCGCAGCGCTGCGCGGCGACGATCATGCTGCTTACATGCTGACGTCGGGCTCGACTGGTCCGCCGAAGGCAGTGGTGCAGACATACGCGAACATCACGGCGAACATTGCGCAGGCGCTGCAGACAATCGGCAGCGCAGCCGGCTGGCACACCACGACGATGGACTGGCTGCCGTGGAATCACGTTTCCGGCGCCTTCGGCAAGATGAACACGCTGGTCGCCGGCGGCACGTTGTACATCGACGATGGCAAACCGATCCCCGGTCCGCTGTGGCAGGAGTCGCTGCGCAACCTGCGAGAGATCACGGCCAGCTACTACGTGAATGTTCCGCTCGGCTATCAGCTGCTCGTCGAAGCGCTCGAGGCAGACGAAGACCTGCGCCGCACGTTCTTCCGCGACCTGCGAGTGTTGCTGTACGGCGGCGCGGGATTGCCGCAACCGATCTACGAACGGCTGCAGCGCCTTGCTGTCGCCACGATCGGCAAACGCATCATGCTGATCTCGGCATACGGCTCGACCGAGACGACTTCAGGCTGCCTCGCGATTCACTTCGAGACCGACAAGGTCGGACTCGGCGTACCGATGCCTGGCGTGAGCGTGAAGCTCGTGCCCGTCGATCAGCGCTATGAGGTGCGAATCGCGGGCCCGGTCGTCACGCCTTGCTATCTGCGCGATTCGCAGCGCACGGCGGAAAGTCGCGACGAGGAAGGTTATTACCGGATGGGCGACCTCGCGGTGTTCCACGATCCGCAGCGCCCCGAGCAGGGGCTGGCGTTCGCCGGACGCCTCGCCGAGGAATTCAAGCTCGGCAGCGGCACGTGGGTGTGCGGCGGACAGCTGCGCGCCGAACTTCTGCGCCGGCTCGCGCCGCTGGTCGACGAGCTGGTTCTCTGCGGAGAAGGGCAGACCAACATCGGCGTGCTCGCGTGGCCAAACCGCGCCGCTCTCGAAAGCGCTGGCGTCGCGGGTCTGCAGAGTGCGATTCGCGAGCGGCTGGCCGCACACAACGCTGGCAATCCAGGCGCGAGCACAGCCGTGCGTCGCGTGTTGCTCCTGCAGGAACCGCCGAACGCCGGCGCGCACGAGCTCTCCGACAAAGGCACGGTCAATCGCAGCGCGGTGCTGCTGCGCAGAGCGGCTGATGTTGAGAGGTTGTTTGCGGAGCCGGCGGCGGTGGGTGTGATTGAGGTGAGTTAGAGAGAAGAAATTACTCTCGCCAAGACGCCAAGACGCCAAGGCCGGAAGAGAATCCGGAATTGGATTTTTCTGTTCTGACTTGGCGTCTTTGCGTCTCGGCGAGAGATATTCCGATCTCCGATTCTTTTCCGCACAGAGGTTAGACGATGGAAATCTCCAACTCGGTAGCGCTCGTCACCGGCGGCAATCGCGGCATCGGCGAAGCATTCGTGCGCGCATTCGTTGGCGCCGGCGCCAGGCGCGTCTACGTCGGCACGCGCCAGATCAGTGCCGCTGCCCATCTCGTCGCGGAGGCGCCGGACCGAGTCGTCGCCCTCGAGCTCGATGTCGCCGACGAGAACTCGATCAAGCGCGCTGCACGCGAGTGCCAGGATGTCTCGATCCTGGTGAACAACGCCGGGCAGTTCCTGAACCAGACGCTGCTGAAGGCGCCCGATCTCAGTGCCGCGCGTGCGGAGATGGAGGTGAACTACTTCGGGCCGCTCGCGATGTGTCGGGCGTTCGCACCGATCCTGGCGCGCAGCAAGGCGAGCGCCATCGCCAACGTGTTGTCGGCGGGCGGCCTCGTCGCCGTGCCCAACATGGGCGGATACAGCCCGTCGAAGTTCGCCGCGCGCGCGATGTCTACGTGTCTGCGAGCGGAGCTCGCAGCGCAGGGCACGACCGTCTCGGCACTCTTCGTCGGCTCAGTCGACACCCGCATGGCGAGCCACGTCAAAGGCAACAAGGAAAAGCCGGAGACGATTGCGGCCGCCGGGCTCCGGGCAATCAGCCGCGGCACCGAAGAGGTCGATACGGACTTCATGGCGATCGAGGTGCGCGCACAGACCATTCGCGAGCCGGAGGCGCTGGCGCGCCGCTTCGCCAAGGCGCTCAACGCAACCGAGGTCAACACCGGCCGCTAAGCAGTCGCTTGTTGGCCGATGAGTCGTGCGAACGGTGCCCGCGTCGAAAGCGCCAGCAGGCTGGTCAGAGGCGCGATGACGATCGCAACGATCGCCAGCGAAGAACCTATCCGCAGCGGATCTGCATACACGTAATCGTTCAGCAGTCCGACCGACAACGGTCCCAGCGTGCTGCCGATGATGCTGGTGGAGAGGTAGTAGATAGCGGACGCCTGGCCGCGCAGCCGATTCGGGACGGCTTCCTGCACGACCTGAATCGCGGTGCCGCCGGGCAATGTCATGAACAGCAGCGCCGGCGCGTACCACGTCAGCGAACTCCACCCATCGTTTGCGAGCCCGGCGCCGGCGAGCAGCGGACCCGCGACCGCCATGCCCGCGACAGTGATCCAGATCGCTGGTTGCGCGACGCCGCGCCTGCCGAGATGCGCTGACAGGATGCCGCCGAGCACAGTGCCCGCGCCGCCGAACAGCAGCAGCACGACACCGTAGCGCAGGCCAGTCTCGCCCGCGGTCCAGCCGTGAACGCGAATGAACTGAGCTGGAACCCAGCTCAGCACTGCGTAGACCACGACGGAGTAGAACGAGACGGCCACGTAGTGCCGGACCATGAAGTCCGCGTGCTCGCGGATGAAGCGGTCGATGCGCGCCGCGCCCGTGGCGGCGGCAGTCGCGAGCTCATTGCGCCGAACCGGCTCGAGAATGGTCGCGAGCAGCGGCAGCAGCACCATCCCGCCGACTCCCACCAGGATGAACGCGGCTTGCCAGCGGGCGACCTCACCGAAGAGCGGCAGCTCGAACACGTCGCGATGGGACACGAGCTGGATAACCGTGCCGCCGACGATCATCGCCAGGCCGGCGCCGACCGCCGCCGCGGCCGCGTAGACACCGATCGGGGCGGCGCGCCGCTCTTTCGGAAATGAGTCGCTGATGATCGACATGGCGGCAGGGGAGAGCGCAGCTTCGCCGACACCGACTGCGATGCGCGCCAGAAACAGCTGGACGAAAGTGGACGCGAGTCCGCATGCAGCAGTCGCCGCACACCACAGCGTGGCGCCGACGGCGATCAGTCCGCGACGCGAAGCCCGGTCCGCGAGCCAACCGAGCGGCAGACCCATCAGCGCGTAGAACACGCCGAAGGCGAGGCCGGCCAGCAGGCCGATCTCCGTGTCGTTGAGCGATAGGTCGACCTTGATCGGCTCGATCAGCAGACCGAGGATCGTGCGATCGACGAACGAAACGATGTACGTGAAGGTCAGCACCGCGACCGTCCACCAGGCGCGTTGTGGAGTCGGCCAGGGCTGCATCACTTCGCTCCCGGTTGCTTGGCGAACAGATCCTGGAACGACGCCATGGCGTCGGCAAACTCGGTCGCGCCCTCCATGTCGACCAGCTGCTCGATGTCGGCCGCCAGCGTTTCCGGCGTGACCTGCGCCGGCTCTGCATAGCCGAAACCGCGGCTCTCGACGGTGGCCGCGCGGCGGAACATGCCTTTGCCCGCCATGATTACTTGGCCGTTCAGGCGCGTCTGCTCGCTGACCAGCAGCGTCACCACCGGCGCGACGAACTCCGGCTTCATCGTGGTCATGAACGCTTCGGGCAGGTTCCCCTGGCGGGCAGTCATCGGCGTGGCCGCAAAGGGCGCGATCGCGTTCGTCAGGACGTTGTGCGTCCGGCCCTCGATGGCCAGGGCGCGCGTGAAGCCGATCAACGCTGCCTTCGAAGCGGCGTAAGCGGACAGGCCATGCAGCCCGTGCAGCCCGGCGTTGGAGGTGGAAACCACGATGCGGCCGTATCCAGCCGCCCGCATGCGCGCGTAGGCGGCGTGCGTGACGTAGAGAGCACCGTGGAAATTGATCGCGAAAATCCGCTCGAACTCCGCGACGCTGACCTTGTGGAACGACGAGCGCTGATCGACGCCCGCGTTGTTGACCAGGACATCGATGCGGCCCCAGGTATCCAGCGCCTGCTGGACCATCCGCTCGCCCGCGGCCGGATCTTCCACGCTGTCGTAGTTGGCGATCGCCTCGCCGCCGGCCTCGCGGATGGCCGCGACGACCTCGTCCGCGCTGGAAGGCTCGGCGCCGGACCGACGTCGGTTGTTGACCAGGACTCGCGCGCCGCGCGCCGCCAGATGCAGCGCGTAAGCGCGGCCGAGGCCTTTGCCGGCCCCGGTAACGATGGCTACTCGCTGGTCGAAACGAATCGTCGATGGAATCATTGCCGTTGCCATCCCGCACCGCTGCGCCTACAGTTCGCGCGATGCCATCCAATGCCAAGATCATCGCTGCCAGCTCGGTCACGCGCGCACTGAGCGTGATCGGCGACCGTTGGACTCTGCTGATCCTCCGCGACGCGTTCCAGGGCGCGCACCGCTTCGAAGAGTTCCGCAACCTGAGCGGCGCTGCGCGCTCGACGCTCACCAGCCGCTTGAACGGCCTGGTCGAAAACGGCCTGCTGGAACGAGTCCGCTACTCGGCCGCGCCGCCGCGCTTCGAATACCGCCTCACCCCGATGGGCCTCGCGCTGTATGGCGTGACGCTGGTGACGTGGCGCTGGGAGCATCACTGGGCGCCGAGCGGCGCCGGCATCCCGCGCTATCTGCGTCACAACGTCTGCAAGCATGCAATGCAGCCGGACACGATGTGCTCGAACTGCGGCGAGGTCGTCGAGCTGCGCGATACCAGCTACGAAATCGTCGCCACGGCGGGCCGCTCGCGTGCCGCCACGCCGCGCTATCGACGACTGTCGTCGGTGAACGCCGAGAGTCATCGCGGCACCAGCAGCGCTTTCGTGCACATCACGGACATTCTCGGCGACCGCTGGACGCCGCTGGTGCTGTGCACGGCATTCCTCGGCCTGCGGCGCTTCGACGAGATCCAGAGCAGCCTCGAGATCGCCACGAACATCCTGACTCACCGCCTGAACTACCTGGTCGACCATCGTATTCTCGAGCGCCGGCAGTACTCGGAGCGGCCGCCGCGCTACGAATACCGGCTGACGGAGAAGGGGCGCGACCTGTATCCGCACGCGCTGATGCTGATGCAGTGGGGCGACAAGTGGCTCGCGCCGGCCGCCGGCCCGAACATCCGCGTTTTCCACAAGAAGTGCGGTGCACGTCTGAACGCGGTCGTGGCGTGCAGTCACTGTCACAAGACCATTGATCCGCACGACGTCACCTTCCCGCCGGTCGCCAACGAAGCGGCCGCGCGGCGCGGCGCCGCTGCCGGCTGACGTCTCACTCTTTCACTCCCATCGCTTCGAGCAGCTGCGCGCGATCGTAGTACTCGCGCCAGGCTTTCACGCGTCCTTTGTCGACTTCGACGACTCCTACGACCGGCACCGCGCCGTGCTTGCCGCGATACACGAAGTCGTCGACACGCTCGATGAACACCACGCCGTCTATGACGCCGATGTGCTGCACGCGCAGCTCGATGGAGTCGATGCCCTTGGCGAGCGCGCCAATGCGCTGCTGGATTGCCTCGCGGCCGACGGTCGGCGGCAGCATCATGCTCTGCAGGACGCCGTCCTCGGCGAACAGCTCGTACACCTGCTGCCAGTTGCGTTGGTTCCAGGCGTCGATCATCTGGCGCACCGTGGCGAGCTTCTGCGCATCGCTATCGGGCGTAGCGGCCGGCGCCGCCGGCCCGGCGAGCGCGAGCAGGGCAAGTCCCAACACTGCAAGAATCCGCTGGCGCATCGTGGTCTACCCCCGGTCTTCGTTGTAAGTCTCGTATTGCAAGTAACCGGACGATAGCATCGGCGCGGCTTGCCGGACAGTGGCCGGCCCACAAGCTTGCACAACGAGACTCATGGGGCATACAATCGCGCGAGGATGCCGGAATGAGAATCGAGAAGCTCGCGCCCATCAGGACCACGCTGCGGGACAGCGACCATCCGTATCTGACCGGCGCATGGACGCCGCAATACGAGGAGGTCACTGCGCACGACCTGCCCGTGCTCGAAGGCGCCGTGCCCGCCGATCTCGACGGCGTCTACCTGCGCAACACCGAAAACCAGATTCACCAGCCGCTCGGCCGCTATCACCCGTTCGATGGCGACGCGATGATCCACCAGCTGGACTTGCGCCGCGGCCAGGTCAGCTATCGCAATCGTTTTGTCCGAACGCGCTGCCTGGTGGCCGAACAGGAGGCGGGCGGCTCGCTGTGGGGCGGCCTCATGGATCCGCCGGGAACCTCGCTGCGGCCGGGCTTCGGCGCCCACGGCAGCCTCAAGGATGCTTCGAGCACCGACATCGTCACGCACAACGGCGTCGCGCTCTCGACGTTCTACCAGTGCGGCGAGGCGTACTGCCTCGATCCCGAAACGCTGGAAACGCTCGGAGTCGCGAGCTGGGCGCCCCTCGACGGCGTGTCGGCGCATTGCAAGGTGGATCCGCACACCGGCGAGCTGATGTTCTTCAACTACTCGAAGCACGCGCCGTATATGCATTACGGCGTCGTCGACCGCCGCGGGCGGCTAACGACTTATCAGCCGATTCCGCTGCCCGGCCCGCGTCTGCCGCACGACATGGCGGTCAGCGCGCGGCATTCGATCCTCAACGATCTGCCGGCGTTCTGGGACGCCGATCTGCTCGACTCGGACGTGCACGCGGTGCGCATGCACGACCTGCCGTCGCGCTTCGGCGTGATCCCGCGACACGGCCGCAGCGAAGACTTGCGCTGGTTCGAAGCCGCGCCGACGTATGTGCTGCACTTCCTCAACGCCTACGAATCGGGGCACGAGATCGTGATGGACGGCTACTTCCAGGAAGACCCGACGCCGCGGCCGCGCCACGACGCGCCATCCGGCTACAGCCATATGATGGCGTACCTGGACGAGCACGCGTTCCGCCCGCGTCTGCATCGCTGGCGCTTCGATCTGCGCACCGGCCGCACGCACGAGGAGCCGCTCGACGATCGCATCCTCGAGTTCGGCATGATCAATCAACAGTTCACCGGAGTGCCCAATCGCTACGTGTACAGCACGAAGTCGAAGCCCGGCTGGTTCCTGTTCACCGGCTTCGTGAAGCATGACCTGGCGACGGGCAAGTCCTGGGAGCTGGACCTCAGCCCGAACCGCTACGCGAGCGAAGCGCCGTTTGCGCCGCGACTCGGCGCCCGCGACGAGGACGACGGCTACCTGATCAGCTTCGTCACCGACGAGAACACGCACACGTCGGAGTGCATCATTGTCGATGCGAAGCGCTTCGCGGACGGTCCGGTGTGCCGCATCGGGCTACCGCACAAGATCTGCAGCGGCACCCACGCTCACTGGGCCGCCCGGCCCTTCTGACGAGCAGCGGCGACCCGGAGGTCGCCGCCGCATCAACTCACTTGTTCGGTCCGTTGTGCGCGTCGCACCGCACGTCCTTGTTCCAGTTCACGAACGTGCCCGTCGGGCTGTCCTTCCACGCCCAGACGTGCAGCGTGTAGAACGGCCGCAGTCCGAAGCGGTTCGGCGCATCGAAGAAGTGGAAGATCTGGCCGTCCAGCTCGGGCGCCTGCCCGTGCGTCTTGTTCCAGGTCTCGGCGTCGACGATGTAGTCCGCGCCGGTGAGCCGCGGACCCCACGGCGTCGGCTCGTACAGAATGATTTCCGGCTGGTAGGGGTCGATCACGTCGTCGAAGATTCCCTTCTCCGGATCGGTCACGTACAGGCCCAGGTTCACGTAGTGCAGGCCCATCGCGCCGGAGTCCTCATCGCTCACGCAGCCGAACAACAGGTGATAGCCGTCGTTCTCGGCCATCGCGATGGAGTGGTACTTGTCGGTCACCTGCTTGACGATCCGAACCAGGTTGTTCCTGCTGCGCTGAGTGTTGAGCTGCTGCTGGGTTGTAGCTGCCTGTGCGCGGGCGTCGCCATCGTGCGCTTGCGGGGCCGGGGCGGTCGCAAGAGCGAGCGTGCCGAGCGCGGCACACGCCAGGTAAAGGGTGGATCGGTCTTTCATGAGCCAAGTCTCCTAACGAATGTTCGGAACCGGCTCACAGACTATGCGCGGCGCGGATGCGGATCCCGTGTGAACTCCGGGATTGCGCCGGGATTTCGTCGGGACGCTGCAGGTGGGACTTTAGTACCTTGACCCTCGGGCAGCGATTTGCGAGGGGCGCACGCGCGCGCGTTCGACGAGGAGGCGCGGCGCGTGTGGCGCGCCGCCTGATCGTTAGTCCGGGATGCGCGTCAGCTGCGTGTACGCCAGGCGCCAGCGGCCATCCTGCAGTGACCAGACGTGCGCGATTCGCAGCAGACGTTCGTGGTGCTCGCCCTTCAGCGTCCAGCTCAGACGCACCACTCCGGCAAGGAGTGCAGCGTCGTTCCAGACTCTATGGACCGGTTGCTGCAGCTCGTAGGGATCGAGCCTGAAGCCCGGCACTGCGAAGTCTTCGAGATACGACTGCTTGTTCTGCAGCGTCGAGTCAGAGTTGACCAGCACGTAGTCATCGGCGACGAGGGTGGCGAGGGTCGCGATGTCGTTGCTGACCGTGGCGCGATCGTAGTCCTCGATCGCCTTCGCGAGATCGACCGGCCAGGAGTCGGCGGCCGCGATGATCGTCGGGCAGCTACCGAGTGCAGCAATGACCAGCAGATCGCGGCGATTCATGCATCCATGCTAGCGACCGCGCGGCGCGCAGCCAGATCCACTTAGCGTCCCGCGATGGAGCCACTCAGCGGACGCGCTCTGGCAATCGATCCATGCGCCGCAGCTGCGGGAACCACCACGCCCACGTTGCAGCCACTATCACCGTGGCTACGCCGCCGAGCACGACTGCGCGAACGGTTCCAAACCACGCCGCAGTGATGCCCGACTCGAACTCGCCGAGCTCGTTGGACGCGCCGATGAACACTGCATTCACGGCGCTGACGCGGCCGCGGATCTCGTCGGGCGTTTCGAGCTGCACGAGCAGGTGGCGCAGATAGACGCTCACCATGTCGCCGGCGCCGAGCAGCACGAGCGAGATCACCGAGACGACGATGTTCGTCGACAGGCCGAACACGACCGTCGCGACACCGAACAGCCCGACTCCACCGAACAGCCAGCGTCCGACGTTCCGGTCCAACGGAAAAAGACTGAGAAGCAGGGCGCAGACGGCAGCGCCGATCCCCGGGGCCGTGCGCAGCACGCCGAGTCCAACCGATGTCGTGTGCAGGATGTCGCGGGCGTAGATCGGCAGCAGCGCGGTCGCGCCACCGAACAGCACGGCGAACAGATCGAGCGAAATCGCGCCGAGCACTGTGGGCTTCGAGCGCACGAAAGTCAGACCCGACAGCAACGAGCGCAGCGACACCGCCGGAGCGGCGCTCGCACTGCGGCCGCCGATGCGCACTCTCGTCATGAGCAGCGTCGAAATGCCGAGCAGCGTCGCGACCGTGCCGAAAACGGCGCCCGGACCTGCGAGGTACAGCACGCCGCCGAGTGTCGGGCCCGCGATCGTACAGACCTGGAACACCGATGAGTTGACTGCCGTCGCCTTGGCGAACAGCTCCGGCCGCACCAGGTTCGGCACCAGCGCCTGCGCCGACGGCATCGCGAAGGCGCGCGTGACGCCGAGCAACGTCATCACCGCGAAGATCGGCCCGGCGGCATGTATTCCCAACATCGAGAACGCCAGCAGGCAAACTGCGCTCACCATGTTGAGGAAATAGCAGCCGGTGAGAATCTTCCGCCGGTCGTAGTGATCCGCGGCGTGGCCGGCCGGCAGAATCAGGACTATGAAGGGCAGGAACTGCGACAGACCGATGAGGCCGAGGTCCAGCGGATCGGCGGTGATGTCGTACACCTGCCAGCCGACCGCGACGGTCTGCATCTGCACGGCGAGCGTGCCGAAGCAGCGCGCGATCAGATATCGAATGAACGCGTGCTCGTTGGTGAGACTGAAAGCGGGAGAAGCAGCAGGCGGAGAACTGGTGACCACGCCCTCCTATTGTAGCGCCGCGAGCAGCGCGCGCTGTGCAGGTCCGTGCGCAATCTTCACGTAGGCCGGGACCATGTCCGGCGTCACGAGCTCCAGCATGATGCGGTTCTCGACCCAGAATTCGTACAGCTCGAACAGCTGCCGGCCGCGCGGGCCGCGCCAGAAGTGACGCGTGCGCCAGCCTTCGCGCGCCCCGATGCGCTCGATCGTCGCGCGATCCGCCTGCACCGAGATCAGCGCATGAAAAGCGACCGCCTGGGGCGCATCACCGAGCCGCACTTCGCCCATCGCGTCGCCTTCGCCCGGCACGAGCAGGGTGCGCTCGTCGTAGATCTCGATGCCGGAGCCGTGGCCGTCTTCCTGGTACACGACCCAGGCGCCGGGCATCGGGCCGATGAACGGCCCCGCATAGCCGCCGAACAGCTCGGCCAGCACCTGCGCAACGTGCTGCGGATCGCGCGCAGGAATCGACACGTGGTGAATCACGGGGTACCCTTGAATTAGTTCGTCAGGCTGACCAATATAGTCAGGCAGGCTTACCATTCATGTCAAGCTCGAAGCTCAAGGCGCTGCAGCAGAAGGCCGATCGCGGACCGCGTCTCGGCGCGTTGCTGCGGCTCACCGCGCAGATGCAGACGGAGCAGCTGACGCGCTGGATAGCCGAATCGGGGTTCGAAGGCGTGCAGCCGGCGCACTCCGCCGTGTTTCAGCCGCTCTGGGAAATGCCCGAAGGTGCGCGCATCACATCGCTGGCACGTGCTTCACGCATGACCAAGCAGTCGATGAGCACGCTGGTCGCGGACCTGGAGTCCGGCGGTTATCTCGAGCGACTGGAGGATCCGGACGACGCACGCGCCTATCGCGTGCGGCTCACGGCGCGAGGCCGTGCCTACGCCAAGGCGGTGCGCGCGTTTGCGCTGCGTATAGAAGCGGATTGGGCCGAGCGCATCGGAGCGCAGCGCGTCGAAGATCTGCGCACGACCCTCGAGCTGCTGCGAACCAAAGTGTTTCTGGCGGAAGAGTAGGGCAGGCTATTCCGCGGTGACGCTCGTCGGCGGGTTGGGGCGCACGGCGTTCTTGAAGCCGGCGACGATCTTCCAGCCGGGATTGCCGGACGCGTTGTACCGATAGGCGCCCGCGTCGGTCGAGCCACTGCGTGAGATGCCGTTGAAATCCAGCGGCGTGACGTGCGAGGCGTTCGCGGCGCCGATCAACGCCGAGCCCGTCTTCGGGAACACATCGATCGGCGGCACGCCGAAGGTTGCGTTGACGAAATCGGTGGCGATGCCCTTGCCTTCCTTGTAGCCCGAGCTCGCGCCCGACAGGCCGCCCTGGCCGACGTTGCCCGCGACGGTGACCAGACTCAGATTGCCGCTCACCAGCCGGATCGCGCTGCCGCTCTGCGCGTAGACGGCATTGTTGGCGACGACCACCGGGCCGACGACATTGCGCACGATGATGCCGGCGTCGTTGTTGATGACCGTGTTGTGCACGACCTGCATGTTCGCCGGGCTGCCGGCCTGGTGACTCTGCAGCGCGATCGGCGCGCCGAGCACGATGTTGTTGCGGATGATGGCGTCCGCGGCCGACTGGATGCCGTTGTCGTTGGTGTTCCAGATCACATTGCCTTCGATGACGTTCGCGGCGCCGTTGCCGACGGCGCTGTAGGTGATGATGCCCGGATAGTTGGTGTCGTGGATCACGTTGTCGCGGATCGTGTTGCCGTAGCTGCCTTCCTTCAGCTCGATGCCGTCGCCCTGCGAGACGCTCGCGCCGTTCGTGTGATGAACGTAGTTGCCTTCGACGAGGCTGTTGGCGACGCGGCAGGCGTCGCTATTGCAGCCGAGGTACATGCCCTCGCCGGTACCGTTGGTGTGATGGATGTTGTTGCGAAGGATCTTGAGCCCTTCATAGGTGCCGCCGGAGTTCGCGGAAATCGCGACGTCGCCGGTGTCGTGCACCTCGCAGCCTTCGATCGTGATGAAGCTCGAGCTCATCAGGCGGACGCCGTGCGAACCGCCGGTGAACTCGATGTTGCGCACCACGAAGTACTTCGAGCCGGAGATCTCGAACACGTTCTGGCCGGAGTTCGTCTGGTGGATGATCGCGCGCTCGCCGTCCTTCGAGCGCATCACGATCGG
>JBIOUH010000184.1:0-29625 GCA_044866955.1 Steroidobacteraceae bacterium
GTCCATTCTCACGAGAACGCGCGCTCATGTCGCCGAGCAACGCGCGATTCTGGAGGACATGAGCAGCACCGGTCGCGTGCCAGACAGGTCCCGCAGTGAACGGGCGTTCGTTCCTTTCCGGTAGCGAGTGAGATAGTCCTTTCAGCACTTGGAAGACCGTCACCCGCCTTACGCTGCCAATGCTTTTTTCATGATGGATGTGCCCCGCTCGAGCAGGAAGGTACGGAACGCCTGGGCGATGGGTGAGAGCTTCTTGTCGCGCAGGTGAATGAGGAACCAGTCGCGCACGAGGGGCAGTCCTGTGACGTTCAGGGTCACGAGCTTGCCGGTTGCCAGCTCGAGCATCACGGTATGCATCGAGATGAAGCTGAGCCCCATTCCAGCGATCACTGCCTGCTTGATCGTCTCATTGCTGCTGACTTCCATCGATGCCCGGTAGGCGGCGCCATGTGCTTTGAAGACGTGCTCCATCGCCGCGCGCGTTCCAGACCCTCGTTCCCGTATCACGAAGTTCTCGTCGGCAAGCTGTTTCAGTGGGATGCGCCGCCTGGTCGCGAGTGGGTGATTGGGCGAGGCGATCATCACCAGCGGGTGCTTCGCAAACGGCGCAGCCACCGTCGCAAGCTCGCGCGGCGGTCGTCCCATGATCGCGAGATCGATTTCGTTCGCCGCTAGCAGCTTGATGACCTCCTCGCGATTGCCGACCGAGAAGCGGATCGATACGTCCGGATACGCCGGCGCGAAAGCGGACAGCAGCGAGGGCGTGAAATACTTCGCCGTGCTCACCGCGCCGAGCTTCAACACGCCGCGCTTCAAGCCCCGCATTGCTGCGAGCGTTTCACCCGCCTCGCGCAGTAGATCTGTCACCTGCGTCGCGTAACGCAGGAGCTCCTGTCCCGCCGCCGTGACGTGAATCGCACGTCCGATGTGCTCGAAGAGCGGCAGCCCCGCTTCCTGTTCGAGCAGCCTGATCTGCTGCGACACGGCCGGCTGAGTGAGATGCAGCTCGCGCGCTGCGCGAGTAAACGAGCCGTGGCGGGCGACGGCGGTGAAGACGCGCATCTGGCGAAGGGTGGCGTTACGCATAAGCGTATCTTATGCATAAACGAACAAAATCCAATTGGATCTTATGCATGGCGAAGGGCAGCCTTGATCCATCAACGGCACTGCCGAGGCAACGATGACGATCAAGCGAATTGCCGCTCGCCCTCACAATACCGCCGCCGAGCGCTATCGCGCCGGCGTACTCAAGTATGCGGATATGGGCTACTGGGACGGCGACTACGAGCCGAAGGACAGCGACGTGCTCGCGCTCTTCAGAATCACCCCCCAGGACGGCGTCGAGCCGAAGGAGGCGGCAGCAGCCGTCGCCGGTGAGTCGTCGACCGCGACCTGGACCGTCGTCTGGACAGACCGGCTGACCGCGTGCGAACGCTATCGAGCCAAGGCCTACCGGATCGAACCCGTCCCGGGAGCACCCGGCCAGTATTTCGCGTACATCGCCTATGACCTCGACTTGTTCGAGCCCGGCTCGATCGCGAACCTGAGCGCATCGATCATCGGCAACGTGTTCGGCTTCAAGCCGCTCAAGGCGCTGCGCCTCGAGGACATGCGCTTCCCTGTCGCCTACGTGAAGACGTTCGCGGGACCACCGACCGGCATCGTCGTCGAGCGCGAACGGCTCGACAAATTCGGCCGGCCGCTGCTCGGCGCCACCGTGAAGCCCAAGCTCGGCCTCTCCGGCAAGAACTACGGGCGCGTCGTTTACGAAGCGCTGCAGGGCGGTCTCGACTTCACGAAGGACGACGAAAACATCAACTCGCAGCCGTTCATGCACTGGCGCGATCGCTTCCTGTACTGCATGGAAGCGGTGAACCGCGCGCAAGCTGCGACCGGCGAGGTGAAGGGACACTACCTGAACGTCACCGCCGCGACGATGGAGGACATGTACGAGCGCGCCGACTTCGCGCGCGAGCTCGGCTCGGTCGTCGTGATGATCGACCTGGTGATCGGCTACACGGCGATCCAATCGATGTCCCGCTGGGCGCGCAAGAACGACATGATTCTGCACTTGCATCGCGCGGGACACGGCACATACACGCGCCAGAAGACGCACGGCGTCTCCTTTCGCGTGATCGCGAAGTGGATGCGGCTTGCAGGCGTCGACCACCTGCACGCGGGCACCATCGTCGGCAAGCTCGAGGGCGACCCGAGCACGGTGCAAGGCTTCTATGACGTGCTGCGCCAGCCGCTCAATGCGGTTGACCCGCCGCGCGGCATCTTCTTCGAGCAGAACTGGGCCGGCTTGAACGCGGTAATGCCGGTCGCCTCCGGTGGCATTCACGCAGGACAGATGCATCAGCTGCTGAGCTATCTCGGAGACGACACCGTGCTGCAGTTCGGCGGCGGCACTATCGGCCACCCGATGGGCATCGCCGCAGGCGCCACTGCGAATCGGGTCGCGCTCGAAGCCATGGTGCTCGCGCGCAATGAAGGTCGCGACATCTGGAACGAAGGTCCGCGGATCCTGATGGACGCCGCGCGTCATTGCACACCGCTCAAGGCCGCGCTCGATACCTGGGGTGAGGTCACGTTCAACTATGCGAGCACGGATACCCCGGACTTCATCCCCACCCCGACCGCTGCCTGAGGAGAATCAAGCGTGCGACTCACCCAAGGTGCCTTTTCTTTCCTTCCCGATCTCACGGACGCGCAGATCGCGGCACAGATCGAATACTGCCTGGAGCAAGGCTGGGCGACGTCGGTCGAGTACACCGATGACCCGCATCCACGCAACACGTACTGGGAGATGTTCGGCATGCCCATGTTCGACCTGAAGGACGCAGCCGGCGTGATGCAGGAGGTGAATGCGTGCCGACGGACGTTCCCGAATCACTACGTGAAAGTGAACGCGTTCGATGCGACACGCGGCGTCGAATCCGTGCGGCTGTCGTTCATCGTCAACCGCCCGGCCGAGGAACCGGGGTTCGGCCTCATCCGCGCAGAAGGTGCTGGCCGCAACATCCGCTACACCCTTGGGCGACGAGCGTGAATGCAGCGAACGAACACATGTCGGCGCGCGAGCTGCCCTCGAGCGAGCTCAGCCTCGATGCCGCGTTCGCGCAATCCAACGTGGCCCAGGTGCTCGACCAGCTCGAAGCCGAGCTCGTCGGGCTCGAGCCGGTGAAGAGTCGCATTCGGGACATCTGCGCAGTCCTGCTGGTCGACAAGCTCCGCAGCCAATTGCATCTCAATACGGGCGCACCCTCGCTTCACATGAGCTTCACCGGCAATCCAGGCACCGGCAAGACGACTGTCGCGCAGCGGATGGCAGAGATCCTGCATCGCCTTGGTTACGTACGAAAGGGACACCTGGTCGCCGTCACGCGCGACGATCTGGTCGGCCAATACATTGGCCATACGGCGCCGAAGACGCGAGAGGTTCTCAAGCGCGCCATGGGCGGAGTGCTGTTCATAGACGAGGCCTACTACTTGTATCGACCGGAGAACGAGCGTGACTACGGCCAGGAGGCGATCGAAATGCTGCTGCAGGAAATGGAGAACCATCGCGACGATCTGGTCGTCATCCTCGCCGGCTACAAGGACCGCATGGAGCAGTTCTTCCGCAGCAATCCCGGTCTGTCCTCGCGCATTGCGCATCACATCGACTTTCCGAACTACACGTCCGCGGAGCTGCTCGCGATCGGGCACCTGATGCTGAAGCAGATGCAGTACACGTTGAGCCGCGAGGCGGAAGCGGCGGTACGCGAATACATCGAGTTGCGGCAGACGCAGCCAAACTTTTCCAACGCGCGCTCGATTCGTAACGCGCTCGATCGTGCACGGCTGCGGCAGGCGACGCGTCTGCTAGCACAGCGCGACAAACCGCTGGCGGCTCATGACCTGATGACGATCGAAGCGGAGGACATCCGCGCCAGCCGCGTGTTTGCGGAAGCGGCGCGAGGGAGGGCTTCATGAAGCAGATGACCCGGTTCCTCATCGAGGAACAGCGCCGTCACAAGGATGCGACGGGCAACTTCACCGCGCTCGTCAACGACGTCCGCCTCGCCTGCAAGCGCATTGCGACGCTCATCGGCAAGGGCGCGCTGGCGGACCCGCGGGGGGAAACCGCGAACGAGATCTTCGTCCGCACGAACGAATGGGGCGGGCAGCTCGCAGGCATGGTCTCGCAGGAGATGGAAGCGCCCTACGTGATCCCGGCGGACTACCCGCGCGGGCGATATCTGCTCCTGTTCGACCCGGTCGACGGCTCAGCGAACGCCGATGTGAATGTCCCGGTCGGCAGCATCTTCTCGGTGCTCAGGTGTCCCGAAGGAGTGAGCGAGCCGATCGTCGATCACTTCCTGCAGGCCGGCGTTCACCAGGTCTGCGCGGGCTACGCGATCTATGGTCCGTCCACGATGCTCGTCCTGACGATCGGCCGCGGCGTGCACGGCTTCACGCTCGATCGCGAGATCGGCGAGTTCATGCTGACGCATCCGGATCTGCGCATCCCGGAGAGCACCTCCGAGTTCGCGATCAACGCGTCGAACTCGCGCCACTGGGAAGGACCGATCCGCCGCTATGTGAGTGAGTGTCAGGCGGGCGCCGCGGGTCCGCGCGGGCGTGACTTCAATATGCGCTGGATCGCCTCGCTCGTGGCGGAGACCCATCGCATTCTCATGCGCGGCGGCGTCTTCATGTATCCGCGCGATCGCAAGGACCTCTCGAAGGCCGGTCAGCTGCGCCTGCTTTACGAAGCGAACCCCATCGGCTTCCTGGTCGAACAGGCGGGGGGACGCGCGAGCACCGGCCGCGAGGCCATTCTGACGCTCGAACCCGAGAGCCTGCAGCAGCGCGTCGGCTTCGTGTTCGGCGCGCGCGCGGAAGTCGAGCGCATCGAGCGCTACCACGGCGAGCACAACGGTTTCGAATACGAAGCGCCCCTGTTCGGCGCGCGCAACGTCCTGAGGAGTCCCGCGTAATCGCGGCGGAGCAGCCATGTCAGCCACGCATCCCATCATCGCAGTGACAGGTTCATCGGGCGCCGGCACCACCTCGGTCATGCGCACGTTCGAGCAGATCTTTCGCCGCGAGCGAGTCACAGCCGCATTCATCGAAGGCGACAGCTTTCATCGTTACGACCGCGCGACGATGAAGCAGAGGATGGCGGACGCTCTGTCTCGCGGCGAGCATCGCTTCAGCCATTTCGGCCCCGACGCCAACCTGTTCGAAGAGCTCGAAGATCTGTTCAGCAACTACGGCCTGACCGGACGCGGCAAGCGCCGCAAGTACCTGCATGACGAGCAGGAAGCGGCGCGGCACAACGCGGAGCCAGGAACGTTTACCGAATGGGAAGAGCTGCCCGACGACACGGATGTCCTGTTCTACGAGGGGCTGCACGGGGCCGTCGCCTGCGGCGAGGTCGACGTCGCACGCCACGTCGATCTGCTCATCGGTGTCGTGCCGGTCATCAATCTCGAATGGATCCAGAAGCTGCACCGGGACAAGTCGACGCGCGGCTACTCCGCCGAAGCGGTGACCGACACGGTCCTGCGGCGCATGCACGACTACGTGCACTACATCTGCCCGCAGTTCTCGCGCACGCACATCAATTTCCAGCGCGTGCCGGTCGTCGACACCTCGGATCCCTTCATCGCGCGTTTCATTCCGACGCAGGATGAGTCCTTCCTGATCATCCGTTTCGGCAAGCCGCAGGGCATCGACTTTCCCTATCTGCTGTCGATGCTGCATGGGTCTTTCATGTCGCGCGCCAACACGATCGTTTGCCCGGGTGGCAAGATGGATCTCGCGATGCAGTTGATTCTGACGCCGATGATCCTGCGTCTGATCGAGCGCAGAAAGGAAGCGCTCGCGCGCCAGCGCTCTGCGGCCCGGGCAACGACGCTCGTGCCCTCGTTGCACCTCGCGACAGCGGAGTAGCCGGCGATGGCGTGGCTCATCGACTGCATCGAGGCTGTCGCGTTCGATCTCGACGGCACGCTCATCGATACAGCGCCCGACCTGGCAGCTGCCGCCAATTCGATGCTCCGGATTCTTGGCGGCCGACCGTTGCCCGAACACCGCGTCGCCGCCCTGATCGGCGACGGCGTGGACCGCTTCATCGCTCGGGTGCTCGAGGAAAGCGGCGATGCCTCGCAGCCCTATGCGACGCGCCGGTCGTGGGCCCGCGTTCTCTTTCGCAATCTCTACGAGCAGGACCTCTTCGCTCGCGGACGCGTCTTTCCTGGCGTCGAGCCAGCGTTGCAGGCGCTCGAGAACGCTGAGCTGCCCTTGTGCTGCATCACGAACAAGGAGAGCAGATTCGCGCTGCCATTGCTCGAAGCGGCCGGGTTGCGCGAGCGCTTTCAGGTCACGGTGTGTGCCGACCGTCCGGAGGATCGGAAGCCGAGTCCGAGCATGCTGCTCGCCACCTGCCGTCAGTTGGGCGTGGAGCCTGCGAATCTGCTGTACGTCGGCGACTCTCCTTCGGATATTGCCGCCGCGCGCGCGGCGAGATGCCGCGTCGTCGCGGTCACCTACGGGTATGGCGACTACGACGTGCTTGCAGCTGCCCGCCCGGACGGCATCCTCGGCAATCTCGCGAAAATCACTTCGATCAGCGTCACGCAGCGTAATCTCAGCCCAGTCATCCGGGCAGCACCTTGCAGCAAGTAGCGGGTTGGATCTTCGAACGCAGAACGGAGGCCGCGAAGCCTCCGTCCTGGTTTGTGCACGAAATCCGCAGGGCACCCGCCCGCCACCAGGTTCGAGGGCGCTACTGGTTCAATGGCACGGCGATATCCACGACAGGTCGACGGAACACGCCGATGAAGTGACTCTTACCGGTCGTCAGGCTCACGCGATAGAACGCCGATACATTACCGACGCTCTGCACAGAGTAGCCGCGGTTGTTGAACGTTACCGCTTTCTTGAGCTCACTATAGATATCGAAGCCGGCGGCGTTGCCACTGTCGACGCTCGTCATGCCGGTGGGACTCAGTGAGCCGTTGTTGGGCGGGGCCTGAATCGCGATCTGGTCGAGACTCGTGTCGAGATCGAACAGCGTGGTCGCGGTCCGTGCGTCGAGGTCGTTGTTCGTGTACGCAGCGCCGACGATACCGGTCGCGTTCGTTCCCGGCGTGTAGTTGAGCGCGAGGTCGGCGATGGTGGTGCCGCCCTTGTTGACGTTGTGTCGCAGGTTCTGCCCGGTGTCGCTCACGATCCGCAGGCGGTCGGCGGCGGGATTGAAATCCACCCCGAACGACGTCCCGTCGAGTGCCACAGTCAGCACGTTGACCAGCGTGGCAGTGGCGTTGGACGTGTCGAGACGATACACGCCGCCGCCATTGCCCACGCCGTACAGCTCGCCGTCCTGAACGCGAAAGTCGATGCCGATCAGCCGAACGTCTGGTGAGGCGAGCCCGCTCACATAGCCGATTTCCCGCACGCGACGCGGCGCAAGCTCGCTGAAACACACGAGCGCGCCATCGTCGGTCAGCCCAACGACGCGCAGCAGCTTGCTGCGCCCGTCCGCGCCGCTGCTGCAATCAAGGTCATTCGTCGCATGTGACGTCGCTGCCGCCAGCAACAACAGCGCGCCAGCGGCACATGCATTCCACTTTCGATCCCAAATTCGACTACGCATGATGAGGACTCCTTTCGCGAGGGCAACAAAGGCTGCCGCAGGGCCGCTGACGACCACGCAACCGGCAGATCTGCGTTATGTACGACGCTTGCTGCCGCGCGGATGCATGGACGAAGAAGCAGCTCATGTCATGTCGCAACTATTGATCCCGCATGCGCAATCCCGCCGAACGAGCGCAGATCGAGTCGAAGCCCAAGCGCTCCGTTGCTAAGCTCAACCTCTCAACGCCCGACCCGACGGCATTTCGTAAGGATCGAGAAGCTTGGTGTCCCGTCTCGCCGTGTTCGCTGCCCTCGTTACCCTGGCCGCGTGCGGCTTGTCCCGAACGCAGCAGCAACCGTCGGCGGCTCTGCCCGATACGGCGGCCCTGACGCGCGAGATTCCACGACTCCTCCGCGTCAGCGGCATCCCCGGTCTCTCCATGGCGGTCGTCCAGAATGGACGCGTCGTCTGGGCGGGCGCCTTCGGGACCCTCAACGACAGTGCGCAGACGCCGCTCAACCCCGGCACCATCTTCGAGGCAGCGTCGCTCAGCAAACCGGTCTTCGCCTACCTGGTTCTGCGGCTGGCCGACCGCGGCGAGTTCGATCTCGATCGTCCGCTGTACGAGATGCTCGGGTATCCGCGCCTCGCACACGACGAGCGGTACAAGCGGATCACCGCCCGCATCGTCCTCTCGCACGGCACCGGGCTCCCCAACTGGGGTGGTGAGCAGCTCACGCTGCAGTTCGATCCCGGAACGGACTACGGGTACTCCGGCGAGGGCTTCGTCTTTCTGCAGAAGACTGTCGAACGAGTCACCGGCCGTTCGCTCGATGAGCTCGCTCGGCGCGAAGTATTCGAGCCGTTGGGCATGACGCGCTCGAGCTATGTATGGCAGGAGCGGTTCACGGGCAACGCGGCGTATGCCAGGAACTGGCTTTGGCAGGTCGCTCCAGCCAATCGGTACACGCAGGCTGAAGCGAATGCCGCAGCTTCGCTCCTCACGACGGCGACCGATTACGCGCAGTTCGTCGCCGCGGTGCTGACCGGGCGCGGGCTCTCAGCTGCGATGTGGAACGAATACCTGACGCCTGTGCGAGAGACGAGCCCAGGCATTCACATCGGACTGGGCATCAGAGTCGAGGAGCGCCCGGGCGGCCGCACCTTCCATCACAGCGGCAACAACGGCCGGCGGTTCACCTCGTACATGACCGGGGACATCGCGCAGGGGCTCGGCCTCGTCTACTTCACGAACGGGCCCAATGGTACGTCGCTGGTCGAGGCGCTGACCTCGCGCGTCCTCGGCACTGAAAACCCGGCGCACAATCGGGCAGGCTTCGACCGGTACGACGACCCGCACCTGCTCGCCGTGCAATCGGTGGAGCGAGCGGCGGTGGAGCGCGGTGCCGACGCGGCCCGAGAGCAGCTTCGAGCGATCGCAAAAAGTTCGGCGACCCGGCCGTCCTCCGACGATCTCCTGCAGTTCGGCGCCTTCTTCAGCGGTCGAGGTCTCGCTCCGCTCGCGATCGAAGTACTCCAGCAAGCCATAGCCGACTCACCGGCGTCCGCCGCCGCTCATCTCGCGCTCGGCCGGGCATTGGAGTCGAGCGGCGACCTGCAGGCGGCAATCGCGTCGTACCGGCGTGCGCAGGCACTGAACGCCGACCCGGAAGACGCACAACGGCAGATCCAATGGGCGGAGGACCGTGTAGCCGCCCGCGCGCGCCCCGTCGCCGTCTCGCAGCAGATCATGGAGCGCTACGTGGGTCAGTATCAGCAGGAGGTCGTCGCAGTGCGTGACGGGCGCCTGTATTACAAGGGCGCCACAAGCCCCGAGTCTTCGCTCAACTCCATCGCCGAGGATCTGTTCGAGGTCGATGCAGACCCGACGCGCCGCATCCGTTTCGTCGGCGACGGGGCGGGGCCGGCAGCGAAGCTCATCGGGATCTACAGCGACGGAACAATGGACGAGTGGCCGAGATCGCAGTGACGTCGAGCATGACATTGACGGCGCCGAGCAGCCGACCGTGACTGCCGACAATCAATATGCGTACTACCGCGGCACGATGAACAATGCTACCGGTCTGTACGCAACAAACCTGCAGAACCCCGAAACCGCGGTGCGCGTGGACGCCACACCCAACGGCTATTTCCTGGGCTCTGCACTCGTGCTGGCCGACTCGCGGACCCTGTTTTTTAGCCTGTCGCGATTTCCTGATCCGACACTCTGGCGCAAAGGCCGATGGTGCCGGCAATACGCCCGGCCATCTGTATCTCGTGAATCCAAAAATTCCAGGTTGGTCGCAGGAGCTCAGGCCGACGACCGGTACGTTCGGCGTCGCTTGTGTTGCCTACCAGGGAAGCGGGTGCTGATTACTGACGCACGAACGTGAGTGCGTATCTGACGGGCTCGGGTAACTGCGGACTCTTCACCTCGACCTGCACCTCGAGCGCCCGGCCGTCCGGCCCCAGTGTGAACGTGTTGATACGCTCGCCGTCCGGCGCCTTGAAGCTCTGGACGAGCCGGTCGTCCGTCCAGCGTGCAGCGACATCGAACACTTCGCCGTCCTCTCGTGTCCACTTGGCCGTGCGGCCGTCGGCGGGCATGCGCACTGGCTGGTTGCCGTCGAATGCCACACTGATCTCCTGCGCCGTCAGGCCGATCGTGACGCGATGATGCGCGGCGTTGGTCTTCTTGAGCCGGCTGCGCGCGATCGGTCTCTTGATGAAATTCATCTTCTCGATCGCCGTGTCGATCGCGGTGCCGATCGCAGCGGCGTTCTGCTGATCGTTGACATAGACACCGGGCAGGGCAGGGTTGTCGGCGCGTGCGTTCGGCGCCAGCGCCAGCGCGAAGAGACAGGCGCAGGCGGCAAGTATGTGGTTTCTCATGCCGCGCATCATATCGTCAGTTGCGAGCTTCGGCCGCAGCTGTCGAGAACAGCGGCTTCGCGCGCAGCCTGAACTCTGCCTCCAGCGCTTGCGCCCACTTGTCATCCTGCCCGTAGATGTCACGACGGAACTGGGTCCGGCCCTGCGGATCGACCCACGCCGTCCAGTAGGTCAAGAGCACGGGAATGCTCTTCTTCAGCGTCACGTTGCGCGACTCGCCGCTCGCGAGCACCGCGGCAATGGATTCGTCGTTCCAGCGTTCCTGATCGTTCAGCACGAGCTGCGTCAGCTCCAGTGCGCGTTCCACGCGGACGCAGCCCGAGCTGAAACTGCGTTCGGCGCGCTCGAACAGGGACTGCGAAGGTGTGTCGTGCAGGTAGACGAAGTACGGATTGGCGAACATCAATTTCACGCGACCGAGCGCATTCGAGGGCCCGGGATCCTGGCGCAACGTGTAAGGAATGTGGCCGCTGTTGAATCGCGACCAGTCGACCGAGTGAGGGTCCAGCGCTCGTCCATTCGCGTCCAGCACCTTCAGTCCTTTGCGCGTGATCGAGTCCGGGTCGAGCTTTGCCGCGGGCAGGATATCGTTCGCGATGATACCCGGCGGGACCGTCCAGGTGGGGTTGAAGACCACGTAGCTCAGCTGCGAGCGAAAGATCGGCGTGCGGCGATAGGGCTTGCCCACCTGTACGCGCCCGCTCCAGATGAACTGCCGTGCGCGCACCAGATGTGCCGTGAATCCTGCGATGTTCACCACTACGAATTCATCCGGCAGATCCCGCAGCAGGACGCGCCCTCGATCGAGGTTGACGCGCAGTTGCCGGATGCGATCGGCGAGCGGCACATTGAGCTCGGCAATCGTGCCTGAGCCGGCGACTCCGTCGGCTTGCAGTCCCATGCGTTGTTGGAACATGCGGACCGCCGCCTCGAGCGCAGAGTCATAGATCGGGGAATCGCCGGCGCCGTCCGCAGCCAGGTCGCCGCTCGCAATCAGGCGCGCGCGCAGCACCGGAACTCGCGCATCGCTCATCCCTGCCGTGAGCGACTGTCCCGCGGCGATCGTTGGCCAGCTGTCTGATGCGGCAGCAGCGCGAAATCGCGCCAGCTCGCGCTTGAGGCCGACGTACAGGTCCTGCGTGGGCTTCAAAGCCTCGATGCGTTGATAGATATCGGCGGCGGCGAGCGCCTGTTCAACTTCCTGCGCTACGTCCGTGTGCGCGAGTGTTCTCCCGTAGTTCCATTGTGCATCGAACGTCTCTGGATCGACCTTGCCGAATGACAGGTGATAGGCAAGCCGCAGCAGCGCCTCGGTCAGCAGCACGTCGTATTGAGCGCGCAGCACATCGGTTGCCGTCGCTTGCGTGATCTGCCCGGACAACTCTTCGAGCAGCGGCAGGTGATAGTCCGCAGGATTCAGACCGTCGTCGTAACTGTCTGCGAGCGCCTTGCGCAGCTGTGCGGCATTGTCGCGATTGCTCCACGCCGGGCGAAATGCGCGGCGCGAGTAGAATTCCTGAACAGGTGCCTGAAGGGCGAGGCGCGCTCCGTGGATCGTCGTCGCCTCGGGACTCATCGACGCGTCGAGCTCTGCGGCAATCGCGAGCGCGACTGGATCGCTGTCCGCGGCAGGCGCCTGCGCCGCGACCTGGCGCGCGTGCAATCCAACTGCGATACAGGCGATCCAGATCAGAACGACGCGTGCGGCAGGGTCCATGCGGTGCCCTCGCGCAGGACTTTATCGCGGCTCGACGTGCAGGCTCAGCACCGGGCAGCGGCAGGCTCTCAGCACATTCGTGGAGGTGCTGCCGCGCAGCGCATCGAGAAATCCGTGCGGTCCCTCGGTCGTCATCACGATGAGATCGGCGCTCGAATCGGCAGCAGCCTGCAGGATGACTTCGACCGGCTCACCGTCCTGCGCCTTGAATTTCCAGTTCCAGCCAGGATCGGGAGCGACCTGCAGCGCCGGGATTTCTTCTGCAGGTCCGGCGTGCAGCAGGGTCACATTGCCCGATGGCAGCTGCAGAGCTTGGACCAGGCGCACGACTGCGTCGACAGCCGGTTGCGCGTGCGGTTTCCTCGCAACCGGGATGAGTATGTTGTGCAGCGAGATGGAGCCATCGTCCGGCGAGACGAAACCGGGCACGCCGTGTGGGATGAACAGCGTCATCTGGCCAGCGGCGTGCGCGACCGGCTCCGCGACTCGCTTCTGCAGCCAGCGCATGTTGCCTTCGTACTGGTGAATCGCGAGTACGATCAGCTGGGCCGGATGCTTGGAGAGAAAGTCGAGACAGGCCTTGACCGGCCTGCTGCTCGTCGCGATGACCTTGGTCACGTCGATGCCCATACTGCCCACGGCGCTCTTCGGACTTCCCTTCGGAATGAGTTTCCAACGCTCGAGCGTGGCCCGCACGCCGGGAAAATCACTCCAATCGGCGCCGTAGCTCGGATCCACGTGCAGCATCATCAGCGTCGCCTCGGTCACGAGCGCGATCTTGAGCGCGTGCACGAAGGCGGTCGCGCTGGCCTCGGAAAAGTCGGAAGCGTGGAAGATGGACGTGATGTTCGTTCGGCTCATGGCTGGATTCCGGCTTCGCGCTTCCAGCTCCCGTCGGGATCGTATGCAGCGATCGCATTCGCTGCTGCGGGGGTTTCCGGACCCAGATCCTTCGAGAATACGATGCCGTCGTGGCTGACGATGAAAGTCATTACGCCGGAATTGCCGTATTCGGCGGGGGACGCGATGAGTGCAAAGCCCCCGATCATCTTGCCCGCGACGAGGTAGTCGTAGGCCCCGCCTGGAGCGTTCGGGCCCTGTGCCGTCAGCAGTCGATAGACGTAGCCGTGAAACGGCGCGCTGGGTGTGCTGCCGGAAGCGGCTTCCTTGAAGTACCCCTCACTGCGCGCGCGTGCGAACTGCTCACCAAGCGGGCTCTGCGGTTCATTGCCCGCTGCGGGCCAGTACAGGCCATCCTTCTTGCCGTCCGAGCTCTGCAGCTTCTGCGCATACTGCAGCATCGGCTCCTGCTGCGGATTGCTGGAGTAGTACTCGCGCTCGGCGTCGACGAAGGCCAGGCATGACTGGATCGTGTGCAGCTCATTCCTGCCGACGCGCCGGTTGATGATTTCTTCCGCGCCCGCGGAGCTGTCGAAGCGCCAGCGATTGTCTCGCTGCACGAGCGGGAAGGGGAATGGCCATTTGTCGGCGCCGACCTGCAACGTGCTCATGCCCTCGGCGTCCGTCTCGAGTGCATGTTCCGCTTCATACGCTTGCACGAATCGCAGACGGCCGTTCCTGTCCGCCACAGCGTCCCCGGAGTCGACCATCGGCTCCGCATCGGCACCGAGGACCTCGAGCAGCGCTTGCGTATCGTCGGATTGGGCGGCCGTCACCAGTGCCTGCACCGCATCCGCCGCCGACGCGAAGTCCTGCTGCTGAGCTGGTCGGCTGCACGCTGTCTGTGCCGCGGCGACAATGATCAACAGTATGAGTAGACGCATGCGCTACGCCCTCGTGACTCAGCGTCGCCTGCCGCCGCCACGCGACGCGCCGCCTCGGCTCGACATGCCCCGACTACTGTGCGCGCGGGTGCTCGATCCGTTGCCGACGCCGTTGAAGGCATCCGAAGATCTGTTCTGTGCAGATGCACCGCCGTCACGGCTTCGAGATCCATCGGCCCGCGATCCGGTAGCGTCGCGCGTCTGTCCGCCGCCAAGATCGCGGTACTGCGAGTCGCCTGCGCGATCGCGTGCTCCGACCTGATTGCCGCTCAGGTCGCGCTGGTTGCCGACGCCCTCGCGTGAAATCTGCTCGCGTCCCTGCTCGGCGCGGCCACGAAACTCCTCACGCGAGCTGAGGGCCTGCTGGCTGCTGCCGCGACCGTATTTCTGCTGGGTCGCCGTGTCGCGATAGCCGACGCCCTGCCGGTGCTGGGAATCGTGCTTCCACTTGCCGTTGTTGATCTCATTCCTGTTGAACTCGTTGCGATTGAAGTTGTTGTACCGGTTCACGTCGATGTCGATATCGTTGCCACCCCAGTTGCAATTGCCCCAGAGAGCGCCGCCGACGACCACGCCCATGCTGAAGCTGAAGAACGCCGCGCCAGCCGCATACCCGGGCGGATAGTAGTAATAAGGCGGATACGCAGGGTACGGCCACGCACCATAGACGACTGTCGGGTTGTACGTGGGGACGTAAACGACCTCGGGGCTGGGCGACTCGATAATGATGATCTGCGGCGTCGCGGCGCCAGCCGGTGCAGCTTCGGTCTTGACCGTCTGCTCCTTGCTGCTCTTCAGGTTGCCGGAGTCCTTCGCCTTGGCGCGCAAGCGCTGTACCGCATCCATGACTTCTTTCTGCTGCGCGAGAAATGCGTCGCCGAGCTTCTGCGTCCAATCGAGCTTCTCGTTCATCATCGTCAGCACGTCGGGAAACGCGACCAGCGATTTCACGCTCGCGTCCCAGGTCTGCTTCTCCATCTCCTTTGCGACAGCGTCGCCCTTGACCTGCGGATGCTCCTTCGACCAGCGTGCTGCCTGCACGATCTCGAGCGGATAGGTCGACGCCATGAATATCTGCGCCAGCAGCGAGTCCGGATAGAGCGCGATCGGTGCAACGATCTGTTCCAGCTCCTCCGGTTTGAACGGTTGCTTCGGCGCGGCGTCTTGCGGCTGCGGTGCCTGGGCGATGAGCAACGTCGGGCCGGCGGCGAGCGAGATCGCCAGAATCAACCCAAAGAAGAGGGACCAGCGTTGCATCTGCGGTCACCGCGTTGCGGTCAACGACAACCGAATCAGCAGGTCGTCGTCCCAGGGCAGGATGGGCAGCGCGCCCGGGTGCGAGTAGACGTCCAGGTTGTACTCGTTGGCCTCGGCGCTGAGCGCCAGCTCGCCGCCCTTCATCCAGTGGCTGGCGTCCATGCGGAGCGCCGCCTTATATTGGGTCTGCAGCCAATCGTGACTGTCACGCCAGTGCTGCGCGTGGCCGTAGATCGACCACGAAGCTCCGATCCTGACAGTGAGATCGCCGCCGACTTCGTACGCGAGCGTGCTGTTGCGGAAGTCATCGCGGCCGTAGCCGCGCGTTTTCGGCACGTCGTCGTCGATCTCGAGAAAGAACCATCCGGCTCCGGCCTGCAGTGACGGCTGCAGGACCTTGCCGTCGTATTGGGCAGTGATCGCCGGAAACGCCAGGATCTGGCGCTCGACGGAGCTGACCGTGTTCATCCGGGTGTTGACGTCCGCTGTCCAGCCGACGTGCATCGCAGCGGCGTGCCAGAGGTCTCCATCGGTCCCCAGGTGCACTTTCCACCAGATCGGGATGTGGTCCGGATCCAGATGGTCCTGGTCGTGGTCCACGAAGAGATCGACTGAACCGACGAGATGCCTGCCCGTCTCAGTTCGCTTCTCGAGCGAGAGGCTGCCGGTGATGCCGTAGGTGTGCGAGTCCACGTCCGGGACGACAGAGTCGTGAACGCCGATCGAGTAGCGTCGTTCGGCAGCCTCGCCGGCAGCGGCTGCGCCCGCGATCAGGAGAACTGCGAAGAATATGCGTGGGAAGTTCATTCGCAAGCCGGAGGTGGGGTCCCGAGCCTATGATCCTTTGCCTCCGGGTGACATCCGCGGGTGGGGTCGTTCGATCCTGCCCCTCGCCACAACCTCCAGGCCGCTCGTCTCGCGGACGCAGAAACCGGTCGGACGATCAATCCCTTGCCGCCCGACCGGCGCCCCGTACCTTCAGCGGTTCGCAGCCGTGACCGGCACGTCCGTGCGGTTGTTCGAAAACACGCCTGTCCCGAACTGGCCGAACGAGTTATCGCCGAAGCACCACACATCCTGTCGTGTGGTCACCGCGCAAACGTGATTCGGGCCCACGTCCACCTGTGTCCAGGAGATCACGACCACGCCTTGCGGGTCGGGGACCTTGCTGAGCAGCTGGGATGGCGATGTGCCGGCCTTCCAATGACCGCAGGAGAGCTCACCTCCGAGGTCGGCGATGCAGATGCGGGCGCAATTCTGGAAGCCATTGCAGTGATCGAGGTCCGTGGCCATGCTCCGGGCGTACGAAGCGGTCAACGCGACGAAGCCTTGTGAAGCGCTGCTGATCGGCGAACCGGCCGACGGCTTGCCCCAGCACACAGTGTCGTCGTTCGAAACCTGCGCGCAGGTGGTGGTCGCACCCGCAGCCATGAACTGCACGCCGCGGCTGGCGAGCGGGACCTTCGAATTGATCGTGATGAACTTCGCCGAATTGACGTTGCCGGTCAGCTGGAAGTGCGAGTTGTCGCCCCAGCAATCCACCAGCCCGCCGCTTGCATGAACCGCGCAGGAATGCTCCATCCCCGTAGCAATCGACTCGTATCGATTGCCGCTGCGCACGAGTTGCGCATTGGTGGTCGTGAGGATACCCAGCGGCGCGCCGAGCTGGCCGGATGAGTTGGCGCCCCAGCAGAACACGTCCTGTGCGGCGGAGACTGCGCAGGTATGCCCGAAGTCCGTATCGATCGCGACGAAGTCTGCCGGCACGCCGAGATCGGTAAAGGCGAGAGTCCGCCGATGCGTGTGGTTCGGTGCCGGGAACGGCGACAACCCTGCTGCAGCCGAGCCGTCCGCACCCCAGCACCAGGCTTTGCCGTTCGTGTCTACAGCGCAGGTGTGATCGCCACCCGCAGCGAGCGCGCGGAATTTGCAGACCTCGCCTGGCGGGCACTGCACCGCGATCGGCACCAGGCTGCAATCGCGCTGACCGCAGGACGGACTGGGCGCACCCAGCTGGCCGAAGACATTGTCGCCCCAGCAGCGGATGTCGTTGGTGACGGTGAGCGCACAGGTGTGATTCTGACCCACGGCGACATATTTATAGGGACCGCGATGGTCGGGCACCGTGCCTGTGAAGCAGGGGTAAGGTTTCACCTTCAGGCACATGGCGAGGGCTTCCTGCTCGCGCGTCGGCTTCCATTCGAGGATGCACAGCGAATCATTGAAGCAGGAGTATTTGATCTCCGGAAAACCATCCGGCAGCTTCCACTCGAGATCCTCGGGCGAGAACTTCACCTGGCCATAGGGATCCAGCAAGGTGACTCCCACCTGCAGGAGCTCGTCAGTCCCGCCCACGATGCCCGCGGTCAATAGCTGGCTGCCGAAGCGCACGTACAGCGGTCCCTGCGACTCCTGGCCTTCGAGCGGCACGCGGAACTCGTCTGTCAGCTCCTTGCCGATCTCGGCCTTGCCCGCACCCCTGTAGATCGGCTCGCCGCGCCCGTCGAAAGCGACGACCTGGATCGAGGCCGATTCGCCGGGCGGGATATAGACGCCGCCGGAAAGCTGCCCCTCCTGGTCGACGCCGAGCTCGAAGCGCAGGTCCTCGCGCAGGTTGGGACTGGAAATGCCGATCTCGGCGCGCACAGCGCCCGGCGCTGCGATGTCGACCGCGAGATTCCTCTCGAGCGGAAACGTGTCGGACTTGAATTCACGGTCGCCGGCCGCGGCCGGTATCGCGATGCAGGCCGCGCCGGCGAGCGCGGTCAGGATGATCCAGAGCTTCGTGTTCATGGGGATCCCCAGATGTGTGGCTATTCGGAGGATCAAGCGGAAAGCCCGCAACCGGCAGATCACGTCGCTCGCTGTACGAAAGTCTGATCCGTGGCGGCCCTCGATTCCGCTCTTAAGGACAATGGCGTCGCGCAGACTCCTGACTCAGCATCCGCCCTCGACTTGTCCCTGCGGGAGGGGGCTTGGCCGAAGGGTTCGAAACTCGATTCGAGGCGAACTACCCAGACATTCTGCGGCTCGCCCGGGCACGCCTGTCCCGCGAACAGTCACCGATCTCCACGGTGACGCTAGCGCACGAGCTGTATCTGAATCTTCGCGACCGCGACAACCTGAAGTTTGCGAGCTCGGCCCAGTTCATGGCCTATGCCAGCCGCGCGATGCGCTCGCTCCTGGTCGACATGGCGCGCGAGCGGCTGGCGCAAAAGCGGTCCGCGGAACTGATCCCGCTCACTCTGGGCGTCGCGGCGCCCGATCTCGCCGGCACACCGGAACAACTGCTCGCGCTGGACGATGCGCTGTCGCGGCTCGGTGCGGCGGAGCCGCGACTCATGCAGGTGGCGGAGCTGCGGGTGGTCATGGGCATGCAGGTCCACGAGATTGCCGATGCCCTCGGTGTCTCCGAACCTACCGTGAAGCGCGACTGGCAACGCGCCAGGGCCTTTCTGCACGACGCGCTCGGAGTCGCGCCGTGAGCGATGTCGAGGCGCTGGACTGGCTCGATCGTCTGCTGTCGGCGGACGACGCCGCGCGCGACGCGGCCATGCAATCGCTGGCGACGAGCAATCCGGAATTGCACGCGCGGCTCGCACGCATGCTGTCGGGCGCTTTGTCGCCCGACACTCGCCTGATCGCCGCTCCAGTATTAGCAGGGTTTGCGCGCGCGCTGGACGCGTCGCGCACGCTGGCGTCCGGCGATGTGCTCGCCGGTTATCGTCTCAAGCGCGAGCTGGGGCGGGGCGGCATGTCAGTGGTCTGGCTGGCCGAGCGCGCCGATGGCGTGGTCAAGCGTCAGGTTGCCCTCAAGATGCCGTTGTTCACGATACTGGGCGCGGACGTGGAACGGTTCGCACGCGAGCGCGACGCGTTGGCTGCACTGACGCATCCGCACATCGCGCGCCTCTACGATGCCGGCGTCACCGAAGCAGGCCAGCCGTTCATAGCGCTCGAATACGTGAATGGCGAAGACCTGCTGGATTACTGCGAGGTTCGCCGGCTCGACGTCCGTGCGCGCATCGAGTTGTTCCTGCAGGTGCTCTCGGCCGTCGAGCACGCGCACAAGCATCTCGTCGTCCACCGCGACCTCAAACCCTCGAACATTCTCGTCGACGCCGAAGGGCAGGTGAAACTGCTGGACTTCGGTATCGCCAAGCTGCTCGGAGAAACAGACTCCGCGGCCGCACTGACTCAGCGCGCCGGCGCAGCCATGACGCCGCTGTACGCCGCGCCCGAGCAGCTTCTTGCCGAAAGCATCTCGACGCTGACCGATGTGTTCACGCTCGGCGTCGTGCTGCACGAGTTGCTCACCGGCACGCTGCCTTATAGCGCGGCCCGCACTCGGACCACTGTCGTCGAGATCCTCAGTGCGTTGTCGCAGGGCGAGTTGCCACGTGCCAGCCATGCCGCGATCGACGAACAGGCCGCGGCCGTCCGGGGTCAAACTTCCGCGGCGCGGCTGAAAGCAGAGCTGAGCGGCGATCTCGACACGGTGATCGGCAAGGCACTGCGAGCAACACCGGACGCGCGCTACGCGTCGGTTGCACACTTCGCCGACGATCTGCGCCGTTTTCTCGAGCATCAACCCGTGGCTGCACGCCGGCCGAGCTTGTGGTACGTCACACGCCTGGCTCTGAGGCGTCACCGCTTGGCGGCAGGGGTGGCCGCCGTCGGCGCCATTCTCGTCATGAGCGCCAGCACCGTGGCGTGGCTGCAGCACCTCGATTCACGAGCGCACGCCGAGCGCACGGCAGCCGTGCGCGACTTCATGTTCGACCTCGTCAATGACGCCGAGGCGAGCGAGGACCACCAAGGCGAGGTGACCGGCAAACAAATGCTGGACGGCGCCGTGGCGCGAGCCCGCCGCGACTTCGGTGCGCAGCCGCAGCTGCAGGGTGAACTGCTGAGCGAGCTCGGCCGCATGTACATGCGACTGGAGGCGGCCGAATCGGCGGTGCCTGTGCTCGAGGAATCCATTCGCGTGCTCGAAGGTCGCGCGGCGACCGACGACCCGGCGCTGAACAAGAGCCGCGTGTTCCTGGCCAGTGCGCTGCTGCAAACCAGCGATGATGTACCGCGCATCCGCTCGCTTGCCATCGCAGCGCGCGACGGATGTACCGGCGACGGGGTGGATTGCCGCAAAGCGCGCGCCTACTCCAGTAGCGTGCTGAGCCAGCTGGCTTCGTTCGAGGGCGATGACGCGGCGGCGTTGCGCGAGATGCGCAGCAGCGCACGCGATACCGAGCTGGCCTTCGGACTGAAAAACGAAGAGTCAGCGCTTGCGTACATGAGTCTGGCGATCATCGCGCGCAATGGCGGCCAGTTGAACGAAGCGGAATCCGCCATGCGCAAAGCCCTTGCAGCCGCCGATGGATTGCGCCTGCGCGCGGCGGATCGCATCGCGATGGAACGCACGATGGCGGTCATCGATCTCGATCTCGGCCACTACACTGCAGCTCGCGACCGGCTCGTGCCGCTCGTGGCCAAAACCGACAGCGCCGGCGAGCGCGCGCGCCAGCTGCGCATTCTCGCGAATGTCTATGTGGAGCTCGGCGATGGCGAAGCAGCGGTGCGCAGCGCGGAGCAGGCCATCGCCGCCATTCCTCCGGAAAGCTCGGTCGATGAGGCGTCGTACGCTCGGCAGGCGCGCGCGCGAGGCCTTTCGTTGCTGGGCCAGCCTGACGCCGCGTTGAAGGAAATCGACGCGGCGAGCCGCATGCTCATCGACGCCGGGCGTTCCCCGGATTCTTTCGAGGTCCTGCGCGCGAAGCGGTTTCATGCCGAGTTCCTCTTGCGCGCCGGTCGTTACACGGATGCATTGCCAATCCTGCGCGAGCTGCGCGATCTGCAGGCCCACAAGGAGTCTTCGCCCATCGAGACCGGACTGGCGCTCGACCTGTTGGGCGAGGCGGAACTAGGGGCCGGCGACAGCAAGGCGGCGCGAGTTGCCCACGAGGCTGCACGGAGCGCGTTCGCACGACAGCTGAGCGACGAGCATCCGTACCTGATTCGAAACACGACGCTGCGTAGCAGCGTTTTGCACACCCGGGAGAGATCATGAAAGCGAATCTGAAGAAGACTGTCGTCACGACAGTCCTGGCGTTCACGGCCGGAGCGGCCTGTGCCGGTTCGATCACGGCGTTCAGCTACAGGGACAGGTTGTCCCCGGAAGATTTCCTGGCCCAAACGACCGTGCTGTTGCAGCAGGTGGCCGAAATCGGCGCACACGTTGCCGGCACGCGCGATGGCCGCACCTTCCTGCGCACCGCGCCGCCCGTCGCCTGCATTCCGCCGCCGAATCCGAAGATGCCCGAAGGCAGCGTGCCCATAGCGCAGTTGAACGCCGGAATCGCCGCGCTGCTCGCCGTCAACGAGGGTCGGCTGGACGGCGAAGGGGAGCTCGCCCAGTGGATCGATAAGTGCCACCTCGTCGGCGACTGACGCCTGTACTGAAGGGCTGATTCCCCGTGGCGTGATCTCTGAGCACACGCCACTGCGCTGTTCGTCATGACTGTTCCACCTAACTCAGGAGATCATCATGACGAATAGCAAACTCGCCACCGCACTACTGATTGCAGCCGGCTTCTCTGCGGCCTACTCGGCCGAAAGCAGCGCCGCCGACGTCTACCTGCGATCGACGACAGCCGGCATCAACCTTTCCAGCGATGGATCGCCCGTCAGCCTCAAGCAGGTGACCATCCCCGCGGGAACGTGGGTCGTCACTGCCAAGGCGAACCCGGTGAACTTCGGCGCTGCCGACTATGTTCGCTGCCGCATTCTCGTCAACGGCGTGCAGAAAGATGCCGCCGCGACGCTCGTCGGCAACGCGGCGCCCGCTCCGACCGGTGAGATGGGTCCGTCGGTAGCGGAGATCGTGCTGCAGACGGCGATCACCACGACGACGTCGAAAGCGTTCAAGCTCGACTGCCAGCACGACTTCCCGTATGCCGGCATTTATGTCGATCCGGGTGCGTCGATCATGGTCGTCCGCGCGCCGGGACCGCTGGGTTGACGATCAGGGTTGAGGATCACCGCGGCGGAGGCAATCGGTCTCCGCCGTTGGTTGTCTTCGCGAGAAACGAGTCCAGTGCGTTAGCGAATGCCTGGCGGTCGCGCGGACCCAGCACGGCCGGCCCGCCAGTCTGCACGCCGCTGCCGCGCAACTCGTCCATGAAGTTCCGCATCGAGAGTCGCTCGCGGATGTTATCTGTGGTGTACAGCTCGCCACGCGGATTCAACGCGTGCCCGCCCTTCTCGATGGCCGCAGCGGCCAGTGGAATATCGGCGGTCACGACCAGGTCGCCCGCTTCGAGCAGCTCGACGATGCGTCGATCGGCGACATCGAGACCGGCGGGAACCTGCGTGAAACGAATGTAGGGTGACGGCGGAATGCGCAGCGACTGATTCGCGACCAGCGTCACCCGCACGCGTGCGCGATCCGCGGCGCGATACAGGATCTCCTTGATCGCGGCCGGACACGCATCGGCATCGACCCAGATCTGCATTGCGTGTCAGCGCCGCGGCGCCTTGCCCTTGGGGGGTCCCTTGTGCGGGCCCTTGTGTCGAGGCGAATACTCGTTGCGCAGTCGTTCCGCTTGCGTCTTCAGAGCGCGACTGATCTGCAGCTTCTGGCCGGCGACGCGCACCTTCTGCAGCTCCCGGAAAATCTCCTTCGGCATGCCTTCCGGCAGGTCGACGAAGCTGTGATCGTCGCGGATCACGATCCGGCCGATGAACTGGCCGTCGAGCCCGGCTTCGTTGGCGATCGCACCCATGATGTTGGCGGGCTGAACCCCGTGCTCCCGGCCGACCTCGATGCGGTACGTCTCCATGCTCGCATCCGCATCGACGTGTTGCTTCCGCTCCCTGGGCTTGTGAGCTTCCGGACGCCGCTGTCGCGGCGCTTCGACAATCGCTTTCTCTTCGCGCACCTCGCGCTTGCTGCTCTCGCCATCCATCAACAGCGGTTTCTTGCCCTGCGCCAGGCTCGCCAGCGCCGCGGCGATTTCTACAGCCGGAACGTTGTGCTCGCTTTCGTAGCGCTCGATGAGCGCGCGGAAAGCTTCGCCTTCGCCCGCAGCCAGCGCGACGCTGATGCGATCGTTGAAGCGCGCGACACGCTGATCGTTCACGTCCTGGATGCTTGGCAGCTCCATCGGCTCGATGGTCTGTCGCGTCGCGCGCTCGATCACGCGCAGCATGTTGCGTTCGCGAGGAGCGATGAACAGGATTGCCTCGCCGCTGCGTCCGGCGCGCCCGGTGCGGCCGATGCGATGGACGTACGCTTCGGGGTCATACGGTACGTCGTAGTTCACGACGTGGCTGACGCGCTCGACGTCCAGGCCGCGCGCGGCGACATCGGTGGCGACGACGATGTCGATCTGTCCTGCCTTGAGGCGAGCGATCGTACGCTCGCGCTGCGGCTGCGCGATGTCGCCATTCAACGCCTCGACGGCGAAGCCGCGCGCTTCCAGTCGCTCGGCGAGCTCCTCGGTTGCGAGCTTGGTGCGCGTGAACACCAGCATGCCGTTGAACGGCTCCGCTTCGAGGATGCGCGTCAGCGCATCGAGCTTGTGCATGCCGCTGACGATCCAGTAGCGCTGCCGGATCTTGCTCGCAGTAGTGGTCTTGCTCTTGATCGTGACTTCGGCGGGCTTGCGCAGATGGTTCTGCGCGATCCGGCGCACGGCGGGCGGCATGGTGGCGGAGAACAGCGCGATCTGTCGCTGCTTCGGCGCCTGTTCCAGGATCCATTCGACGTCGTCGATGAACCCCATGCGCAACATCTCGTCGGCCTCGTCCAGCACGAAGTAGCGCAGCGTCGCGAGATTCAGCGTATCGCGCTTGATGTGATCCATGACGCGGCCGGGTGTGCCGACCACGACGTGCACGCCGCGTCGCAGACTGTGAAGCTGCGGCGTGTAGCTCTGCCCGCCGTAAATCGGCACGACGTGAAACCCCATCAGGTGCACCGCATAGCGCTGAAAAGCTTCGGCGACCTGGATCGCCAGCTCGCGGGTCGGCACGAGCACGAGCGCCTGCGGCGAGCGCTGCTGGACATCGATGCGCGACAGGATCGGCAACGCGAACGCTGCAGTCTTGCCCGTGCCTGTTTGCGCCTGGCCGACGACGTCCTGGCCATCGAGCATGTGCGGAATGGTCGCGGCCTGGATCGGCGAGGGCGATTCGTATCCCACGTCGGCGAGCGCGCGCACCAGGGCTTCGTTCAATGCGAGGTCACGGAACGTCAGCGTTGCGGACGTCGCAGGGAGGTCGTTTGACAAGGAGATCTCGGGAGATGGCGGGCCGGCATTCTAGCTTGATCGCACTGCGTCAGCGGGTCTTTCGCCGGCATTTCTTGTGCGGCAGAGCAACGCGGAGTACCGTGCTGAAGCGCGAATAACCTTCCGACGCACGGCCAGGACGGCGCGGTGAGGGAACAACAATGTCAACGCGTTCCTCGGCAATCCTGCTGCTGGTGCTCCTGTTCCTGCCATTGGACGCGCGTGCCCAACTGGCCGACGGCAACTCCACCGATCGCGAATGCACCAAGTGCAGCGATCTCTGCAGCCTGGTCGACCAGTACTGGCAGAAAGAAAGAGTCATCGAGATCTGGAAGAAGTACGCGGCTTCCACTCCGCAACTGCAGCGGACACCCGTGCCGCCCGAGGTGACCAATCTCGGCCAGTTCTACGAATTCCTCTACGAGCAGGAGCTGCCGAAGACTTGGGCCGCGCGACAGCTGCCGTGCGAGTCCGTGCCGGAATGGATGCAAGAGCCGCCGAAGCCGCCGTTGCTGCGCCCGGGCGGCGATGGCACGGGCCTCGAGACCAAGGGGTTCGAGCAGTCGTGCGAGATCGTGTACCGCGGCAAGAAGCTCGAGGGCGACACTGAGAAGGAGTGGCGCAAGACTCACGCGTGCAAGGGCAGTGCGCAGGCCGAGCTCGAGCACGAGAGAGTGCATCAGAAGATCTGCCAGAACACCTTTGCGCAGTACCCGGACACAGCAGTGCAACGGCTGACTTCGTTCCGCAACATCGCCGAGAGCGAGCTGCAGGCGTGGAAAAAGCATCGCGATCTGCTCCGCGAGGAAATTCAGAAGCTCGCGCGCAATTGCGGCTGGGAGCCCACCGACCGGCAGCGAGCCGATCCCGATTCCGTGCCGACGGAGACGCAGACGAAGAAGATGGAAGAGCGAGGCTGGAAAGCCTTCAACGTACTCAGCAGCACGCCGCCATGAACATCCTTCGCGCCGTGACAGGTTGCACGCTGGTTCTCGTGGCAGCCTGTGGCTCAGACAAGGAACCGACCGCGGATAATCAGCAGCCGGCGGCGGCAACCGCACCCGCGCGCAGCAACGCGCAAGCCGGCAGCGCAAGCGCGGGCGGGGATGATGTGAGCAATTGGTACGAAAGCGATACTGCCGCCACGAAATCCGCTGCCGCCACGCGTGCGCGGCTCGCGGATCCCGACGCCGTGATCGATCGCTATCAGCGCGAGTGCTCGGGCGGTGCGAAGTCGCCCGAGTGCCACGCATTGCGGTTGGACGTCGAAGCGATCTTTCTCGAGTCGCTCCTCGCAGTGCGCTCGGCCAACGACGCGGTAGTCGATCCGCGCTGGTACCGTCTCGCCGCCGTCTCGGAAACCGCGCAGCTCGCGTGCATCGGATTGAACGAATTGATCTGGGATCCGAAGCGGACTGCGGAGGATGACGCCGTGATCATCCGCGCACTGGAGAGTCCGTACCGCGTTGTACGCGCAACCGTGGTTGCCAACCAGAGCAGGATCCCTGCCTTCGGTGAATCGTGGAAGCGCAGCGGCGGCGTCGACTACCGCTCGCTCTCGGGCGTTTGCGTCGAAGATGCTCGCGATCCGGTGCACAGCACGAAGTGGGCGGGAGGCTATCCCGGCGCTCAGTACCGTGTGTTTGCCAGCAACGACTCGCGCCGTTGGTTCACGACGCCCGATCCGGTGGAGAAAGTCATCGCCTGGTTCGCGGCACGCGGCAAACCGGCGCACACGGCCGAGCAGCTGATGGAGGATGCGCAAGCGAGGCTGGTCGAAGAAATGAACAAGCTTTCCGAGAACCCCGAGCAGGACAACACGGCAAGGATGATGCAGCTGATCGCGGGGCAGGGCTCGCAAGCCCAATGGAGCGCGCCGTTCCGCGACATGGAGGGAGCGGGCGAGATCAAGTACGTCATGATCGGCGCCAACCAGGCGGTCGCGATTTTCCAGGACCAGGTGCTGAAGGCCACTTCCATCGTCGCACCGCGGCCGGCCGAGCCCGTCAACCTGACACCGGACCTCGAGGCCGCCAGGGAAGAGGCGGAGATGCGATCGATCTTCGGCTACTAAGAGCCAACGCTCCCGCCTGCGCGCTGGTCGCCGTAGCAGCGACGGTCCTGGCGTGGGGCGCGGTCCCCTGGGGCACATTTCAGTTCGACGATTACCGCAACGTCGTGCGCGATCCCGCCACGACCGACGTCGCCGTTCTGCTGGAACGGCTGCCGCACGGGCTGCGGCCGCTGACACGCGTGTCGTACTTCATCGATGCGCAACTCTACGGCGTGCAGCCGGCGGGCTTTCTGTCGACGAATCTTTTCCTGCACGCGACGACGGTGCTGCTCGTGTTCGCGCTCGCGCGACGGCGGCTCGACAACACGGCTGCATTGGCAGCAGCGCTGCTGTTCGCAGTCCAGCCCGCGAATGCGGAAGTCGTAGCCTACGTCAGCGGGCGATCCACCGGGTTGATGACGCCGCTGCTGCTCGGCGGGCTGCTGTTGCATGACCACGGCAAACGGCTCGGCGCGCTGCTGCTGTTCTGTCTCGCGTGTCTCGCGAAGGAGCATGCACTGGTTTTTCCCGCGCTGGTGCTCGCGTGGGAGCTCACGCGCACCGAGCCTCGCTCCCGCGTCGTCCGCGACATCGCGATCACGATCGTCATCGCAGGGATCGTGGCCGTCGGGCTGCTCGGCACCGATGGCTATCGAACGTTGCTGGGTCACTCGTTGTCGGACAGGCCGATCGGCGAGAACCTGCTCGCCAACGCGCGAGCTATTCCGCAGATGTTGTCTCTTTGGGTGCGTCCGTGGGCCTTGTCCGTCGATCACGAGTTCGATCCACGCCTGCACATCGGCGCATCGCTCGCCGGCCTGTCGTTGCTCCTCATGGCAGCAGCAACCGCATTCGTACTGCGTCATCGACGCCCGATGCTCGCGCTGGCGATTGCGTGGACATTGATAGCACTGCTGCCGACCAACTCGGTCCTCGCCAAGCCCGACCTCGTGACGGAAAAGCCTCTGTACCTGGCGTGGGCAGGCGTCTCGATCGCTCTCGGTGCGGCGCTGCCGATGCTTCTCGGCAGCTCAGCCAATCGTGGGCTGCGGCGCGTGTTGCTCGGCGCAGCCGGTCTGCTGCTCTGCGCACTCATCGGCGCAAGCGTCTGGCGCACCTCGCTATGGCGCGATCCCATTGCGCTGTGGACCGACGCGGTCGCGAAGGCGCCTCACAAGTCGCGATGCTGGAACAACCTCGGCATGGCGAACCTGGCGGCACAGCGCGGGCCCGATGCCATCGCGGCCTTCGAGCGTGCTGTGTTCCTCGATCCGGCCAACAAGTACGCGACGTTGAATCTGGCCACTGCGCGAGCGTTGTGCGGCAGCGAATGCTTCGAGCACTGACGGAATGCAGGCGTGGCTACCACCGCCCGCGCCATCTGTTCCATCTATACAATCCGGCCGCGAACACGTTGTAAGCCCAGCCTGCGAGCACTCTGATCACTGGCATCCGTAGCAACGCTGCCAGCACGCGCAGCCGCGACGTCTGGCTCAAGAGTGCTCCAATCGCCTCCGCGCCTACTCGCACTGCGCCCGAATCGTCGACGACGTGCAGACGCTCGCGAACGAACTCCTGACTCGCGCCGATCTCTTCCAGCCGTGCCGGATCGCGATGAATGTCGATCCACTCCGCATCAACGTTGCACGCCTCCATCCGACGCCTCTCTGCTGCGATGCCAGCGTCGCAGACCGGACAGGCGCTGTTGTAGTAAACGCGGACCTTGCTCATGACGCGCGCATCGCAATCACTGTTGCCAGCATGCTCGGCTCGAGAGGTAAGTCCGCGGCAAGGTAGCGTTCATGCACCAGGGGCAGGTGACAGCTTGGAACCTGCGGCCAGCGGTGATGGGCCGAGTGATAGTTGAAGTGGAGGTCGTAAAGGAAGATCCGCTCCAGCACTCGCGCTGCATGAGAACGAACGAACCCAGCTTGATCCGCATCACCGGATGGCCCATGTTCGGCGAGCCCCCGAACCTGACTGAAAAACAGCCCGAACGTCGCCGCCGATACGAACGGGAGGAGGGCGAGAGACAGCTGGCTCCCGCCGCCGGTGACGACGAACATCATTGCGAGCTGCACTGACACGAACATCACTGCATCGCCCCGGCGCAGAGCGGGCCGGAGGTTTCCGGGATGAAGCATGCTTTCGCGCAGCACGTAGCGCAGGTTCGCGCCGAACAGCGGCTTCACGACATGCCACGCGAATTGCCGCCGGCTCAAGCGCTCGACGCCCAGATAGTGAAACCCCTGCGGATCTTCTGCGCGACCGTAGGTGCGATGGTGCCTCCAATGCTGAGCTCTGAAGCGCCTCACATCGATGCCGGTCACAGCTCCCAGCAGCCGGCTGATCCCATCATTGACGCGTGAGCTGCGAAACAAAGTGCCGTGGATGCAGTCGTGCATCACGATCGTGACCCTGTACAGAAACAGGCCGACGAGCGGCGCCACAGACCACGCGGCCGCAATCGAGCGCGCAGCTAGCATTGGTGTGAGCATCAGCAGCGCGAACAATGGCAGCACATTGCGAATGACTGCCCAGGCTCCGTACCGATCCGACGGCTGCAGATGAAGGAAAGCTCGCTGCGTCATGTACAGCGAGCTTGTTCCTGTGCAGGAGAGTTCTCAACTCAGAGAATTCTGCGAAACACTCGAATCGCCCGAAGCCTATCCGACCTTCTTCACCAGCCCTTGAAACGCATTCCCCGGATTCGTCTGGATCATCCACAGTCCCTTGCCCCGAGGCGCAACGAAGATGTCGAAGCTCGGTCCCGGCGTGAATTGCAGTGTGCCCTTGCAATTGGCATCCACTGCATACGTGCCCGTGCCGCCGGGCGGCGACTGGGTCACCACACCGCTGTTGCCGGCGTTCGCAACTGTTGCCGCTGTCACGGACAACGTCCCATCGCCGTTGAAGTGGATGTACTCGACGATTGCCTTCGGTTGCCAGACGCCTGCAATCAAGGAATGTCCCGACGCCGAGAAGACGTAGTCGCCTCTCAG
>JBIOUH010000185.1:0-62914 GCA_044866955.1 Steroidobacteraceae bacterium
GTGTGCCCATCTGGTTGGTGCCGACCATCGTCAGCCAGATGTTTCCCGATGCGTCGCGCGCCATGTGCCCACGCGAGTCGATGGACATGTCGTGCACAATCGCCGCGCCGGCCATCGACTCGGTGTCGGGCAAGCTCGACGGCCGCAGCGTCCACAGCCGCCAGCGCTGCGTTTTCTGGTCGTAACGACCGAACTGATCGTTGTCGACCATCGTGACCCACAGATTGCCAGCATCGTCGGGCGCGATCGTGTGCGGACCCGTCGAGCCGTTGAAGTCGACTGCGATCCACTGGGTCGCACCGTTGCGCGGGTCCAGACGTACGATGAAATTGCGCCGCACGTCCGCGCCCCACAGAAACGGCGAGCCGGGCGCTGGCACCAGCTCGCGCACCAGCGCGTCGGCCGGAAATGCGAACTCGCGGATCACGGTTCTCGGGCTCACGCCGAGCGGGGCGCCGTAGTCGTAGCCATCGCTCGGCAGGAACGCGGTCGAGCGCGGAAAGTGCTCGGCCAGGTAGCTCGCGACGATTTCTCCCTGGCGCGCGTTGAAGAAGTTGTAGTCGGCGTTCTGCGCGGTCGGCCAGTCGACCGTGTCGAGATTCATCGCGCTTTCCAGCGGAAACACCGAGTAATGGTGCGAGCGCATGTACTTCACGATCGTGCGCCACGATTCGTGCCGCACCACCTTGCGCCACTCCTCGAGCGCCTTGCGGTCGCCGTCCGGACCGCCGCGCACTGCTTCGATCTTCGCGGCGTACTCGCGCATCTTCGGGCTGGGCACCTGGTGGCAGCTCGAGCAGCTCGTCAGCGTGATGTTCTTCGCATCCCCCGGCGGCGCTGCCGCGAGCCACGCAGACGCAGGGACCTGCTGAGCGATGTCGCCGACGGAGTCCAGGTACAGTCGCGTCTCGGATTTCACTTGCACCGCGCCACGTGCGGGACTGACCTGGCGGTAGCCGAGCTTGTGCGCCTCGAGCGACGCGTCGGCAGGAATCGCACTGACGTGCAGCGGCATACGGAACGCGCCCTGCTCGTCACTGAAGACCGTAATGGCGCTTGGCCCGCCGCTGACGGTTGCGAACGTCAGCGTAACTGCGGACTGTGCAACACCCTGTCCATTGTTCACGGCGACGACGTGTCCCGACAACGTTACCGGCTCGCTCGCGTGCACCACGGCGGGGAGCAGTAGCGCAACAGCGAGGCAGATCTTTAGGCTCTCGATCGTGTTCCCACGCACTGCGCCCCCTCATGCAATTCACAGGCGCAGCATTAATCGGCCAAAGCCCGCCGCGGCGGAATCGCTCATTCAAGGGAGCAGGCGGTGAACTTTTGGGGGATGATGCAGGCGCACTGGTTTCACCCGCTCGCTGAACGCCAAGCACTTCATCTGCATGTTCCCGGACACCTATGACGCGCAGTACCTCGCGAGCTTCGCGGCCGCTCTCGAGAACGCGTATTTCAAGGTCATCGCCCGGGGCGGAATCTGCACCGACGTGGTGGTCGAGCGTGGCTCGCTCTGGCCGAAGTAATGATCGGTGCGACGGGCTGTCGTCCGAATTGCAAGTACTGGGAATCTAGGGAGAAAAGTGGTGGCCAGGGTCGGAATCGAACCAACGACACGCGGATTTTCAGTCCGCTGCTCTACCAACTGAGCTACCTGGCCAGGCGGGGCGGGATGAGTCGGAACTGACTGAATCCCCAAGGGAGGCGTATTAAATCGGCGGGCCCACCAATCGTCAACTTGACCCGTCGAGAAAAGCCCACCCGGTCATCCGGCGGGGACGTAAACCTGCCACGGGCCGTCACATATTGGTGGTTGACTGCGCTCTCCCCTTCGGGGCATCCGCCGGAGCGCTTCGCCTCGTAGAGTTGACCACAGCCGGTCGGGCCACGGCCGGCACGCTCAGCCACCGAACCGATACCTTTTGGCAACTTTTTCGTGCTTTTAGGCGTTGGAAAATGGCGGTGCCTCGTCCTCCGCAGTGCACGAACAAAGGAGTCCCGATGGCGGCCCCGCAGCCCGTTCTAGTCCTCCCGGAATCCCGTCCAGCAGAAACTCTCGCCGCCCGTTATTCGCACGTCCGTCGCGTCTCGCTCGGGATCTGCGAGCCGCTGGAGACGGAAGACTACGTGGTGCAGAGCATGCCGGACGCGAGCCCCGCGAAGTGGCACCTCGCGCACACCAGCTGGTTCTTCGAGCAGTTCCTGCTGAAGCCGCTGCTCAGCGGTTATCGCGCGTTTCATCCGGATTTCGAATACCTCTTCAACTCCTATTACCAGACCGTGGGCCGCATGCACGAGCGGCCGCAGCGCGGTCTGCTGACGCGTCCCACAGTCAAGGAAGTGGTGCGTTATCGCGAGCACGTCGACGAGCACATGCAGAAGCTTCTGCGTGCGCGCTGCGAAGACGAAAAGATGCTCGCGATCACGACGCTCGGTCTGAATCACGAGCAGCAACACCAGGAGCTGATGTTCACGGACATCATGCACCTGTTCTCGCGCAACCCGCTGCTGCCCGCGTACAAGGCGGGCTCGGAAGACACCATCGAATCCGCGGCGCCGATGCACTACATCTCGTTCGATGGCGGCATCCGTGAGATCGGCGCGAGCGGCAAGCACTTCTGTTTCGACAACGAGCTGCCGCGTCATCGCACACTCCTCGAGCCGTACGCGCTCGCCGATCGGCTCGCCACGAACGGCGAATACCTCGAATTCGTCCGCGATGGCGGTTATCGCCGCCCGGAATTCTGGCTCTCGGACGGCTGGAGCACGGTCCAGCGCGAAGGCTGGACGCACCCGATCTACTGGGCCGAGTCGCTCGATCACGAGTTCACGTTGCACGGGCTCCAGCCGCTGAACATCGGTGCCCCCGTCAGTCACATCAGCTTCTTCGAAGCGGACGCGTTTGCACGCTGGGCCGGCGCACGCCTGCCAAGCGAAGCCGAATGGGAGATCGCGGCCGAATCACAGCCCGTCATCGGCAATCTTCTCAACACCGGCGCACTGCATCCGACGGTCGCGGGCGTACAGCCCGGCATGAAGCAGATGTTCGGCGACGTCTGGGAATGGACCTCGTCGCCGTACACCGCCTATCCCGGTTACCAGCCGCCGCCGGGCGCGCTCGGCGAATACAACGGCAAGTTCATGTGCAACCAGCTGGTGCTGCGCGGCGGCTCGTGCGTCACGCCGGCCGATCACATTCGCGCCAGCTACCGCAATTTCTTCTACGCCGACGCCCGCTGGCAATTCATCGGCGTACGGCTGGCTCGCAATCTGTGAGTTCGAGGTAGATCCGATGGCAAAACATCCGAGCACGATCGCTGCACCTTCGCGAACGGACGCACTCACCAACGGTGTGCTGGAAGGCATGCGCAAGCATCCGCGCCAGCTGTCGCCGGTATGGTTCTACGACGAGCTCGGCTCGTTCCTGTTCGACAACATCTGCGAGCTGCCGGAGTACTACCTCACGCGCACCGAGCTGCAGATCATGCATGCGCACGCTGCGGACATGGCGCATCACATCGGCCCGGACGCGGCGATCATCGAGCTCGGCAGCGGCACGAGCACCAAGACGCGCCTGCTGCTGAACCAGCTCGAAAAGCCGGCTGCGTACGTGCCGGTCGACATCGCGCGCGATCATCTGCTCACTGCAGCAAGCGCGATTCAGCGTGACTACTCGGCGCTGCGCGTGATTCCGATCTGCGCCGACTTCACGCAGCCGTTCGATCTGCCGGCGTCCGTCTACGCCGCGCGGCGGCGCGCGGTCTACTTCCCGGGCTCGACGCTGGGCAACTTCGCGCCGGAGCAGGCGCAGGATCTGCTCCATCGCATGCGTCAGATCATCGGCGGGAACGGCGCGGTGCTGATCGGCATCGACCTCAAGAAGGACCCGCGCATCCTCGAGCGCGCGTACAACGATCGCGCCGGCGTGACGGCGGAGTTCAATGTCAACGCGCTGCGGCACCTCAACCGCGAGCTGGGCACCGACTTCGATCTCGAGGCCTTCGAGCACAAGGCCTTGTGGGTCGAGGATCAGAGCCGCATCGAGATGCACCTTGTCAGCAAGCGCGAGCAGGATGTCCACGTCGGCGACGAAACGGTGCACATCGGGAAAGGCGAGCATCTGACGACCGAGTTCTGCCACAAGTACACGCTCGAGAGCTTCGCGGATCTCGCGGCCACGGCCGGTTTGTCCGTCAGCCGCGTGTGGATGGATGCAGAGAAGAAGTTCAGCGTGCAGCTGCTGGAGCCCCGGTCGCTGCAGTAGCCCGCAACGTTCTGCGGCCGCCGCCGCAATCGGCTGCGGCGGCTCACTCCAAACCCTTGAAAAAGCGTGGAAGGGCGCGGTGGCACGGTGCCTGCACTGAAGCCACTGCCCCCTTTCCACCTCATATATATGGAGTGAATCATGAAGACGAAGACAGCCCTGATTTCCACGGCGGTGGCCAGCCTGCTCGCGTTCGGCGCGATCAGCGCATCGCACGCCGCGGACGACCAGGCCACCGAGAAGTGTTACGGCGTCGCCAAGGCCGGCAAGAACGACTGCGCCGCGAACGGCCACGCCTGCGCGGGTCAGTCGAAGACCAACGCCGACAAGAAGGAATGGCTCAAGGTCCCGGCCGGCACCTGCGAGAAGATCGTCGGCGGCACGACCAAGGCGTAACCGACTCCGGCAGATCCCCCGCATGTCCCCCTCTCTGCCGAGAGCGGTTCCCGCTCAAAGGCCGATCCCGGCGCGATCCGGGATCGGCCTGCGAGCGCGGCATCACGACGACCTGCTGCGCCAGCGGCCCGACATCGGCTGGCTCGAAGCGCACAGCGAAAACTATTTCGCCGATGGCGGCGCGCAGATCGATTACCTGTTGCAGCTTCGCGAGACCTACCCTTTGAGCCTCCACGGCGTCGGCCTCTCGCTCGGCTCGACCGATGCTCTCGATCGCGAGCATCTGTGGCGCCTGAAGCGACTGGTGCATTTGTCCGAGCCCGGTCTGGTCTCCGAGCATCTGTGCTGGGGCTCGGTGAACGGCACGTTCGCGAACGACCTGCTGCCGCTGCCCTACACCGAAGAGGCGTTACGGCACATGATCCGCCGCGTCGGCGAGATCCAGGACTTTCTCGGCCGGCAGATCCTGATCGAGAACGTCTCCAGCTACCTGCAGTTCGAGTGCAGCGAGATGCCCGAATGGGAGTTCCTCGCGGCGCTGGCGTTCGAAAGCAACTGCGGCGTGCTGCTCGACGTGAACAACATCTACGTCAGCAGCCGCAATCACGGTTTCGACGCACGCAAGTTCATTGCCCACGTCGCACCCGTCGGCGTGAGCGAGATTCATCTCGCCGGCCACACGGTGAAGCCGCTCGAGCACGGCGAGATCCTGATCGACACTCACTCCGCACCGGTGTGCGACGCCGTGTGGGAGCTCTACGAATTCGCGATCGATCGCCTCGGCCCGGTGCCGACGCTGATCGAATGGGACGCGGAGATTCCCGCGCTCGAAGTGCTGGTTGCGGAAGCCGCGCGTGCCGACATGCGCATGGAGCGTAGCCGTGACATCGCTGCATGAGCTGCAGATCGCATTCCTCGACGGCACGCTGCACGGCTATCCCGCGCAGATCTGCTCGCTGATAGCAGCGAGCGAGCTGGCGCCCGAGTCGCGTGTCGCGATCTACGCCAACAACGCACGCGAGGGATTTCTGCAGGCGCTCGCGGCCACGTTTCCGGCGATCGAGCGTCTCGCCGGCCGCGACTGGTTCCGTCAGACCGGACGCGAGTACATGCGCCGTCACCCGTCGCGCTCCGGCAATCTGCACTTCGTCGGTGAGCGCTTCGCCGCATTTCTCGATGACTCTCTGCGCGGCACTGACTACGCGTACTTCGCGGACGTGGCGCGCCTCGAATGGGCTTACCAGGAAGTGCTGGTCGCCGCGGATCATCCGTCATTCGATGTTCCGGCGCTGTCGGGCGTGAGTCCCGAAGACTACGGCGCGCTCGTCTTTCGCGTCCACCCGGCGCTGCGACTCGCCGAGTCACGCCATCCGCTGCTCGCAATCTGGAAGGCGAATCAGCCGACTGCCGAAACGTCGCAACCGATTTCGCTCGACGCCGGTCCCTCGCGGGTACTCATCATCCGTCGCGCGGACCATGTCGAGCTGCGCGAGCTGAGTGCAGCCGAGTTCGCACTGCTCGCAGCCTTCATGCGCGGCGCACCGCTGGCCGAGGCATTTGAGCTCGCCGCACAGGCGGACCCAACCGCGAATCTTGCATTCGTGCTCGGCCACGTCGTGAAATTGCAGACGCTGGTCGACTTTGAGATCCGGTCACACTGATCCGAGGATCGAATGATGCAACTCAATACGTTCGCCCGTCCGTACGCGGCACTGGTCCGCGCCCTGGACCTGCTCGCCAACTTCTTCGCCCTGTACCTGCGCGTCTGGGTCAGCTGGGTGTTCCTCAAGTCCGGCATGCTCAAGCTCGAGAGCTGGGACCAGACCCTTTCGCTCTTCAAGGACGAGTACCGCGTGCCGTTGCTGCCGCCGACACTCGCAGCCTACGTCGGCACGTTCGGCGAGCTGTTCTTCCCGATCTTCGTGATCCTCGGACTGGCGGGACGCCTGAGCGCCATCGGCCTGTTCGCGGTCAACGCCATGGCCGTCATCTCGTATGCGCACGTGCTGTACCAGGAGGGGTTCGAGGCCGCCATTGGCCAGCATTACCTCTGGGGGCTCATGCTGCTGACGATCATCTTCTACGGTCCCGGAGCGTTCTCGGTGGACAAGTGGCTGGCGCGCCGGCCGAACTCGCAGTGGCCGGTCTGAGCCGGCCCTGCCCAGGACGTTACGGAGTAACATCTTGCGACGCGTGGACAACAGAGACCTGCAAATCCTGCGGTTGATCGACGAAGGCACGGCGGCACAAACCGGCGTGACCTTCTTCCGCGAGTTCGTGCGTCGTCTCGCGCAGGCGCTCGACTGCCGCTATGCGTTCGTCTCGCGCTTCGACGCGGCCAACACGCGCGCGCACGTCATCGCATTGTGGGACGGCACGAACCTGCAGGAAGGCATGGAGTATCCCCTGCCCGGCTCGCCGTGCGAGAACGTGCTCGGCGGCGACATCGTTGCGTTCAACTCCAACATCGCCGAGCTGTTCCCGGTCGAGCGCAGGGAGCTGGAGGCGATGGGTGCGCAGTCGTACCTCGCAATCCCGCTGAAGAGCGTGACCGGCCGCGTCATCGGTCATCTCGCCGTGATCGATACGCAGCCGAAGAACTGGCAGGAGCGAGACTTCGGCATCCTGCGCATCTTCGCCGCGCGCTGCGCCGCCGAGCTGGAGCGCCAGAGCGTCGAGCAGGAAATGCAGCGCACGAACGAAGCGCTGTCGCGCCGCCTCGAGCTGGAGGCGCTGGTCGCGGAAACTTCGACGCGCTTCATGAACATCGAGGCCGAGGGCATCGATGCGGAGATCGAGCGCACGCTCGACGCGATCGGCCGGTTCATCGGCAGCGACCGCGGCATGATCTTCATGTACGACGACGACGCGTCGAAGGCGACGCTCCGCTATGTCTGGCCGCGTGCCGCCGGCACGAGCCTCAGCCACCGCGTGCCGGTGATGGCCCGCGAGGACGTCCCTGAAGTGCTCGACTACTTCCTCGCGCAGCGCATGCTCAATGCGTCGCGCCCGGAGAAGCTGCCACCGGGCTTCGAGAAGCTCGACAGCCTGCTCGGCTCGCACGAGGTCGTCTCGCGCATCGCAGTGCCGATGGTGTGTCACAACCGCACGACCGGCATCCTCGGCTTTCATTCGATCGGCATCGAGCGCGCCTGGCCCGACGAGGATCTGCGCCTGCTGCGGCTGCTCGCCGAAATCATTTCCGGCGCGCTGTCCCGTCGCGAGACGGCGGCTGCCCTGCAGTTGGCGAAGAATGCTGCCGAGGCCGCCAATCGCGCGAAGACCGAGTTCCTCGCGAACATGAGTCACGAGCTGCGCACGCCGCTCAACGGCATCCTCGGCTACGCGCAGCTCCTGCGGCGCGATCCGGCCGTACCGCCCGATCAGCGCGAGAGTGTTGCCGGCATCGAGAGCTGCGGCGAGCACCTGCTCACGCTCATCAGCGAGATCCTCGATCTCGCGAAGATCGAGTCGGGACGGCTGCAGCTCGATCTTGGCCACGTCGATCTCGACACGCTGCTGCGCGAAGTCGCCGACGTTGCCCGGGTGCGGGCGACCCAGTCGGGGCTGATGTTCACGTATCAGACGGCAACGCGCCTGCCGGCGTTCGTGCTCGTAGACGGCCGCAAGCTGCGACAGATCCTCCTCAATCTGCTCGGCAACGCCGTGAAGTTCACCGACCACGGCAGCGTGTGCTTCCGCGTCGGCGCTACCCGCATCAGCGGCGGCCGTCTCAAGCTGCGGTTCGATGTCGAAGACACGGGCATCGGCATCGCGACCTCGGATCTCGACTCGATCTTCGATCCTTTCCACCAGTTACGGCAGGCGGACCGCGCGATCGAGGGCACCGGCCTCGGGCTGGCGATCTCGCGCAAGCTGACGATGTTGCTCGGCGGCACGCTGGCGGTCCGCAGCGAGCGCGGCAAGGGCAGCACGTTCACGGTCGAGATCGAGGTCGAGGAGGTCGGCGCGCAGCGCGGCGAGTCGCTGAGCCACGCCACGCCGGTCACCGGCTACGAGGGCCCGCGCAAGCGGATCCTGATCGTCGACGACAAGGCCGACAATCGCCAGATCCTCTCGCGCCTGCTGAAAGCGATCGGCTTCGACGTCGACGCCGCGGACGACGGCGCACGGGCGGTGGAGCTCGCGCAGCAACTGCGCCCCGACCTGATCTTCATGGACCTGGTGATGCCGATCAAGGACGGCTTCGCCGCGATCCGCGAGATTCGCGAGCTGCCGACGCCCGCGGCGCGCGTGCCGATCGTGGCCGTGTCCGCCAGCGCGTTCGAGAATACGCGCGTGCAGAGCGTGGCCGCCGGCTGCGACGATTTCATCACCAAGCCGGTGCGTCTCGATCACGTCGTCGAGGTCGTCGGCCGCCTGCTCGGTCTCACGTGGCGCCGGACGGAGGTCGCGACGGAATTCACCGCGCCGCGCCCGCGACCGGACTTCGAGAACCTGGCATTGCCGCAGGCATTGGCGCGCGAGCTGTACGAGCTGGCGCTGAGCGGCGACGTGCAGAAGCTGAGCAGCCGACTGAAGGAATCGCGCCGGGGCGACCCGGCGACGATCGATGCGGTCGACGCACTCGCGAGCCTGGCCGATGACTACGACACCCGCGGCCTGCGCGCAGCACTGCGGCCGATGGCGGAGCGAGCGTCATGAACACCGCAATCAACAACTCGATCCTCGTCGTCGACGACACGCAGAGCAACGTCAAGGTGCTCGTGGAAATGCTCGGGCGCGAAGGGTATCGCGTGCTGGTCGCCCGCGAGGGCGAGAGCGCGCTGGAGCAGGCGCGTTATGCGATGCCGCTCGTGATCCTGCTCGACGTCATGATGCCCGGGATCGATGGCTTCGAAGTGTGCCGGCGGCTGAAAGCCGCACCCGCAACGGCCGGCATTCCCGTGATCTTCATGACGGCGCTCGGCGAGCTGGAAGACAAGGTCAAAGGCTTCGAGGCAGGCGGCGCCGACTATGTCGTGAAGCCGTTCGAGCACCAGGAAGTTCTCGCGCGGGTGCGGACGCACGCCGGGATGCGCCAGTTGCAGCTGCAGCTGGCGAACACGAACGAAGATCTCGAGGCCAAGGTCACGGCGCGCACCGCGGACCTGAAGGCCGCGCTGGGCGAAGTCGAGCGCCTCAAGGACCGGCTGCAGAACGAGAACCGCTATCTGCAGCAGGAAATCTGCGAGCAAGCGAATCATCGCGAGATCGTCGGCACCAGCCCGGCGTTGCGGCAGGCCCTGCGGCAGGTCGACCTCGTTGCAGCAACCGACAGCACCGTGTTGATCCGCGGCGAAACCGGCACCGGCAAGGAGCTGATCGCTCGCGCCATCCACGAGCGCAGCCCGCGTCGCGAGCGCGCGCTAGTCAAGCTGAATTGCAGCGCGATCTCGGCCGGCCTGGTCGAGAGTGAGCTGTTCGGACATCTCAAGGGCGCGTTCACCGGCGCAACCGAGCGACGCATCGGCCGCTTCGAGCTCGCCGACAGCGGTACGCTGTTCCTGGACGAAGTGAGCGAGCTGCCGCTCGACACGCAGACGAAGCTGCTGCGCGTGCTGCAGGAGGGCGAGTTCGAGCCGGTCGGCAGCTCGAAATCGCTCCAGGTGAACGTGCGCGTGATCGCAGCGTCGAATCGCGATCTGCAAGCCGACGTCGCGAGCGGCCGCTTCCGCGCGGACCTTTTCTATCGACTGAACGTGTTCCCCATCAACGTGCCGCCGCTGCGCGAGCGCAGCGAGGACATCCCTGCTCTCGCGCAATTCTTCATGGAACGCTGCGCCCGCAAGCTCGGCAAGCCATTGCGCGGCGTCGAGGCGGCCACGCTGGCGACGCTGCAGGCACACTCCTGGCCCGGTAACATCCGCGATTTGCAAAACACGATCGAACGCGCTGCGATCCTGTCGAGCGGCGAGCTGCTGCGCGTCGACTGGCCGCTGGATGTCGGGCCGCAAAGCTGTTTCGCCGCTGCCGCGCCGAAAGAGGCTGCCATGAAACCGGCAGCGCCCGGCACTGCTTCGGTCTACAGCATGGAGGAAATGGAGCGGCAGCACTTCATCGCGGTGCTGCGAAAAACGCGCGGGGTGATCGAGGGACCGCACGGCGCGGCGCGTCTCCTCGAGCTGAAACCCTCGACCGCACGCTTCCGCATCAAGAAGCTCGGCATTCAACGCGCCGAGTTCATGCCCGATTCTTATTGACGATCGCGGCGAGGATCAACAGGTAGGAGAACAGCCGGATCGTGTAGATCAGCGGATTGCCCTCGTTCGGATGATCGAGGAACAGGAACGCGAGCCGGTTGATGCCCTCGATGGCGAACGCAGCGCTGAAGCCGAGAAACAGCTTGTCGTGCGTCTGCCGCCAGAACTTCAGAAAGAAGGCGCTCGCCGCCAGCGAAGCGGTGACGATCACGCCGAGCAGGAATCCTTCGAACATGCGTCAGTCGCTCTCGAATATCAGCCCGTAGAGCAGCAACAGCATCGAAACCGCGGCAATGGCCAGTCGCCAGGTGTACAGGCTGACATCCGCCGGCACGACTGCCAGATCGAAAAACAGCACTGCATTCGAAACCGCGAGCCCGCCGAAGCACAGCCCGCTCCACAGCAACAGGCGCTGCCTGACACGCGCGTACGCTCGCAACAGCAGGAAGGCGCACAAGCCGACTGTCAGCGTTCCAAGTGCATTGACGATGGCGAGCATCGCTTCACCTGTCCTTCTTCAGATCGAACGCGCGCGCGAACTCGCGCACCGCAGTCGAGGCGCGAGAGTGAATGAACGTGGCGAGCTGGACAAGATGGCGGCGATACGCTGCTGCAACTTCCGGCATCACCTGGCCGCTCGGGTCCCACTGCGGGTTGTACCGATAGCACGGCGGCTCCGCCGGCTCGGCGACCACGAGGTTCTGCCGCTGCAGAGCCTGCAGTGTCTGCGCCGCAATCTGGCGCGAGACATAGATGCGGCCGGCAAGCTCTTCTTCCGTCCACGCGCGTTGCGGACTTTCCCACAGCAGCAACAGCGCCTCGAGCTGAGGCACCGAATCGATCCGTTCGGCAACGAACTGCAGAACGCTGGGCGGAACCTGCGGCGAATTCATCAAGCCCGACGTTTTACTACAGTCGCAAGCGCCGGTTCAACGCGGCGGCGTGCGCGCCAGGAATTCGAGCATCGCCGCCGCGATCTGCGGCGCGTGAGTTTCGAGCGCGAAATGGCCTGCATCGAGCAGCTGCAGCTGCGCATTCGGCAGATCGCGCCGATACGCCTGCGCGCCGGCCGGCGTGAAGAACACGTCGTGCCCGAAACCCGGATAGTCCGGCGCAATGACCCGATAGCGCCGCGCCAGCGGCGGCATCAGGTTGCGATACATGAAAGAGGAGCTCGGGACGCTGTGCAGCAACAGGACCGCCGGCGCATCCGGCGGCCCCGCTTCGCGATAGAAGATGGAGAGCCCGTCGACGCCCACCGTCCGATGCGCGACCAGCGGCGCGGCTTCATCCGCTCGCGCCGTGGCGACGAACGAGGCGATCAGGCTCAGCGCGATCAGCGATGCGCGTCTCATGGCTGCATCCATCAGTAGGTGTTGAGCTTCGGCCAGTTGGCCTCGCCCTTCTTGATGTTGCCGGGCACGTCTTCGCTCCACAGCTTCTTCGCCTGATCGTTGAAGTTGAGGTAGAGCTTGCCGTCGACGACGACGCCGGTAAGCGCCTCACCTGGCGCCTTGTAGCCACGCGACGCCGCGTATGCGCAGTAGCCATCGAACTGCGGGGCGTACTTCGCCGGGTTCTCCTTGAAGCGATTTGCGTGCTCGTCGCTCGTGAACAGCCAGGTGGCGCCGTTCCAGTGCACGGCGTGCGCGAAGTCTCCTTTCTGCGGCGCCGACGCCTCGTGATACGAGAGCGGATCGTAGCCTTGCAAAGCGACGGTGAACTGCGGGCCCGCGCTGGCGCTGAAGCTGGCTGTGCACAGCGCAAAGAGCAGAGCGACGAGAGCAATGATGCGATTCGACATGTGACCTTTCTCCTGAAACGGTTCCGTGAAAGCGCCCTCTACCATTCCGGGCGCGCGCGAGAGATCCTGCAGCACGCGTGCCACCCGCAAGATGCGCCACTCGCGAGCATTGGCGCGGCCCTCGCCGTTGCGGCGATGACGCACGAAGCAACAAATTGCGGCCGCCCGCGAGTCATTGCGGCGGGCCGCAAACATCAACCCGCAACGTACTGCGGGGACCTCCGACTGCCGGCGGCGGGCGCGCAACCCCTTGCGGAATCGCATTGCACATCTGCCCGCTTGCTTCGCCGGATCGTGCTGGCACACGCCGTGCACTGATGTCGCCGTCGACTCATCAACACGAACCTGGGAGCACACACATGAGCAATTCGAATCTGCTGCGCGCCGCGATGGCCTCGCTGCTCGCGCTGGGCGCATCGACCGCTGCGACCGCTGCGCTGGCCGACCATCATCAGGAGCAGTGCGCGGGCGTCATCAAGGCCGGCAAGAACGATTGCGCAACGAGCGCGAACGCCTGCCACGGCCACGTGACGACGGACAGCAACCCCGAAGCGTGGATCTACCTGCCGACCGGCACCTGCGAAAAGATCGTCGGTGCACGCGTCGTCAAGGTGGTCGATCCGACGCCGAAGGCGAAGCAGACCAGAGCGCTGCGGCGCGCCGGCAATCCGAAGGTCAGCTGAACAGCAACAACGAACGGCCGCAGCGGGGGCTGCGGTCGTCACTTCCCGGGGAGCCACGAACATGCGTCATTCATTCGATACCGAGCCGCGCCTGATGGCGCTGACCGAAGCCGAGATCGAGGCACAGGCCGCGCCGCGGACATGGATGCACAGCGGGTCGGGCTTCAGCGGAATGCTTGCCGACCCGCAAGCCCGCTGGTCGCGACATGCGCGCCGCGCCGCCTATTGGCAGATGAGCCAGGTCGTGAGGCGGCCGCGATGAGCAACTGGGCTCTCGTCCTCGCTGCCGGCGAAGGCAGTCGTCTGCGCGCGCTGACCACGACGAACGGCGTGGCAGTTCCGAAGCAGTTCTGCTCGCTGCACGACGGGCCATCGTTGCTGCAGGAAGCGCTGCATCGCGCCGAGGCAGTCGCGCCCCGACAGCGCATCTGCACGATCGTCGCCGAGCAACATCGACGCTGGTGGGAAGGCCCGCTGTGGTCCCTGCCTGCGCAGAACATCATCGTGCAGCCGGAGAATCGCGGCACTGCTGCCGGTCTGCTGCTGCCGCTGCTGCACATCGAAGCGCGCGATCCGCAGGCGCGCGTCGTCGTGCTGCCCTCCGATCACTACGTTCGAGACGAAGCGACACTGGCGCGCTCGCTGCGCAACGCGACTACGAAGCTCCGCGCCGAGCGCGATGAGGTCTTCCTGCTCGGCATCGGCCCCGATGAGGCGGATCCCGAGCTCGGCTACATCCTCCCGAGCACCGGCGATGGCGCTAACGGTTTCCGCGTCGCGCAGTTCGTCGAGAAGCCGCCGGCGGTGCTCGCTCGCTCGCTGATCGAGCGCGGCGGTCTGTGGAACGCTTTCATCCTCGCGGCGTCGGTACGCGCGTTCGTTCGCGTCTTCGAGCAGCGCTATCCGGCAATCGTCGCGGACATGCGCCGCGTCGTAGAGCAGGACCGTGCGAACCCGCAGGAGCCGCTCGCGACCAGCGACCTGTACGGGCGGCTGCCCGAGCTCGACTTCTCGCGGCACGTGCTGGAAGGCGCGGAGCAGGCGCTGCGCGTGTTGCCGGTGCCTCCGTGCGGCTGGAGCGATCTCGGCACGCCGAAGCGTGTCGCCGAAGCACTCCGGCGCATCGAGCGCCGCGACGGGCGCTCCGACTCCAGTCTCGATCCGACTGCCTATCTCAGCCTGGCCGCGCAACACGCGCGCCTGCAAATGGCGATGTAACAGGAGCGATGTCATGAAATCACTCATTACTCTTGCGCTCGCCGTCACCGGCTCGGCGCTCGCTGCGGATCTCACCACGCAACCGACGCTGACGCTCGACGGCGCGAAATCCGTCGTCTCAGCGGCGTTGAGCTATGCGCGCGCGAACAAAGCGCCAGGCGGCGCGATCGCGGTGGTCGATCCCGCCGGGACGGTGATCTACCTCGAACGCCTCGACGGCACGTTCGCCAACGCGTCCGCTGTCTCGATCGGCAAGGCGCGTACGGCAGCGCTGTTCGCAAAGCCGACGCGGTTCTTCGAGGACAGCATCAACAAGGGCCGCTACGCGATGCTCGACGTCGCTGCAGTCGCGCCCTTCACGCCGCTCCAGGGCGGTATCCCGATTCTGATCGACGGCAAGGTGGTCGGAGCGATCGGCGTCAGCGGCGCAGCCAGCGCGGCGCAGGACGAAGAGATCGCGATCGCCGGCGCCGCCGCGATCGGCAGCAAGGAGTAAGCAATGCGCTTCACGGCACTCTTCTACCTGTGTTTCGTGCTGTGCTTTTCGCACGTCGCGAAGACACATGCTGACAGCAACCACCCGTCCGCTCCCCCGCAGGCGGGGCAAAACTGGGTGGGGGCAACGATAGACCTGACGACGCAGAGCGGCGTGGAGCTCGTGAAGGGTGCCTGGCGCTACAGCGACGTGCAGCTCGTACCGACGAAACATCGCGCTCCTGACGCGAACGGCCAGCCGACCGGCGCACCGGTCGACACGTGGGACTATCAGCCCCATGCTGGCAGCCGCGACTTCGACGACTCGAGCTGGTCGACGCTGGATCCAGCCACGTTGTCGGCGCGGCGCGGTCACGGGCGCATCTCGTTCAACTGGTATCGGATCGCTATCACCGTGCCGCGGGCAGTCGACGGCGTCGACGTCAGCGGCGCCAACCTCGAATTTGCAACCTCGCTCGACGACTATGCGGAAGTGTGGGTGGACGGCGAGCTGTCGCGCCTCACCGGCCAGAGCGGCGGCTCGGTCGTCGCGGGCTGGAACGCAGCGAACCGGCTGCTGATCGGCCGCAACGTCAAGCCCGGCCAGAAGATCCAGCTGGCGATCTTCGGCATCAACGGGCCGATCTCGGATCCGCCGGCCAACTTCATCTGGCTGCGGTTGGCGAAACTGACCTTCCGGCCTGGCAGCGACGGTCCGGTCGCCGTTCCACCGCAGGAAGTGAACGTGCGCGTGATCCGCAACGACCCGGCGATCGACGCCATCGTTCCGGCGAACGCCAAGATCTTCAAGCTTGCCGAGGGCTTTCAGTTCACGGAAGGCCCGGTGTGGCAGCGGCACGAGCAGCGCCTGCTGTTCAGCGATCCGAACGCCAATCGCATCTATGCATGGGACGAGCGGACTCACGACCTGCGGCCGTTCCTGGAGAACAGCGGCTACACCGGCAGCGACGTCGCGGAGTTCGGGCAGCCGGGCTCGAACGGCCTCACACTGGACGGCCAGGGCCGGCTCACGATCAACCAGCACGGCAATCACCGTGTCGTGCGCGTCGAAGCGGACGGCAGCCAGACCGTGCTTGCGGATAGCTACCAAGGCAAGCGTCTGAACAGTCCGAACGACCTGGTGTATGCAGCCGACGGCGCCGTCTACTTCACCGATCCGCCGTTCGGCCTGCCGAAGTTCTACGACGACCCGCGCAAGGAGCTGTCTTTCAGCGGCATCTACCGCACGTTCCGTGGCCGCACGACCCTGCTCAGCGACGAGCTGAAGGGCCCGAACGGCATCGCCTTCGCGCCGGGCGGCAAGTCTCTGTACGTCGGCAACTGGGACCCGCAACACAAGGTCGTGCTGCGCTTCCCGGTCCGGCGTGACGGCACGTTGGGCGCGAGCGAGACTTTCGCGGACCTCACGCAGGAAGTGCCGGGCGAGGAAGCGCTCGACGGCATCAAGATCGACACGGCGGGCAATGTTTATCTTGCGGCGCCGGACGGTCTGCGTATCTACTCCGCATCGGGCCAGCACCTGGGGACCGTCGTCGCCCCGCGCCCGATCCACAACTTCGCATGGGGCGGCGACGATGGTAAGACGCTCTACCTGACTGCGCGCGACCGTCTGTACCGGATCGCGCTGCTCGTCGAGGGAGTCAGGCCGTGACGATCACGCTCAGCCGCGACGTCCTGAACGAGTTCGACGGCGCCGTGCGCCGCGAATGGCTCGCAACGAACGGGCTGGGCGGCTTCGCGTGCAGTACGGTTGCGGGCGTGAACACGCGGCGCTATCACGGCTTGCTCGTGGCCGCACTGCGCCCGCCGCTCGAACGCACGCTCATGGTCGCGAAACTCGACGCTGTCGCGATCTATCGCGGCCGTCGTTTCGAGCTGGCGACCAACGAGTACGCAGATGGAACGATCGCGCCGCGGGGCTGCGTGCTGCTCGACTCGTTCCGCCTCGACGGCACAATTCCGGTGTGGACCTGGCAGGTCGGCGATGCGCTGATCGAGCAACGCATCTGGATGGCTCACGGCTCGAACACGACCTACGTTCAGTTCTCGGTCATGCGTGCCAGCGAGCCGGTGCAGCTGCAGCTCAATCCGCTCTGCACGTATCGCGATTATCACTCGCAGCACCGCGGTTATCGTGAAATGCTCGTCACGCAACTCGGCAACGGCGTCCGCGTCGACGCTTACTACGGCGCGCAACCCTACCGATTGCTGGCTGACCGCGGCACGTGCGCGCTCGCGCCGCAGTGGCACTGGAACTTCAAGCATCGCGCCGAAACCGAGCGCGGCCTCGACGATCTCGAAGATCTGTTTCGCCCGGCCCTCTTCACGATGACGCTCGCGGCGGGTGAAACCGGCGCGTTGACGCTGACCGCAAGCGACGCGGAGCCGGCGCCGGCCGCTCAGGCGCTCGAAACGGAACGTGCACGTCAATCCGCACTGCTGCACCTTGCACCTGAGATCTCAGACTCTTTTCGCCAGCTCGTGCTCGCTGCCGATCAATTCATCGTCGCACGCTCCGCCCCCGCACCAACCGCCGACCGCCAAGGACCAGCCGCTGCTGGGTTGACGGTCATCGCCGGCTATCCCTGGTTCGGCGACTGGGGCCGCGACACCATGATCGCGCTGCCCGGCCTCACGCTGACCACCGGCCGTCCTGATATCGCTGCGAGCATCCTGCGAACGTTCGCCAGGTTCGTCAGCGACGGGCTGCTGCCCAATCGCTTTCCCGACGGCGCCGAGGCGCCCGAGTACAACACCGTCGACGCAACGCTCTGGTACTTCGTCGCCCTCGACGAGTACGTGCGAGCCAGCGGCGATCGCAAGCTCCTCGCAGAGCTGTTTCCCGTGCTGCGGTCCATCGTGCGCTGGCACCAGCGCGGTACGCGACATGGCATCCGCGTCGACGATCAGGACGGGCTCCTGCGCGCGGGCGAAGACGGCGTACAGCTCACCTGGATGGACGCGAAGGTTGGCGATTGGGTAGTGACGGCGCGCACCGGCAAGCCGGTGGAAATCAACGCGCTGTGGTTCAACGCGCTCGCGATCATGCGCGACTTCGCGCAACAGCTCGGCGATGCCGAGGCGGCGCGCGAATACGGTTCAGCGTCGGAGCGCGTGGCGCGCAGCTTCAACGAGCGCTTCTGGTACGCAGACGGCGGCTATCTGTACGACGTCGTCGATACCCCGGGCGGCGACGATGCAAGCCTGCGGCCGAACCAGCTTTTCGCAATCTCATTGCGTCATCCGCTTCTCGAGAACGGTCGTGCAAAGGCTGTGCTCGACAAGTGCGTGCAGGAACTGTGGACACCGGTCGGCCTGCGCAGCCTCGCGCCGACAGATCCGGGTTACGTGCCTCACTACGGCGGCTCGCCGTACGAACGCGATGCGGCCTATCACCAGGGCACAGTGTGGAGCTGGCTGCTCGGCCCGCTCGCCATTGCGCACTACCGCATCTACGACGATGCGCCGGCGGCCCGGGCATTACTCGATGGCGTTGCCGCGCATCTGCGCGACGCATGCGTCGGCCAGGTGAGCGAAATCTTCGACGCAGAAGCACCCTTTGCGCCGCGCGGGTGCTTCGCGCAGGCCTGGGGCGTGGCGGAAACATTGCGAGCGTGGAGCGAAATCAATGACAGCGAAGCTCAGACCCGCAGCAGCAAAGCGCGCAGACGTGCAGCAACGCCGCGCAAATAGCGTGCGGTCGGCAGAGCGCACGCGCCTCGCGCAGTGCACGCCGCACGAGCTCGCCTGGAAGAAATGGGGTCCGTACCTCAGTGAGCGTCAATGGGGCACGGTGCGTGAGGACTACAGCCCGCACGGCAACGCGTGGGAATACTTCCCGCACGACCACGCCCGCAGCCGCGTTTATCGCTGGGGCGAAGACGGCCTCGCCGGCTTCTCGGATCACGAGCAGCGCCTGTGCCTGTCGCTGGCGCTGTGGAACGGCCACGACCCGATCCTGAAGGAGCGTCTGTTCGGCCTCACCAACAGCGAAGGCAATCACGGCGAGGACGTCAAGGAGCTCTATTACTACCTCGATGCGACGCCGACGCATTCGTACCTGAAGATGCTCTACAAGTATCCGCAGCGCGCGTATCCCTACTCCGCGCTCGTCGAGGAAAACCGCCGGCGCGGCACGAGCGAGCCCGAGTACGAGCTCATCGACACCGGCGTGTTCGCCGAGAATCGCTACTTCGATGTATTCGTCGAGTATGCGCAGGCGGAAGTCGACGATGTCCTGATGCGCATCACGGTGCACAACCGCGGTCCGGAGGCCGCGACTCTGCACGTGCTGCCGCAGCTCTTCTTCCGCAATACCTGGTGCTGGAAGCACGGCGTCGGCAAGCCGCGCATGGCGCTGGCGCACGGGCACGTCGAGATCCATCACGATCAGCTCGGCGACTATCGCTGGCATGCGCAGCACAGCCCGAACTTCCTGTTCACCGACAACGAGACCAATTGCCAGCGACTGTACGGCACGCCGAATGCGGGGCACGTGAAGGATGCGTTCCACGAGCGCGTCGTGGACCACCACGCGAAGGCGGTGAATTCCGCGCACGAAGGCACCAAGGCCGCAGCGTGGTATCGCCTCGACATCCCCGCCGGCGGCTCCATGGAAGTCCGTACGCGCCTCTCGAAGCCCGGCCACGCGCGGCCGTTCGCGGACTTCGATGCGGTCTTCGCCGCGCGCATCCGCGAGGCGGACGAGTTCTACGAGGAGGTGCAGTTCGACCTGAGCGATGCCGATCGCCGCCTCGTGCAGCGCCAGGCTTTCGCCGGAATGATCTGGAGCAAGCAGTTCTTCTACTTCGACGTGCCGGAGTGGCTGAAGGGCGACGATGCGCAGCCCCCGCCGCCGCCGGGACGCAAGCACGGCCGCAACTGGGAGTGGGAGCACCTCAACAACGCCGACATCCTGTCGATGCCGGACAAATGGGAATACCCGTGGTACGCCGCGTGGGATCTCGCGTTCCACACGCTGCCGATCGCGCTGATCGATCCGGAGTTCGCGAAGGAGCAGCTCGTGCTGCTCACGCGCGAGTGGTACATGCATCCGAACGGGCAGATGCCCGCCTACGAATGGGCATTTGGCGACGTGAATCCGCCGGTGCATGCGTGGGCGACGTGGCGCGTGTTCCAGATCGATCGCAAACAGCGCGGCGACGACGGCGATCTGAAATTCCTGGAGCGCGTGTTCCACAAGCTGATGCTGAACTTCACCTGGTGGGTGAATCGCAAGGACGCCGAAGGCCGCAACGTGTTCCAGGGCGGCTTCCTCGGCCTGGACAACATCGGCGTGTTCGACCGCAGCGCGACGCTGCCGACCGGCGGCCACATCGACCAGGCGGACGGCACCAGCTGGATGGCGATGTACGCGCTCAATCTGATGCGCATCGCGCTGGAGCTCGCTCAGCACAACAACGTCTACGAAGACGTCGCGACCAAGTTCTTCGAGCACTTCCTGCACATCGCGGAAGCGATGAGCAACTTCGGCGAGAACGGCATCGGACTGTGGGACGACACGGACAAGTTCTTCTACGACGTGCTGCACACGCCCGACGGGCACACGACACCGCTCAAGGTGCGCTCGATGGTCGGCCTGATTCCGTTGTTTGCAGTCGAGACGCTGGAGCCCGAGTTGCTGGAGCGCGTGCCGGAGTTCGCGGCGCGCCTCGAATGGTTCCTGAGCTACCGCCCGGATCTTGCAAACCTCGTGTCTCACTGGGACCAGCAGGGTCGCGGCAAGCGCCGCCTGCTGTCGCTGCTGCGCGGCCATCGCATGAAGAAGCTGTTGGTGCGCATGCTCGACGAGAACGAGTTCCTGTCCGACTACGGCGTGCGTGCCATCTCCAAGGTGCACGAGCGCGACCCGTACGTGTTCCGCGTGAACGGCCACGACCTCACCGTGCGCTATCTGCCCGGCGAATCCGACTCCGGCCTGTTCGGCGGTAACTCGAACTGGCGCGGGCCGATCTGGTTCCCGGTGAACTTTCTCATCATCGAGTCGCTGCAGAAGTTTCATCACTACTACGGCGACGATTTCCTAGTGGAGTGCCCCACCGGCTCCGGCCAGCTGCGCACGATCGATCAGATTGCGGACGAGATCGCGACGCGGCTGGAGCGGCTGTTCCTGAAAGACGAGCACGGCGTGCGCCCGGTGCTCGGGCAGTACCCGCAGTTACAGGCGGATCCGCACTTCCGCGACTACGTGCTGTTCCACGAGTACTTCCACGGCGACACCGGCCGCGGCGTCGGCGCTGCGCACCAGACCGGCTGGACCGGCCTGGTCGCGAAGCTCCTGAAGCCGCGCCTGACGACACACGGCGATCGGCGCAAGTCGCGTCGCGACGACTGATCTCCCACATTCATCACGAGCACTGCCATGAACGCCACCACGCACTCTAACGACATGCCCTCGCCCATCATGCCTTCGTGCCCGCCGCAGCAACTGCTGCGCGGTCAGAAGGCGCTGGTCACCGGCGCAAGCTCCGGCATCGGTCGCGGCATCGCATTGGCGCTCGCCGAAGCAGGCGCCGACGTCGTCGTGAACTATTCCTCCGGCGAGGACAAGGCACGGGCGGTGTGCAGCGAGGCCGAGAAGTTCGGCGTGCGCGCGATCGCCGTCGGTGCGGACGTGTCCGACGAGGCGCAGGTGCAGCGCATGTTCGCGCGCATGCTGGACGAGTTCGGCACCATCGACATCCTCGTGAACAACGCCGGCCTGCAGCAGGACGCCCCGTTCGAGGAGCTGACACTCAGGCAATGGAACAAGGTCATCGGCGTGAATCTGACGGGCCAGTTCCTGTGCTCGCGCGAGGCCGTGCGGGAATTCAAGCGCCGCGGCGTGCGCAAGGAAATCTCCTGCGCCGCCGGCAAGATCCTGTGCATCAGCTCGGTGCACGAAGTCATTCCGTGGGCGGGACACGTCAACTACGCGGCCTCGAAAGGTGGCGTGATGTTGATGATGAAGAGCATCGCGCAGGAGGTCGCGCCGTATCGCATTCGCGTCAACAGCATCTGCCCCGGTGCGATCCGCACGCCGATCAACATGCAGGCCTGGGGCACGCCCGAGGCATATCACGAGCTGCTGAAGCTGATCCCGTACAAGCGCATCGGCGAGCCGGACGAGATCGGCCGCGCCGCGGTGTGGCTGGCCTCTGACTACGCCGACTACGTGCACGGCGTGAGCCTGTTCGTCGACGGCGGCATGACGCTGTATCCGGGCTTCGAGACGGGCGGCTGAAGAAGGGCTGAAGGCTGTAGGCCGCAGGCTGTAGCCAGAGAAGAGATTCCGCATTCATTCATCGAGCGTCGTATGCAGCAGTCGAACATCAGCATCGCGGAAGAGGAAGAGCGCCTTTCCTCCGCGTCTGGCTACGGCCTACGGCCTACAGCCTACAGCCTCCTCCTCCGGCACTGGCCGGAATACCTGATCGAAGGCTGGGCGCTCGGCACGTTCATGGTCTCTGCCGGCGTGTTCGCGACTGCGCTCGACTATCCGGGCTCGCCGCTGCACAGCGCGGTCGCGGACGGCAACGTGCGGCGCACGCTCATCGGCATCGCCATGGGGCTGACAGCCATCGCATTGATCTATTCGCCGTGGGGCAAGCGCTCGGGCGCGCACATGAATCCGGCGATCACGCTGGCATTCCTGCGGCTGAAGCACGTCGATCGCCGGGATGCTGCGTTCTACATCCTCGCGCAGTTCATCGGCGGCACGCTCGGAGTGCTGCTCGTTCGCTCGCTGCTGGGCGATGCGTTCGCGCAGCCTCCCGTCGCCCATGTCGCGACGACGCCCACACACGGCGCAGTAGTCGCGTTCGTGGCGGAATTCGCCATTTCGTTTCTGATGATGACGATGGTCCTGCGCGTCTCCAACTCCGAGCGCTACATGCGCTTCACGGGACTGTGGGCCGGCGTGCTCGTCGCGCTGTTCATCAGCCTCGAAGCCCCCTACTCCGGCATGAGCATGAATCCGGCGCGCAGCTTTGCGTCCGCCTTACCCGCCGGCATGTGGAGCGGCCTGTGGATCTATTTCGTGGCGCCCGTCCTGGCGATGCAGGCCGCGGTCGCGCTGCACCTGAAGCTTCGCGGCGCGGCTTCGGTCAAGTGCTCGAAGCTGCTGCACACGGCAGACCAGCGCTGCATTCATTGCGGATACGAGCCATGACGAACATGACTTCTTACGATGCGATCGTCGTCGGCGCCGGCGCCGGCGGCGCGGCGGCGGCGTACCGACTGGCGAGCGCCGGGCTGCGCATCGCGATCCTCGAGAAGGGCCCGGCGCTCCCGCGCGACGCGAGCACGCTGGATTTCGCCAAGGTCGTGCACGAGTCGTCGTTCAAGAGCAAGGAAGTCTGGCGCGACGGTGCGGGCCGCAGCTTCGCGCCCGAGGAACACTTCAATCTCGGCGGCAAGACGAAATGGTACGGCGCAGCGCTGCTGCGCTTCGGCCGCCACGAGTTTGCAGCCGACGAGGGTCATCGGTGCCTGGCGTGGCCGTTCGGCTACGACGAGATTGCGCCGTACTACGACGAGGCCGAGCAGCTGCTCGGTGTTCGCACCTTCGACACCGAGCCCGATCTCGCACACATTCTGGCGCGTATCCAGGCGCGCTCGTCGGGATGGCGCACCGAGCCGATGCAGATGGGCCTGCATCCGACGATTCGCGACAACCGCCTCGAAGCCACCCGCTTCGACGGCTTTGCATCGGTCGCGGACCTCAAGAGCGATGCGGAGACAGCGTTCCTCTCGAAGCTGCGCGGTCGCGACAACGTCGAGATCCTCGGCGGCACTGCAGTCGCCGATTTGCTCGGCTCCCCGACGAATCCGCTGCGCATCACCGGCGTGCAGCTGAGCGACGGACGAACGTTGCACGCGAACGCCGTCGTGCTCGCAGCGGGAGCGCTGCACTCACCGCGACTCCTGCAGCGCTATCTGCGAAGCATCGACAACGGCGCTCGATTGCCGATCGCGGATGTCGCGGGGCGTTACCTGAAACTCCATCTACTGACCGCGGTCGTCGCGCTCACGAGCTCGCGGAAGTCCGATCTGATTCGCAAGACGACGCTGCTGCTGAACGACACGCTGCCTCACAGCAGTATCCAGCCCCTCGGCTTCGATGGCGAGCTGATTGGCACGCTGATTCCCGGCATCGTGCCGCGGCCGCTTGCGCGCGAAATGGGCGAGCGCGCATACGGCTTCTTCCTGCAGACCGAGGACGGCTCGCATACCGCGAACCGCGTGATCGATGGCGGCCGGCGCCGAGATGACGTCCCGACGCTCGACTACGATGCGCAGCGCAATGCGCCGGCGCTCGCCGAGCATCTGAAGCTCATCGCACAGTTCCGGATGGCGCTGGTGCGAGCCGGCACGCTCGCGTTCTCGCAGCGTATTGGCCTGGCGGGCACTGCTCACGCCTGCGGAACGCTGGTAACGGGCAGCGACCCCTGTCGGTCTGCCGTCGACCCGACGGGCCGCGTGCACGGTCTCGACGCGCTCTACGTCGCCGACGGCAGCGTGCTGCCGCGATCGAGTCGGGTGAATCCTTCATTGACTATCTATGCGTGGGCGCTGCGGCTGGCGGACAGACTTGCCCCGAAGCTCATCGAGGCTGCCGCGCCGGCGGAGGTAACGCTCGCATGAATACTCTGCATCGGCTGCTACTGACGCTATTCGCGCTGGTCGCGTTCGCGCCTGCACATGCCGCGACCCCGATCGTAACGTCCGTCGACTCCATCGGCATCACGGTCAACGACCTCGATCGCGCCGTCGATTTCTACACGAGTGTGCTCGGCTTCGAGCGCGTTGCCGAATCGGAAGTGACCGGCGAGAAGTACGAGCGGCTCTACGGAGTCTTCGGCCTGCGGCTGCGCATCGCCACTGTGCGACTCGGCGACGAGCGCATCGAGCTGATGGAATTTCTGGCGCCGCGCGGCCGGCCGGTTCCCGCGGACTCGAAGAGCAACGACGGCTGGTTTCAGCACGTTGCGATCATCGTGTCCGACATGGACGCAGCCTATCGGCGCCTGCGCGAGCACAAGGTGCAGCACGCATCGAGCGGGCCCCAGCTGCTGCCGCAGTGGAATCCGAATGCGGGCGGCATCGAGGCCTTCTATTTCCGCGACCCGGACGGCAATCATCTCGAGGTCCTGCATTTTCCGGCCGGCAAAGGCGATCCGAGGTGGCAGCGCAAGGGCGACCTGTTCCTCGGCATCGATCACACCGCAATCGTCGTTGCCGACAGCGACGTAAGCCTGTCCTTCTATCGCGATGCGCTCGGCATGACGATCGCGGGAACGAGCGAGAACTACGGCGTGGAGCAGGAGCACCTGAACAATGTCTTCGGTGCGCGCCTGCGCATCACTGCGTTGCGCGCTGCCCGGGGCCCGGGCGTGGAGCTGCTCGAATACCTCGCGCCGCGCACGGGCCGGCCGATGCCGGTGGACACGCAGTCGAACGACGACTGGCACTGGCAGGTCAACGTGACCGCCGCGATCGACGCCGGCGACCAGGCGATTCGTCGCGGTCACTACCGATATGTCTCGCCGGGGCCAGTCGTGCTCGGCGACCTCACCGGACTTCTGATACGCGACGTCGATGGTCACGCAGTGATGCTGTCGGCACGGAGTGGACAACATGAGTAACGAACGCAAGCGCCTCGTCGTCATCGGCGGCGGCTTCGCCGGCATCACCCTCGCGCAGCGGCTGGAAGGACAGCTGCCGCCCGACTGGCACCTGACCCTCGTGAGTCAGGAGAACTTCATCACCTTCAATCCGCTGCTGCCGGAGGTGATCGGCGCGTCGATCCTGCCCGGCCACGTCATCGCGCCGCATCGGCAGATGGTTCGCCGCTCGAGCGTCTGCATGGCGCAGGTGACCGAGATCGATTACGAGTCGAAGACGATTCACTATCTCGGCGAAGGCACGGGCATCATCGAGTTCGACCAGTTGGTGCTCGCGTGCGGCGTGAACGCCAACCTGGATCTGGTGAAGGGCATGGCGCAGCACGCGCTGCCGCTCAAGACGCTGGGCGACTCGCTGTTCCTGCGCAACCGCGTCATCTCGCGCCTCGAGCAGGCGGAGCTGCAACCCGACGTGCGCGCGCGCCGCTGGCTGACGACATTCGTGATCATCGGCGGCGGCTTCAGCGGCGTCGAGACGGCCGGTGAGCTGATCGACTTCCTGGAAGCGAGCCTCAGATACTATCCGCGCATCCAGCGCGACGACATTCGCGTCATCCTGCTGCACAGTCAGAATCGCCTGCTGCCCGAGTTGTCGGCGTCGCTCGGCGAGTTCGCACATCGCAAGATGCGCATGCAGGGCCTGGACGTGCGGCTGGAAGCGCGCGCTGCCCGCATCGACGACCGCTCGGTCACCCTCGCCAGCGGCGAGATCATTCCGGCGGGCACGATCGTCTGCACCATCGGCACCAGTCCGAGCCCGCTGGTCACCGAGTCGCAGCTGCCGAAGGAACGCGGCCGCGTGCGCGTCAATGCGGACATGTCGGTGCCGGGATTCGATGGAGTGTGGGCGCTCGGCGATTGCGCCGCGGTCCCGAATCAGCTCGATGGCAAGGTGTGCCCGCCGACGGCGCAGTTCGCGGATCGGCAAGCGCGCCAGCTCGCTCGCAACATCGCTGCGAAACTGCGCGGCCAGCCGACGCGTCCGTTCTCGTTCAAGCCCGTCGGTCAGCTGGCCACGATAGGTCACAACAAGGCGGTCGCGGAAATGTTCGGCCTGCGCATCTCGGGCTTCGTCGCCTGGCTGCTGTGGCGCGGCGTCTACCTGTTGAAGATTCCGACGCTGGCACGCAAGACCCGGCTGTTCCTGGAATGGAACTGGGCGATGTTCTTCCCGCCGGACATCGCGCACCTGGGCTATCGGCGTACGAAGCGAACCAGCTCCGTTCAGCAGGTGGGGAAGGTCGCGAACGGCTAGTCGTAAACCCAGTCGAGTACGGCTTTGTAGCGCTCGCTGTCGCGATCCCAGTAGGAATTCCTGAGCCTGCGCTTGTCGTGTCGCGAACACGTCATCCGATACGTGTCCCTGAACTCGGGATCTATACGATCTGCGAGCTCGAGCAGCGGCGCGGTGTCCATCACACGAGCGGCGCCGCAGAGCAACTCGTCGGCCTCCTCGACTGCGTTGCTGCGGACGGCATCCGTCCATGCATCGAGCAGGAAATCTTCGATGGCCTGCCGCTCATGCAGCGGCCACGACGCAAAATCGCCGTAGGCCAGCTTGCCCAGCGTCATCTCGATGTCCCACAACAGATCGCCGCTCACCGTGAGCTCGATGATGCGCGGCAGGAAATACTTGTAGTCCTCGACCGTACCCCACGTCGTGAGCGCCTTGAAGGCGTACTGCTCGAGATCCTGACTATCGAGCGCGCGCAGTGGCTTGGTCACGAGCGGCTGCGCCACCTGGCGCGAAGTGCAGCACGGGCATCCGTCCAGCGCCCGCGGATGCGGGTATGCCGAGAACACGCGGTAAATCCGTTCGATGGCGTCGTTCATACCAGTGCGCGTATCCTACTCCACCGGTCTCGACGTCAGAGAACATTAGATGCGTGTCACTGCAGTCCTCATGTTTGCACTTGCGAGCGTGCCGCTTGCAGCCCACGCCGAGTCCATGCGTTGCGGCAAATGGGTCGTGAGCGAGACCGCTAGCCCCGCCGAGATCCTGGAAAAATGCGGCGAGCCGCAGCAGAAGGATGTCTCGCACGAAGACGTCTACGCCCGCAACTCGCTCGGCAATACCAACAAAGTCGGCGTGAAAGTCACCGAGCGCTGGCGCTACCAGCAGAGCAATCGCCAGCTGCCGATGCTGGTGACGATCGTCGACGGCAAGGTCATCGGCATCGAGCGCACCGAGTAGCGCGTCCGTCTCGCTTCAGTTGCTTCCTGACGCATCAACGCAGATCAGGGAACCGAACGAGTCAGCATCTGTTGCCCCTTACCAGATCTTCCACCACGGCTTGGCGGGCGGTGACTCGTAGCGCAGCTGCATGACGCGCGTGTTCTGTCCGAACGTCGACGGCGCATAGACGGCGCGGATCTTCTCTGTCGCGTCCTGACCGATCGTGTCGCGGTCCCTGATCACGCGGCCGTTCTGCACCAGGTAGCGGGACAGCTCCCGAAAGCGATCGCGCAATTCGCTCGGCTTCTCGGGCCAGTCGCGCGCCTCCAGCTCCATGTGGCCGAGCGCTTCCAGGCCTTGTGTGAAGCCGCCGCTGGTCGTATTCGTCTGCCAGCCGACGCGAAAATCGACCCAGACGTCGAGCGGCGGGCCGAGCGGCAGGATCTTCCCGGCATACTCGAGAAAGAAATCTTTCGGCACCAGCAGCGCCGCGCTGCCCCAGTAGACGCCCAGCGCAGCGTTGCTGGCAGCCAGCACCGCAAGCGTCGCCTGCGTCAGCAGAATCGATCGCTCGACTTCATTCAGCTCGGTCAGAACACTTACGATGAGATGCGCGCAATGAGGTTTTACCTCTTCGGCCGCGTTCTTCCACAGCAGGCTGGTGGCGCAGGGCCCTTCGAGGTCCGACCAGGGAATCGGAGCGGGCATGAGCGCCACGATCAGATCGCCATCGCGCAGCTTCAGCGAAGCGGTGCCGTTCTCGTCCGCCGGACTCGAGGCGTTGAGATCGGGATAGCGCGTCCGCAGTTCCTGCTCGATGCGGGCGGCAGGTACAACGGCCTCGTCCCGCAGCAGGACCATTGAGAGTGCAAGAGCCACGGAAGATCAGGCGCGAAGAGCGGCGGTGTCGGCGTGCAGGAACCAGCGGTTCAGCACGACATTTCGCGTGAACCACTGCGTCTGCATGAGCGAGCGCGCGAGTGCGAGCTTCCACGATTCCGGCAACGAGCTCGCGAGTGAATCACCGTTGCGCTCGCCGAAGCGCGCTTCGAGCTGCGTTTCATACTCGCTCAAACGCTGCTTGCTATAGTCGCCGCGCGCCGCGGTGATTATCTGCGCTGCCATCAACCCCGACTCGATCGCCGGGCGGATGCCTTCACCGCTTTCGGGATACGCGAGGCCGGCAGCGTCGCCGATGATCAGCACAGCGTCGCCGACGACGGGACGCTTGGCATGCGAGTACAACAGATACGCGTGCCCCTTGAAGCGCGACGGCGCATCCGCAGGCACCTTGCCCTGCGATTGCAGCCAGCCGCTGAACGCATGCACGTGCTCGGCGAGCCGGTGATTGCCCTCGCGGCCGAGTCCGACGTTGAGGAAATTGCCTTTGCGGAAGCACCAGCCGTAGCCCTTCAGGTCGTCGCAGAAATACAGCTCGGGGCGATCGTTCTCGACACCGCAGCGTGTGGCCTGTTCGTCGGTCATCTCGAACTCGATTTCCTGCGCGGCAATCGCGCGCTCGCCCTTGCCGAGGTTCGCACCGAGGAAACGCACCACCGGACAGAAGTGACCGCCCGCGCCGATCACCAGCGCCGCGCTGATCGTGCCGTTGACGAGCCAACGTCCAGCGACGCGCTCCATGGACTCCCAAGCTTCGCCGAGGCGCAGGCGCGCTCCGGAGCGTTGCAACAGGTAATTGTCGAACTCGCAGCGGCGGATGCCGTAGCTGACGATCTTGTCGTAGTGCACCGACCTGCCGGTGCGCTCGCCCATGCCGGCGATGAAACTCTTGATCGGCTGCAGCACGCGGCCCTGCTCATAGTCGCGCGTGTCGATCTGCAGCTCTTCGACGACCTGCGGCGTGATCCAGCCGGCGCAGACTTTGTCGCGCGGGAACTCGCTCTTGTCGAGGATCAGCACGTCGAGCCCGGCCCGGCGCAGCAGGCGCGCGCATGACGAGCCCGCAGGCCCGCCGCCGACGATCAGGACATCGCAGGACTCGCGCTCGCTCATCGTCGGTTCATCGCTGGTAGATGTCCGCCCGCGTCCACGGAATCTGGTTGTTGCGGCCGGGCGCGAACACGACCTGGAACAGCTGCAGCTCGCCGACGTTGAACGCCGCCTGCGAGCCCAGCAGGTACAGCCGCCACATGCGGACGAAGCGCTCGTCGAACATCCTCGCGACCCGGTCCACTGACCGCTCGTACAGCGTATGCCACCACTCGAGCGTCTTGGCGTAGTGCAGGCGGAGGTTCTCGACGTCGAGCACCGAGAGACTGCAGCCTTCGAAAATGTCCATCATTTCCTTGAGCGACGGCGGCTGCGCGCCGGGGAAGATGCGCCGGTCGATCCAGCGGTGCATCGGCTTCCCGACGTTGCGGCCGATGGAGTGGATCAGGCCCATGCCGCTGTCCTTCAGGCAGCCTTTGATGACGCGCCCGAGCTCCGGATAGTTCTCGACGCCGACGTGCTCGAGCATGCCGACGGACATGAATTTATCGTAATGTCCCGAGATGTTGCGGTAGTCGTCCTCGACGAACTCGACTTCGGTCGCGAGACCCTGCTCCTGCGCGCGCTCGCGCGCGTAGGCGATCTGCTCGCGCGAAATGTTGAACGCCCGCACCTTCACGCCGTAGTGAGGCGCCATGTGCAGCGCCAGCGCACCCCAGCCGCAGCCGGCTTCGACGACCCGCTCGCCGCGATTCAGGCGGATCTTGCGACACACGTGATCCATCTTCGCGATCTGCGCCTGGTCGAGCGTTGCCGTCGGCGTCGGAAAGTACGCGCACGTGTACGCCATGGTCTCGCCGAGCCACAGGGAGTAGAACTCGTTACCGATGTCGTAATGGTGATGAATGTTCTCGCGCGAGCCAGTCAGCGTGTTGCGCGGCCGGCGATGGCGCCACTGCGCAAGGCGGCGCCGGAACGAGATTGGCTGCGCAGCCTCGGCGGCGCCGAGGTACAGCTCCTCGATCATGCGCAGGATGCTGCCATCCACGTCGATCCTGCCGGCGCTGTACAGCTCGCCGAATTGCAGATCCGGATCGGTGCACAGGCGCAGCAGCGTGCGGCGGTCCGAAATGCGCAGCGTCGCGACCGGCGTCGAGCCGAGCGGCGAGACGCGGTCGCCGTTCCAGAGAGTGAACGCGATGGGAGGATTGCCGAACGCATGCAGCAGGGTGCGGATCAGCCGCGTTTCCATCGAGTAGCGCGCATCGTCGGCCACCGCCTGTGGCGGCTCGTAACCCGGTTCACGCATCGCGCCGTCTCTGGGCGGAGTCGGCGCCGCTTGCCCTTCATTCGCCGTCTGCACGGAAGTGCTCCCCTTCAGCCCCGAAAGCCGGTCGATTGTAAGGGGTTGCCCCATCGGGACGAAATAGCAATCATCATCGCCCGACAACGTTCCTGGCCTTGCGAAGGTCCCTCATATGCACAGCCGACTGGCCGGATTGTTCCTCGCGACGCTGGCAATTTCCGCCGCGGCCCAAGCCGCCGACGGCGGCATTACCAGCGCCCAGCTCGATGCGGCCGCGCAGGCCATCGAGCCGAAAACCATCGAATGGCGGCGCGACTTTCATACGCACCCGGAGCTCAGCAACCGGGAGGTGCGTACCGCAGAACAGATCGCCAGGCATTTGCGGTCGCTCGGCATCGAGACGAAAACCGGCGTCGGCGTAACCGGAGTGGTCGGTCTCCTGCGCGGCGGAAAACCGGGGCGCACCGTCGGTCTGCGCGCGGACATGGACGCGCTGCCGGTCACGGAGGAGACCGACGTGCCGTTCAAGTCGAAGGCGACGGCGCAGTTTCGCGGCGAAACGGTCGGCGTGATGCACGCGTGCGGCCACGACTCGCACGTTGCGATCCTGCTTGGCGTCGCTGAAGTGCTGGCAGGCATGCGCGACCGGCTCGCCGGGCAAGTGTTGTTCGTGTTTCAACCAGCCGAAGAAGGTCCGCCCGAGGGCGAGCGCGGCGGCGCCGACCTGATGCTCGAGCAGGGTGCGTTCAAAATCGCCAGGCCGGACGTCATGTATGGCTTGCACGTCATCGCGTCGCTGCCGACCGGGACGATCGGCTATCGCTCCGGTCCGTTCATGGCCGGCACCGACAGCTTCACGATCGTGGTCAAGGGTCGTCAGACCCACGGCTCGCGGCCATGGGGCGGCGTCGATCCTATCGTGACTTCCGCGCAGATCATCAATGGCCTGCAGACAATCGTCAGCCGGCAGCTCGATATCACAGCGATCCCGGCGGTCATCACGGTCGGTGCAATCAAAGGCGGCATTCGCTTCAACATCATTCCCGACGAGGTGCAGATGATCGGCACCGTGCGCACGTTCAGCACGGACGTCCGCAATGACATCGTCCGCCGCATGCAAACGACGGCGAGCAACATAGCCGAGGCGAACGGTGCGACTGCGACTGTGCGGTTCAAGGATCTCTCGAAGCCCGGGTCCTCGGAGGAGGTCTCGGGGCCACCGGTCGTGAACGATCCGGCTGTCACGGCCGCGGCGCTGCCCGTATTCGAGCGCCTCGTGGGCAAGGACCACGTGCGCGAGATCAGTCTGCAGACAACGGCGGACGACTACGCCCTCTTCGCGCAACAGGTACCGTCGCTCTACTTCTGGATCGGCATCACGCCGCCGGACCGCGACCCGGCGAAGGCCGCGTTCAATCACTCGCCGCTGTTCTATCTGGACGAAGCCGGCATGAACACCGGCGTCCGTGCGCTGCTCGCGCTCACCACCGAGTACCTCGCACGCAAGCCATAGCAAGACCAAGAAGTCGAAGGTTCGTATCCAAACATTTGGATTTTTCCGATTCTTCCTTGGCGTCTTAGCGTCTTGGCGAGAGATATTCTGATTCTTCTATCTCCTCCGCAGCGACCTATGCAACAGCGTACAGGTGCGCTGGGAGAAGCAGATTCCAAGCGTTGTTTGCGGAGCGGAGACCAGACTGGAAATTTCTCTCGCCAAGACGCTAAGACGCCAAGGAAGAGAAGAAGTCCGAATGCTTTCGGAATTCAGAATTTCGACTCTTTAGTCAGCCGACGTACCAGACAGATGTGACACAATGCCTCCATGGCAGAGGCATCTGCGCAGGGCGGCGCGAGCGGACCGGCGCCCGGTCGCCCCATCCTGTTTGAGCTTGCGCGGCTCGCTGCCGTCGTTGCCCTGCCCCTCCTTGGAGTCATTGCGTTCCTGCTGTTCGACGCCGCGCGTCGCGACCTCGCTCATGCGGCGGATGACACTCGCCGCGTCGCAGACGAAACCGCCGCGCGCAGCGAACGCTTTCTCGGCGATTTTCGCGCCACGCTCGAAACCATCGCGCAGCGGCCGCTGGTGCGCGCGATGGACGCTGCGCGCTGCGACCCCGAGTTGTCGACCTTGCGCGAGCTCTATCCGCGTGCCGGGAACATCATCGTGGTCGACGCTGCCGGCTACATCCTCTGCGGCGCCAAGCCGCCGCCCAGCGGCGAGCGGCTGCGCGTGGCGGACATGGAGCTGCAAAACGCCGTCATTCGCGACGGCATGTTCCGTCTTTCGCAACCGTTGATCGGAAAGATCAGCGGCACCTGGGGCGTCACGGCAGTGCAGCCGGTTCGTAGCGACGACGGACGTGTCATCGGCGCCGTCGGAATGCAGATCAACCTGCACCAGCTCCAACCGTTCGGCAGAATCGACCGCCGGCACGTCATCGCGGGAATCGTCGCCCGTCCCGGCACCGTGATCGCGCACTCGGACGCGCCGGAGCGATGGATCGGCAAGGACGTCAGCGGCACGCCGGCGATTGCAGCGATGCTCGCGCGCGGCGAAGGACTGTTGCGTGAAGCAGCCTTCGACGACAAGGACCGGCTGTGGGCTTTCCGTCAGGTCGCCGGCACGGACTGGATAGCGTATGCGGGCGTCGATGCCGAGAGTGCGATCGCGCCCACGCGCAGGCGCGGAATCGCCGCGCTCTTGTTCATCGCCGTAGTCGTGGGAGCGACCATCGCGGCTGCCACGTATGCGGCCCGACGCATCGCGCGACCGATCACGGCGATCGCCGAAGTTGCACGAGCCAGGGCCAGCGGCGCCCGCGATGCCCGTGCCGCGATCGACGGCCCACGCGAAGTCGCCGACGTCGCCGCCGCGTTCAATGCTGCGCAAGGAAAATTGCAGCTGCAATTGAATCGCCTGGACCTGTTGCACCGGATCACGCGCGCGATCGGCGAGCGGCACGATCTGCGCAGCATCTTCCAGGTCGTGATCCGCAGTCTCGAAGTGGATCTGCCGATCGACTTCGGCTGCATCTGCCTGTACGACGAAACGGATCGCATGCTGACCGTCACCCTGTCGAGCAAGCCGCAGCTGGCGGAGCACGAGCGCGTTGCCGTCGACAGCAACGGGCTGGCGACATGCGTGGGCGGGCAGCTGATCTACGAGCCGGACATCAGCCGCACCGACAGCGACTTCACGAGGCGGCTCGTCGACGCAGACCTGCGCGCATTGGTCATCTCGCCGCTGCTCGCACAAGGCACTGTCTTCGGCGTTCTGATCGCGGCGCGGCGCGCGGCAAACAGTTTTTCCAGCAACGAATGCGAGTTCCTTCGCCAGTTGAGCGATCACGTCGCGCTCGCGACTCACCAGGCGCAGCTCTACGCGACGCTGCAGCAGGCTTACGACGATCTCCAGCAAAGCCAGCAAACGGTGATGCAGCAGGAGCGCTTGCGGGCGCTCGGGCAGATGGCGAGCGGCGTCGCTCACGACATCAACAACGCGATCGCACCCATCGCGCTCTACACCGATTCGCTTCTGGAACACGAACCCGGACTCACGGATCGCGCCCGCGGCCATTTGAGCGTCATCCGGCGCGCCATCGCGGACGTCGGCGAGACCGTGAAAGGCATGCGCGAGTTCTACCGGCCGCAGGAGCGGCAGGCGACGCTCACGCAGATCGACCTCAATCCCGTCGTCACGCAGGTGATCGAGATGACGCGGGTCCGCTGGCGCGACTTGCCGCAGCAACGCGGCATCGCGATTGCAATGCGCACCGAGTTGCAGCCATCGCTGCCTGCGATCAGCGGACAAGAGAGCGAGATCCGCGACGCGCTGACCAATCTGATCTTCAACGCAGTCGACGCGATGCCGGACGGCGGCACGCTGACAGTGCGCACACGCGGCTCTGCGCAGACCGTGCAACTGGAAGTCGCAGACTCCGGCATCGGCATGGACGAAACGACGCGGCGGCGCTGCCTGGAGCCTTTCTTCACGACCAAGGGCGAGCGCGGCACCGGGCTCGGTCTCGCGATGGTGTACGGCATGGTGCGACGGCACAGCGCGGAGCTGGAGATCGACAGCACGCTGCATCGAGGCACGACGATGCGCATCGTGTTCCCCGTAGCTCAGGTCGAAGCAGCCGCGACGCAGCCCCCCGCTCTCGAATCCGCGCCGCGCCCGCTGTCCATCCTCATCATCGATGACGATCCGCTCGTACTCGAATCGCTGCGCGTCACGCTGCAGAGCGACGGTCACAGAGTGACAGCCGTCGATGGCGGGCAAGCAGGCATCGACACCTTCGCCGACGCACATTCGGTCAACAAGCCCTTCGACGTGGTGATCACGGATCTCGGCATGCCGCACGTCGATGGCCGCCGCGTCGCTGCTGCCGTCAAAACCGCTTCGCCCGCGACGCCGATCGTGCTGCTCACCGGCTGGGGCCAGCGACTGGTCGAAGACGGCGACATCCCGGCGCACGTCGATCACGTGCTGAACAAGCCGCCGAAACTGAGCGATCTGAGAGCGGCCCTGGCGAGAGTGTCGGGCTGAAGCACGACCTGCTTCGCAATTTGTCTTGTCGGTCGGGCTTTGGCCCGACTCCCAACCCAAGTGCGAACTGCGTCACAGTCGCGGGCGAAAGTTTCCGCGCACGCTGCCGCTGTTCCATCTCAGGGCGGACCGCTCGTTTCCATGGCATGAGAATGTCGAAGAATCTCCTGGGAGTCATCGCAGGCCAGGCGTCGATCATTGCGATCCTGACGCTGGTGCTGCTGCTGTCGATCGTCGGCGCACCCCTGCTGCAACAGAAGAAAGTCGTTGCGCAGCGGCTGGGCGCGGACGTCGCAGTGACCAAGGCCTATGCCATCAGCGAAGCGATCCTGGCCGGCGACGCCGGCCGCGAATCGCTCGACACGTTCGCCAATTCGTTCAGCGCCTCCCACCTGCAGCACGCGCTCGCGCCCGGTGCAAAGCCTCAGCCCGCCGGCACTCAGGCGGCGCTGGCGGCCGCGGCGCTGCGCGCGAATCCCACGCGTCCGTACACGAGCTTCGAACAGGTCGCCGGCACCCCGCACCTTTTCTATGGCATCGGCGACCAGAGCGACGGTGTGCTGCTGCTCGACCTGTCGTTGGAGCGCGAGCGCGAGACCATCGGCCGCTTCTTCGGCCAGTCGTACCTGGCGATGAACGGGCTCGGCTACTTTCTGATGGCGTTGCTGCTGTTCGGCGCCTTCAGTCTGCGCTATTACCTGCGCAGCCTGATCGAGATGCCGGAGGAAGAGCGGCGCGACACGATCATCAAGGGACTGGGCGGCGATCTGCACAGCCGCCGCAATCTGTTGTGGTGGTTGCTGGTGATGTGCGCGGGCATCTTCGCCCTCGACATCACCAACATCCTCGACTCCGCGGTCGGCATCGGCTACCTGCTCGCTGTCGTCCTCGCGCTGTCCTCGAACAGGCATTGGCACATCACGCTGATCGCCACGATCAGTGCGATGCTGATGCTGATCGCACCGATGCTGTCGCCCTATGACGGCACCTGGTGGTCGTATCTGGAAAATCACTCGGTCGCCGTGTTCGCGATCTTCGCCACCGGCTTCTTCGGTTCCGCCAACATGCGCAAGTCGGAGGCCGAAGCGCTCGCGCTCGCCGAAGCCGTCCGCTCGCGAGCGGAAACGCAGGGGCTGCGCGAAGCGCTGGAGCGCGCCGAAGACGCGGAAGCCGAGAACCGCCGCATGGTCGAGCGCATCCGCATGGCGAACGACGCCGCCGGCCTGTCGTTGTGGGAGTGGGATATCAAGGAAGACATCACGCGCATCGACGCCAACAGCCCGTTCCTCGAGCGCCTCGGCGCGCCGCGCGAGTTCCGCGGCACCGAGTACACCGAGAAGTACGTGCACCCGGACGATCGCGAAGGCTGGGTGGCGCACTTCACGAAGGTCCTGACCAGCAAGGACGAGCTGTTCTCGTACCGTTACCGCGCACTGTTCCAGGACGGCACGGTCGGCAACATCCAGTGTCATGCGCGCGTGATGCGCGACAAGAAAGGCAATCCCATCCGCGTGCTCGGCATCGACTGGGATGCCACGGACGAGGAGTCGGCAAAGCAGGAAATCGCGCGTCAGTCCGCGGATCTGCGCGAGGCGCAGGAGCGTTTCCAGCGCGCGGTGTCCGGCACGCAGGACGCCTTGTTCGAATTCAACCTGCGCACCGGCGAGACCTGGTACTCGCCGCGCTTCCGCCAGATGCTCGGCTACGGCGCGCACGACAACGAAGCCGACGGCAAGATCGAGACTTTCATCCACCCCGAGGACGGCCACATCGTCGGCAAGGCGATGGGCGATCACCTCACGTTCGGCCTGCCGTACGACGTCGAATACCGTCTGCGCAAGCGCGATGGCGAGTGGCTGTGGGTACGTTCGCGCGCCTCGGCCGAGCGCGATACCGAAGATCGGCCGCTGTGGCTGGCGGGCTCGATCCGCGACATCACCGACGAGCGTGCGGGCCGTGAAGCGATGGTCATGGCGAAGCAGGAAGCCGAAGAGGCGAGCAGCGCCAAGAGCACGTTCCTCGCGACCATGAGCCACGAAATCCGCACGCCCATGAACGGCATCATCGGCATGACCGGCCTGCTGCTGGAAACCGGCCTCGACCGCGCGCAGCGCGACTACGCCGAGACGATCCGCGCCAGCGCCGACTCGCTGCTGACGATCCTCAACGACATTCTCGACTTCTCGAAGATCGAAGCGGGCAAGCTCGACATCGAGGAGCTGGAGCTCGACCTGCGCTCGAACGTCGACGACGTCGGCTCGATGATGGCGTTCCAGGCCGCGGCGAAGAGCCTGGAGCTGGTCGTCAACGTGCGCCCGGAAGTGCCGGAGCGCGTATTCGGCGATCCGCAGCGCATCCGCCAGTGCCTGCTGAACCTGGTCGGCAACGCAATCAAGTTCACCCAGAGCGGCGAAGTCGTGCTGGAAGTGTGCTGCGTCGGCCGCCAGGACGGCCGCGCGCTCGTGCACTTCGAAGTGCGCGACACGGGCATCGGCATTCCTCAGGAATCCCTAGATCGCCTGTTCCAGCCGTTCATCCAGGCGGACTCCTCGACCACGCGCCGCTTCGGCGGCACGGGGCTGGGCCTGTCTATCGTGCGCAAGCTTGTCGAGATGATGGGCGGACAGGTCGGCGCGCACAGCCAGCCGCACAAGGGCTCGACCTTCTGGTTCACGCTGCCGCTCGAGCCCGCTGCCGCCGTAGACAGCGAGCCGCGCCTCGACAAGACGGCAGAAGGCCGGCGCGTGCTGCTGGTCGACGACAGCACGACCAATCGCCAGGTGCTGGCCAGCCAGCTCAAGCATGCGGGCTATGAGGTCGAGACAGCAGCGAGCGCAGAGCGTGCGCTGGCGATTCTGCGCCAGCCGGGCCCGAAGCCGTTCGACGCGGTCGTGCTCGATTTCCAGATGCCGGACATGGACGGCGCCATGCTCGGCGAGCAGATCGTGAAGGCACGAGACATTCCGCCGACGCGCCTGATGCTGCTGACCTCGCTCGATCGCTCCGGCGACATGCAGCGCTTTGCGCAGATCGGCTTCTCGGCGTACCTGACCAAGCCCGTGCGCACGCGCGAGCTGCTGGACTGCCTGAATCGCGCGCTGTCGCACGATGCCGAGGACTGGCACATGCACAGTCAGCCGATCATCACGCGCGGCACGCTCGTCGCCAACGAAATCAAGCGGCAGTACTCGGGGCAAGTGCTGCTGGTCGAAGACAACGCCATCAATCAGCGAGTCGCGCGCCGCTTCCTGGAGCGGCTCGGCTGCGAAGTGCAGGTCGTCGGCGACGGCCGGCAGGCGGTCGAAGCGTACGAGCGCGATCGTTACACGTTCATATTGATGGACATGCAGATGCCGGTCATGGACGGACTGGAAGCGACGCGGCGCATCCGCGAGCTGGAGAGCGGTGGGATGCGGCGCACGCCGATCGTCGCACTGACCGCCAACGCGATGATGGGCACGCTCGAGCGCTGCCTGGAGGCCGGTATGGACGATTATCTGACCAAGCCGCTCGACATTTCGCGGCTGCAGGATGTTCTGGATCGCTTCATGGGCCGCGAGACGCCTAACGGCGCTGCACCCACGACCGTGGCCGCGATGGCCATAGACAGCGGCGACAAAGCGATTCGCACGCGGCTCGCTGACGTCGCGGGCGACGACGAGGAGTTCATCGTCGAGCTGGTCAACGCGTTCCTGTCAGGCGGTGAGGAGACGCTGCAGGAGCTGCGCGCTGCCGTCGAGCTCGGCGACGCGACGGCAATCGGCCGCGCGGCGCACAAGCTGAAAGGCGCTGCGGCCAACCTGCACGTCAACACTCTCGCGACGCTGTCGTTCGAGCTGGAAACGCGGGCGAAGGCCGGCCAGCAGAGCGACTGGCGCGCGGACCTGGAAAGGATCGCGGCGGAGTTCGCACGGGTGTGCACCGGGTTGCGCACGGAGTTCGGGCTGGAAGAGCCGGCGCGGAAGACCGGATGATGCAGGTGGGGCTTTAGCCCAACAAGACAGTCGGGCTGAAGCCCGACCTAAAGCCTGACTGCTATTTTTCCGGCTCCACGAACTCCTGCGGCTTCTGCGACCCGCCGCCGAAGAAGAACTTCTCCATCTCCTCGACCAGGAACTTGCGCGCCTTCGGGTCGATCGGCGTCAGCCGATACTCGTTCAGCAGCATCGTCTGGTGCTTGAGCCAGCGCTGCCAGGCTTCCTTCGACACGTTCTCGTAGATGCGCTGACCGAGCTCGCCGGGATACGGGGCGTAGTCCAGGCCTTCCGCCTCGGCGCCGAGCAGCACGCATTTCACCATTCTTGCCATGGCCGTCATTCAATCCTTGCGCCACACGATGCGCAAGCGGGCAGTTGCCGTCGCGACCAGCACGCCGTCCTCGTCGCGCAGCTCGCCGGCGGTCTCCGCATTGCGCTCGTCGCGCGTCACCAGCCGGCTGGTCGCGGTGAACAGGCCGAGCTTCGCCGGCTTCAGGAACGACACGTTGAGATTCGCCGTGAGCGCCGTCGTCTCCGCCGGCAACACTGCGTAAAGCGCCAGCGACGTCGCCGAGTCCAGCATCGCGCACAGCAAGCCGCCCTGCACCGTGCCGTGCCGGTTGAGAAACTCCGGCTGCCCGCGAAAGCGCAGTACCGCGCCGCCCTTCACCTGATCGATCTCGACGATCTCGCGCCCGAGCATCTGCGCGGCCGGCGGCACATACGCAAGGATCTCATCCTTGGTCATCGCGCCACCGCCTTGCGCTTGCGCAGCCACCACTCGACTGCGAGCCAGTTCGGCACCCACGAGCTCCACGCGACCATCGTGTAAGCGGCTGGGAACGCCAGGCCGCCGATGATCAGCAGCGGCAGCTGGATGCGCAACGTCGCCGCCGCGAACGTCAGAGCGTAGTTGCGCAGCATCCAGCGACGATGCGCCTGCACGTTGCCGCGGCGGATCGCGATGTACGCCTGCGCGCCGCTGTAGAGCCAGAAGATCGCGAGCGTCGTGAAGCCGATGCTGCCGAGCGTCCCCGCCGTGCTGTTGGGCGCGAAGTACAGGCCGCCCAAGGCACCAGCGAGCACAGCGGTCAGGTACGTGCGACCCATCCACACGTGCACTCGCGGCCACGTCGTCCGGATTTTCGTGATCAGCTGAAACGGACCGATCAGTGCCGCGACTGCGCCGCCCATCGTGTGCGCCCAGCCGGCGAGTGCGGTCGCGAAGAATCGATGCTTGATGTCGGGGCTGCCAACGCCCTGCACGAGCATGAAGATCACGGCATTGCCGGCGGCGAACACGCCGCCGAGCAGCAGCAGGACCCAACCGACTCGCTTCCAGTTGCTCGCCGCAGGTGCGGCCAGTGCCGTGACGTTCATATCGCGCGGATCAGATCGACCGTGGGTTTGGTGAGCCCGATTTTGGCGGGTTGCCGCGGGTCGTACCAGCAGTACCGGTCCATATCCGCGACGGATTGCATAGACGCTGCGCGGACCAGCAATGGTTGCAGTGTGAGGTCGAAATGCGTGAACGCATGAAAGTACGGAGGCAGCGAGACGGCGCCCCCTCCCTGCTCTTCCCCGCGAAGCGTCGCAGGAATCGAGTCGCGCTCGTCGAATTGCGGCAGTGTCCACAGCCCGCCCCAGATTCCGGCGGGCGGCCGGCGCTCCAGCAACACCGCACCGTCGTCGCGGACCATCAGCACGACGTACGCCGTTCGTTGCGGGCGAATCTTCTTCGGGCGCGGCGCAGGCAACACGGATTGCCGGCCCCCGCTGCGCGCGACGCAGTGCTCTGCAAGCGGGCATGCGGGGCACAGCGGCCGCGAGCGCACGCAGAGCGTCGCGCCGAGATCCATGATCGCCTGCGTGTAGTGAGCGACTCGCTCCGCCGGCGTGCATTCTTCGGCGAGCGCCCAGAGCTTCTTTTCCACTTCGCGCTCGCCGGGAAATCCTTCGATGCCGAAATAGCGAGCCAGCACGCGCTTGACGTTGCCGTCGAGAATCGGATGTCGCTGTCCACGCGACAACGCGAGGATCGCACCGGCGGTCGAGCGGCCGATGCCCGGCAGCGCCTGCGCTGCTTCGATCGTCTGCGGAAACTCGCCGCCATGCTCGGTGACGATCAGCTGCGCAGCACGATGCATATTGCGAGCACGCGCGTAATAACCGAGCCCGGTCCACAGGTGCAGCACTTCATCGACCGGGGCAGCAGCGAGCGCGCGAACATCGGGAAACCGCTGCATGAAGCGCTCGTAGTAACCCATCACGGTCGCGACCTGCGTCTGCTGCAGCATGATCTCCGACACCCACACGCGATACGGAGTCGGATCCTGTTGCCACGGCAGGTGCTTGCGTCCCGCGCGATCGAACCACGCGAGCAAAGGTTCCGCTACGTTCCACCCCGGGTCGCCCCGGGCCAGCGTGCGCTGTCCCTTGGGCGTCACTCGCGACACACGTGCACGCGCGTCTGGCTGAAGTCGTTCACGAACGACGGCGCGAGCTCGACCATGCGCCGCGCAGTGCGCGTGAGGTGCGCCTGGTCGTAGAAGCCGGTGCGCTGTGCGATCTCAGCGATCGTGGTGCGGCCATCGACCAGCTCGAGCGCGAGCATCAGCCGCCGCCACAGTACGTATTCACGGATACGCACGCCAAGCTCGGCCTTGAAGCGGCGCATCAGCGTGTAGCCGGAAAGTCCGACGCGCCGGCCGAGCTCGTCCGGGGTGGGCGCGTCGGTCACCGCATCGCGCAAGATTTGCAACACTTCCACGATGCGCGAATCGAGGTCGTGAGGCGGCGCGTCGATGCCGCCGAACGCTTGCAGAATCGTCTGCGCGGCTTGCCGTGCTTCGCGGCAATCGCACGTTCCCTCGAACAGCGCCTCCCATGGAATCGAGCGGCCCGCGAGCGTTGCGAAGTCGAGCCGCACGATCGGCTCGCCGTTGAGCAGCGGCTTGAGGTAACGGAACCACGGATGATCCGCGCCAATCAGCAGGGTCACGGTGCGGGTGTTGCGCGCATCGATGCGATGCCACGCGTTCGGCGCGACGATCGCGGCCTGGGACACGACTGGCCCGGCGTCGCGCGACATAAGGGTGACGGGCGCATCGGGTGCGAGGGTGAGGATCGCGCCGAAATGGCGATGGCTGGAGTTCTCGCGGCCCGGCCCGGCGGAAATCACCAGGCGATCGCATGCATAGATTTGTATCTGCGCCAGTTTCATACAAGCAGGAGCGAAGGCGGATGCGCACAATTGTGGCGCTTCGCACCACAGTGCGCCCGCACTCGCTCAGGTAATCCCCTAGGCCGACACTTAGGTGAGCCTTAGCTGATTCTCAGCCGGTGCAACCCTTGGGTTACCCTCGGCGTCGTAGTGCAAGGGCTAGTTTACGGGCTTTCCAACGCGGGGAGTTGAGTATGCGTTCGGTTCAATGCATGGCAGCCGCGGTCGCGGCAGCGCTATGGGCGGCTTCGGCCGGCGCCACGGCTCCGATCGATCACGTCGACAACTTCGCCCTGCTGGACCAGGCGGGCAAGTATCACGATCTCTACTATCTCTCGGACGCCAAGGCCGTCGTGCTGATGACGCACGATGACGAATGCGCGGCCGTGAGCGACGCGCTGCCGGCGCTGGAGCAGGCCAAGGCCAGCTACTCAGGCCGCGGCGTCGAGTTCCTGATGATCAACACGCAGGACGACCGCGATGCAGTCGCCGCCAAGCTGCAGGGCTCGAGCATCCCGGTGCTGCTCGACGACACGCACCTGGTGAGCGAGTCGCTGCAGCTCACGCGCGCCGGCGAAGTGCTGGTGATCGATCCGAAGGGCTGGAAGATCGCGTACCGCGGTCCGCTGGACAAGGCCAAATCCGGCAACGCCCTGCTCACAGGCGCTCTCGACGCCGTGCTGGCCGGCCAGCCGGTCAAGAAGGCGCAGGTCGCCGCGCGCGGTTGCGCGGTGAAGGCTGCGAAGGCGTCGAAGGCCGGTGCGAAGGTCTCGTACTCCGAGCAGATCGCGCCGATGCTGATCGACAACTGCGTCACCTGCCATCGCACCGGCGGCATCGGCCCGTGGCAGATGTCGAATTACGACACCATCAAGGGCTTCGCCCCGATGATCCGCGAAGTGGTGCGCACCAAGCGCATGCCGCCGTGGCATGCGGATCCGCACGTCGGCACGTGGGATGGCGACCGCTCGCTGACGAACGAGCAAAAGGAAACGCTGGTGCACTGGATCGAAGCCGGCGCGCCGCGCGGCAAGGGTCCGGATCCGCTGGCCGAGCTGCACAAGACCTGGAGCGAGTGGGCGTTCGGCAAGCCCGACATGGTGATCGAAGTGCCGGCGTTCGATATTCCGGCGACCGGGATCGTCGATTACAAGCGTTACGTGGTCCCGAACACGCTGGGCCGCGACGTATGGGTGCGTGCGACCGACATCATCCCCGGCGAACGCACGGTCGTGCACCACGTGATCGTCGGCGTCTACGACCCGAAGATCGCTGACGAGCGGATGCGCATGATCAAGGCGTCCAGCCCGTCGCTCGGCGCCTACGTGCCGGGCAACGGCCCGACCCTGTATCCGCAGGACACGGGCGTGCTGGTGCGCAAGGACCAGGCGTTCGCGTTCCAGATGCACTACACGACTTCGGGCAAGCCGGCGCACGACGTGACGCGGCTCGGCCTGTACTTCCGCGATTCGGCGCCGACGTACGAGTTCAAGACCGTCGCGCTGGCGAATCCCAACATCAAGATTCCGCCGAACACGAAGGAGCACGCGGAGACGATCACGCAACAGTTCCCGCGCGACATGATCATCTATCGGCTGACACCGCACGCGCACTTCCGCGGCCATGCTTCGCAGTTCACCGCCATCTATCCGGATGGCCGCGAGGAGCTGCTGCTGTCGGTGCCGAAGTACGACTTCAACTGGCAGACGACGTACACGTTCAAGACGCCGAAGCAGGTGCCGGCCGGTACCAAGATCGTGCACACGACGGTCTACGACAACTCGTCGCAGAACCCGGCGAACCCGGATCCAAACCGGACCGTGCCGTGGGGCGAGCAGTCGTTCGACGAGATGCTGTATGGCGTGGTGCAGTTCCGCGAGCTGACGCCGGTGGGCGCAGCGACGCAGGTGTCGTCCAACGCCGGCAAGTGATCCAAGGGATCGTCGGGCTGAAGCCCGACCTGCGGGAGACTGCAGGTCGGGGCTTCAGCGCCGACACTACTAATTGCTGGCCGCTTTTTCCTGAGCCTGTTCTTTCTTCGCCCGCATCTCGACGTTCATGAAGAGATCGCCGCTGGCGTCCTCCAGCGTGCGCAGCATCCAGCGCCGACCCACCACTGCAGGAATCCAGAACGCGGGCGTGATACTGGTTCGATAGTGGACCAGCGTGCCGCCGTTCTCGTCGGGCGAAAGCTGCGTGCTCGTCTCGCCGAACTTCACGTCGCTGCGACTCGGGTCCGCCGTCGCAGCCAGCGAGTGCTCCGATTCCTGAACTCGCTCGACCCGCGTGACGTTGCGACAGAACCAGCCGAAGCAGACGCGCACCGTCGTTTCCAGCACCGCCACGTTCGGCTCGGGACGCTCGAGCACGCGCGCCTGCAGGATGCGCGTATCGAGCGCGGGGTAGCGCTCGTAGTCGCGCAGTACCGCTTGAACTTTGTCGGGCGGCGCGTCGAGCTTGACGCTGAGCTCGCACTGGTAGCGACGGTCCGCATAACGCGTCTCGCTCTTTTCGATCTCGAACGCGCCGGCCGCCGCGGCCCACAATGACGCGGAGGCAAGCAGGACGACGGCGAGAACTGAACGGCTCATGAACGAGGTGCGGGCACGCGCTGCAGGATTTCTGCCTGTACGTGCCTAAACAGACGCCCGGCGTTCACCCCGGTTCCCTGACTACTTCTTCTTGAAGATGTCCTTCAGCTTGTCGCCGAGCTTGTCCTTGATCTTCTCCTCGACCTTCTTCTTCGCCTCGCCCTTGAGATAGTTCTCCAGGTCCGGCCGCACCTTCGGATCGCTGAGGGAGCCGCTGACCTTGACCGGGATCTGCGCGTCGACCATGTCCTGCATCTGCGAAGCATCCGCACCCTCGCGCGGAATCTTCAGCACGTTCGCCACCAGCCGGTAATCGAGCGAGCTGCGCGGCAGATCCACGGCGCCCTGCCCCGTCACCTTCAGATACTGCATGGCGACGTCCAGATCGTTGTTCTTCAGCACACCGTCGTTCATCGTCCCTGTGCCGGTCAGCGCGCTGAACGGTGTGCGCGGCGGACCGGCGTCGCGCGCAGGAATCGCCTGCTGTTTCAGCACGGCTCGCGCGCGCCGGATCTCGTACCACAGGTCCGCGCCCTCGAGCGCGCCGTCGGCGACCTTGAAATCGACGTTGCCGTCGAGCGTCTTCATCAGGTCGTCGCTGTTCTTGCCTTCGCCTGCGAGCTTGATGTTCGCGCTGCCCTTGCCGGAAAAGCGCTGCGTGTCGAACAGGTCCTTGAACAGCGGCGCGAAGTTGACGCCGCTCACGTGCTCGTCGAGCGTCACGCGCGCAACTTTCCCGGTGGCGTCGATGCCGATGTCGCCCCGGTACTGGCCGCCGTACATCGCGGCTTCCGACGGATAGAGACGGACCTTGCCCTCGCGCGCGTTCACGCCGAGCCGCAGCTTCGTGAAGGTCATACCCGCGAAGATCGCCTCGCCGACCGTCATCTGGCCACGGGCGTTCAGCGTGCGCAGCATGTCCACCGGGATCTCGGTCGGCGGCTCCTTCGCGTCCTTCGCCTTCGGCGCCTCGCTCGACGGCGGCAGATAGCGATCGGCATTGATGCGATCCACGCTCACGTCGAAGCGCAGCGCTTTCGCCGCGAGATCGGCCACGCCGAGCATGCCGCGCAGCGTGGTGTCGTCGAGCTTGAGCACGATGTCGCCGACCTCGACCGACGTCTTCGTCAGCTGCACGTTGCCGGTGAAGCTGAGCTGCTTCAGCACGTTCGGGTCCGCCGTCTTCGGCGCATCGATTCCGAGCTTCGGCAGCCACTCGCGCAGCGCCAGCGGCTCGAGCTTGAGCGAGCCTTTGAAGGACGGCGCATCGAGAATCTCAGCGCCGGTCAGACTGCCGGTGATGTGCGCGCCGGCCGCGTCGGCTTCCAGCCCCGAGAGCTCGAGCTGCTGGGACCCGAGGTTCACGTTGCAATCCTTGGCGTTGAACGCCACCGGCACGCCGGCCGCGGGCAAGCCCTCGCTCTTCCACGTCGTCTTGATGCCCAGCGTATCCAGCCGGTAGAGCTTCTGAGCGACGTCGGCTTCCAGCGATTTGGCGCGCACCTCGATCGGCACGCCGTCCGCCGGATAGCCCTGGCCTGAGACCGTGAGGTCGATCCTGGGCTCGGCGAGTCGATGCGCGTTGCGCTCCAGGTCCGCCGTAACGTCGGCGGCAACCTTCACTTTCACCACCAGCGAGCGGTCCTGGTCGAGCACGAAGTCGAGCGCGAGCGGGAACGTCTCGCCCGAGGCGAACCGGCCGGTCTTCAGATGAAAGTCGCGCACCTCGCGCCGGCTCTTCTCTTTGCGGTTCTCCATCACGACAGCCGCGTCGGAGATCTCGAGCCCGGCGATCGTGGGGATTTCCGTCGCGCCGGCTTCCGGCTGCGGCGTCGTCTGCGGCGTCTCGCTCTTGCCGAGGTCCGCCCAGTTCTCGCGACCGCTCTCGTCAGTGATCAGCCGGATGCGCGCGCCGTCGAGCTTGACGTTGCCGACTTCGATCTTGCCGCGCAGGAGCGGCAGCAGCCGCACGCCGACGCGCGCTTCCTTGATCGAGACGAACGGCTCCGGGCCGAAACCGGGCGCGTCGCCGAGCGTGGCCGGCCCCGCCTCGAGCGCGATCCACGGAAACACCGAGAGCTTGAGATCGCCGCTCAGCGTCAGCTCGCGCCCGGTCTTCTGCTCGACCATCTTCTCGATGTCGTCCCGGTAGTCGTTGGGATCGACGAACACCACGACGAGCACGAGGGCGACGACGATCAGGCCGATCAACCCGGCCGCGACGTAGGCGGCAATTCGAACCCCTCGCATTGAATCCTCGCAATGTAGGTCGGGCTTCAGCCCGACAGCATCAGTCCATCGGCCGGGCGGTGACGCAGTTCCGGCCGGCCGCCTTGCTCGCGTACACGCCTTCGTCGCAGCGCGCGACCAGCGCATCGAACGTCGAGCCCTGCGGCACACTGCCCTGCCAGCCCGCCACGCCGAAGCTCGCCGTCACCGCGAGACCGCCGGACACGCCGGGAAACGGCGTCGCTGCGAGCTGCGAGCGCAGATGCTCGGCTGCGATGGCCGCGTTTGCGACGTTGGTCTCGACCAGCACTATCAGAAATTCCTCGCCGCCGTAGCGCGCGACCCAATCACTGCCGCGCACGTGCTGCTGCAGATGAGCGGAAAACCACTTCAGGACCTCGTCCCCGACCAGGTGGCCCTGCGTGTCGTTGATGCGCTTGAAGTGATCGACGTCGCACATCACCGTCGCGAGCTGGCGGCCGTAGCGCCCGGCGCGCTCGATCTCGCGCGGCAGCTGCTCGGTCAGGTAGCGGCGGTTGTAGGCGCCGGTCAGCGGATCGGTGATCGAGAGCCGGCGGTTCTCTTCGTTCGCCGTGCGCAGCGAGCGCTCCAGCGTCACGATGCGCTTGCCGGTGTTGAGCCGCGCGATGAGCTCCGGCTCGATCACGGGCTTGGTGAGATAGTCGTCGGCGCCGGACTGCAGGCCCGTCACGACGTGCTCGATGGCGTCGCGGGCGGTGAGCAGGATCGTGTAGATGTAACCTTTGCCCGGTGTCGCGCGCAGCTCCCGGCAGAGTGCGATGCCGTCCATTTCCGGCATTTCCCAGTCGGTGATCATGAGCTGGAAGTCGCCGGCGTCGATCTTGCCGAGGGCTTCCTTGCCGTTGCCGGCAACTTCGACGCTGTAACCGGCGCGCTTGAGCAGCCGCGCCATGATCAGCCGCTGCGTAGGCTCATCGTCGACGAGCAGGATGCGCCAGGCTTCCTGCGACGTTGCGCTCGGTGAAACTGCGGACTCGGTCATCGCCCCGGATCGTACCCGCAGGGGCTGCGGGCCGCCAATAGCGGTCCGCTGATGGCCGGGCAGGCGGAAGCCTGCGCCCCGCTCAGTGGTTGCAGATCTCCACGGTGCCGTTCAGCGCCTTGATGCGGATGCGCCCGTGGCCGTTGCCTTCCTTGAAGCGCAGCGCATTACCCGGGCCGTATTCGCTGGTGCGATGGGGCTTCGGGCCGAAGCAGTTGTCGATCTCGCCGTTGAAGGTCGAGATATCGAACTCGATATCGAGCTGCCGCGGCAAGCGGAAGCGCAGGTCGCCGTTGATGCCTTCCGCGTCGATGCGCACGTCATCCGTCAGCTTCGCGGCGCGCAGCTCGAAATCGCCATTCGTGGTCCTGATGCGCGCCTTCGACAGCTCCGCCACGCGCACGCGCATGTCGCCGGTGACCGTGTTCAGCTCCATTTCCGGGCCGATGTCTTCGAGGCGCAGGCCGCCGCTTACACTGGTGGCGCGCAGCACGCCCTTGCCGTTGTGGCCCTTGACCATGACGTCGCCACTGACGTTCTTGAGCTCCATGTCTTCGTTCCACAGCTCCGTCTGGATCATGCCGCTCACTGCTTGCAGGCGCTGCGTACCGCGCACGTCCTTGATGGTCTGGTCGGCGCTCACCGTGTTGATGACGAGCGAGCTGTTGCGCGGAACCTGTATGACCAGATCGGTCGAGCCCTGGTAGCTGCGCCCCCGCGGCAGCACGACTTCGATGGTGGTGCGCGCGCCGCTGGTCTTGAAGTCCAGCCGTTCGACGCCCTCCGACAGGTCGGCCTTCACGTGCACTTCGTTGCGATCCCAGCCGGTGACCTGCACCTCGCCGGCGACGTTGCCGATGACGACTTCGCCGCGGGGATCGGCTTGCGCGCTCTTGTCGATTTCTTCTGCGCGCGCCGTCTGCGCCAGCAGCAGCGCAACGGCAACCGTAACAGCCACTCTCATAGATCGGTCCTCATCGAGCCTGCGGTCGGCAGGTCGCTCACGTTCGCGAGCAACTGCAGCTCGCTCTGGTAGGTCGACATCAACAGATCCTGCAGCAGCGGATCCGACGGATGCTGCTTGAGCGTCGCGGAAATCTCGTCCGCGGCGCGGCGCAGGTCCGCAAGGTTCTTCTCGACTTTGGCGCGATCGGCTGCCGGCAAGGTGGCAAGGCGCTCCTGGAAGCGCTTGTCGAGCTCGGCGCGCGCGTTCAGGTAACCGGCGCCGAGGTGCTCGGATCCGAAACTGAAGCTGGCGGGCTGCCCGTTCACCTGCGGGGCCGGCACGGGCTCGGTCGGGTTCTGCGCGACCTGCGGTTGCATCGACTGACGCGTGACGTAGTAGGTGACGTAGGACGTCGCGAGCATGAGCACGACTGCAGCGGCGAGCCGAAACCACGTCGACTGCGTACGCCTCTCCGACGCGGGCGCCACGATCGGTGTCTTGGCAATCTCCGCGCGGATCTGCGGCCACAGGTCGCGCTCCGGGGCCACGGCCTCGGGCAGCGAGGCCAGCGCCTGGTCGAGCGGGTCGCGCCCGGACTTCGTGGACTCATTCATCGCTCATCTCCGGCAAACCCATCCGCTCGCGCAACAGGCGGCGGCCGCGATGCAGCTGCGCTTTGCACGTGCCGACCGCGATGCCGAGCATCTCGGCAACTTCCTCATGGCTGTAGCCGTACACCGTCTGCAACACGACGACGTGGCGCGAGCCCGGCGGCAGCGTCGCCAGTGCGCGCTCGACGTCCATCACTTCACCCGCGTCGTAGCCGCGCTGCGACTCCATCGGCACGTCCTGCGCGTCTTCGACGGCCTCACCATCCGACTCCGCGCGCGTGCCGTGATTGCGCTGGTGCGTGAGCACCTCGTTGACGGCGATGCGGTGCAGCCACGTGCCGAAGGCGCTGCGGCCCTCGAAGGCCGCGAGACTCCGCCAGGCACGTATGAAAGTCTGTTGCACGCAATCCTCCGCCTCGTCGCGCCTGCGCGTCATGCGCAGGCACAGGCCCATGACCTTGCCGCTATGAAGGCGATACAGGCGCTCGAAAGCCTTCATGTCGCCCTTGCGGGCTGCAGCCACCAACGCGCTGTCCGAAAGCGGCGAGCGATCAGCAGGCAGTGCCGAACTATGGGTTCCGGCGCCGGTCGTCAAAGTCGCCTCTCTCCTCTCGCGTTTGTTGTTTGGATGCCGTTTCGGGAGGGCAGGTTTAAGGCAAAGAGGGGCCGTTTGTCACGGATTTGAGGGTAAGGGGGGCTGCGGAGGGGAGGGAGAGCCGGAATAACTCTCGCCAAGACGCCAAGACGCGAAGGCTGGAAGGAGAACCGGAAATGAGGAAAGTCGGAAAGATCCTTGTTTTCTTACTCTTCTTGGCGTCTTGGCGAGAAATAATTCTTCGTCTTGTTCCGCTCTTTTCCGCAGCTCACCCCTGCTTGGCGTTCCACTCCCGCACAGCCCGCTCCAGCGCGTCGCCGGGCATCGGACGGCCGATGAAATAGCCCTGGGCGCGGTCGCACTCGACGGAGTCGAGGAAGTCCAGAACCTCCTGCGATTCGACGCCTTCGGCGCAGGCCGTCAGGCGCAGCTTGTGCGCCAGCAGCACCATCGTTTCCACCATCGTGCGTGCGTCCTCGTGCGCGAAGACGTCGCGCACGAACGAGGTGTCGATCTTCAGCTCGCTGAACGGCATCAGGTACAGCTGCTTCAGCGAGGAGTAGCCCGTGCCGAAGTCGTCGATCGACAGGCCGAAGTTCTTCACGCGCATGCGCGTGAGCACGTCCATGGTCGTGCCCGGATCGAACATCGCGGCGCTTTCGGTGACCTCGAAGATGATCCGGCGCGCGTCGGCGCCGACCTGCGCCGCCATGCGCGCGACGTGGTCCGGGAATGACAGGTCATTCAACAGCTGCGGCGACAAGTTGATCGCGACCGACAGCTCCAGGCCGGCTGCGTCCCACATCCGGCACTGCGCGAGCGACATCTCGAGCACCTGCTCCGTGAGGCGCCGGATCAGTCCGTTCTTCTCCGCCAGCGGAATGAAGCGCGCGGGGGAGATGAACCCGAGCGAAGGGTGATGCCAGCGTGCGAGCGCTTCGACGCCTTCGACGATCCAGCGGTTCGGGCCAGTGCGCGTAGCTTTCGGCTGGTAGTGAACCTTGATCTCCTGCGCATCGAGCGCCGCCGCGAGCACCGCCGGATTGATCGGCGAGTCCGCGCGCAGGCACTGACGCAGCATGACTTCGAGGTCGGCGAGCAGGATCGGCTTCTGCAGCGCGCCGAGCATCGTCAGCCCCTGCGCCTTGCCGATCTGCTGCGCCGTGGCCAGCACGCGCTGATCCATGCCGCTCGCGACCAGCACCTGCGCCTTGCTGCCGCGCTCGCCCAGGTAGCGGAGCAATTCGATGCCGTCCGCGCCGGGCATCTGCAGATCCAGCACCACGACAGTCGGTTGGAAATCCTGCACGGCGCGGCGGAAGGCGTCCGGCTCGGTGACCGCGAGAGACTCGAAGCCGAGGCCGGTCGCAGCCTCGGAGATGAATTCGCACAAGTCCGGCTGATCGTCGATGACGAGCAGCTTGTTCCCTGGCTCAGGCAACGCGCGCCTCCCTGTCCAGCACCGTGCGGATGCGCATGGCGAGGTCCTCGTTCCGATAAGGCTTCGTCAGCACGTCCGCGGCCGTCAGTCCGGACGTGCCAGCCAGCGCGCTGGCGTCGGCGTAGCCCGTCGTGAACAGCACCTGGATCTGCGGCCGCAACTCGCGAGCGCGCTTGGCGAGCGCCGGGCCGAGCATGCCACCCGGCATCATGATGTCCGTGAACAGCAGATCGACATGCTCGCTGCCCGACAGGATGCGCAGCGCTGCGTTGGCGTTCGCGGCAGAGAGTGCCTGGTAGCCGAGCTGCGACAACGCGGTGACGACCGTCTCGCGCAGATCGGCATCGTCTTCGACGACCAGGATCGTCTCGTTGCCGCCGGGCGAAAGCTTGGTGGTGACGATCGTGTCCTCGCGCGCGCTCTGCTCTTCCATGCAGCGCGGCAGCAGGATCGTGACGGTGGTGCCCTCGCCGACGGTGCTCTCGATCGTCGCGACGCCGCCGGCCTGTTCCGCGAAGCTGTCGACCATCGCGAGGCCGAGGCCGCTGCCGCGCCCCGATTCCTTGGTCGTGAAGAACGGCTCGAACACGCGCTTGAGCAGGTCCGGCTCGATGCCGACGCCGGTATCGCTGACGCTGATCGACACGAACTCGCCCGGCTCGATCTCCGGGTGGTCGCTGCAGAAAATGGAATCGAGATAGACGTTGCGCGTGCGTACCGTGAGCCGCCCGCCTTCCGGCATCGCGTCGCGCGCATTGATCGCGAGATTCAGGATCGCATTCTCGAACTGGCCCGCGTCGACGCGCGTGTGCCACAGGTCGTGCGCCTGCACCATGTGCACTTCGACCGATTCGCCGAGCGTGCGCTGCATGAGCTCGGTGAGGCCGGAGAGCTGCCGGTTCGCATCGACCACGACGGGATCGAGAATCTGCCGGCGCGCGAACGCCAGCAGGCGCCGAGTCAGATCCGCGCCGCGCACCGCCGCGCGCATCGCCGTGTGAACCTTGCGCGCGAGCGTCGGCGTTTCGGAGACGCTGCGCTCGAGCAGCTGCAGGTTGCCGATCACGACGCCGAGCAGGTTGTTGAAGTCGTGCGCGATGCCGCCCGTGAGCTGGCCAATCGCTTCCATCTTCTGCGCCTGCAGCAGGCGCGCTTCGAGGCGGCGCTGCTCGGTGAGGTCGTAGATGATCGAAAAGAAGCCGAGCACCGCGCCGTTCGCATCGACTTGCGGCACGTAGTGGTTCTGCCACTCGCGCATGATGCCGTGGCGCATGCCGGTGTGGCGCGAGTGCACGCGCTCGCCGAGCATCACCTTGTCCACGTACGGCATCACCGTCGCGAACATGTCGGTTGGCAGCAGCTCGCGCAGACTCTTGCCTATGAGCTTCGTCGTCGACAGACCGACCCATTCCTCGAACGCACGATTCACGTACGTCATGACGAAGTCGCGGTTGAAATAGTTGATTGGCGTCGGCACTGCGTTGAGCGTCTGCTCGAAGAAGTCGCGCGTCTCGCGCAGCTGGAGCTCGGCGACGACCCGATCGGTCACGTCCTGCAGCGTGCCGTGCAGACGCACGATCTTGCCGTTGCGGCGCTCGGCCTTGATGATCATGCGCACCCACAAGTGCCGGCCGCGCGCGCTGGTCAGGCGCAGGTGCAGGTCGCTGCTGGCGCCGGTTTCGGTGGCCTGCTCCGAGGCCTCCAGCAGCTTCTTGCGGTCCTCGGGATGGAACATCTCGCGGCTGGCCTCGATCTCGATCGGCTGGCCGAACGGCAGGTCGTGGATCGCGTACAGCGCTTCGGTCCAGTGAACTTTCCTGGTCTCGACGTCGTATTCCCAGCCGCCGATGCGCGCCGTCGTCTGCATGTCCTTCAGCAGGTTGTCGAGCCGCACGCGCTCCCCGACGTCGTGGAACACCAGCACCGTGCCGACCGTCGCGCCCTGCTCGGTGACCGGCACGATGCGATATTCGACCGGCCGGAACTGGCCATTCTTCCGCCGCAGCAGCGCGCCGACGCCGCGCATGATGTCGGTGGTGTAGCGCACGCGGCGCACCGGATCGGTCCGGTTGTCGTCGTCGCTCTGCGTGTTGATGAGCACGCGATAGTCGAGCCCCGGCAGCTCTTCGATCTCGTAGCCGAGCAGCTTGGCGGCCGCAGGATTCGCGTAGCGCACCTGGCCGACGTTATCGAGCTCGAGCACGCCCTCGCCCGCGCCTTCGACGATTGCCTGATTGCGACGGTGAGTCGCAGCGAGGTCCTTGCCGCGCGACGGCCCGCTCTTGCTTTGCCGCGCACGCAGCCACAGCCACGCGAGAGGCACTCCCGCTAGCAACAGCCCGACGACGAAAGCGGCGATCGCGGTCTGGCTCAAGGCTTCTGTCCGGGCTCCCGGCCCGCGTACCAGTTCACCGCGTACTGCATCAGCTGCGCCGAGGTGCGCAGCGAAAGCTTGCGCTTGATGCGCTGGCGGTGCGATTCGACTGTCTTGACGCTGAGGTTGAGCGCTTCGGCTGTCTGACGCGTCGACAGGCCCTTGCCGATCATGTGCAGCACCTGCAGCTCACGGTTCGTCAGGCTGTCGACCGGGTTCGAGGAGATGTACGCGCCGCCGGAGGCGAACTTCTCGATCATGCTGTTGCCGACGGCTTCGCTCACGTAGATGCCGCCGTCGAGAACGCGACGCAGCGCGACCAGGAACTGGTCGGACGCAGCCTGCTTCATGATGTAACCGTTGGCGCCGGCCGAAAGCATGCGCTCCGCGTAGATCGCTTCGTCATGCATCGACAGCACGAGCAAGGGCAGCGACGGATAATGCGCACGCGCGTCCTTCACCAGCTCCAGCCCGTCACCCTGCTTGAGCGACACGTCGACGATCACGGCGTCCGGCTCGAGCTCGCGGATCAGCGATTTCGCTTCGCGCGCAGTCTCGGCTTCGCCGCACACCTCCAGATCGGCTTCCGCCTCGATCAGCCGGCGCAAGCCCTGCCGCACGATCGGATGGTCGTCGACGATCAGCACGCGTCGCTTGCGGTCCTTCGCCACGCCGCCGCCAGGGGGACGGTGCGCGGTCTTGAACAGAGAGGGGCCAACGGTCATTGCATCACTCCTCGCAATTGTTCCTTGTAATAGTCCGGCGGCGTCAGCTTGCCGCCGTGGTCAGCCGGCGGCGACGGCGGGTGCGCCGTGCGCTGACGGGTTGTGCCAGGGGTTCCAGCGGGCATTCGCAGACGATGCGCGTGCCCTGCGGCTCGACGCGCTCGAAGCGGACTTCGCCGCCGAGCATGCGCGCTCGATATTGCATGATCTTGAGTCCCATGCCGGCCGCATCTACCGCGTCGACCGGCATGCCCGTGCCGTCATCAGTTACGGTGAGGCGAACCTTAGCGCGCGCGCCGTGCAAGTGCAGCCGTATAGTCCGCGCGCGGCCGTGCCGAACCGCGTTGCGCACGGCTTCCTGAGCGATGCGATAGAGGTGATTGGCGAGCTCGGCGCCGAGCGGCCGGATCGTCTTGACCCGATGCGTGCAGACGATCTGCACGCCGTAGAGCTCGGCCGCGTGCATCGCCAGGCCTTCCAGAGCGTCCTGCAGACCGCCGCGCTCGAGGTTCACCGGCGACAGGCCGCGAGCCAGCGCTCGCGTGCTCTCGATAGCGTTGTTGACGAGCCGCGTGATGCCCTCGATCTCCGGGAGAATCGGCGCGTACTCGCTTGCCAGCCGTCCCGCGACGCCGCGCAGCATCAACGCGATGCCGGTCAGCTCCTGCCCGAGACCGTCGTGCAGGTCGTTGCCAATGCGATACTGCTCGCGGTTCACCGCCTGCAGGATCGCGCGCTCCAGCTGCTTGCGCTCGCTCACGTCCTGCAACACCACGAGGCAATGGTTGCGACCGGCGACGTCGAAACGCGAGAGCAGTCCCGCGGCTGCGAAGTGGCTGCCGTCGCTGCGCAGACCGTCGAACTCAACGCGCATCGAGCCTTGGCCGTGTCCTCCTGCCAGCTGTCGCCAACGCTCGGGCTGCTCGAACGGCCAGCCGGCGAGCGTCGTCATGGCGCGGCCGATGAGCTCGCCGCGGCGATAGCCGAACATCGTGTCGAAGGCCGGGTTCGTGATCTCGATGATCGCCTCGTCGCTGACGACGGCGACGCCTTCGAGCATCGACTCGATCATGCGCGCCTGCGTGGCGATGGCGCGCTCGGCGCGCACCTGCTCGGTGGTCTCGGAAGCGATCAGCGTGATGGCGACGATCTGCTGCCCGGAGCGGATCGGACTGATGCGGATGTCGAAGTGACGCGCGTCGCCGTCGTCGAGCATCGCGGAGTAGCCGTCGACCTGGCCGGTCGCGAGCACCCGATGCATGGCCGCGAGCGCCTGCGGATGCAGATCGCGCGGAAAGAATTCGGTCACCGCCAGTCCTTCGAGCTCCTGCGCGCTGCGCCGGCCGACCCCGCGGTTTGCGAGCAGCACGCGCAGGCGCCGATCGAGCACCAGCACGTAGTCCGGAACGGACGCGATCAGCTCGCGCAGGGGCTCGCTCGCCCACGCGGCCGGCGACGACAGGTCGGTCGGCGCGGTTGCGGAGGTCACCGCCGTTTTTTTCGTCGCAACGCTCAAGGCCTGGGCACCGGGCAGGGGTCGAGGGACACGCCGCATGGTGTTGGAGGCCCCGTGTAGGGGATATCAGCTATTCCCTTAATGTCGCACGCGACACGCCAGTCATCGTGCAACCCTGCGAACGGGTTCGCTCGCCGAATCCTTCAGGCGGAACAAGGTCTTGGCGGGTGTTTCAGGCCGAGCCGTGGCTCAGGCCCGACGCGCCGCCGCCGCGGTCGGAGACCCATTGGGTGGCATAGCGGATGAGCTCGCTGGTCGAGCGCAGGTTGAGCTTTTCCCGCATGTGGCGGCGGTGCGCATCAACGGTCTTCATCGACAGGTCCAGGCGCTGCGAGATTTCGCGCGTGCTGATGCCCTCGCCGATCAGGCGAAACACTTCCAGCTCGCGCTCGGTCAATGCGGAGACGGGATCTTCGTCAACGCCGGGGGCGCGGCCGCGCGCGACCTGGGTCAGCAGCCTCTCCCCCATCGCAGCGCTCACGTGGCGCTGCCCCCGGGCAACTTTTCGCAGTGCACCAAGGAAGTCCGTGCCGGCCACGTTCTTCATGACATAACCGCTGACGCCCAGTCGCAGCAACCGTTCGGCGTAGAGCGCTTCGTCCTGCATGGACAGCACGAGGACGCGCACGCTCGGGTGCGAGCTGCGGATCCAGCGCACCAGATCGACGCCGTCGTCGGCGCCGAGCGCCAGATCCACCACGGCAACGTCGGGGTTTTGCGAGGCGATTGCCGTGCGCGCGTCCGCGATCGACGACGCTTCACCCGCCAGCAGGAACTCGTTCTGACCCGCCAGCAGCTGTTTCAAGCCCTCGCGGACGAAGGGGTGATCGTCGACGATTACGATGCGGGTCTGCTCGGCCATACCTCGTCCTCTGAAGACATGCTCAGGCGAGTCTTGCGGCGCGTCCGGCGTGGGGCAATCCTCATTTTCCACGAGCGCTGCACAGTGATAGCGTGCGTTCAAGGTCAAGGACGGAAGGCTCGACGGCATCTTATGAAGAAAAGTACGGCCGCACCGCTGCGTTTCGTGCTGCTCGAGGACGACCCGAACGACGCCGAGCTGATCCGGTTGCAGCTGGCGAAGGACGGGATCGCAGTGGAGTGGCGGCACGTCGTCGCGGAGCGCGATTTCTGCGAGGCTCTTGCCGGCGCGCCGCCGGACCTGGTGCTGGCCGACTACACTCTGCCCGGCTTCGACGGTCTGGCGGCGCTGAAGATCCTGCTGCAGCACTCGCCGGATATTCCTTTCATCTTCGTTTCCGGCTCGCTCGGCGAAGAGCGCGCCATCGAAGCGCTGAAGAGCGGCGCCACCGACTACGTATTGAAGGACCGGCTGCAACGGCTGCCGGCCGTCGTGATGCGCGCACTGATGGAAGCGCGCGAGCGGCGCGAGCGGCGTCAGGCCGAGGCGGCTCTCGAAGAGCAACGCGTATTGCTCAGCACGCTGATCGACAGCCTGCCCGAGATGATCTACGCGGTGGACACCGACAATCGCGTCAAGGTCGTGAACAAGGCGTTGCTCGACACGCTCACCCGGCGGCGCGACCAGGTGCTGGGCCGCACGCTCGCGGAAATCTCCGGCGACGAGAACTTCGCCGACATCGAAGCGCAGGCCGCGACGACGATGCGCACCGGCCGGCCGCTCACTGATCAGGAGCGCGCGTGGCTCTCGGCCGACGGCTCGATACGCTGGTTCAACTTCACGCACGTGCCGTTGCGGGATCACGGCACTGTCTCGGGCCTGGTGTGCACGGTGCAGGAAGTGACGACGCGGCGCGAGCTGGAGCAGGAGATCCTGGAGATCTCGAATCGCGAGCAACGCCGGCTCGGCAGCGACCTGCACGACGGCCTCGGTCAGGAGCTGACGGGTCTGTCGCTATTGCTGAAGGGACTCGAAGTGCAACTGTCGCGCGAGGCCCCACAGTACACGTCGCAGATCACGAAGATCACGGACCTGCTCGCGCACGCCATTCAGAGCACGCGCTCGCTTGCGCGCGGTCTCGCCCCGGTGAATCTGGAACGCGGCGGCTTGCCGGAAGCTCTGAAACATCTCGCGGCGCGCTGCACCGACATGTACAGCCTGCAGTGCACGTTCGGTAACGGCGGGCCGAAGCTGCCGGATCTGGAAGAAGGCGCGGCCACGCACCTGTATCGCATCGCGCAGGAAGCGACGACGAATGCAGCGCGCTACGCGCGGGCGAAGACGATTGCGATCGATCTGCGCTCGACCGGGCGCAAGCTGCAGCTCTCGATCGCCGACGACGGCATCGGGCTGTCGGCGGGCCTGGCACAGCGCCCGTCCGGCATGGGCCTGAAGATCATGGAGTACCGCGCGCGCATGCTCGGCGGCACCATCAACTTCGAAGAGCCGAATCCCGGCACGCGCATCGTGCTCTCGGCGCCGCTGCACCTGCTGCGGACGTCGAAGGACAAGCTGAGAAGAGCAGTTTGAAGAAGGCTGTAGGCTGTAGGCTGTAGCAAGAATTAAGAGACTCTTCTTCCGACCTACAGCCCACAGCCCACAGCCTATCTCCTTACCACCGGGACGAGCGTGTGGTCCGCGCCGTTCCACACCTGGATGAAGTTCTCGATCTCCGCCGCGGGCATCGCCGAGGCGATGAAGTCGCCCTGCATCGCGTCGCAGGCGCTCTGGTCGAGGAACTCGAAGATGTCGGGCTTCTCGATGCCTTCCGCGCAAACCGTCAGCGACAGGTTGTGCGAGAGGTCGATGATCGCGCGCACGATGGTCGCCGCCGCTTTGGTGGTAGCTATTTCCGCGATCACCGAGCCGTCGATCTTCACTTCGCTGAACGGCATCTTGTAGAGCTGCGTCAGCGATGAGGTGCCGGTGCCGAAGTCATCGAGCGACAGGCCGACGCCCTTCACGCGCAGGCGCGTGAAAATGTCCATCACCAGCTCCGGATCGTCGAGCGACGCCGCTTCCGTCACTTCCAGCGTGAGCTGCTCGGGCGCTACTTCGAACTCGCGGAAGATGCGGGTGAGTCGGTCGGGGAATTCCAGGTCCTGCACCAGGCGCGGCGAGAGATTGACCGCGGCCGCGAGATCGAGCCCGCGCTGCCGCCAGTGGCCGATCTGCCGGATCGCATCGGTGAGCACGAAGTCGGTGACGCCGACGATCAGGCCCGACTGCTCCGCCAGCGGCAGGAACTCGCCGGGATACAGCAGGCCGAGCCGCGGATGGCGCCAGCGCACCAGCGCTTCGGCGCTGCGCACTTGCCAATCGCCGCCGGCGCGCACCACTTTCGGCTGATAGTGCACGACCAGCTCGTGCTCTTCGATGCCCTGGCGCAGCTCGTCGATGGAAATGCGTGCGCCGGGTTCCAGGTGTTTTGCGAGCAAAGTTTCGATCTCCTCGAGCATCGCCGGCTTCTGCAGAGTGCCGAGCATCTTCAATCCGAGCGAGTCGCCGAGCTGGCGGGCGCTCGCAAGCACGCGTTGATCCATGCCGCTCGCCAGCAGGATGCCGGACGTAACGCCCTGGCGGCCCATGTAGCGCAGCGCTTCGATGCCATCCATGCCCGGCATCTGCAGATCGAGCAGGATCAGCGACGGCTGGCGACGCGCCAGCTGCTCGCGAAAGCTCGCTGCTGTGTCGGCGGTGATGACGTCGCACCCGATCCCGGCGCCGATCTGCTCGATCAGCTCCAGGAAATCGGTCTCGTCGTCGACTGCCAGTAACAGATTCCTCTCACGCCGGAACACGCTCATCCTCCTGTTTGCGGATCGACAGCGTACTCGTCCGGGCGCCGTCCGTCTCCCTGCGTCGCCGCACGAAGTGACGGAAATCACAGAGAGTTTTCCGTCTCCCGGCCTCTTTCAGGGAATGTCTTAGACCGCCGTGCGACGCTGAAGTATCATCCGTTTCCCGGTTTTTTCCGGTCTTTGCGCGCCTCGCGGCCCGTTCCGTGCCGCGGATCGAAGCTCCTGCGGAGGATTCCATGTACGACTTCAGAAAGTTCTTCATCGACGGCGCTTGGGTGAGCCCCACAGGACGCCGCGAGCACGACGTCATCAATCCGGCCACGGAGCAGCCGATCGGCAAGATCCTGCTCGGCACCGCCGAGGACGTGGATGTCGCGGTCAAGGCTGCGCGCGCGGCGTTCGAGACGTTTTCGCAGACTTCGCGTGAAGAGCGCGTCGCTCTGCTCGAGAAAATCGTCGCCGTCTACAAGGCTCGCATGAAGGATGTCGCCATCGCGATCTCCGACGAGATGGGCGCGCCGATGCAGCTGGCGCTGAATGCGCAAGCCGCGAGCGGCCTCGGTCACCTGCTGACCACGCTCAAGGTGCTCAAGACGTTCGAGTTCGAAGAGCAGATCGGCACCACGCAGGTGCGCCGCGAGCCCGTCGGCGTGTGCGGTCTGATTACGCCGTGGAACTGGCCGATCAACCAGATCAGCTGCAAGGTCGCGCCCGCGCTCGCCGCGGGTTGCACCATGGTCCTGAAGCCGAGCGAGGTCGCACCGCTCAGCGCGCACCTGTTCGCGGAAATTCTCGCCGAGGCCGGCGTGCCGAAGGGCGTATTCAATCTGGTGGACGGCGACGGGCCGACGGTCGGCGAAGCGATCTCGCGCCATCCGGACATCGACATGGTGTCGTTCACCGGCTCGACGCGCGCGGGCGTGGCGGTTGCAAAGGCAGCTGCGGACACGGTCAAGCGCGTGTCGCAGGAGCTCGGCGGCAAATCCGCGAACATCATTCTCGACGACGCAGATCTCAACGCCGCGGTGAAGAGCGGCGTGCTGTCGATGATGTCGAACACCGGTCAGTCGTGTAACGCGCCCTCACGCATGTTGATTCCCGCGAAGCTGTACGACGAGGCCGTGAAGATCGCGAAGGCGGTTGCGGAGAAACCCGTCGTCGGCGATCCGAAAGCCGAGGGCATCACGATGGGCCCGGTGTCGAACAAGACCCAGTTCGAGAAGATCCAGCGCCTGTTGCAGAAGGGCGTCGAGGAAGGTGCGACGGTGGTCGTCGGCGGACCGGGTCGACCGAACGGCCTGGACAAAGGCTACTTCGTCAGGCCGACCGTGTTCGCCAACGTCAACAACACGATGACGATCGCGCGCGAGGAAATCTTCGGGCCGGTGCTGGTGATGATCCCGTATCGCGACGAAGAGGAAGCCGTCCGCATCGCCAACGATACGGTGTACGGCCTGTCGGGTTACGTTTACTCCGGCAACATCGAGAACGCCCGCCGCGTCGCGCGCCGGCTGCGCACCGGCATGGTCCATCTCAACGGCGCCTCGGTGGACAACAACGCGCCGTTCGGCGGCTACAAGCAGTCGGGCAACGGCCGCGAGTGGGGCCGCGAGGGACTCAAAGAGTTCCTCGAAACGAAGGCTGTGATGGGTTATTCGAGCGCGGCTTGAGAGAAGAAATCGGGAGAAAGACTGGACAGGATGAACAGGATTAACAGGATGGTGAGATCAGGATGGTGAGATGAGGACAGCACCCGTCGTTCTGCCTTCTCGCATCCTGTTCATCCTGTTAATCCTGTCGAATCTCTTTCTCCCTCATCTGTTCGGGCCCGCCGCCGGATCGGCCGGCGGCGGCGCTGCGGTCGAGCGGTCGAACACGCGGTGAATCTTCATGCCGCGCAGCTCGCTCTGGCCGGACCATTTCATCTGGTATTCGAGCTGACCGGTCTTCGGCAGCAACCGGAATTTCTCGACGACGTGCGGCCCGCTGCGCACGCTGCGATCGATCACGAACCACTCACCGTCCCAGCCCACCTCCGAATCCGCCAGCTCGCCTTCCGGCATCGACACCTGCGTGTGCGATCCCGCGACCACTCGGCGCGACTCGACGGCCGAGAGCAGGTCGAAGGTCGAGCCGTCCTGGCGGATCGTCAGCGTGTCCGAGATCGCGAGCATCCTGTACAGGTTCTCCTGCTGGCGCTTGATCGA
>JBIOUH010000186.1:0-20198 GCA_044866955.1 Steroidobacteraceae bacterium
CGATCCCGCCCAGAATCGCAACCGAAGCCACCACGATCCGCGCCGTCACGTGCTCGCCCAATAACAGCGCACCGCCAATCGTCGCGATCACAGGCACACTCAATTGCACGGTCGCCGCGCTCGTCGCCTTCACTCCCTTCAGCGCCGTGTACCAGATCGCGTAGCCGAGACCCGACGTCAGCGCGCCCGATGCGATCGCGTAACTCACACCGGCAGCGTCGAGCGAGAACTGCGACAGCATGATGAGACTCAGCGCTGCGGTGAACGGCACAGCGCGCACGAAGTTGCCCGCCGTCGCTGACGTCGGATCACCGGTGCCGCGACCTCGCAGCGAATAAATTCCCCACGCAATCCCAGCGCCGACCATCAGCGCCGCGCTGTGCAACGGCGGCGCCGAAAGACCCGGCAGCAACAACGCGATGAGGCCGAGGATGGCGCACACGAATCCGACGATCTGCCAGCCGCGCAAGCGATCGCCGTTCCAGAAACCGTAGCCGATCATCGTGGCCTGCACCGCGCCGAATAGCAGCAGCGCGCCGGTGGCCGCAGACAGATTGATGTAGGCAAGCGAAAAGCCGGCGGCGTAGGCAAACAGCGCGGCAGCGGAAGCCCAGTTGCCAGCGAGGCCGCCTGCTCCGCTGCGCAACTGCACGATGATCCAGAGAGTGAGCGCGCCGGAAACGATGCGTACCGCGGTGAACGTGCCGGCGTCGATCGTCGTGCCCGCCAGAGCAAGGCGGCACAGCAGCGAGTTGCCGGCGAACGCCAGCATGGCGAGCACGGTGAGGAGCAGGACGCGAGAGCGCGACATGGCAGTATTCTAAGCAGGGTCAGGCTTCAGCCTGACTTCCTTCGTCGCTTGACCGGTGCGCGCGTGGCTTCGCCGCCGCGGATTCGCAATGCGTGCGTCGACTTCACCTCTTCGAGCACGAAGTACGTCTGCGTGTGGCGCACGCCGCGCAGCGACGCAATCTTGTCGCCAAGCACGCGCCGGTACTCGTCCATGTCCTGCACGCGGGTCTTGAGCAGATAGTCGAAGCCGCCGGCCACCATGTGGCACTCGACGATCTCGTCGACGAGCTGCACCGTGTCCTTGAAGCGCTGGAAGACATCCGGATTGGCGTGATCGAGCGTCACCTCGGTGAACGCCATCAGCTGCTGCCCGAGCCGACGCGGGCTGAGTCGCGCGAAGTAGCCCTCGATGAACCCTTCGCGTTCGAGCCGCCGCACGCGCTCGATACAGGGTGTCAGGGTGAGATTGACGGTACGCGCGAGCTCGGCGACGGTCAGTCGTCCATCCGCCTGCAGCAGCGAGAGGAGCTGGCGGTCGACGCGGTCCAGCTCTCGGCTGGATTCGCGTGCGGCGGGTTCGGTAGTCATAGCAGTTTCACCTGCCAATAGCTGCCCGTTTGGCAGAATCAACTAGATAAGTGCCTGTATCGTAGCACGTTATGCTCCGCGCAGTCCGTGCGCGCAATACAGGTTCCTGGCCGATGTTCGACGATCCCGCCTTCGATGCCCATGAACGCGTCGTCTTCGCCGAGGACAAGGAATCCGGCCTGCGCGCAATCGTCGCCGTGCACTCGACCCGCCGCGGCCCGGGAGCCGGCGGCTGCCGTTTCTGGCACTACCGTTCCAGCGCCGAGGCGCTGACCGATGCCCTGCGCCTGTCGCGGGGCATGAGCTACAAGAATGCGATGGCCGGTCTGCCGCTCGGCGGCGGCAAGGCCGTGGTCATGATGGACGCCCGGCACCCCAAATCGCCGCGGCTGCTCGAGGCGTTCGGCCGCCTGGTCGACTCGATGGAGGGACGCTACATAACTGCCGAGGACGTCGGCGCGACGGTTTCCGACATGGAAGTCGTCGCAACGCAGACTCCTTATGTGAGCGGCCTGCCGCGCACCGCAGTCGACGCGGACGGCAACCCGGCGCCGAAGACGGCGCTCGGCGTATACCTCGGCATCAAGGCAGCCGTGCAATTCCAGCTCGGTCGCAGCGACCTGCGCGGCGTGACCGTCGGCGTCCAGGGCCTCGGCGGCGTCGGCTATGAGTTGTGCGCCCTGCTCGCCGCGGACGGCGCGAGTCTCCGCGTCGCGGACCTCCGTCCCGACACGGTGCAGCGTGCATGCAAGGAGTTCGACGCTCTGGCGTCGCTGCCGAACGAAATCCTGTTCGAGCGCGTCGACGTGCTGTCGCCCTGCGCGCTCGGCGCCGTGTTCGACGGCAACACCATTCCGCGAGTGCAAGCGACTATCATTGCGGGCGCCGCCAACAACCAGCTGGCGACGGCCGAGGACGGAGCGCGCCTGCACGCAGCCGGCGTGTTGTACGCACCGGACTATGTGATCAACGCCGGGGGTATCATCAGCGTCGGGCGCGAATACCTGGGCGGCGCGAGCGCGGCCTCCATCGAAGCCGAGATCAGAAAGATCCCGGAGCGCCTGACGGAGATCTTCGCCCGCTCGCGTGCGGAAAACCGCCCGACCAGCGACATCGCCGACGAGCTGGCGCGACGACTCATTACCAACGCTTGAAGAATCGGGGTTGAACGAAACGATGAGCGCAATCCGAACCCGACTGCACGTTCCGCGAGCGCCGGCCCGCCCCGGCGAGAAATCGGATTTCAGCTACGTGCAGATATCGCCGCCCGGCGCGGCCGCGCGTCCCGACCCGAACGCAGCGCTGGCGCAGACCACATACCTCGCGGACGAAATGGTGCGCGTGCTCGGTGACGATCATCGCGCCGTCGGTCCGTGGGATCCGCATCTCGCACCGTCGGATCTCGAGCTGGGATTGCGCTACATGCTCATGACGCGGATGTTCGACGACCGCATGCACCGCGCGCAGCGCCAGGGACGGATCACCTTCTACATCAAGTCGACTGGCGAAGAAGCCGTGTCGGTGGCGGCGGGCATGGCGCTGCGCCCGACCGACATGACGTTCCCCGGCTATCGCAACCAGGGCCTGCAGATCGTGCGCGGCCAGAAGCTCGTCGACCTGATGTGCCAGGTGCTCTCGAACTCGCGCGACATGTGCAAGGGACGCCAGCTGCCGGTCATGTATCACTCCAGGGAAGCGCGGCTGTTCTCGATCTCCGGCAACCTGGCGACCCAGTTCCCGCAGGCGGTCGGCTGGGCAATGGCCGCTGCGATCAAGAACGAAGACAACATCTGCGCGACCTGGCTCGGCGACGGCAGCACGGCCGAGGCCGACTTCCACTACGCGCTGCTGTTCGCGCAGATCTATCGCGCACCGGTGCTCCTCAACGTCGTGAACAATCAATGGGCGATCTCGACGTTCCAGAGCTTCGCCGGCGGCGAGTTGAAATCGTTCGCCGCGCGCGGGCCCGGCTACGGCATTCCAGGCATCCGCGTCGACGGCAACGATTTCCTCGCGGTGTACGGCGTCACGCAGTGGGCGGCCGAGCGCGCGCGCATGGGCGCGGGCCCGACGCTGATCGAGCACGTCACGTATCGCGTGGCGCCGCACTCCACCAGCGACGATCCTTCGCGCTACCGGCCGAAGGACGATCACGAGAACTGGCCGCTCGGCGATCCGATCGACCGTCTGAAGTCGCACCTGATCGCGCTCGGTGAATGGTCGGAAGAGCGGGAGGCGACGCTGCAGAAGGAATGCGAGGAGCAGGTTACCGCCGCGTGGCGCGAGGCGATCACCCACGGCACGCTGACCGACGGGCCGCGGCTCGATCCCGGCACGATGTTCGAAGACGTCTTCAAGGACATGACACCGCATCTCGCGCGGCAGCGGCAGCAGCTCGAGGCGGAGCTGGCGCAGCAGAAGAAGGACGCGGAGAAGAAAGACAAATGACGCAGATGAACATGATTCAGGCGCTCAACTCCGCCATGGACGTCATGATGGGGCGGGATGCGAGCGTCGTGACGATGGGCGAGGACGTGGGCTACTTCGGCGGCGTGTTTCGCGTGACCGAAGGCCTGCAGCGCAAGTACGGCCCGCATCGCGTGCTCGATTCGCCGATCTCCGAAGGCGGCATCGTCGCCACCGCGATCGGCATGAGCATCAACGGCCTGCGACCGGTGGCCGAGATCCAGTTCGCCGACTACATCTATCCGGCGTACGACCAGATCGTCAGCGAGCTCGCGCGCATCCGCTATCGCACCGGCGGCGAGTTCAACGCGCCGGTCACGATCCGCACGCCCTGCGGCGGCGGCATCCGCGGCGGGCAGACGCACTCGCAGAGCCCGGAAGCAGTGTTCGCGCACGTCTGCGGCATCAAGGTCGTCATGCCCTCGAATCCGTACGACGCCAAGGGCCTGCTGATCTCCTCGATCGAGGACGACGATCCGGTGATCTTCTTCGAGCCGAAGCGCCTCTACAACGGGCCGTTCGACGGCGACCCGAACCGGCCGGCGATCGGCTGGAATTCCCATCCGAAAGGTGACGTGCCGGACGGGCACTATCGCGTGCCGATAGGCGCCGCCGAGATCGTGCGCCCCGGCAAGCAGATTACGGTCGTCACTTACGGCACGATGGTGCACGTGTGCATCGCCGCTGCGGAATCGCTCGGCATCGATGCCGAAGTCATCGACATCCGCACGATCGTGCCGCTCGACGAAGAAACGATCACGAGCTCGGTCAAGAAGACCGGACGCTGCGTGGTCGCGCACGAGGCGACGCGCTTCGCGGGCTTCGGCGCAGAGATCCTCTCCGTGGTGCAGGAAGAATGCTTCTGGCACCTGGAAGCGCCGATCGCGCGCGTCGCGGGCTGGGACACGCCGTATCCGCACGCATTCGAGTGGGAATACTTCCCCGGCCAGACGCGCGTCGCCGCCGCACTGAAAGCAACGATGGAGGCAGCATGAGCCGACATGTAGTGAAGCTGCCGGACCTCGGCGAAGGCACGGTGTCTTCCGAGATCGTCGCGTGGCACGTGAAGGTCGGCGACCACGTCGCAGAAGACCAGGCGATGGTCGAGATGTCGACCGACAAAGCAGTGGTGGACATGCCGGCGCCGGTTGCAGGGCGCGTCGTGTCGCTCGGCGGCCAGCCCGGCGATCACATTGCCGTCGGCGCCGAGCTCATCGTGCTGGAAACGACCGAAGGCGCTGCCGCGGAAGCCCCCGAAAAGAGTGAAGCGCCGAAGAAGGAAGCGACACCTGCGCCGAAGGAGAAGGCCGCCGGCTCGCATCTGTCGCTCGTCCCTCCACCGGCGAAAGCAGCGCCGCGCAGCGGTCGCGTGCTCGCGTCGCCGGCGACGCGCCGGCGTGCGCGCGAATCGGGCATCGATCTCGCAACGGTAGTTGGCAGCGGCCGCGACGGTCGCATCCAGCGACAGGATCTGGACGCAGCGATCAGCAACCAGACGCAGCAGGCGCCGGGCGCTGCGGCCCGCGGTGCCGGAGTGACGCGTCAAGCGCGCACCGAGACCGAGGAAATCCGCATTCTCGGCGTGCGCCGCGTGAGCGCGCAGCGCGTCGCCGAGTCGAAGCGCAACATCCCGCATTTCGCGTACGTCGAGGAAGTCGACATCACCGAGCTGGAGCGGCTGCGCAAGCATCTCAACTCGAAGCTGCCGAAAGGCGCGCCGAGCTACACGTACCTGCCGTTCCTCGGCATGGCGTTGATCCGCGTCATCGAGCGCTTCCCGAAGTGCAACTCCCGCTATGACACCGAGCGCAACGTGCTGGTTCAGCATCGTGGCGTGCATCTCGGCGTCGCGACCCAGACCGGCGACGGCCTCAAAGTCCCGGTCGTGCATCACTCCGAAACGCTGTCGCTGAGCGACCTGGCAGCGCAGATCCGGCGCGTCGCGCAAGCAGCGCGTGACGGCACTGCGAGCCGCAGCGAGCTGAGCGGCTCGACGATCACGATCACCAGCCTCGGTAAGCTCGGCGGCATCGTGTCGACGCCGATTATCAACGCGCCGGAAGTCGCGATCATCGGCGTGAACAAGGCCATCGAGCGTCCGGTCGTGCAGCACGGTCAGATCGCGGTGCGGCTGATGATGAATCTCTCGTCCTCGTTCGATCACCGTTTCATCGACGGCTACGACGCGGCGGAGATCGTGCAGGCCCTGAAGGAAATGCTGGAGCAGCCGGCGACGATCTTCATCGAGAGCTGACGCGACCGCAGCAACCCGGGGTCGAGGAGTCATCGCGGCGATGTGACGTGGGTCACACCTTCCAGGCCTTTCGCCCCGGGCCATCGCGGCGCGTCACAAGATTCGTCAAGTCCTTTGCGACCTGTAGCGCAGCTGTCAGCAATTTGCGGGTCTACGCTGACCGCCATGTCTGCGTCTGCGGCAATTCGACAATTCCTGTTCGAAGCGCAAGAGCGCGTGCCTTGCCACGCTATTGCGTTTACGCCGCCGTCGCGCGACCACTTCGACTTTCACTGCGCCGGCGAGGACGCCGCCGAAGTGCGCCGCGTGCTCGAGAGCGTCGCGGACTCCTTCCTGATCGAGTGCCGCAACCGGCCGGAGCCGGTCGTGAGCAACCGCGTGCGCTACGAAGCCAACGGTCCGCTGCTCGGCCGCTTCCTGGCCGCAGCGGTGCAGGACGACAAGGGCCAGCTCGTCGGCGTGACCCTGATCTTTCGCACCATGGAGCAGCAGGCGTTCAGCAAGGAGGACGCCCGCAGCGTCGCGAAGCTCGCGCACCAGCTCGCGAAGGTGATCTCGCTGCCGGCGGATCCGGTTACCGGCCTGCTGACCCGCAGCGGTGTCGAGAAGCTGATCGAGTGGCGCCTCGGCTCGCGCGACGCGCGCAAGGTCTCGACCGTGCTGTACGGCGACATCGACCAGTTGCACGTCGTCAACGATCTGCTCGGCTTCGAGGCCGGCGACCAGGTGATCGCGGCGGTCGCGCGAGCACTGCAGGAGCATCTCGCGACGCGCGACGCCGTGCTGAGCCGCCTGTCCGGCGATCGCTTCACGATCTTCTTCCCCGAATGTCCGCTGGATCGCGCGCGCGCGATCGGCGACGAGCTGCGCGACGCCGTCAGCGCCATGCCGCTGGCGATCGGCAGCGACTCGATTCCTCTCTCGATCTCCTTCGGCGCCGCCACCGTGCGCAGCGGCGAGCGCAGTTTCGATCACGCGCTCGCGGCAGCCGAGGTCGCGTGCAAAGCCGCCAAGGACCGCGGCCGCAACCGCGTCGAGTCGTACGAAGTGCACGATTCGAGCATCAACCGCCGCATCGACGACATCGCGATCGTCGGACGTCTGCGCAGCGCGCTCGAGAAAGGCAACTTCCAGATTTTCGGGCAGCCGATCGCACCGCTCCTGGCGCCCGAAAAGGTGCGCCGCTACGAGATGCTGCTGCGCCTGATCGACGAGAAGGGCCGGCTGGTGCTGCCCGGACAGTTCATGTCGTCTGCGACGCGCTATCAGTTGCTGCCGCAGATCGATCGCTGCGTCATCAGCGACGTGCTGACGCGACTGGCGGCCGCGAATCGCGAGCCGGGGTTCGAGCCGATTCATGTCTCGATCAACCTTTCCGGCCCGACGGTGGGCGATGCGACGTTCCTCGACTGGCTGGTCGTGCAGATCGACAGCAGCGGCCTGCCGGGCGACTGGCTGACGTTCGAGCTGACAGAGACCGCGGCGGTGAGCAATCTCGAGCACGCCCAACGCCTGATGACGCGGCTCGGCGAGCTCGGCTGCCGCTTCGCGCTCGATGACTTCGGCACCGGCCTCTCCTCGCTCGCGCATCTCAAGGCGCTGCACTTCTCGGTGCTGAAGATCGATGGCTCGTTCATTCGCGACATCCTGCACAACGACCGCTCGGACTCGCTGGTGCGCGCGGTGACCCAGCTGGCGCACGGCATGGGCATGGAGACCGTCGCGGAGTACGTCGAGACGCCCGAGATCTGCATGCGGCTCATCGAGCTGGGCGTGCAGTTCGGACAGGGCTACGCGATCGGGCGCCCGCGGCCGCTGGACCGCATCCTGCAGCCGGATCTGCAGCTCGCCAACGCGAGCTGACCTCGGAACTCTCGACGGGGCTGGACCCTTGAACCCACAAGAGTTCAAGGGAGCCCCGCGATGGAAAACCAGCCCAGATCCGCCTCGCGACCGTCCGGCGGGTTTACCCAACGTCTGAAAGAGGATGGTCGGCGGACGCTGGAGCAGCGCAAGCACTCCGCCGCGCAGCGCGTCGACGGCATAGCTCAGGCGCTGGAGCGCACCCGCGCGCAGTTCATAGAGAATGACGAGCCGACGCTCGCGGAGCTCGTCAATCGCCTCTCCGGCACCGTCGGCAATCTTGCGACACGGCTGCGCGAAGGCACTATCGACGAACTGGTCGATGACACGCGCTCCTTCGCGCGCCGCAATCCCGGACTGTTCATCGCCGCGGGCGTAGTCGCCGGCTTCGCCCTGGCCCGCTTCGTCAAAGCCTCGGCGCAGCGCGCACCGCGATCCGAGTCGGACTTGGACGACCACGCTGACTCGTCGATGGGCAGCGCGCCGACGCTCATGGACGAAGTCGACGACGAGGCGCCCCTGCCCGGTGGGCCCTGACATGGCGTCCGCCTCGGCCCGCTCCGCAACTTCGCTCGAACGCGAGTCCACAGCCGGACTGCTGAGCCGGGTATTCGGCGATTTCGGGGCGCTGCTGCGCAATGAAGTCGCGCTCGCCAAGGCGGAGCTCTCCGAGTCCTCGACCCGGGCGAAAGCAGGAATGATCGCGCTCATCGGCGCCGTGTCGACTCTGCTCGCGGGAGGGCTCGCGCTCGCGGCCGCAATCATTCTGGCGCTCGCCAAGGTCGTGGAGCCGTGGCTCGCTGCGCTCATCGTCGGGCTGGCGATCACGCTGGTTGGCGCGCTGCTGCTGATCGGCGCCAGGAAGAAGCTGTTGCCGCCGCACATCGAGATCGATCGTACCCGCACCGCCGTGCGCAATGACGTGGACGTGCTCGCGAGGAGAACCTGATGAAGCCCGAGGAGCTGGAACGCAATGCGGAGCAGATCCGCGCCGACCTCGACCGAACGCTCGATGCGCTCGAACGCAAGCTCTCGCCGAGCCAGTTGCTCGATCGCTCGCTCGCTTACCTGCGCGACCACAGCGGCGAGCTGACTCGCAGCGTCGGCGAAGCCGTTGAGCGCAACCCGGTGCCGATCGTGCTGGCGGTGGCCGGCATCGGCTGGCTCGTCGCTTCGTCGTTCAGCAGCCGGCAGACGATTGATGACGACACCTTCGGCGACGAATCCCCGTACGCGGATCCTCCGGTCCGGCGCGCCCGGTTTTATGACGGAGCCGGCAACAGATTCTCACGGGCGGCGGATGCAACTCTCGAACGGACGCGTCGCACTCAATACCAGGTCGTCTCCCAGATCGAGCGTCAGCCTTTCCTGGTGGGCGCCCTTGCCGTAGCGCTGGGTGCGTTGCTCGGCGCTGTGATTCCGGGCACGCAATACGAAGACCGGATCGTGGGCGAGCTGCGCGATCGCGCGGTCGAGCGCGCGAAGAAGCTGGGCGAGCGTCAGTATCAGAATCTGCGCAGCCGGCTCGAAACGCATCGTGACGTCGAGGTGAGCGGCCGCGCTCACTGAGGATGCGGCGAAGGAGGCCGAGGATGACTGCGCTCAGATCGCTCGCATTCTCCCTGGCACTGTCGCTACTTGCTGCCTGCGGCGGTACGCCGAGCAAGCAGCCGATCGCAGCCGGCAGCGGCCCGAACCCCGCACTGCCCGAGCCCGAGTCGAAGGCGATTCCCACGGTCAACATCGCGCCTGCCAGGGGCTGGGGCGCCGATCAGAAGCCGTCGGCCGCTGCCGGGATGGAAGTGACGAGCTATGCAGCCGGGCTCGATCATCCGCGCTGGCTTTTCGTACTGCCGAACGGCGACGTGCTGGTGGCCGAGACCAATGCGCCCGAGCGCCCCGAGGACAAGAAAGGCGTCAAAGGCTTCTTCATGAAGAAGGCGCAGAAGAACGCCGGCGCGGGCACGCCGAGCGCGAATCGCATCACCTTGCTGCGCGATGCCGACGGCGACGGCCGCGCCGAGTTCCGCAGCGTATTCCTGCAGAATCTCAATGCGCCGTTCGGCATGGCGCTGGTCGGCAATGATTTCTACGTCGCGAACACCGACGCGGTCATGCGCTTCGAATATCGCGACGGCGCTACGAGTCTCGCGGGACCCGGCACCCGACTCGCCGACCTGCCCGCGGGGCCGATCAACCATCACTGGACCAAGAACCTGATTGCGAGCAAGGACGGCAAGCATCTCTACGCGACGGTCGGCTCGAACAGCAACGTCGCCGAGAACGGCATCGACCAGGAGGAGCAGCGCGCAGCGATCCTGGAGATCGATCGCTCGACCGGCGCTTCGCGCGTGTTCGCGTCCGGTTTGCGCAATCCGAACGGTCTCGACTGGCAGCCGCAGAGCGGTGCGTTGTGGGCGGCGGTGAACGAGCGCGACGAGCTCGGCAACGATCTCGTACCCGACTACATCACGTCGGTGCAGGACGGCGGATTTTACGGCTGGCCGTACAGCTACTATGGCCAGCACGTCGACGAGCGCGTGCAGCCGCCGCGCCCCGATCTCGTAGAGAAAGCGCTCGTCCCCGATTACGCGCTCGGCTCGCACACCGCATCGCTCGGACTCGTGTTCTATCGCGGCGAGCTCTTCCCGCAGCGCTATCGCGGCGGTGCGTTCGTCGGCCAGCATGGCTCGTGGAATCGCAAGCCGCTGTCCGGCTATCGCGTGATCTTCGTGCCGTTCTCCAACGGCCGGCCGAACGGCCAGGCGGAGGACATCCTCACCGGCTTCGTCGACAACGAGGAGCACGCACTCGGTCGCCCCGTCGGCGTGGCTGTCGACGGCCGCGGCGCGCTGCTGGTAGCCGATGACGTCGGCAATCGCATCTGGCGCGTGACTCCCGGTGAGCGTGAGTTGAGCTCACGTTGATGAGCGAGCCGGTCCATCTCGTCTGCGGTCAATGCGATTCCGTCGTGCGCGTGCCCTCCGAGCGCTTCGATGAAGCGCCGCGCTGTCCGAAGTGTCACAGCCCGCTGTTCGGCGATCATCCGCTGGAGCTGAAAGGCGCGAGCTTCGAACGGCACATCTCGCGCAGCGACCTGCCGGTGATCGTCGACTTCTGGGCGCCGTGGTGCGGACCGTGCCGCACGATGGCCCCGCATTACGAAGAAGCCGCGCGCCGCCTGCGGTATCAGGCGCGGTTCGCGAAGGTCAATTCCGACGAGGAGCCGCAACTGTCGAGCCGCTTCCACATTCGCGGCATTCCGACGCTGATCGCCTTTCGCAACGGCCGTGAAGTCGCGCGGCAGACCGGCGGCATGGATCTCAACGGCCTGCTGCGCTGGGTCAGCGGCGTCTGATCAGCGATACTTGAGGCCGGTGCCCGTGTTGAACACGATCACCTTGTCGGCGGGACGCACGAATCCGCTGTTGCGCAGCTGAGTCAGCGCTGCCCACGCAGCCCCTCCCTCGGGGCACACGTCTATGCCGGACCGGGCAGCGAGGTCGAGCGTCGCACGCTGCATCTCCGCTTCCTCGATCGCCACCGCGGTGCCCTTGGTCTCGCGCAGAGCGCGCAAGCAGATGAAGCCGCCGAGCGGCGCCGGGACCCTCAAACCGTAAGCGCGAGTTTTCGCGTTCTGCCAGGGCTCGGTGCGCTCCGCGCCCTCGTGGAAAGCCTTTGCAACGGGTGCACAGCCCGCCGCCTGCACTGAAACGAAGCGCGGCCGCCGGTCGCGCGGAATCCAGCCGAGCGCCGCCATCTCGTCGAAAGCCTTCCACATGCCGACCAGGCCGGTACCGCCGCCGGTCGGATACAGCACGACGTCCGGCACAGCGCCGCCAAGCTGCTCCACCAACTCGTACGCCATCGTCTTCTTGCCTTCGATGCGATACGGCTCGCGCAAGGTAGAGACGTCGTAGGCGTCCTTCGGACCGTGCTCGCGCAGGAATTTACCGGCGTCGGCAATCGTGCCCTGGACGCGGTGGATCGTCGCGCCGTACAGCGCGCATTCGTCGAAGAACGGCTTCGGCGTGTCCTCAGGCATCGCGACGACGACCGGCAGCCCCGCGCGAGCACCGTAGGCGGCGAGCGCACCGGCTGCATTGCCGGCGGACGGCGCCGCGAACTTGGTCGCGCCCAGGTGCTTCGCCATCGAGACGGCCAGCGCCATGCCGCGGGCCTTGAAGGAGCCGGTGGGATTGCGCGCCTCGTCCTTCACCCAGACGTTCTCTTCGACGGCGAGCAGCGGCGTGAAGCCTTCGCCGAGCGAGGTCTCATCGCCCTCTTCGAGCGGCAGCAGCTCGCGGTAGCGCCAGAGTGTCGGCGTGCGCGCGGCAACGTCGGCCAGCTTCAGGCGGATTGCGCCAAGGTCATAGTCCACGCGCAGCGGCATGCCGCAACGCTGGCAGACGCCGAGCAAGGTGTGCGGGTCGTGACTGGTTTCGCAGGCGAAGCATCGGATGCCGTGCAGATACTTCGAGAGTCGGGGTGCCTTCATGCCGCGCATGATAACTCACCGTCGCAATGGAACTGTCACGGCCGCCGGATGCTTTACAGCAGCTGTGAGCATCTCAGACGAAGACTCCGACGACGTTGCACCCGATGCACTGAGCGTGCTCCGTCGCGATCACCGGCTCGCCGAAGAACTGTTCACCGAGTTCGCGCGCTCAGCGCCGCAGCAGCTCGATCCGCTCGCGCGGCGCATCTGCAAGATGCTGCGCGTCCATTCGCAGATCGAAGAGGAATTGTTCTACCCGGCCGTCAGCAGAGCCCTGACGGACGACGTCTCCGAGTCGCCTTTGCTGGCGGATGCGGCGCGCGAGCACGCACAGGCAAAGGAAACGATCGTGCGCATCGAGTCGATGACGTCCGACGCTGCCGAATTCCGCGACACCGTGGCGCAGCTTGCCCGCCAGGTCGGCGAGCACGTGGCGAAAGAAGAGCAGGAGCTGTTCCCGCAAGTGCAGACCACGACCATCGATCTCGCCGCGCTCGGCGTTGCACTGGCAGAGCGCCGCGATACGTTGCTGGATGTGCTTGGGCTGCACGGCGACGACGAGGAAGGCGCCGCGAATCAGCGTGAGACCCATCCGCGGGACACTCCGACCGATCGCAGGGTTTAGGTCGCGCTTCAGCGCGATTCTTATCGGGCTGAAGCCCGACCTGCAGGAGCCAGAAACTTCTCGACGGCGTAGCGCCCTACTGCGTTGCCGAGCGCATTGCCGCCGAGCGAGTCGTACCGGAAGTGGATGCCGAGGTACACGCGCGACAGCGAGCACTCGAGCGCCGCCGCCGGGAAGCTCCCGAAGCTGCGCGTCGGCGGATCCATCTTGATCTTGCCGGACATCGGCCCCGCCTTGTCGACCTCGCGAGTCTCCATGGTGAACTTGCGGCGCTCGCCGAACGTATCGGCCATGACGCTCATCGCCGCGCTGCAGACCGTGCCGTGCGCGGACGGATACGACGGAAACGCGTAGGTGTGCCGGTGCAGGTTGTCCCACTGCCCGTCCACTTCGGTCGCCGGGTTGCCGTCCTGGTCGGCCCAGCGGATCGCGGTGTACGGACGCCAGTGGTTGTAGAAGAACTTGCTGTCGAACACGCTCACGTAGCCGTCGAAAATCGCCATGTTGAGCAGCGCGAACAAGCGCGCGGCGCGCCGCAGCTCGAGGCGGTCGCTCACGACCAGCTCGCGCGCCAGCCGGTTGTGCGAGCTCTCCACGAACTCTTTCCACCACATTGCGAGGTGCGCCTGGTCGGCCGTGCGCGTGCGGCTGTCGAAGCTGCCGACCTCTTTCACTTCCGCGAAAGCGCGCGCGTACTCTGCGCTATCGATCGCCGGCGGCGGTCCGACGCGAAACTGATCGGGACGCGACAGCATGAACGGCTTCGCCGTCGCCCAACCTGCGCCGAACACAAACCCCTCGGGGGTGCCGCTGTGCTCGCGGAATTCGGCGTAGACGCCCGGTCCCAGCGGATGAAAGCGATATTCCGCCTGCTGGTCCCACTTATCGTCCTTGCGCCGGGCGAGCACCGCGGCGGCTGCGGCCTTGCCGAGCTGCGCAGCATCTTCCCTGGGCGCGCCGGTCCTATCGCGAAGCTCGGTCCATTGCGCGGTCTGCCGCGGATACTGATTTGCCGCGATCTCGTACGCCGCTTGTGACGCCGCTGCGACCGGATCCACATCCGGCGCGCTGCCCTCGAATGCGTATGCAGCGTATTCGCGATGCACCGCATTGAGCGCGTCGTGCATCGCGAGATGCATCATCGCGGCAGCGCGCACACCTTTGAGCGTGAGGAAGCCGTCCTCCGCTTCGGCCGCGGTGAGCAGCCGTTGATTCCATTCGACCACCACCGCGGCGTCGGCGCGATTGTCTGGCGCCTGCTGCGCTGACCAGGCCACGCCGTTCAGGAGCAGAGCGGCACCGATCGCCCACTTGCATCTGATCTTCATGCGCCGACAATCTACGCCCCGAACGGCTGCGCCACTACTTGCCGTTCTGTACTGGTCGCAGGTTCCGGCCGTGAGGACAATGCGTCATGGCACATCAATACGGTCAATATTGTCCGCTGGCGCTTGCAGTCGAGCTGCTGTGCGAGCGTTGGACGCTGCTCGTCGTCAGCCGCCTCATCGACGGTTGCTCGCAGTTCAATGAGATCCATCGCGGCGTGCCGCGCATCTCGCCGTCGTTGCTGTCGCGGCGCCTGAGCGAGCTGGAGCGCGCCGGGCTCGTCAAGCGCGGCCCGGCGAAGAAGGGCCTGCCGCGCACCTGCACGCTGACGCCGGCGGGCCAGGAGTTGGCCCCGATCATCGATGCGCTCGCGGTGTGGGGGCAACGCTGGAGCCGCGACATGAACGAGGACGATCTCGATATCGCGTTTCTCGCGTGGAGCATGCATCGGAGCATCGACAACGCACGCATGCCGCCGGGGCGCACGGTCATCGAATTTCAGTTCAGCAACGCGCCGCCGGACGGCCGTCGCTTCTGGCTCGTGCACGAAAGCGGCGCGACGGACATGTGCCTCAAATCGCCGGGCTTCGAAGTCGATCTGCAGGTGCGCGCCGACCTGCGGCTGTTCATCGAGGCGTGGCGCGGGATCCGCAACCTGCGTCGGGAGATTCAGGCAGGCCGCGTGCAATTGCTCGGCGCGCAGGTATTGCGCAAGCAGTTTCCGAGCTGGCTGCTGTTGAGCGGACTCGCGCCGCATCCGCGGTTGCGTCCCGGTCGCGAGCAGCGGTTGGGGGCGGCGTGCGATCCTGCCTGAGGTGGGAGAGAAGAAGCGAGCGCCAGGCACGCAAAGGACGAACAAGCGCGCCAGGTTTCTGAAGTTCAGAAGCCTTCTTTGCGTGCTTTCTCTTCCCTGGGCGAGCTTGGCGATACTTTCTTCATCTTATCGCGTAGCGACCGCGACTGCGGCGCAAGCCATAGCGGCGCCGGTGCTGCGATTGATGGTGCGCACTGCGCGCTCGCTCTTGAAGATCTTCCGGGCGCGAGCGGCGAGCAGCACGTAACCGCCGAGCACCAGCGGCAGCCCGACCGAAATCACCGCGACGATTTCCAGGAAGCCGGCGAGCGTCAGGTCTTCGAGCCGGACGACCGTCGGCAGCAGAGCGAGGAAGAAGATTGCGGTTTTCGGGTTCGCGAGCGTGAGCGCCAGGCTGCCGAGGAACAGCTGGAACGGCTTCTGCCCGGTGTCGACTGGCGTTGCCTCGTCCTCCACCTTCGCCGGCGGCGCCGTCCACAGGCGGTACGCCAGGTAGAGCAGGTAGAGGGCGCCGGCGTACTTGATGACGACGAACACCATCTGCGCGGTCTGCGCCAGCGCGGCCAGCCCGGTCGCCGCCACTGCGAACCAGATGAGATCGCCGATCAGGAAACCGGCGATGAACGCCATCGCGCCCTGCGTGCCGCGCGCCAGCGAACGTGCGATGACCGCGGCGACGCCGGGACCCGGCGTTGCGACTGCGAGCAGGTAGATCGAGGAAAAGATCAGCAGGCCGTAGAGAGACACGGGAGCTCCAGCAAGCCGCGGGGAATGGCCAGAGCTTAGCAGTCTGTCGGACCAAAGTCCGACCTGCGGCGGGTCGGGCTTCAGCCCGACTCCATCATTTGATCGCCCAGGTTCCCTCGCCGCTGCGGCAGGCCAGCCGCTCGGTGGTGCGCATCTTGCTACCGGAGGTCGTTTTCAGCGTGAAGCGACGACAGTTGGACGCGTCGCCCGCAGCAGCGGCGACCGGAGTCAGCAGGTAGCCCACGCCTGTCTGCACGTTGGTCCAGCGGACCCTCTGGCCGCCCTGGACCAGCTCCAGGGAATGGCCGACGCAGCCGCGATCGCGGTCGTCGAGATCCTTGCCGATCTCACGCCCGACGACGGCTCCGAGCACCGAGCCGATGACGATCGCAACAGCACGGTGGGAATCGTCGCCGACCTGTGAGCCGATCGCTCCGCCGATCACGGCGCCGGCGACAGTGCCGATGTCGTCGCGGTTGCAACGGCCTTCGATGATGCCGTAGTCGCGCTCCCATTCTTTGCCGGTGTAGCCGACGTACGCGCCTTCGTGTTTCTTGCGCCAGCCGTGGGCCTTGGCATGGTCGGGGGGATCCGCGAGCGCCGGCAGGCAGATCAAGGTCGAAACGAGCACGATTAATTGGTTACGCATGCGCGTATGTTCAATCGCATCCCTGCCCGATTCTTCGACGCAGTTCGCAGTTCGCGGCATGCGGCGCTGCGAGGAACCTTTTCTATTGCAGCTGCGTGTTCAGCCGATCGACGACCGGCTGGGCAGGATCGCCGGGATAGAGCGTAGCGAAATCGTGCAGCAGCTGCCGCGCGGTCGCGCGATCGCCGGCTGCTTTCGCGAGGTGCACGAGTGTCAGCAGGTCGGCGCTGCCGGCGGGCCTGAATTGCGGGTTTTTCCTGAGTCGCTCGCGCGTCACGTCGAGCGCTTCGCCGGTGATGCGCTTCGCCAGCAGGCGCGGCAGCAACTCGCGCGCCAGCCGCTCGGCCAGGCGGCCGTCCGGCCATTGCGCTGCCCGTTGATACAGCCAACGCAGCTCGGCCAGCTCATCCTTGCCCTGGCTGACGAGCGCGAGCACCGACTTCCAGGCGTTGGCGTGCGCGCCGCCGCGCCACTCGGCATAGATGCGATCGATCTCCTTGTCGCGTGCCCGCTCGTCGGGAGTCTCGTCATCGTCATCGCCGCCGGGTGCGACACTCTCCGGGGTGTGCACGTCGTCGAGACCGAGCTCCAGCCGGCGCTCGAACAGCACGCCCCCGATCAGCGAGAACACCGCGAGCCACGCGTACATGAGCAGCGCGATCCGCAGCACCAGCGGCAAGGCATCGCCGAGCGCGGATTCGAGCACGATGCGCAAGACCAGCCAGACCAGCCCGATGAAGCCGAGGATCAGCACGTAGTCGCCGCGCAACCGCCCGATCAGGCCGAGCACGCGACGCGGATTCAGCGATTGCACCACCGTGCCGGTCGCTCCCTGCACCGCTACGATCGCCGGCAGAATTGCGCCGCCCGCGATCATGAGCACCAGCGCGCCTGGCTTGCCGACCCAGTAGCTCGCGGCGTCCGACGCATAGAACAGGCCGATGGTCATCAGCAGCATGATCATCGGACGTTGCTCGCTGAGCGGGTTGACCATCTCGATGGACAGCACCGGCGGCTCGACCACGCCGTCGGCGAGATGGTCCATGAGCACGAACGAGTACTTCGTGAACCACGACAGGATGATCAAGCCGAGCGGGATCCCCAACAGCCCGGCCTTCATTGCGAGAATGAGCAGCACGCTGAATGTGCCGATCAGCAGCAGCGGCGCCATGCGCAGTGGGATGGCGAGATAGCGCAAGATCGCGGCCGCGCTCATGCGGCGACTCTACCGCATTGTTCGCCTACAATTCTTGTCTGTCAGGCGCGGACGCTTGCCTGTAATAGTCAGGATCGATTTCGCGGGGGAGGCAGAACAATGCTTGCCAGAATCGTGGGGATGCTGGGGATCGTCGCGCTGCTCATCACGCTGCTCGGGGCGTGCTCGCAGCCGCAGCCGGCACAGCCCGCCCGGGCGCCATCCATCGGCAATCCGCAGGCGATGGCCGCAGCCCAGGCTGCAATGGGCGTGGAGAGCGCGGACAACGCGAACCATCCGGGCAAGGCCGTCTACGATCGTGTCTGCGCCGCGTGCCACGACAATCCCGAAGCGACGCGCTCGCCTTCGCTCGACACGCTCAAGGCGATGCGTTACCAGACCATCAGCTACGCGTTGACGAAGGGCAAGATGCAGGCGCAGGCCGCAGCGCTGAGCGCGCAGGAACGCTCCAACGTCATCGACTACCTGGTCGGGCGGCAGGCGACCAGCGACGAGTGGGTGGCGAAGATGATGTGCCCGGCGAGCCGCGGCAAGCTCGACCTGAGCGCGACGCCGAGCGTCATCGGCTTCGGCTTCGACAAGAGGAATTATCGTCACCTGAGCGCCGACGCGGCCGGGCTGCACACGTCGGATATGAGCAATCTCGAGCTCGCGTGGGCGTTCGCATTCCCGAAGGCCACCGCGATGCGCTCGCAGCCGGCGATCGTCGGCAAGACGCTGTTCCTGCCGGTGCCGGACTCGTCGCGGCTGTTCGCGATCGACATCGATGGGCCGCCCTGCGTGCGCTGGGTCTATGAGAACGAAGTGCCGCTGCGCACGAGCGCGGCGTTCGGCGAGCTGCCGGGCTCGAAGCGCAAAGTGCTGGTGTTCGGCGATCTCGGCGCGAACGTGCACATGATCGACGCGACCACCGGCAAGCAGATCTGGGTCGAAGCCGTCGGACTGCATCCGCTGTCTCTGACCACCGGCACGCCGGTGCTGCACGAAGATCGTGTGTACGTGCCGATCTCGCAGTACGAGATCTCGCTCGGCGGCAACGACGATCACGAGTGCTGCAAGAGTCACGGCGCCGTGAAGGCGCTCGACGCGCGCACCGGCAAGACGATCTGGACCGCGCACACGATGGAGGATGCGAAGCCCGTCCGCGATCGCGGCGACGGCAAGATGCTGTGGGGACCCTCGGGTGCGCCGATCTGGACCTCGCCCGCGATCGACGCCAAGCGCGGCGTGCTTTACGTCGGCACCGGCGAAGCGACTTCGGAGCCCGCGGCGCCGACGACCGACGCGATCCTGGCGATCGATCTGCAGGACGGCACGATCCGCTGGACGTTCCAGGCGACGCAGAACGACATCTTCCTGAGCGGCTGCGGGCGCAATCGCAAAGGCCTCAATTGCCCGAAGGACACCGTATTCCGCGACGTCGACTTCGGCGCCTCCGTGATCATCGCGCAGCGCGCCGACGGCAAGGACGTGCTGATCGCCGGCCAGAAGGCGGGCACGCTGTGGGCGCTGGATCCGGACGACGGCGGCAAGCTGGTGTGGCGACAGGATTTCGGCGAAGGCTCACCGCTCGGCGGCATTCACTGGGGCATCGCTTCCGACGGCGAGCGTGTGTTCGCACCGATCAATCGCTCCTACGGCTTCACCCCGCCGAAAGACGGCGCCACCGCGCAGAAGCCGGGCATGCACGCGGTGAAAGTCGATACCGGCGAAGTCCTCTGGACGTTCGTCGCGCAGCCCGACTGCAACGGCGAGCGCGCGACGCGCGTCAAGAGCTGCGCGACGAACATCGGCCTGTCGGCTGCGCCGGCAGTGGTCGATGGTGCGGTCATCGAAGGCAGCCTCGACGGAATCCTGCGCGTGTTCGATGCGAAGACCGGCGAAGTGCTGTTCACCTTCGACACTGCCCGCACGTTCGAGTCGATCAACGGCGTCGAAGCCCGCGGCGGCTCGATCGATAGCGCGTCGATCACAGCCGCGAACGGCTATCTGTTCGTGAATAGCGGCTACGGAATGTTCGGCCAGCTCGCAGGAAACGTGCTGCTCGCATTCAGGGTGAAGAAATAACAGCGAGAGACAGAGATATCTCTCGCCAAGCCGCAAAGGCGCCAAGGTCAAGAACTCGCAATCGGCAATCCGAAATCCGGAAACTCAGTTTCTTTATTCTTCCTTGGCGTCTTGGCGTCTTGGCGAGAGATGTTCTTATCTCACTTCTTCTCCGCGATCCTGGTCAGAAGCTGCCAATTCCGCCCGTGTATGCGGAGGATGCGAGATATTTCTCTTCTTCTCACCGCGTAGCGACCGCGACAGCAGCGCAAGCCATAGCAGCGCCGGTGCTGCGGTTCATCGTGCGCACGGCG
>JBIOUH010000187.1:0-33101 GCA_044866955.1 Steroidobacteraceae bacterium
ATGGCGAAGTCGGCGCGCGACGAAGGCTTCGAGGAGATCGCCGACTGGTTCGAGACGCTCGCGAAGGCGGAGCGCTCGCACGCGAATCGCTTCCAGAAAGCGCTGGATACGCTGTAAGCAGCAGTCACGAACGTCACGGGGTCACGCACTGACGTGACTCCGTGACTTCGGCGCGCACTCATCGTGGCCAGCCCTACCTCCGATTCGCGCGAAGGCAGTCTCGAAGCCCCCACGCGCCATCCCATCGACTGGCGCAGCCCCGCGTATCGCGACGAAGCGCTGCTGCTCAAGGAGCTGGAGCGGATCTTCGACATCTGCCACGGCTGCCGGCGCTGCTTCAGCCTCGGCAACGCGTTCCCGACCCTGTTCGATGCGGTCGACGCTTCGCCGACCGGCGAAGTCGACGGCGTGGACAAGAAGGTCTACTGGGACGTCGTGGACCACTGTTATCTGTGCGACATGTGCTACATGACCAAGTGTCCGTACGTGCCGCCGCATCCCTGGAACGTCGACTTCCCGCACCTGATGCTGCGGGCGAAGGCGTTCAAGTTTCAGACTCAGCCCGTGCCGGCGCGCGACAGGATCCTGAGCGCGACCGACAAAGTCGGCAGCATCGCCGGTATTCCGGTCATCGCCGAAATCGTCAACGCAGTGAACGGCACTGAGATGGGTCGCAAACTGCTCGACAAGGCGCTCGGCGTGCATCCCACGGCGCCGGTGCCGAAGTACCACAGCAAGTCGTATCGCAAACAGCATGCCGCGGCCGCGCATCCCGCTATCGAAGCGAAGCCGGCGGGCGATACCAGGGGACGCGTGGTGCTGTTCGCGACGTGCTACGGCAATCGCAACGAGCCGGACCTGGGCAACGACCTGACTGCGATCTTCGAGCACAACGGCATCGCCGTGACGATCGCGAGCTCCGAGCACTGCTGCGGCATGCCGAAGCTGGAGATCGGCGATCTCGAATCCGTGGCGCGGCTGAAAGACCGGAACATTCCGCAGCTGGCCCGGCTGGTCGACGAAGGCTGGGATATCGTGACGCCGGTGCCTTCGTGCACGCTGATGTTCAAGCAGGAGCTGCCGCTGATGTTTCCGGACGACCAGCAGGTCCTGAAGGTGCGCGACGCGATGTTCGATCCGTTCGAGTATCTCTGGGCGCGCTATAAGGGCGGCATGCTGCGCACCGACTTCACGCGTCAGCTCGGCAAGATCAGCTATCACGTCCCCTGTCACCTGCGCGTGCAGAATCTCGGCCTGAAGACGCGCGACGTCCTGATGCTGGTGCCGCAGACGCAGGTCGAGCCGATCGAGCGCTGCTCGGGTCACAACGGCACGTACGGCGTGAAGCGCGAGTACCGCGAGGCGTCGGTGAAAATCGGCCGGCCGGTCGTGCGCCGCGTCGCCGACTCGGGCGCGGACTTCTATTCGAGCGATTGTCCGATGGCCGGCCACCAGATCGAGTCCGGGCTCGAGGACGTTCGCGAACCGACGCATCCGCTGAAGCTGCTGCGAATGGCATACGGAATATGATGCTCACCCGCAAAGATCTCATGGGCCTCGAGCAGTACTCCACGGCTCGCAAGGACTTCCGCGCCAAAGTGCTGGAGCACAAGCGCGACCGGAACCTCGCGCTCGGGCCGAACGCCACCTGGTCGTTCGAGGACCGGCTGACGATGCAGTACCAGGTGCAGGAGATGCTGCGCGTCGAGCGCATCTTCGAGGCGGACGCGATCCAGGAAGAGCTCGACGCCTACAATCCGCTGATCCCCGACGGGCGCAACTGGAAGGCGACGTTCCTGCTGGAGTTTCCGGACGTCGAGGAGCGGCGCCAGCGTCTCGCGCAGCTCAAAGGCGTCGAGGACCGCTGCTGGGTGCAGGTCGCGGGCTGCGAGCGCGTGTGGGCGATCGCGGACGAAGACCTGGAGCGCGAGAACGACGACAAGACCTCGTCGGTGCACTTCCTGCGCTTCGAGCTCAGCCCGCAGATGTGCGCGCAGATGAAGGCCGGTGCGGCGCTCGCCGCCGGCATCGACCACGACAACTATCGCCACCAAGTGGCGAGCGTGCCGCAGAACATCCGCGATTCACTGGCCAAAGACCTGATCTAGAAGCGGTTAGCGGCCAGCGGCTGGCGGTCAGTGAGATGCCGCAGCGTGCCGCGTTTCTTTCTGCACCGACCGTTAACCGCCAACCGCTAACCGCTTCTCGGGTGATAGAATCCGCCGCGCAAAATTTCCAACAGCGGCGCTCCACTCGTAGATGGCTCAGTCATACACCGCTTCCGACATCGAAGTACTCAGCGGGCTCGATCCGGTACGCCGACGTCCCGGCATGTACACGGATACCAGCCGCCCGAACCATCTCGCCCACGAAGTCGTCGATAACTCGGTCGACGAGGCGCTGTCCGGCCACGCCAAGCGCATAGACGTCGTGCTGTACAAGGACGGCTCGCTGGAGGTCGCGGACGACGGCCGCGGCATGCCGGTCGACATTCATCCGAAGGGGAAGGTGAGCGGCGTCGAGCTGATCCTCACGCGGCTGCACGCCGGCGGCAAGTTCAACGACAAGAACTACGAGTTCTCGGGCGGCCTGCACGGCGTCGGCGTCTCGGTCGTGAATGCCTTGTCGAAGAATCTCGAATGCTGGGTGAAGCGCGGCGGCAAGGAATACAACATCAGCTTCAAGGACGGCAAAGCGAAGTCCAAGCTCGAAGTCGTCGGCGATGTCGGCAAGAACAACACCGGCACCACGGTGCGCTTCTGGCCCGATCCGCAGTTCTTCGAAAGCGTCGCGTTCTCGGTGCCGAAGCTCAAGCACATGCTGCGCGCCAAGGCGGTGCTGTGCCCCGGCTTGCGCGTCACACTCAAGATCGAGCAGACGGGCGAGAAGGACGAATGGCTCTACACCGGCGGCGTCAACGAATATCTGCGCGAAGCGCTCGGCGAGGGCGAGTGGCTGCCGCCCGAGATGTTCACCGGCAGCATCAAGGCCGAGAAGGAAGCGGCCGAGTGGGCCGTCTGCTGGCGGCTCGACGACGGCGCGCGCGTCGAAGAGAGCTACGTCAACCTGATTCCCACGCCGCAGGGCGGCACGCACGTCAACGGCCTGCGCGTCGGCCTGACCGACGCGGTCCGCGAGTTCTGCGAGTTCCGCAACCTGTTGCCGAAGGGCCTGAAGCTCGCGCCGGAAGACGTGTGGGACGGTGTCAGCTTCGTGCTCTCGACCAAGCTGAAGGAGCCGCAGTTCGCTGGCCAGACGAAAGAGCGCCTGGCGTCGCGCGAATCCGCGGCGTTCGTCGGTGGGGTGGTCAAGGATCAGTTCGGTCACTGGCTGAACCAGCATCCCGAATCGGGCGAGAAGATCGCGCAGCTTGCGATCTCCAGCGCGCAGGCGCGCATCAAGGCGTCGAAGGTCGTTGCGCGCAAGCGCGTCACCAGCGGCCCAGCGCTGCCCGGCAAGCTCACGGACTGCACTACGCAGCAGCCGGAGCGGGGCGAGCTGTTCCTGGTCGAAGGCGACTCCGCCGGCGGCTCGGCGAAGCAGGCGCGCGATCGGGAATTTCAGGCAGTTCTGCCGTTGCGCGGCAAGATCCTCAACACGTGGGAAGTCGAAGCCGCCGAAGTGCTGCAGTCGCAGGAAGTGCATCACATCGCGATCGCGCTCGGCGTGGATCCCGGATCCGACAAGCTCGAGGGCCTGCGTTATCACAAGATCTGCATTCTCGCGGATGCGGACTCGGACGGGCTGCACATCGCGACGCTGCTGTGTGCGCTGTTCCTGCGCCACTTCCGCCCGCTGGTGCTCGCGGGGCACGTCTATGTCGCCATGCCGCCGCTCTACCGCATCGATGTCGGCAAGCAGGTGTACTACGCGCTCGACGATGCCGAACGCGCCGGCGTCCTCGATCGCGTCGCTGCGGAGAATCCGCGTGCCAAGCCGCAGGTCACGCGCTTCAAAGGCCTCGGCGAGATGAGCGCGATGCAACTGCGCGAAACGACGATGGCGCCGGAAACGCGCCGGCTCGTGCAGCTCACGGTGGAAGCGAAAGATCAGGCTGATCAGACGATGGACATGATGCTTGCGAAGAAGCGCGCCGGCGACCGGCGCGAGTGGCTCGAGACCAAGGGCAACCTCGCCGAGGTGCAGGTCTGATGCCGAGCCAGCCCACGCTCGATTTCGAAGGCATCGAGCGCCAATCGCTGCGCACGTTTACCGAGAAGGCGTACCTCGACTATTCGATGTACGTCATCCTCGATCGCGCTCTGCCGCACATCGGCGACGGTCTGAAGCCGGTGCAGCGGCGCATCGTGTACGTGATGAGCGAGCAAGGCTCGACGCAGGCAGCCAAGTACAAGAAGGCGGCGCGCGCTGTCGGCGACGTGATCGGCAAGTACCATCCGCACGGCGACTCGGCGTGCTACGAGGCGATGGTGCTGATGGCGCAGCCGTTCTCGTATCGCTACCCGCTGGTCGACGGCCAGGGCAACTTCGGCTCGCAGGACAATCCGAAATCCTTTGCCGCCTATCGCTACACGGAAGCGCGGCTGACGCGCTATGCGTCGCTGCTGTTGTCGGAGCTCGGCCAAGGTACGGTCGATTGGGCGCCGAACTTCGACGGCACGCTCGAAGAGCCGCTGCTGCTGCCGGCGCGCATCCCGAACATTCTGCTCAACGGCGCCACCGGCATCGCAGTCGGCATGGCCACCGACATTCCGCCGCACAACCTGCGCGAAGTCGTGAACGCGTGCGTGCTGTTGCTGGACGAGCCTGACAGCACGCTCGGTGACCTGTGCAAGAAGATCAAGGGACCGGACTTTCCGACCGGCGGCGAGATCATCACGCCGGCGGCCGAGATCCGGCAGATGTACAAGTCCGGCAACGGGTCCATTCGCGCGCGCGCCGTGTACGAGATCGAGGACGGCGAGGTCGTCATCACGCAGCTGCCGTACCAGGTGTCGGGCGAGCGCGTGCTGGAGCAGATCAACGCGCAGTACCAGGCGAAGAAGCTGCCGATGGTCGAGGACTTCCGCGACGAGTCCGACCACGAGCATCCGACGCGGCTGGTGATCGTGCCGCGCTCGAACCGCGTCGACTCCGAGCAGCTGATGGCGCACCTGTTCGCCACCACCGATCTCGAGCGCACGTATCGCGTCAACCTCAACATCATCGGCCTCGACGGCAAGCCGAAGGTGATGGACCTGAAAGGGCTGCTGGAAGAGTGGCTGCAGTTCCGCGTCGACACGGTCACCAAGCGCATCAACTGGCGGCTGGAGAAGGTGCGCGCGCGGCTGCACATCCTCGACGGCCTGCTCGCGATTTACCTGAATCTCGACGAGGTGATCCGCATCATCCGCCGCGAGGACGAGCCGAAGCCGGTGCTGATGAAGCGCTTCAAGCTGAGCGACCTGCAGGCCGAGGCGATCCTCGAGACCAAGCTGCGGCACCTGGCGAAGCTCGAGGAAATGAAGATCAAGGGCGAGCAGAGCGAGCTGAAGGCGGAAGAAGAAGAGCTCGACAAGATCGTCAAGAGCAAAGCGCGCCTCAGGAAGCTGATCCGCGAGGAGCTGCTCGCGGCCGCCGAAGAGTTCGGCGACGACAGAAAGAGCCGCATCGTCGAGCGCGCGGCGGCGCAGGCGATCGATGAATCGGAGCTGGTCACCAGCGAGCCGGTGACCGTCGTGTTGTCGCAGCGTGGCTGGGTGCGCGCCGCGAAGGGTCACGATCTCGATCCGGTGACGCTCTCGTACAAGACGGGCGATTCGTTTCTTGCGGCTGCGCGTGGCCGCAGCACGCAGCTCTCCGTATTTCTCGACAGCACCGGTCGCGCGTACAGCCTCGTTGCGCACTCGTTGCCGTCGGCCCGCGGGCAGGGCGAGCCGTTGTCGGGCCGTCTCGATCCGCCGGAAGGCGCGACGTTCGCCGGCGTGCTCATCGGCGAGCCGGACGACCGCTGGGTGATCGCTTCGGACGCGGGTTACGGCTTCGTCGTCAAGCTCGGCGAGATGCATTCGCGCAATCGCGCGGGCAAAGCGGTGCTGAAAGTCCCGGAGGGCAGCGGCGTCCTCGCGCCCGCGCAAGTCCCCGGAGCCGATGCAGCGCTGCTCTGCGTGGTGAGCACCGAGGGCAAGATGCTGGCGTTCCCGGTCAAGGATCTGCCGGAGCTGCCGCGCGGCAAGGGCAACAAGATGTTCGGCCTGTCGTCGAAGAAGGTCGCAAGCCGCGAGGAGTATCTGGCGGCGATGGCCATCGTCGCGCCGGAGCAAAGCCTCGTCGTCCACTCCAAGGAGCGCAAGATGACGCTCAAATACGCGGAGCTGAAGGACTACCGCGGCGAGCGCGCGCAGCGCGGCGCGGTATTGCCGCGCGGGTGGAGGACTGTGGAGAGACTGGAAGTCGTGTCAGGCTGAAGCTGCTGCGCAAGGATGCGCGAATGGCACGGGCGCAGGATGCGCTGGAGCGGCCCGACCTATAGCGATCAGATCGTCACCGACTCCGGCTCGTTGACGAAATATCCCTGGATGAACTCGATGCCGAGCTGCCACAGCACGGCCATCGTGTTCGCATCCTCGACGCGCTCGGCGATCGTGCTCACCTTCTTGCTTTTCGCCTGATCCACGAGATCCCGCACGCGCTGCTGCAGGACCGTGTCCACGGCGAGTCCCTGCATCATCGTGCCGTCGACCTTGATGAAGTCCACCGGCAGATGCGCCAGCAGCCGGCGCGGCTCGCGGCCGGCGCCGAAGTGCTCGAGTGCGAAGTGGAAGCCGTCGCGGCGCAGGCCGGAGGCGAGGTCGGTCGCATCCGCGAGGTACTCCGTCGCGACCTGCTCGCTGACCTGGAACACGATGCGCTGCGGGTCGACGCGCGTCGACTTCAATTGGTTCTGCAGCCACGGCAGCAGCGACTTGTCGCGCACCGAATCGCGCGACAGGCGCACGAACAGCAGCTTCACCGGCCGGCTGGCGCAGAACGTCATCGACGCGCCGATCACCCAGCGATCGATGTTCTTCATCAGGTCGTTGCGCTCCGCCGCCGGAATGAACTCCGAAGGCAGCACTTCCTGGCCCTGCTCGTCGACCATGCGCATCAGCACGTCGAACATGCCGCGGTCCTCGCCCATTAGGCTGGCGATCGGCTGCTGCATCAGGCGGAAGCGATTCTCCATCAGCGCCGCGCGGATATAGCGCACCCAGATCGCGTCAGCAGCCTGCTGCCGCGTGTCCTCGTCCTGCGTATCGACGATCGCCACGCGTCCGCCGCCGCCGGCCTCGGCATTGCGCCGCGCGGCCAGCGCGTCGTTGATCGACTTCGCGACGTCGGGCGTGCGGATGTCGATCATGCCGATGCCGACGCTGCACGTGCAGGAAGTCTGCTTCTCGGCGGCGCGGAACACCTGCCCGCCGACTTTGCGAATGAGATTGCTGGCCCAGGTCTCGACGTCGCGCTGCGTGCCGCGCTCCATCAGCAGCACGAAAGTGCCATCGCCGAAGCGGCCGAACAGATCGTTCGCCTGGCGCGTCTCGGCGATCAGCCCGGCGAACTGTCCGATGACTTCCTCGATCGCCAGCGGACCGACCTCCTCGGCGAGCGTTTCCAGCTTGTCGGGCTGGATCGCGACGATCTGGCGGATGCCCGCCTTGATCGGCTGCGACAACTCCTGTTGCAGCTGCTGAACGAAGAACCGCCGTTGCAGCGCGCCGGTCGCGGCGTCGCGCTCCAGAGCATCCGTGAGCTGCTCGTTGATGCTGCCCGCATCGCGCTTCTTCGAAGCGACGGACAGGCGCACGGCGGGATCGCCATCGAACTCGACGGGCGACAGCTCGATGTCGATCGGCACGCTGGTGCCGTCGGCCAGCGTCGCATTGGCGCGCAGCGAATGGTTCGACCACTTGCCCTGCAGGCAGGCGACCAGCGCGCCCTTGATCGCGGCGTGCGCTTCGGCGTCGAACGCGTCCATCAGCGGCGTGCCGAGAATCGCATCGACGTCCGGCAGACCGTACAGCTCGAGCCACGCTGGATTGGCGTCTACCACGATGCCTTCCTGCACGTGAGCAATCGCGTCGGCCGAGCCGGCCATGAACGACTTCAACTGGTCGTGATACTCGCGCGCGGAGCTGATCGTGCGGTTGAGCTCCTGCGCCTGGTTGTGCGCTTCGAGCTCACGCGTCACGACGAGACGGAGGCGCAGCGGATTCATCAGCGTCACCGCGTCGCGCGCGCCTTGCTGCATCGCTGACGCGATCGCCTCTTCGTCCACCTGGTCGCGGGCGATCAGCACCGGCACGTCGGGCCCGAACTGCTTCGACACCGCCATCACCTTGGCGATGTCGCCGGGATCCTGGCCGACGAACGCGATCAGCATGTGGGCGTTGATCTGCGTCAGCGCCTCGCCGAGATCGTTGAGCTCCCGAATCCAGTTGCAACGCACCGCCAGGCCGGCGTTGCGCAGCGTGCTGTTGATGGCTTCGACGTTGTCCTGATGTCGGGTCAGGACGATCATCGGCACCGCGCTTTGTTCGGCCAAAAGACGATCTCCGCTTCTTTACGGCAAGTCTAGCATTCGCCCCGGGACACCCTCTGTGACCCCGACGGCAGTCTTGGCTGGCGAGCCGGGGAGGTAGCGGCTATGATCTGCGCCCCTTTGCGGGACAACCCTGTAGCTTTTATCCGTCCACGGTGCCAAATGGGCAGCTTCTCCACGAACGAATTCAAGTCCGGCCTCAAGATCATCCTCGAGAACGACCCGTATTCGATCGTCGAGAACGAGATGGTGAAGCCCGGCAAGGGCCAGGCCTTCAACCGGGTCAAGGTGCGCAACCTCAAGACCGGGCGCGTCATCGAGCGCACGTTCAAGTCCGGCGACAGCGTCGAGTCCGCGGACTTGGTCGAGACGGAGATGCAATACCTCTACGCCGACGGCGAGTTCTGGCACTTCATGGTGCCGGACACCTTCGAGCAGTACACGGCCGGCAAGGAAGCGCTGGGCGAGGGTGCCATCTGGCTGAAGGACGGCATGAACTGCACGGTCATGTTGTGGAACGGTGTGCCGCTGAACGTCACGCCGCCGGCGCACGTTGAGCTCAAGATCGTCGAGACGGATCCGGGTGTGCGCGGCGACACCGCGACCGGCGGTGCGAAGCCGGCGAAGCTGGAGACCGGCGCAGTGGTGCGCGTGCCGCTGTTCATCAACGAAGGCGAGATCATCCGCGTCGATACGCGGACCGGCGAGTATCTGTCCCGCGGCAAGGGCTGAGGTCGTTCAGAAGTCCGACCTCACAGCGTCTTCACCAGGGCGGCGACGACCTGCTCCAGTCCCGCCTGATCCTGCTCATCGAAGCGCGCGAACTTCGGGCTGTCCAGGTCCAGCACGCCGATCAGCTCGTTGCCGCGCACGATCGGCAGCACGATCTCCGAGTTCGATGCCGAGTCGCAGGCGATGTGCCCGGCGAACTCGTGCACGTTCTCGACGATCACGGGCGCGCGCTGCGCAGCCGCCGTGCCGCACACACCTTTGCCCATCGCGATCCGCACGCACGCGGGCTTGCCCTGGAACGGGCCCACGACCAGCTCGTCGTCCTTCAGCAGATAGAAGCCCACCCAGTTCAGGTCCGGCATCGAGTGATAGAGGAGCGACGCGGTGTTCGCGAGATTCGCGATCAGGTCGTGCTCACCCTCGGTCAGCGCCCGCACCTGCCCGGCGATCTCCGCATACAGCGCCGGCTTCGGCAGGTTGGAATCCACGATGCTGTCGGACTCGTGCATGGTCAGGCCCTGTCGAATGGAAACGCGAGTACTTCATCGATGTGCCGGGCGCCGACGGCGCACATGACGAGGCGATCGAAGCCGAGCGCCACGCCGGAGCACTCCGGCAGCCCGTGCTCGAGGGCTGCCAGAAAATGCTCGTCGATCGGCACCGCCGGCAAGCCGCGGCGTGCGCGCTGCGCCACGTCGCTCTCGAAACGGGCGCGCTGCTCCTGCGCATCACCGAGCTCATGAAAGCCGTTACACAGCTCGAGGCCGTCGAGGTACGCCTCGAAGCGAGAAGCGATGGGGCCTTGGATGCGCGCCAGCGCCGCCTGTGAGGCCGGATAGTCGTAGATGAAAGTGAGCCGATCGAGGCCGAGCTGCGGGCCGACCAGCGTGCCCATTATGAGGTCGAGGCAAGCATCGCGATCCTGCGTCAGCTCGCGCGGGATCTCGATGCCCGCGCTCTGCAGTCGCGCGACCAGCATCGGCGTCGAATCGTGAAACCCATCGACGCCGGCGTGCAGCTGCATCGCTTCGCGATACGTGAGGCGCTCGGCGCGATCGAACTGTCGCGACGCCGGCAGCACGGCGCCGATCAGCCGCTCGACGTCGGACATCAGCGAGTGATGGTCGTAGCCGACGCGATACCATTCGATCATCGTGAACTCGGGGTTGTGCCAGCGGCCGCTCTCGCCGTCGCGGAACACCTTGCAGATCTGCCAGATGTCGCCGCAGCCCGCCGCCAGCAAGCGTTTCATCGAGTACTCGGGCGAGGTCTGCAGGAAGCTGCGACGTCCAACGGCAGTCGCCGGAACGCTCGCGATGTGCACGTCGGTGACCGCTGCGGCGCTCAGTACCGGCGTCTCGACTTCGAGCGCTCGAGTTGCGACGAAGTATTCGCGCACCGCGCGCAGCATCGCTGCCCGCACTTCCAGGGTCGCGACCGAGGCAGTCGGGCGCCAGCTCATCGGGTCACCGCCCGGGCGATGCCCCGGCCCAGCTGCACCCGGGACTCAGCGACCAACTGCGGGTCCCACGCGAGGCGATTGCGCTCGAACAGCAGCACGACAGTCGATCCCATGTTGAAGCGGCCCAGCTCCTCGCCCTTGGCGAATTGTTGCCCGACGCCGGTTGCAATTCTCACCGGAGTCTTGCGCCCGCGCGGCGGCGGATTGACTTCGCCGCAATGAACCGTCTCGATGCTGCCGACGAACAGCGCGCCGACCAGGATCACTGCCATGCGTCCGAGCGGCGTGGCGAAGTCGCAGATCAGTCGCTCGTTGCGCGCGAAAACGCTCGGCACGGCGCGAACAGTCGTGGCGTTGACGCTGAACAGGTCACCCGGCACGTAAAGGTTTCCCCGCGCAGTGCCGGCGTACGGCATGTGAATGCGATGATAGTTGTAGGGGGCGAGGTAGATGCACGCGAAGCTGCCGCCGCGATAGGCCTCGACGGCTTCGGCGTCGCCCGCGAGCAGATCCTGCAGCGAATAGCGATGCCCCTTGGCCTGCAGCAGCAGATTGTCTTCGAGCTGCCCGCATTGACTGACCGTGCCGTCGACCGGGCTGACGACCACGTCGTTGCCGGCGTCGATCGGCCGCGCATCGGGACGCAGCGCGCGCGTGAAGAAGTCGTTGAAGCTGCGATACGAGAACGGATCCGCCTGCATGGCTTCAGCCATGTTCAGCGTGTAGCCGCTGAGGAAGATCCGCAGGAACGTGTTGCGCACCCAGGGCCGCTCGCTGCGCGCGACGGCGTAGATCACACGCGACAACGCGTGCTTCGGCAGCACGTACTGGAGCCCTGCGAACCAGCTCATGTGCCTGCCGCGGCGATTCGCCGATAGTCAGCGGCGATCTTGTCCGGCTCATGCGGCGCCGAGAACAGTGCTCGCAGCGCACCGTCCGGACCGACCAGGAACAGCGAAGTGGTGTGATCGACTGTGTAGGCGTCGCCGTCGAGCGGGCGCGTGGCGACGAGCACGCCCATGCGCTGCGCGAGCTCGTCGATGGCGGGCTTCGTGCCGGTCGCGCCGACGAACGCTGGATCGAAACCCTTGACGTACGCTGCAAGACGCTCGGGCGTGTCGCGTTCCGGATCGACCGAGATCATCACGACCCGCGGGCGCGACGGCTCCGGCAGGTCGGCGAGGAGCTTGCGCGTCTGCGCCAGCGCGCTCATCGTGACCGGGCAGACATCGGGACAGCTGGTGAAGCCGAAGAACACGAAGCTCCACCCGCCGCGCAGCCGGTCCGCGCCGAACGGCTGATTGTTCTGATCGACCAAGGCGAGCGGCGGCAGCGGCCGCGGCGGCACGAGCAGCGTCGCCGTGGTGACCGCAGGTTGCGCGCCGGCTTGATGCTTGAGCAGCCAGCGCGCCGACAGAATTCCGCTGGTGACGGCTACAATGGCGACAATGGCTGCGAGCGCGATCGACTGAGTTCGTGACATCGGTTCCTCGTGGCGCGAATTATCGCACGGCGATCATGAACCCGACTGCCCAACCGCCCGTCACGCTCCCTGCGCCCGATCCGGCGACGGTCGAGCAGTTGATTCACTACGGCACGCTGCTGTTCGAGCAATCGCAGCTGTGGTTCGGGCACGGCACCGACAATGCGTTCGACGAAGCGGCCGAGCTGGTGTTCTTCGGCGCGGGGCTGCGGCACGAGGACGCCGCGGATGTCTACAGCACGCAAGTCGGCGCTGCCGAGCGCGCTGCGGTGCTTGCGTTGTTCGAGCGGCGTATTCGCGAGCGAATGCCGGCCGCGTATCTCACGCACCGCATGTGGTTCGCAGGGCACGAGTTCTATGTGGACGAGCGTGTGCTCGTGCCGCGCTCGCCGATTGCCGAGCTGGTCGAAGCGCAGTTTCAGCCGTGGATCGCGCCGGAGAAGATCCACCGGCTGCTCGACATCGGCACCGGTTCTGGCTGCATTGCCATCGCCAGCGCGCTCGCCGTGCCGCAGGCGCGCGTCGATGCCACCGACATTTCCGACGATGCGCTCGCAGTAGCGGCTATCAACATCGCGACGCACGGTGTGCAGGACCGTGTGCGCGCCATTCGCTCGGATGTGTTCGCGGCGCTGCGCGGCGAACTCTACGACATCATCGTCTCGAATCCGCCGTACGTCGGCGACGAGGAGATGGCCGACCTGCCCGAGGAGTATCGGCACGAACCGGCGACCGGGCTGCATTCCGGCGTCGATGGCCTGGACGTGGTGCGCCGGATCCTGAGCGACGCGGCCGCGCACCTCGAGCCGCATGGCATTCTCATCGTCGAGGTCGGTAACTCCGAGACGGCGCTCACCGCGGCGTTCCCGGATGTGCCGTTCACGTGGCTGGAATTCGAGCGCGGCGGCGGCGGGGTGTTCCTGCTGAGCGCGGAACAACTAGAATCCCTGCATGTCCGGTAACACCTTCGGCCGACTCTTTACCGTCACGACCTTCGGCGAAAGCCATGGCCCGGCGCTGGGCTGCATCGTCGACGGCTGTCCGCCGGGGCTGGAGCTGGCGGAGCAGGACATTCAGCCGGAGCTGGAACGGCGCCGCACCGGCACTTCGCGGCACACGAGCCAGCGCAAGGAGCCCGACCAGGTGCGGATTCTCTCGGGCGTGTTCGAAGGGCGCACGACCGGCACGCCGATCGGCCTGCTCATCGAGAACGAAGATCAGCGCTCGCGCGACTACGAAAAGATCAAGGACCGCTTCCGGCCCGGGCACGCCGACTACACGTATCAGCAGAAGTATGGCTTTCGGGATTACCGCGGCGGCGGCCGCTCGTCGGCGCGCGAGACGGTCATGCGCGTCGCGGCCGGCGCAATTGCGCGCAAGTACCTGCGCGTGCGTGCCGGCGTCGCCATCCAGGGTTATCTCGCGCAACTCGGGCCGCTGCAGCTGGAACCCAAGTCGCTCGACAGCGTGTACGACAACCCGTTCTTCTGTCCCGACCCGGCGCGAGTGGCGGAGCTCGATACCTACATGACCGAGCTGCGTCGCTCGGGCGACTCGGTCGGCGCGCGCGTGAACGTCATCGCGACCGGCGTACCGCCCGGGCTCGGCGAGCCGGTGTTCGACAAGCTCGATGCCGACATCGCTCACGCCATGATGGGCATCAACGCAGTCAAGGGAGTCGAGATCGGCGCGGGCTTCGCGGCCGTGGCGCAGAAGGGCAGCGAGCATCGCGACGAGATGTCTCCGCAAGGGTTCCTGTCGAACAACTCCGGCGGCGTGCTCGGCGGCATTTCCTCCGGGCAGGACATCGTCGTAAGCATCGCGCTCAAGCCGACCTCCAGCATCATCATCCCCGGGCGCACGATCGACGAGCAGGGCGCGAGCGTCGAGGTCGTCACGACCGGTCGTCACGATCCCTGCGTCGGCCTGCGCGCGACGCCGATCGCGGAGGCGATGCTCGCGCTCGTGTTGATAGATCACTACCTGCGCCACCGCGCGCAGAACGCCGACGTTGTGGCAAAAACTCCTAGGATTCCGCCGCGCGCGTAGGTCGACGACCGTCCGTGGGGATTGCTCCGCGCTGCTCTCGCTTCGCTCGTGCGGCTCGTCGTACAGCTCGACTCAGGGCAGATCTCACGGTCGTTTTGCGAGCGCCGCACCTTATCGGCGCGCGGGGTTTCATGTAGTGTTCGCCCAGCGGAAAAACGGGTGCCGCTCCTAGGGAATCATGAGCAGACGGTGGAATGTAGCGGTGGTCGGCGCGACCGGCCTCGTGGGCGGCAACATGCTGTCGATCCTCGAGCAACGGGCGTTTCCCGTCGGTGAGGTTCACGCAGTCGCCAGTGCGCGCTCGGTCGGTCGCACGGTGCGCTTCCAGGGGCGCGAGCTGCCGGTGCAGGACCTGGAAACCTTCGATTTCTCCAAGGTGCAGATCGGCCTGTTCTCGGCCGGAGCCAGCGTGTCTCGCGTGCACGCGGTGCGCGCCGCTAAAGCCGGTTGCGTCGTGGTCGACAACACCTCGCAGTTCCGCTACCAGGACGACATTCCGCTGGTCGTGACCGAAGTGAATCCGCACGCGATCGCCGGTTACCGCAAGCACAACATCATCGCCAACCCGAACTGCTCGACCATGCAGATGCTGGTGGCGCTGAAGCCGCTGCACGACGTCGCGCACATCGAGCGCATCAACGTCGCGACCTATCAGTCTGTCTCGGGCGGCGGTCAGAAAGCGATCGACGAGCTGGAGCAGCAGACGGCGACGCTCGCCCAGGGCGGCAGCGTTACGCCGAAGATCATCGCCAAGCAGATCGCCTTCAATTGTGTGCCGCAAATCGACGTGTTTCTCGACAACGGCTACACCAAGGAAGAGATGAAAATGTTCTGGGAGACCCAGAAGATCATGGAAGACCCGTCGATTCGCGTGAACGCCACCGCGGTCCGCGTCGGCGTGTACGTCGGGCACTCGGAAGCCGTGCACATCGAGACGCGTCGCAAGCTCACCGAGGCGCAGGCCCGGGAAGTCCTGGGGCGCGCGCCGGGGGTCGTGGTGATCGACGAGCGCAAGCCCGGGGGGTATCCGACAGCGGTCACGGAAGGGGCGGGTACGGACCCTGTGTACGTGGGTCGCATTCGCGAGGACATCTCGCACGAGCGAGGTCTGAATTTGTGGATTGTGTCCGATAACGTTCGCAAGGGAGCTGCTTTAAATAGCGTCCAAATCGCCGAAATTTTGGTGAAAGATTACTTGTAAGCTATATTTGCGCGCGCAAAGTCATGAAGCACATGAGCTTTTGACCGCTCGCGCCTGCCCAAAAGCACTGATTAATCAAAGGGCTTGGGAACGCATCGGGACGAGACCCGGGAGAGCTGATGAGAAGACACTTGCCGCGCCTGCTGTTGTTGGGCGCACTGCTGTCCCCTGCGACGCTGTACGCGCTGGGTCTGGGTGAAATCCGTCCGCACTCCGCCCTCAACCAGCCGTTCGACGCCGAGATCGAGCTGATTTCGCCGACTGCCGAGGAGCTGGCGGGTCTGAAGGTGGGCCTGGCCGGCCCCGACATGTATCAGCGGTATGGCGTCGACCGGCCGATGTTCCTGTCGGCCTTCGAGTTCTCCGTTCAGCGCACCCGCGACGGGCGCGCCAGCATCAAGATTACTTCCAACCGCTCGGTCACCGAGCCGTTCGTCACGCTGCTCGTCGAGGCGAGCTGGGCGCGTGGCCGTCTGTTGCGTGAGTACACGGTATTGCTCGACCCGCCGGTGTTCATGCCGTCGCAGCCCGAAGCCCAGGCGCAGGCGCCGGTCACAACGCCGCAGGCCGGTGCAACCAGCGGCGGCCGCATCGAGCGACAGGCCCAGCAGCCGCCGGCGGAGACTCCGGCGCCGCAGGCCACTCCGGTTCCGACGCCTGCGCCCGCAGCAGAGCGCACGCAGGAGCCGGTCGCCAGCTCCGCGGGGACGCCGATTGCCGGCGAGTACACCGTCGCGCGCAATGACACGCTGTGGCGCATCGCCAGCCAGGTGACACCGGGCGGATCGCGTCGCGAAATCAATCGCACGATGATCGCGCTGTTCCGCGCGAACCCCGCCGCGTTCAACAGCAACATCAATCGCCTGCGTTCCGGCGCCGTGCTGCGCATTCCGGAGCTGTCGGACATCGAAGCGATTTCGACGTCGGATGCGACTGCCGAGGTTCGTCGTCAGGCGGCTGAGTGGAGCGGAGCGCAGCCGTCGCAGGTCGCGCAGGAAGAAGCGAATCGCTTGCGGCTCGTGACTCCGGCGGAGACGCCTGCGGTCCCGACGCCCTCGACCCCGGCACCGCAAGAGCAGGTTGCCAAGGCGCCCACGACCACACCGACGACTACCGGCCCGACGCCTGGCGACAACCGCGCGGCGCTGCCGAGCCAGGGCCTCGCCGAGACTCAGCAGAGCGCGACCGAAGCACCGGTCGAGACCGCGCCGCAGCCGGAGGCGACGTCCGAACAGCAAGCGGCGCAGCCGACCGAAACGCAGGCTGAAGCGACGCCGCCGGCCGAACAGCCTGCCGCGCGCAAGCCGGTTTCGCGGCCGCCCGTCAAGCCCGCTTCGCAGGAGCCCTCGCCGTCGTTGCTCGATCGCATCGGCGAGTACTGGTGGGCATTCGTGGCCGCGGGCGCGCTGGTCATCGTCGCGTTCCTGTTCGTCTTCATCCGCCGCCGCCGCGAAGAGTCTGCAACCGCTTCCGATGCAATGGCCGGGCTCGACTTCGAGCCGCGTGCAACACGCGCCGCACCGGCGATGTCGCCGGTCACGAAGGTGCGCGACCGCGATTCGTTCCTGGTCGAAGATTCGGACGAGGGTGCCCTCGGTGGGCTCGATGACGAGGAGCCGGCCCCGGCGCAGACCGCGCGTCGCACCGAACCCGCGAAGCCGCGCCTCGAACCCGTCGCGGCAACCGCCGCGCCTGCCGCAGCCGCAGCGTCGCGCGCAGACGAGACGATGAGCAGCGAGACGCAGGTGCGTTTCGATCAGCAGGATGCGCTCGCCGAAGCCGATTTCCACATGGCCTACGGCCTGTACGATCAGGCGGCTGACCTGGTGAAGATCGCGATCGACCGCGAGCCCGGTCGCCGCGAGTTGAAGCTCAAGCTCCTCGAAATCTACTTCGTGTGGGGCAACAAGGATCTGTTCCTCGACACTGCTCGCGAGCTGCACAGCGGCCGCGCCCAGGCCGCGCCGGGCGAGTGGGACAAAGTCCTCATCATGGGCAAGCAGATCGCGCCCGACGACGCGATGTTCAAGGGCGAAGCTGCCGCGGCGCACGTCGACCTCGTCGACGTCAACCTGGAGGGCGGCGAGAACCGCGTCGACGTCGATCTGTTCGCCGAGTCGGACGGTGACAAGCCCGCCGGGCTCGACCTGGAATTCACCAGCGGCGAGCGTCCCGCGCCCACGCAAGCGGGCGGCTCGGACCTGGACTTCCTGCTGGATGAGCCGAAGCGCGGCGCAGACGAAGAGCCGACGCGCGAGATGGATCCGCTGTCGCGCACGCAGGAGACGCCGACCATCGAGACGCCGGCGATCGATCGCTCCGCGCAGACGTCGCGCGAGCGCACGATCCGCGAGAAGGTTGCCAGCTCGAAGGCGGAGCAGACCGCCGAGTTGTCGCTCGACGACCTCGGCCTCGACGTCGACTCGCTGGAAACTTCCGGCTCGCTGGAAGACACGACTTCGCTGGAGAAAGACACGACGGCCGAGAGCCCGGCGCCGCTGCGTGACGACGAGATGACGCAGCTCGCGCCCTCGATCAGCAATTTCGATCGCACGATGAAGGCGCCGCGCGACAAGTTCGACATCGAGACCACCGGCACGATCTACATCGACCAGGTCGACCTGGCCGGCGGCGACACCGTCGAGCAACCGCGCGTCGAGAACGATTCGACGGCGGAGATGAAGCGTCCGTCGGTGCCGAAGCACCTGGACCTGGATCTGGATGCGCTGTCCGGCTCGGGCAGTGGTCCGGAGACGGTGAAGCAGGTGCGCAGCGGCGATCCGGATGAGGATCGCTTCTCGAGCGACGTATTCGCCGATCGCACCAGCGAAGTGCCGCGGGTCGACCTTGACGTCGGCGAGCCACTGTCGAGCGACGATAGCGATGCGACTCATCGCCGCACGATGGCCGGCGGCGGCGCTGGACTGTCGGAGCTCGAGCCGGTGACGATGAGCGAAGTCGGTACGAAGCTCGACCTGGCCCGCGCCTACATGGACATGGGCGATCCTGACGGCGCCCGCAGCATCCTCGAAGAGGTGCTGTCCGAAGGCAACGCCAGCCAGAAGCAGGAAGCGCAGCGCCTCATGGAGTCGATCAGATAACCCGAATCGCGCTCGGCCTGGAGTACGACGGCAGTGCGTTCTGCGGCTGGCAGTCGCAGACGCACGCACTGGGGATCCAGTCGGTCGTCGAAACTGCGCTGTCCACTGTTGCCGATCATCCCGTTGCAGTGACTGCTGCCGGGCGGACGGACGCCGGCGTGCACGCAGCAATGCAGGTCGTTCACTTCGACACACCAGCGGTGCGCTCCGAACGTGGCTGGGTACTCGGCGCCACGACCAATCTGCCGCCGAGCGTTACCGTGCTGTGGGCCCGCGAGGTTCCTGAAGCTTTCCACGCTCGCTACAGCGCGGTCGCCCGCACCTACCGTTACGTCATACTGAATCGCACGCCGCGCCCGGCGCTCGCCGCCGGACGCGTCTGCTGGATCCGGGATCCGCTCGACGAAACCCGCATGCGCACGGCTGCCGCTCATCTGATCGGCGAGCACGACTTCACGTCGTTCAGAGCGGCCGAGTGCCAGGCGCGCACGCCGATGCGCAACCTGCACGAGATATCAGTCGAGCGCAGCGGCGAGTACATCGTGCTGACCGTGCGTGCGAACGCCTTTCTGCATCACATGGTGCGAAACATCGCCGGAGTGCTCATTGCCATCGGCAGCGGCGAACGGCCGACCGACTGGACGGCCACGGTGCTGGAAGCGCGCGATCGCACCAAGGGGGGAGTTACGGCGGCGCCGGGCGGGCTATACCTGGCCGGCATCCGTTACACGCCGAGTCTGGCGCTGCCCAGCGAGGCGGCCTGGGATAACCGCCGGCCCCTTGGCTTCGGCCCCGGCTGACCGCATGATGCCTTTCCCAGTGCCCAAGGATCAGCTGCACCGATGACCTGGTTCGAAAAAATCATGCCTTCGCGGATCAAGACGGAGCGCCGGACGCGCTCGGTCCCGGAAGGCCTGTGGATGAAGTGCGCGGCCTGCGACGCGGTGCTGTACCGCGCCGAGCTGGAGCGCAACCTGCACGTGTGCCCGAAGTGCGGCAACCACATGCGCATAGGTGCGCGCGAGCGGCTCGAGTATTTCCTCGACCCGGACAACACAGTCGAGCTCGCGGAGGGGATCGAGCCGGAGGACCCGCTCAAGTTCCGCGACACCAAGAAGTATCGGGACCGCGTCCTGCAGGCGCAGAAGAGCACGCAGGAGAAGGACGCGATGGTCGTGATGAGCGGCACGCTGCACGGCCTGCCGATCGTGGCGTGCGCCTTCGAGTTCGCATTCCTCGGCGGCTCGATGGGCTCCGTCGTCGGCGAGCGCTTCGTGCGCGGCGTCGAGCACTGCATCGAGAATCGCGCGCCGCTGGTGTGCTTCTCGGCGAGCGGCGGCGCGCGCATGCAGGAAGCGCTGTTGTCGCTGATGCAGATGGCGAAGACCAGTTCCGCGCTCGCGCGCCTGAGCTCCGCGCGGCTGCCGTACATCTCCGTGCTGACCGATCCGACGACGGGCGGTGTGTCTGCGAGCCTCGCGATGCTCGGCGACGTCAACATCGGCGAGCCGAAGGCGCTGATCGGTTTCACCGGCGCGCGCATCATCCAGCAGACCGTGCGCGAGACGCTGCCGGAAGGTTTTCAACGCGCCGAGTTCCTGCTCGATCACGGTGCGCTCGACATGATCGTCGACCGCCGCGACATGCGTGACCGCATCGCCGGGCTCCTGACGATGTTCATGCACAAGCCCGCCGTTCCGGCGGGCTGAGGGCTGTTCCGTGGCCGGGCCCCGCGAGCGGAGCCCCCGGTTCCGCCGTCTCGCCGATTGGCTGGCGTGGCAGGAGACGCTGCATCCCAACGCCATCGACCTGGGCCTGGAGCGCCTGCAGCGCACTCTCGACCGTCTCGGCTGGCAACGCCCTGCGTGCCCGGTGATCACGGTCGCCGGCACCAACGGCAAAGGCTCCTGTGTTGCGCTGACGGCGCGCATTCTCGCCGAGGCCGGCTATCGCGTCGGTACGTTCACCTCGCCGCACCTGCTCAGCTACAAAGAGCGCATCACCGTTGGCGGCGTCGAAGTTTCCGACGAAGCCCTGATGACGGCGTTCGAACGCATCGACGCTGCACGCGGTGACGACACGCTGACGTTCTTCGAATTCAACGCCGCGGCAGCTTTGCTCGTGTTCGCCGACGCGCAGCCCGATGCGATCGTGCTCGAGGTCGGCCTGGGCGGACGGCTCGATGCAGTGAACGTCGTCGACGCCGACGTTGCGCTGGTCACCTCGATCGATCTCGACCACTGCGAGTGGCTCGGCCGCGACCGCGAGACGATCGGCCGCGAGAAGGCGGGGATTTTTCGCGCCGGCCGTCCTGCGATTTTCGGCTCGCGCGAAATGCCTGCATCGATCGGTGAATACGCGCGGCAGATTGGCGCCAACCTGCTGCAGCTCGGCCGCGACTTCGACTGGAGCCGCACCTGTGAGCGCTGGACGTGGCGCGGACGGCGCGGCGAACAGCGCGACCTGCCGCCGCCGGCGCTGTACGGGCACGCCCAGTACGACAACGCCGCGGCGGTGCTCGCGGCGCTCGAAGCGCTCGACTCGAGACTGCCTGTCCCTCGATCGGCGATCGAGCGCGGCCTGCAAACCGTCACGCTGCCCGGGCGCTTTCAGATCATCCGCCAGAGCCATCCGCAGCCGCTCGAATGGATCCTGGACGTCGCTCACAACCCGGCGGCGGCGCGCACGCTGGCGGCGCAGCTCGCTGCATCGGATCGCAGAGAGCGGCGCATCGCTGTGTGCGGCGTACTGAGCGACAAGGACATCGAAGGCATCGTGAGCGAGCTGCGCGACGCGTTCGACATCTGGGTGGTCGTCGGGCTGCAAGGGCCGCGCGCGCTCGCACCGGACGCGCTGGCTGAGCGCGTGCGCAAAGTCGGCGTGCGCGTCGAGGCGGTGGCTGCGGACGTCGTCGCCGGCTGCCAGGCCGCGCAGGCGCTGGCAGGGGCGGGCGATCGCGTCGTCGTGTTCGGCTCGTTCCTGACGGTGGGACCGGCCCTCGCCATGCTGGTGGGTCAGGCTTCAGCCTGATGCCCGAGCGCTACGCGACCGCAGGGAGTGCGGCGCCCGGAAATCCCGCGGGACGCCTTATACTTCGCGGCCGTGGAGCGCAAAGTCAAAGAGCGTCTGGTCGGTGCGGCCGTTTTGATGGCCGCGGCGATCATCCTGATTCCGGAGATGCTGTCCGGTCCGGATCGCGAGTCGCCGCCGGATTCGGCCGCCGCGCAGGCGCGTAACGATGCGCCGATCAAGACTTACACAATAGATCTGAGTCACTCCGCGAGCGAGCAACCGCCGGCGGCCGTCGTCGAAAATCGCGCGCCGCCGCCGGAAGACCCACCGGCGGCGGAGCAACCCTCTCCAGCGCAACCCGCTGCGGGCGATCAGGCAAAGCCTGAAGGGCCGCAACAGTCGCAACCCCAGCCGCAACCCGTGGTCGAACAGCCGACTGCTGCCGCCGCACCGGCCGTGCGCACGCCGGAGCGTCCCCTTGCTTCCAGCGCCGAAGCCCCCACATCCGGGCGGTGGGCAGTGCAGGTCGGGACGTTCTCGAAGGAAGCGAATGCGGAACGGCTGGTGAAGCAGCTGCGCGACCAGGGACGCAGCGCGTTCGTGATGCCGCTGAAGTCGAGCGGCGCGACGCTGTACCGTGTCCGGATCGGGCCGATGAACGATCGCTCGAGCGCCGAAGCGGCGCTGCGGGATCTGAAGTCGCCGGGCGCGAAGGTCGTGTCGCATCCGTGATGGCCGAATTGGTAACCCGTTGAGGCGCGCTGCTAGAATCCGCGCGCCCAAGTTGCCGCCCGCTTTCGTCACGGTGGTGTCGCCCGGTCTATGAATGCAGCTGACTACCTGATCGTCGGCGTGCTGTTCGCGTCGATGCTGCTCGGCGCGCTGCGCGGTTTCGTACGTGAAGCGATCGGCTTGCTCGCCTGGCTCGGCGGCCTGTGGCTCGCGTGGCGCTATGCGCCGCAGCTCGAGCCGCTGCTCGGCGGCATGGTTGGCCAGCCGCCGGTGAGCTTGTGGACCGCACGCGTGCTGATCCTGCTGGGCGTGCTGGTGATCGGTTGGCTGATCGCGGGCCTTCTCGGTTATTTTCTGCGTCATTCGGCGCTGAGCGTGCTGGTCGACCGCGTCCTCGGGCTGGTGTTTGGCACGGTGCGCGGCGCGGTCGTCATTGCGGTGTTCGTGATGCTCGGTGAGTTCGTCGAGCTCGACCGGGTCGATTGGTGGAAGCGGTCGCATCTGCTGCCGTACGCGAGCGAGATGGCCGCCTGGATCCAGAGCTTCGCGGAAACGGGCATGAAGGCAGTCAAATCGACGCAGACGGGAGCATGAGAGAATGTGCGGAATCGTCGGCATCGTCGGGCACTCGCCAGTCAATCAGCAGATCTATGACGCGCTGACGGTCCTGCAGCACCGCGGCCAGGATGCCGCGGGCATCATGACCTGCGACGACGGCGAGCTGTTCATGCGCAAGCAGAACGGCCTGGTGCGCGACGTCTTTCAGCAGCGCCACATGCTGCGGCTGAAGGGGAACATCGGTATCGGCCACTGCCGCTATCCAACGGCGGGCTGCGACGCCTCCTCCGAAGCGCAGCCGTTCTTCGTCAATTCCCCGTACGGCATCTGCCTGGGGCACAACGGCAACCTCACCAACGCCGCCGAGCTCGCGGAAGTGCTGATCCGCGAAGACCTGCGTCATCTCAACACCAGCTCCGATTCGGAAGTGCTGCTCAACGTTCTGGCGAGCGAGCTGTCGCGCGCCGGCACGCCGCGCGCGTCGTCGTCGGACATCTTCAAAGCCGTCACTGCGGTCTATCACCGAGCGCGCGGTGGTTTCGCGGTCGTCTCCATGATCGTCGGCCACGGCCTGCTGGGCTTCCGCGATCCGCACGGCATCCGGCCGCTGGTGATCGGCCGGCGCGAGACGCCGCAGGGAAACGAGTACATGCTGGCTTCGGAGAGCGTCGCGCTCGACCAGATCGGCTTCGAGCTGATGCGCGACGTCGGACCGGGCGAGGCGGTGTTCATCGACGAGCACGGCCGTTTCTATTCGCAGCAGTGCGTGCCGGTTGCGCGCCACACGCCGTGCATCTTCGAGTACGTCTACTTCGCGCGGCCCGACGCGATCATCGACAACATCTCGGTCCACAAGGCGCGGCTGCGCATGGGCGACCTGCTGGCGGAGAAGATCCGCCGCATCTGGCCCGACCACGACATCGACGCCGTGATCCCGATTCCCGACACCAGCCGCACGGCGGCAGTGCAGGTCGCACAGCTCCTCGGCGTGAAATACCGCGAAGGCTTCGTCAAGAACCGCTACATCGGCCGCACCTTCATCATGCCGGGGCAGGAGCAGCGCGCGAAGTCCGTGCGCTCCAAGCTCAACGTCATCGACCTCGAGTTCCGCGGCAAGAACGTGCTGCTGATCGACGATTCCATCGTGCGCGGCACGACCTCGGCACAGATCATCGACCTCGCGCGCGAAGCCGGCGCACGCCGCGTTTACTTCGCTTCCGCGGCGCCGCCGGTGCGGTACCCGAACGTCTACGGCATCGACATGCCGGCGACGTCCGAGCTCGTGGCTGCCGACCGCAGTGACGAGGAAGTAGCGAAGCTGATCGGCGCCGATCGCCTCATCTATCAGGATCTCGACGACCTGGTGCGCGCCTGCCTGCACCACGACTCGCACATCCAGGAGTTCGACGATTCCTGCTTCTCCGGCCGCTACGTTACCGGCGACGTCACGCCGGCGTACCTGGCGCGGCTGCAGGAAGAGCGTTCGGACGAGGCGAAGACCCGCCGCAAGCAGCTGCATCGCGGCTCAGTGAAGGCGATCCGCGCCGTGTGACAGAAACCACGAACAGCTCGATTGCACCGCGCCTGCTGATCGTCACCGATCACACGGAGCTCGGCCGCGCAATCGAGCAGCACGTGTCGATCATCTGGCCCGCGGCGGAATGCCGCATCCACGCCCCCTTGCAGTCGGGCCGCCTGCACTCCGGCTTCGCCGCAGTCGGCTACGACGCCGTCGTGCTCGACGACCGCATCGAGCGCGGGCAGGGCGAGAGGTGGCTCGAGAACCTGCTCCATCGCAATTCCTTCCCGCCGATTCTTTATCTCGCGCGCGGCGACGATCCAGGGCTCGCGCAGCGCGCCGTGAAGCGCGGCGCCGTCGATTGCCTGATCCGCGAACGCATCGACCATCGACGCCTGGCCGACGTGCTGCGCAAGGCAGTGGCGCAGCGGCGCCAGCAGCTCGCGCTGCTGCGCACGGGACCGGAAGCGGAGCGGCTGTCGCAGTTCGGGCCGGTGACCATTCGCGGCCACCGCTTCGTGCGCGAGCTTGCGATCGGCGGCACGTCGAGTGTGTATCTCGCCGAGAGCGAGCGCGCCGGCGAAATGGTCGTCCTGAAAGTGCTGCGCGACTCGCCCAACGCGGGCGATCAGCACACCCAGTTCACGCGATTCATGCAGGAGTACGAGCTGATCTCGAAAGTGCGGCACCCGAACGTGGTGCGCATCTTCGACCTCGGCATCGCCGACGACCACGCCTATCTGGCGATGGAGTATTTTGCGCGCGGCGACTTGCGTTCGCAGATCGCCAGCGGCCTCGACGGTGCAGAAGCTCTCACCTATCTCGCGCAGATGGCCGCGGCGTTGCAGGTCGTGCATGCGGTCGGCGTGCTGCACCGGGATCTCAAGCCCGGAAACATCATGCTGCGCGCCGACGGTACGGTTGCGCTGATCGACTTCGGGCTGGCGAAGCACGTGCGCATGGACGCGCCGGAAATCACCGCGACCGGCGAGATCTTCGGCACGCCGTACTACATGAGCCCGGAGCAGGGGCATGGCCTGGACCTCGACGAGCGCAGCGACCTGTACAGTCTCGGCGTGATCTTCTATGAGATGCTGACGGGCCAGAAGCCGTACATCGCCCAGACGCCGATGGGCGTGATCTACATGCACGCCAACGCGCCGATTCCGCTGCTGCCGGAGGAGTTGCGCCACTATCAGCAGCTGCTCAACAAGCTGCTGGCGAAAGATCCCGTGCACCGCTTCGGCTCGGCGAGCGCGTTGCTGGCGACGATCGAGGAGCTGAGTTGAGCGACATCCTGCTGGCGCCCACTCCGCGGCGCTGGTTCGAAGTGGCGTGCGAGCGCTGGCGCGAGCTGCTCGTCGATCACGCGAACTGCGAGAAGAAAGCCGCCTCGACGGCGCTCAGCCTGATCTTCACGTACGCGGACGATCTGCAGCTCACCGATCGTTTGTCGCGGCTCGCGCGCGAGGAGCTGCGTCACTTCGAGCAAGTGCAGAAGATGATGCAAGAGCTCGACGTGCCATTCGTGCGCCTTACGCCCGCTCGCTATGCCGATGGCCTGCGTGCAGCCACGCGGCGATCGGAGCCGGGACGCCTGATAGATCTGCTTCTATGCGGCGCATTGATCGAAGCGCGTTCGTGTGAGCGGTTCGTCGGGCTTGCGCCGCTGCTGCACGCGCCGCTCGGCACGTTCTATGGCGGCCTCGCCGCTTCGGAGGCGCGGCATCAGTCAGTGTACCTGCGTCTGGCGGAGCACCGCGCCGGTGCGAACGACTGGCGCGCTCGTCTCGCGCACCTCGCGGAAATCGAAGCCGACCTGGCGACCTCGCCGGACCAGCAGCTGCGCTTCCACTCCGGCCTTCCTGTGTCGGGCTAGAGCCCGACCTACAGTTTGGCGAGCTCGAATCCCTGCTGATTCCACCGCAGCACGCTGCCTTGCTCGTACCAGTCGCCGAGCACGATGCGCACGGCTTTGTGGCTATTGAGTTGCAGCTCGTGTACAGCAGGCCGATGCGTGTGCCCGTGGATGATGCAGTCGACGTCGTAACGCGCGAACGTGCGGCGGACTTCGTCCTGGTTGACGTCCATGATCTCGGGGGCAGCGACGTCCATCGAGGCGATGTGCTCCTTGCTGCCCTCGCGCATGCGTTCCGCGAGGCGCTGTCGTTGCCGTAACGAGAGCCGGCGCAGCACGAACTGCACGAGCGGATTGCGCACGATGCGGCGCAGGCGCTGGTACGCATGATCGTCGATGCACAGCAGGTCCCCGTGCATCAACAGCACGCGCCGGCCGTACAGGTCGATCACCGTGCCGTCCTCCAGCAGCTCCATGCCGGTCTCGCGGCAGAAGCGCTTGCCGATCAGGAAATCGCGATTGCCGTGAATCAGGAAGGTCGGGACGCCGGCATCGCGGACCGCGCGCAGGCCGGCGATGACGCGGCGCTTGTCCGGGTCGGGATCGTCGTCGCCGATCCACGCTTCGAACAGGTCGCCGAGGATGTACAGCGCCTGCGCGTGCCGCGCTTCGCGCTGGAGAAAATCGAGAAACTGCGCGCTGATGTCGGGGCGCGTACCGTCGAGATGCAGGTCGGAGATGAAGAGCGTCGTCACGGCGCGCTCTTGATTTCCTCGATGCGGATGATGATGACCGGCTTCAGCGGTGCGTCCTTCTGGATCGGCCCGGCCTCGCCCGTCGCGACCTGGCCGATGTCGTCGACGACGTTCATGCCGTCCACGACGCGCCCGAACACCGTGTAGCCCCAGCGCGTGGGCTGCGGATCGAGGGCGGCGTTGTCCGCCAGGTTGAGGTAGAACTGCGCGTCGCCGCTGTGCGGGTCGCCGGTGCGCGCGAGCCCGACCGTGCCGCGCCGGTTCGACAGGCCGTTGCCCGACTCGTTCGGAATCGGTGCGCGCGGCTTTTTCTCGCCGTACTTCTCGTCGTACTGGCCGGCCTGCGCGATGAAGTTGCCGATCACGCGGTGGAAGATGACGCCGGAGTAGAAGCCCTCGCGCACGTACTGCAGGAAGTTCGCGACGGTGAGCGGCGCGCGCGCCGGGTCCAGCTCGATGACGAACTTGCCCATGCTGGTTTCCACCTGCACGCGCGGATTGGCGGTGGCTGCGTCCTTGCTAGCGTCCTGGGCGTGCGCGGTCAGGCCGGCAATGAGGAGGAAGGAGGCGATCAGGAGACGTGCGCTGCGCATGTTGTTGGCAAGTCCTCGGCGAAGTTCGCCCGATCTTAGCAAACGCCGGTAAGATGACGCGTCGAGGAATGCCAAGCCGATGCAGATCTTCAACTCATACACAGGTCGTAAGGAAGAATTCACTCCGCTGCAGCCCGGCGTCGTGCGCATGTATCTGTGCGGCGATACCGTCTACGACTACTGCCATATCGGGCATGCGCGCTCGAAGACGGCCTTCGACATCGTGCGCCGCTATCTGATGTATCGCGGCTACAAGGTCACGTTCGTGCGCAACATCACGGACATCGACGACAAGATCATCGCCCGCGCGCACGAGAACGGCGAGACCGTGCAGGAGCTCACCGGCCGCTTCACCAGGTACATGCACGAGGACTACGACCGCCTTGGTCTGCTGCGGCCGGATTTCGAGCCGAAGGCCACCGAGCACATCCCCGGCATCATCGCGATGATCGAGCAGCTGATCGCCAAGGACTACGCGTACGTCGCGACCAACGGCGACGTGATGTACTCGGTCTCGAAGTTCGGGCCGTACGGCAAGCTCTCGGGCCGCCATTTGAGCGATCTGCGCGCCGGCGCGCGCGTCGCCGTCGACGAAGCGAAGCGCGATCCGCTCGACTTCGTGCTGTGGAAGCGGGCGAAGCCCGGCGAGCCGCACTGGTCGTCGCCGTGGGGCGAGGGCCGGCCCGGCTGGCACATCGAGTGCTCGGCCATGACGTACGAGCTGCTCGGCCCGCGCTTCGACATTCATGCCGGCGGCATGGACCTGAAGTTCCCGCATCACGAGAACGAGATCGCGCAGTCCTGCGCCGCAACCGGCGAGGGCTTCGCGAACCTGTGGATGCACAACGGCTTCCTCAACGTCGACGACGAGAAGATGTCGAAGTCGCTGAACAATTTCTTCCGCATTCGCGACGTGCTCGACTCGCCGCACGTGCGCGATCCGGAGGTCGTGCGGTTCTTTCTGGCCTCGAGTCACTATCGCGGTCCGGTCAACTATTCGGTGGCCCAGATCGAGCAGGCGGACGCGGCGCTGACGCGGCTCTACACCGCATTGCGCGACATCGAGCCGGCGGAAAGCTACCAGCCGGGCGCGGCGACCCGGCAATTCGAAGCGGCAATGGACGACGACTTCAACACGCCCGAGGCGATCGCCGCGTTGCAGGGCCTGGCGGGCGAGATCAACAAGGCGAAGAGCGCAAACGACTGGGGCAAGGCCAGTGCACTGGCGGCAGAGCTCAAGAAGCTCGCGGCGGTGCTGGGCGTGCTCCATCTGCAGCCGGAGGAGTTTCTACGCAAGGGCAAGTCAGGTCTCTCCGACGCCGACGTCGAGTTGCTGATCGCCGAGCGGCGCGCGGCGCGTGCGGCCAGGAACTTCAAGGAGTCCGACCGGATTCGCGACGACCTCGCCCAGGCCGGGATCGTCCTGGAAGATAAGCCCGACGGCACAACGACTTGGCGGCGGGGCTGAAGCGGACGGGGAGGGTGCCGGGAATCACTGGCGAGCGTTGCGGTCTTTCCGTATCATTCGCGCCCCCGGGTACGGGGCATGGCGCAGTCTGGTAGCGCATCTGCTTTGGGAGCAGAGGGTCGGGGGTTCGAATCCCTCTGCCCCGACCACTCGGAACGGCCATGCGCCCGTAGCTCAGCTGGATAGAGCACCGGCCTTCTAAGCCGGGGGTCGCAGGTTCGAGTCCTGCCGGGCGCGCCAGATACGCGCGGCGGCGGAACGAGTGGACGATGGTGGACGTAGCTCAGTTGGTAGAGCCCCGGATTGTGATTCCGGCCGTCGTGGGTTCGAGTCCCATCGTCCACCCCATCTTCGCGATGGATTAGAAACAGGGATTACGTGGGCTGTTAGCTCAATTGGTAGAGCAGCTGACTCTTAATCAGTTGGTTATAGGTTCGAGTCCTATACGGCCCACCACTTCCCGGTCACTTCCCGCTTTGCTCTTCAACCAGTGCGTCACCTGCTCGCGCAGCATCGGTAGCGTGACCGTCCCGTTCTCCAGCACGACCGTGTGGAACTCGCGAATGTCGAAGCGCGGGCCGAGTGTTTCCTCCGCCTGCTTGCGCAGTGCGAAGAATTCCAGTGCACCGGTGTCGTAGGCCGTGAGCTGACCTGGCCACATCGCCACGCGATCCACCAGTGACCGGGCGGTCGCATCGTCGAAGCGGCCGCTCTCGGCGACGAACTTCACCGTCTGCTCGCGCGTCCAGCCGAACATGTGGATACCGGGGTCGATCACCATGCCGCGCGCGGGCCACAAACGACGATTGGCGCGGGCATAGTTGGAGGTGTACAGGCCCATTTCTTCCGCGAGCGCTTCCGCGTAGCGCGCCCAGCCTTCAGCGAATCCTGAATTACCGACCAGCCGCGTGATCGGATGCGCCGTGGGACGCTCGGCGGCGAGCGCGAGCTGCAAGTGATGGCCCGGATAAGCTTCGTGGAACGCCGTGATCTCGGCGTTCGAGCGCGTGCCCTGGGCGTAGGAATAGAGTGTGATGCGATACATCGCCGGCCGACTGCCATCCTCGGCCGCGGGCCAGTAACTGTCGTTGGCGGTTTGCTCCAGAAAGTCCGGATAAGGTTCGACGATGATATTCGCCTCGGGCACCCGGGCGAACCATTTGGGCATGTGATCCTTGGCGCGGCCCACCGCTGACTGTGCATAAGCCAGCAACTGCTCGCGGCTCGTGAAGTGATTTGCAGGATCTTCCTTCAGTCTCTGCAGCAACGCGGGCAGGTCGTCGGCCTGCAAGTCCTTCTTGCCAATCGCGAGCGCTGCGGCCAGATTGCGCTCCACTTCGCGGCGCCCCAGCTCCATTGTTTCCTTGGCGGGTCGATCCAGCGTCGTGTAGCTGCGGAAGGATGCCTGGTAGCACTGCTCGCCATCGGGGTTGGCCTTGATGGCGATGGCTTCGCGCGCCTTGGCGAGATACTCGTCCTTTAGGAAGCGAGCGTAACGTTCCGCTGCCGGCTTAACCTGTTCGCGCAGCAGCGTGGCCCAGGCTTGCTTGAATTGAGCGGAGTCGTCTCTGGATGCCGGGCTGTACAGAGGCCATTCCTCGACCGGCTTGCCGAGCATGTCATCGACCTGTTCGATGAACAGCTGCACGTTCGCCTTGGGGGTGGTGTAACCGCGGCGCAGACCTTCGCGAAGATTGTCTAGCTCGTTGGAGAGGTAACGTGGCAACTTGCCCCAGCGCGCCAACGCCTCGCGACGCGCCTGCTCCGAGCCTACCGGTTGAATGGCGGCGAGCTGCGTCATCAGGAACGGCCAGCCGGACATTTGATTCACCGGCCACAGCTCGTACCTGCAGACCCGCAATTGACGCGACGACTCCACCGCTTCACGCAGGAAGCCGAGCGCGACCCACTCGGGCTTGCCGAACAATTGCGCTGAATCGATCTTCGCCAGCTCGCGCGACCAGCCGTCCTCCAGCGCTTGCCAGCGCGTCAACGCTGCAAGTGAGTTGTCGCTCAGGCCATCGTGATGCGTCAGTGTCATGCCGCTGAACATCGCCTGCTCAGGGAAGGCCTTGACGAACTCGGCAACGTAAGTGTCCGCGAGCGCGGTGACTCGCGTGGACTGATCCGCCGCGTTCGCGTCTCCTGCCCACAGGGCGGTTGCCGCCGTAATCGCCGCTGCCGATGTGCTCCATGTCTTCACGCCGGATCCCTCGCATGGAATTCAGTCGTGGCATGCTAGCACTCCTATGAGTACCGACCGAGTCACACTCGTTCTGCTGATCGCTCTGTTTGCACAAGAAGCGACTCAAGCCGCCTCCACGGCGCCCGTAGCAGCCGAGCACGGGATGGTGGTGACGGCGCAGCATCTCGCGACGCGCGTCGGCGTCGACGTCCTCAAGCGCGGCGGGACCGCAGTCGATGCATCGATTGCCGTGGGTTATGCGCTCGCTGTGACGTTTCCTGCCGCCGGGAATCTTGGCGGCGGCGGGTTCATGACTATCCAGCTCGCGGATGGCCGCAAGACCTTCATAGATTTTCGCGAGACGGCGCCGCTGGCAGCAACGGCGGACATGTTTCTCGACTCGAATGGCAACCTCAGCCCTGATCGCAGCATCCGCGGACATCTGGCGGTCGCCGTACCAAGCACGGTCTCCGGCCTCGAGTACGTGCGCGAGAAATACGGCACGTTGCCCCGCGCGGCGTTGATCGCACCGGCGATCGCGCTCGCCGAGCAAGGGTTCGTGCTCGACCAGGGCGATGTCGATCTGCTGAACGAAGCGACCGAAGACTTTCGCAGGGACGCGCCGTCCGCGGCGATCTTCCTGAAAAACGGCGCGCGGTATGTGGCGGGAGACAGATTGGTGCAGGCCGATCTCGCGCGCACGCTGCGTGCTGTTTCACGACTCGGTGTGGCGGGATTCTACAAAGGCCCCGTGGCGGCAGCGCTCGTCGCGGCGAGCAAGGGCGGCGGAGGCATCATCACCCAAGCGGATCTCGATGCGTACCAGACGCGCGAGCTGCCGCCCCTCGAATGCGACTATCGCGGTTTTCACATTGTGTCATCGCCGCCGCCAAGCTCGGGCGGAGGCACGCTGTGCCAGCTGCTGTTGATTCTCGAGGGGTACCCGCTCCGCGATCTCGGGTACGGCTCCGCGCAAGCGCTGCACTACCAGATCGAAGCGATGCGGCATGCATACGTCGATCGCAATCATTTGCTGGGCGATCCGGCGTTCGTGAAGAATCCGCTCGACCGCCTCCTGGATCGGGACTATGCGCAAGCGATCCGTGCCGCGATCGACCCGAAGCGGGCAGGGGATTCCGCGAAGATCAGCCCGGGGGCAGCGCCGCACGAAGGCAGCCACACGACGCATTACTCCATCGCGGATTCTCAGGGCAACGCCGTGTCGGTGACGTATACGCTGAACGACTGGTTTGGCGCGCATGTCACTGCCGCAGGCACGGGCATCATGCTCAACAACGAGATGGACGACTTCACCGCCAAGGTCGGCGCACCGAATCTCTATGGGCTGGTGCAGGGCGCTGCCAACCGGATCGAGCCGGGCAAGCGGCCGCTGAGCTCGATGACGCCGACGATCGTGACACGCGAGGGCAAGCCGTGGTTGATCGTCGGCACCATGGGAGGCAGTCGCATAATCACGGCAGTGATGCTCACGATGTTGAACATCACGGATTTCGGGATGGACGTGCAGGAAGCGGTCGACGCACCGCGGATTCACCAGCAGTGGCAACCGGAGACGACCTCGGTCGAACGGCATGCACTGAGCCCGGACACGCGCCGTGTGCTGATCGACATGGGGCACAAGTTCACGGAATCGGCGCCCGAGAATCACATGACGGCGATCCTGATCGGCGCGCCAGCGCTCAACGCGAAGCCGGTCGCGCGCAATCGTTTCTACGGCGCGAACGATCCGCGGCAGCGGACCGGGCTGGCGCTCGGATACTAGCGGCGACTCAAGAATTCAGAAATCCGCCGGCCGCTCGTCTTCATTCGTCATCCTCTCGTCCGGTTTTGTGACGACGATTGGTGTGCCCG
>JBIOUH010000188.1:0-3811 GCA_044866955.1 Steroidobacteraceae bacterium
AGATCATGAGCAAGGCGCTCGAGAACGAGCGGGCAGCGTCGCGACAGCCTCCCGCGCGCTGACGGCGCCTCAGAATGCCTCGCCGATGGAGAGCGAGAACGTGCTGTCGTCGCGACCCCAGGCGAAGTCCGCCCGCATGTTGAGCGGCAGCGCCTTGGCGAGCCTGAAGCGCACGCCGACGCCGCCGGCCGGCAGCCACGAATCGGTATCGATGTTGCCCAGCGCGCCCGAGACCTTGCCGGTGCCGCCGAACGCGGTGAATCCCCAGCGCGGCGTCGCCTGCCATCGCCACTCGGCCTGCGCGGCAATCATCGACTCGCCGATGTACCGCCCCGGCGTGTAGCCGCGCAGATCGACGCCGGACCCGAACCAGGACATAGCAAAGAACGGTGTGTCGCCTTCGACGATCTTGCCTGCGACGCGCCACGCCAGCACGTGCGCGGCGCGGATCGGCAGATAGGAATTCCATTCCGCTTCCAGCGACATGTAGTCGTGGTCGCTGCCGAGCTCGTGCCGGGAAATCAGCGCCTCGAGTTGCGCGTAGCGGCCCGAGTGGGGATACAGGTCGCTGTCCCGAGTGTCCAGCTCGCCGCCGAGCAGCAGACTCGACATTTCTATCGTCGTGCCCGGCGCGAACTCCTCGGGCAGCTCGTCGGCAGGAACGGGCACCGCGACCTCGGTGTTGCCGCCGCGGTAGCCGAGACCAAGCCAGCCGCTCTCGCCGACCCTGGTAGCTGCTTCAGCAGTGACGCCGGTAAATTTCTGCCGCAGGCCGAGCGTGCGATCGCCGTCCGCGAGCTCCAGTTCGACGTCATAGAGCAGCTCACCGGTCGCGATGGCTGCAGTGGTTCGACGGCGCTGCCCGGACCAGTAACCGCGATGTGCGGCGAGCGCGGTCCAGCTACCACCTTCGGCGTACATGCCAGCAGCAGCTGCAATCGAATGGCGGGCATCGCGATCCGTTTCGCTCGCGCCATAAAGGTAGCCTGCACCGAGCACGAGGCCGGCGCCGAGCAGCTCGTTGCGGAACGGAATAGGTGCTATCACCCAGTTTCCCCGCCGCGCATCCGCTGGCTGCGCGGGCCGGTCGAGCTCGTCCATGAGCTGCAGGCCGCCCATCGGGCCGGCGGGTTCGCTCGGGCTCGCTGAGGGCGCAAGGATGACGTTCGGCCCCGATGGCCATGCAGTCGTCGTTTGTTGTGCGACAGCGGGCGCCGACGCGATCGCCAGGCAGGCTAGCCAGCGGAACGGCGCCCTTGCAGACACGTGCTGAGTGCCTTGTTGAAAATTGCCTGTTGCTCGGTCTGAGCGGCGGCGGTCGCTGGCGCCTGCGGATCAATGCCGGTCAGTGACTTCACGCGGTCGTAACATGCCTGCTGGGCGGCCTTTGTCGGCGTCTGCTCCTGCGGCGGCGCGAACAATGCGGCGCCGCCGAGCAACACGGCGCCGATCGGGCCAGTGAGAGAGCGGAACATCTATTTGGGCTTGGAAGATTTGGGCTCCAGCGTCACAGCCAGCGCTTCGACGTAGGTCAGCTGCACCTCATCGCCTTTCTGCAGCGTGCTGATGAACTGCTGAGCTTTCGGGTCGACGACGTCCACGGTGCGCGTCTTGCCCGCCGGTCCGACAAAGGTCACCGAGTGGGTCGAGCGATCGACTGACTCGATGATGACGGTCGTCGTGACCTTGTTCGCGACGGCACCGCCCGGACGATTCGCCCCCTCGGGAAGACGCGCCGTGCCGCTCGTCGCGTCGATCACGCCGACCGTCTTGCTCTCGCCCTTTTTCTTGAACTCGGCCGCGAGCCCCTGGTAGTAGGTCGCGACGACTTCATCGCCGACCTTGATGCGGTCAAAGTTGCGGACTTCGGCCGGGACCTCGATGGTCGTGCTCTCGCCGTCCTTGCGCAGCTCTACCAGACGTTTCGCCGCGTCGATCGATGCCACGGTCGCCGTGATGGTTTGTGTCTTCTCCACCGATACCGGTTCGGGTTGCGCAGCGGCGGTGCCGCTAGCGAGCAGAGCGAGTGTGCTCAGCAGGAACAATGAGGTCAGCTTGGTCACGGCGGCTCTCCAGCGTGAGATGCAGGGAGAATGATGGTGCGTCCGCCGCTGACCGAGCGCAGTACGTAACTGGGGCAGTGCCGACGGGAGTGCCATCCTGCACCTTCCGCGTAGCGCATCGCGAGCGCGCGCGAATCATCATGCGCGCATGCGAGCATTTGCCATCGCTATCGTCCTGCTCGGATGCTCGACCCTGGGCACGGCGAGCGCGGACGAGCGCAACCCGCTCGAATCGAAGTTCATCGTCGATGTCGGCTATTTCTTCATGTCCACGGACATGCGCGTGCGCGTCGACGGCGAGACGACCAACGTGACCGGTTCCGACGTCAACTTCGACGACACGTTCGGCATCGGCGACTTCGACCGTTTCCGCGCGGAGGCGTCCTGGCGCATCGCGCCGCGACACCTGCTGCGCGCCATGTACTTCCAGAACAATCGCCACGCAACGCGCTCCATCGACCGCGACGTGACTTTCGGCGACGAGACGTTTCCCATCGGTGTGACAGTCAACGCACGCTCGGAGCTCACCGTCGCGCAGCTGTCGTACGAGTACGCATTCCTCAGGCGTGAAAACTACGAGCTGGCCGGCGGCATCGGCGTGCACTACCTCGACATGGGTCTCGGCCTCGATGCCACCCTCTCCGCGCAGGGCGGCAGTGCGGCGCGCAGCCTGGATGAGAACGCGGCGACGCAGGCCCCGTTGCCCGTTGTCGGCCTGCGCGGCTTGTGGCGGCTGCCGCACGATTTCTACATCTCCGCGCAGGTGCAGTACTTCTATCTGCAGCTCGATCCGTACTCGGGCAGCCTCATCGACCTCAAGGCGTCGCTGGTCTGGCAGTGCACCGATCACGTCGGCGTCGGCATCGGTTACAACGACTTCGGCTTTCGCTTCGACATCGAGGATGCGCACGACTTCGACGGCCGCCTGCGCTGGGATTACGGCGGTGCGATCGCGTTCGCGACGGTCATGTTCTAGTTCTCACCGCCGGTGCCGAGAACCAGCGCTCCTGCGGCACGAGCTTCGGCTCCGGCGGATCGCCCTCGTAAGCCGGCGTCATGATCTGCACGCCGTATTCGTTAAACACGTCGAGCACATTTCGGTGCAGCGTGGCGTAGCGCTCCGGCATGCCGGCCGCGGATTCGACGCAGACATTCAGCTCGTAGGTCACCGCAAAGTCGCCGAGCGATTTTTCCAGCACGAACGGCGCTGGCTGGCTCAGCAGGGAGCCGGTGCGCTCGGCGGCGAGCAGCAGCATCGCTTCGACCTGCCGCCATGGGATCTCGTAGCCGATCGACACCGTGGTGTGCAGGATCAGGCCGTGCGACTTCGCCAGCTTGCTGTAGTTGACGACGTGGCTTTGCAGGACCACTGAGTTGGGGACGACGACTTCCTCGTTCTTGGTCGTGCGCAGGTGCGTGACCATCAGGCGCACTTCGGTCACCTCGCCGGTGAACTCGCCGACGGTGATGCGATCGCCGACGCGGAAGGCGCGCCGATACGTGACTGTGTAGCCGGCGATGATACTGGCCATCGCCGAGGAGGCGCCGAGCGACAACATCAGGCCGGCGAAGATCGACAGGCCCTGGAAAGCTGCGCTGCCGGATCCCGGTAGGTAGGGATACGCGATGACGAGCGCGAGCAGGACGATGAGGATCCGCACGATCTGGTACGTCGGCCGGGCCCATTCCGCATCGAAGCCGCGCAGGGGCACGCGCCCGGCGTGGACTGCGTCGAAGAACAGGCCGAG
>JBIOUH010000189.1:0-10813 GCA_044866955.1 Steroidobacteraceae bacterium
AGGACAGAGGCAGCGGTGGGGCCCAGTCGCAGAGCAGCTGCGCCCAATCCTTGCCGGCCTGATCGATCAGGTAGTCGCGCAAGTTCATCGGCGGATCTCCTGTCGCAGTGGAATGCTCAAACCACGCTTGATCGGCTCGAAGATGAACAGCGTCTCGTAGCGCTTCACGTTCGGCGCGTCCAGAAACAGGTCGTCGATCACGGCGCGACAGTGCGGCATGCTGGTCGCTGCGACCATCACCAGATAGTCCCACGCGCCAGCGAGGTCGTAGCACTGCTGCACTTCGGCCGCAGCGAGCAGACGGTGGCGAAAGGCGGAGTGGAGCTTCTTCGTCTCGCGCTCGAGCGTCACCAGCACGCAAGCGAGCACGGTGCCGGCGACGACATCCGGATCGAGCACCGCGATCTGCCTCGCGATCACGCCGCTCGAGCGATAGCGGGCCAGGCGACGCTGCACGGCGCTGGCGGAAAGGCCGATCTGGTCGCCCAGCTCATGCAGCGGACGCGCGGCATCGCTCTGCAGGAGATCGAGGAGCTTGCGATCGAGCTCGTCCAGCTGAAGGGCGGGTTTGCGCGGCACGCAATATTGTTGCGTCGGTGCGCGTCAAGAATCAATCGCGTCCCGGCACGGCGCCGTAGACTTCCCGCATGAACCATCGCCTCTCGATCCAGCACATCGTCGCCGCGTCGCAAGCCATCGATCCGGTGTTTCGCGATACGCCGCAGTACGAAGCGGAGACGCTGCGCGAGCAGCTCGGCTTTCGCGTCGTCGTCAAGGTGGAGACGCTGAACCCGATCCGCTCCTTCAAAGCGCGCGGCGCGCAGTTCCTCCTGTCGCAGCTTTCGGGGTCGCCCCACCTGGTTTGCGCGACCGCCGGCAACTTCGGGCAGGGCATGGCGTACGCGGCGCGCAAGCGCGGCTGGCCGATCACGATCTTCGTGGGCGCGAACGCCAATCCGATGAAGGTCGACCGCATGCGGCAGTTGGGCGCGACGGTACGCACGGGCAGCGACGATCCAGATGAGCTGCACGCGCAAGCCGCAGCATTCGCGCGGGAGCAGGGTGCGCATCTCGTCGAGGACGGGCGCGAGGCGGCGATTGCCGAAGGTGCCGGCACGATTGCAGTCGAGCTGCTGCGCTGGCCGAAATGCTTCGACGACATCATCGTGCCGCTCGGCGACGGAGCCCTGCTTGGCGGCATGGCGCGCTGGGTGAAAGCACAATGTCCGACCACGCGAATGATCGGAGTCTGCGCGACCGCATCGCCGGCCATGGAACGCTCGTGGCGCAGCCGCCGCGTCGTGAGCGCGCCTTGCAACGGCACGATTGCGGCGGGCATTGCAGTTGGAACTCCATTCGAAGAGGCAGTGAACGATCTGACGGATCTGATCGACGACGTGCTGCTCGTCCCCGACAGCTCGCTCATCACGGCGATGCGTCTGGCGCACAAGGAGCTTAGCATGGTGTTGGAGCCGGCCGGAGCAGCCGGACTTGCCGCGTTGCTCGATCATCGCGAGCAATTCAAAGGACGACTGGTCGCGACCGTGCTGACCGGCGGCAACGTCAGCCCGGCGAACTTGCAGGAATGGCTGTCGGGCTAAACGGCCTGGCTGTAGCCATCTGGCCAGGCGCTCGGGCTGCAATAAAGCCGACTCTGCGCAAGATCTGCGGTGGCCTGAGCCGGCCGCCGTAAATGGCTCTTCTCGCTCCGGCCGATCGGGGGCACTTTGCGCTCGTCGTTTCCATCCGGGCGCCACCATGACCTCGATCACACGCAGGGACGTTCTGCTCGATGCACTCGCCGGCGCCGCCGCCGTCGGGCTGATCGCGACAACTGCAAGCGCCTTCCCGGCCAGTGTGCCCGCCAAGCTGCCGACTGGCGACATCCACGACTTCGATTTCTTCGTCGGCAACTGGGAATCGAGCAATCGCCGGCTGCGCCAGCGCTGGGTCGGCAGCGATGACTGGGAAACCTTCCCTTGCACGATCCGCTGCGAGAGCCGCATGGGCGGCGGGGTCAACATCGACGAAGGCGTGTTTCCGACCAAGGGCTGGTCGGGGATGACGCTGCGTATCTTCAATCAGAAGACGCATCAGTGGGCGCTCTACTGGATCAACAGCAGCACGGGCGAGCTGTTCCCGCCGGTGATCGGCGGTTTCAACGGCAGCGACGTCGGCGAGTTCTGGGGCGACGACAGCGACGAAGGGCGGCCGATCAAGGTCGTGTTCCGTTGGACGCGCCTCGGTCCCGATGCCGCGCGCTGGCAGCAGGCGTTCTCGCTCGACGGCAAGGAATGGGAGACGAACTGGATCATCGAGCATCGGCGCGTCGAGGAGAAACGCTCATGAAACACTTCAGCATCATGTTTGCAGCCGCGGCAGCGCTCGCTGCCACTGTCGGTATCGTCATCCCGGTGGAGGCGTCGCAGGACAACCCGCAGCGCATCGAGAAGTCCGACCTGAGCGGGCTGCGCGATTTCGATTTCCTCGTCGGCGACTGGCGCGTGCAGCACCGCCGCCTCAAGGAGCGCCTGGCGGATAGTAAGGAGTGGCAGGAGTTCGACGGGACGTGCAGCAACCGCCGCCTGATGGAGGGCTGGGGTAACGTCGACGACAACGTGATCAACTTGCCGGGCGATCACTATCGTGGCATCGGCCTGCGCTCGTACGACGCGAAGACAGGACTGTGGGCGATCTGGTGGGTGGACTCGCGCACGCCGCACGGTGCGGTCGATCCGCCGGTCAAAGGTAAGTTCGTCAACGGCGTCGGCACGTTCTATGCGGACGACACGCTGCGCGGCAAACCGATCCGCGTCCGCTTCACCTGGTCGAAGATCACGCCGGCGACCGCGCACTGGGAGCAGGCGTTCTCGCCCGACGGCGGCAAGACCTGGGAAGTCAACTGGACCATGGAGTTCAAGCGCGTGACCTGACGGGGAGCGCGTACCATAGGAGACGATGACCAAGCATGCGCGCTCCGTGTTCTCCGTCGACGTGACCGGTCTGGAGTCGGAGCAGGATCAACCGGCCTACATGCGGATCTGCGATCGCCTGCGCGGGGCGATCGTCAGCGGCGCGCTGGCGCCGAACGCGCGATTGCCGTCGAGCCGGACGCTTGCCAAGGACCTGGGGGTCGCGCGAAACACGGTGGATTGGGCGCTCGGCCAGCTGGTCGCCGACGGCTATATTGTTCGCCGTCGCGGCGCGGGCACCTACGTCGTGCCGCAACTCCCCGAGCGGGATGCACCGCCGCTGGTTCCGGCACGCGCCGCGAAATCGCAACCGCGAGGTGCGCCGCTGCGGCTCTCCGAGCGCGCCGAAGCGCTGCGCAGCTATCCCGGTAACTCTCAGCCCGAGACGACTGCTCCGTTCAAACCCTCGCTGCCGCCCGGCGACCTGTTTCCGCGCAAGGTGTGGAATCGCCTGATGAGCCGCGAAGCCGGCCGCGCCGGCAACGACTACTGGGGCTACGGTGCGAGCAATGGTTTGCCGGAATTGCGCGAAGCGATTGCTGAGCACGCGTCTGCGATGCGCGCGACGCGGTGCTCGCCGGATCAGGTGATCGTCGTCACGAGCACGCAGCAGGCCGTCGAGCTCGCGGGCAAAGTGCTCGCCGATCCTGGCGATCGTGCCTGGGCGGAGACGCCCGGCTATCAACCCGTTCAGCACTGCCTGCGTGCTGTGGGCCTGCGCATCGTGCACGTGCCGGTGGACGAGCAGGGACTGGACGTGAGCGCAGGCCGGCTTCTCGAACCGCAGGCACGCGTCGCGTATGTGACGCCTGCACACCAATATCCGCTCGGTTACGAGATGTCGCTCGAACGCAGGAAGGCGCTGCTCGACTGGGCGGTGGAGCAGGAGTCGTTCGTTCTCGAAGACGACTACGACGGCGACTATCGCTACGAGGGCCGACCAATCGCCTCGCTGCAGGGCATGGACGCGAACGGGCGCGTCATCTACATCGGGAGCTTCAACAAGATTCTGTTTTCGGCGTTGCGCATTGCGTACGCGATCGTGCCCGAAGCGCTCGTCGGCGCGTTCATCGACGCCAAGCACATTGCGGATGGTCACACGGCATTGCTGATGCAAGGCGTGCTGGCGGCGTTCATTCGCGACGGTCACCTGGCGCGGCACATTCGCAAGACGCGCACGATCTACGATGAGCGGCGCCGTGCATTCCTCGAGGAAGCGAAGATCCTCGAGGACTTCCTGGACCTCGGTCCGGCGCGCGCCGGCATGCACGTCACCGGCATCTTCAAAGACACCCGCGCGCTACGCATCGACGATCGAGCAGTCGCGGCGGAGTGCGCACGCGCTGGCATCGAGGTGCATCCTCTTTCCAAGTACGGTGCGACCGGCCGTGGTGGCCTCGTGTTCGGCTTCGCTGTAGCATCGCGCGCCGCGGCGCGATCAGGCCTCAGGATCGTGCGGCGTGCAATCGTTGCGATCGGTGGTCTGGAAGCATGAGCGATTCGGAATTCATGGCGCGCGCGTTGGAGCTGGCGCGCGCAGCTGAGCGAGCCGGCGAAGTGCCGGTCGGCGCAGTGATCGTCAAAGATGGCGTGATCGTCGGCGAAGGCTGGAATCGGCCGATCAGCACCAACGATCCGACTGCGCATGCGGAGATCGTCGCGATGCGTGCTGCGGCTCAAAATCTCCAGACTTATCGGTTGCTCGACACGACGTTCTATGTGACGCTCGAACCGTGTCCGATGTGCGCCGGCGCGATGGTGCACGCGCGCGTGAAGCGGCTCGTGTACGCCGCGACTGACCCGCGCGCAGGCGCTGCCGGAACGATTTTCAACATCGTGCAGCATCCCTCGCTGAATCATCGCATCGAGTGCGAAGCGGGTTTGCTGGGCGAGGAGTGCGGCACGCTGCTGCGCTCATTCTTCCAGGGCCGGCGGTAGGTGGCTCAAGACTGACTTCCAGAATGGTTCTAGGAATGAACCTCGCTCCCTCGCATAGTGACTGCGACGAAGGAGGCAGCGATGCACGCGCTCAAACTCATCCTGATCGGTCTGCTGGCGCCCGCGCTCGCCTGCGCCGCCGATGCGCCCGCGAAGCACGACGGGCAGCACGATTTCGACTGGGAGATCGGCACCTGGAAGACGCAGCTCAAACGCCTGAAGGGTCCGTTGACCGGCTCGACCACCTGGCTCGAGTACGAAGGCACGACCGTCGTGACCAAGGTATGGGACGGGCGTGCGAATCTCGTCGAGCTGCAGGTGAAGGGTCCGGCCGGTGCGATCGAGGCGCTGTCGCTGCGGCTCTACAACCCTGACTCGCGCCAATGGAGCCTGAATTTCTCGAACAGCCGCGGCGGCACCATGGCGATTCCGGCGATCGGCGAGTTCAGGAAAGGCCGCGGCGAGTTCTACAACCAGGACACGTTCGACGGCCGCTCGATCTTCGTCAAGTTCATCATTCAGTGCGAGTCGCGCGACGTCTGCCATTTCGAGCAGTCGTTCTCCGGCGACGGCGGTCAGACCTGGGAACCGAACTGGATCGCGACGGATACGCGGGTGAAGTGACAGCTGTCCCTGACGGGCATCGGGCCCGGACGTTATGGAGAATCAGGCCGAAGCTGACCCGCAACGGGAGTACTATCGCGCCCGCCCGTCACGCACCTGCAGGGAGTCGCCCATGAAGCTGTCCGTCACCGAGATTCGTCTTCTTTCGAGCGGCGCCGTTTCCGTCGAAGTGGGTGCGAGCTCCTCGATGGATCGCCCGACCACGACCAGCGTCGACGCCGTGCGGTTCCAGGTCTACATCCCGAAGAACGAAGTTCAGAACGACCTCGAGGCGCTCAAGGCGCTCGCTTTGAAGGCGGTCAGCGGATTCCGGATGGAGTAGCGCCGGCGCCGAAATGGCCGTCGCAAACCCGATACAGGCTTGGGAAACGGACGCGGGGTTCGCTTCGGCCGACATCGATATCGACCACGTCGCAGGCGACGTGTCGCGCTACAAAGTAGTGCCGAACAACACCGACGCGCGCACCGCAAATTCAGTCGCACTGAAAAAGTTGCTGTCCGCCGGCGGCCGCAGCAGGTTCGCCGGGAGCCTGCGCTTTGCGAACACGACCGGCAACGACACCTACCACTTCGACGACTTCATCGAGATCAAGGAGGGAGTGCACATCGATCTGCAGGGCTGCACGCTCGCATTCACGAGGAGCTACGCGCCGGCGGACAACACGAAAGGATTCCTGATGCTGGTTCGCGACGCGACGATCGAGAACGGCACCCTCGATATTCGCTACGACGGCACCGGCGGCATCAATGCCGGCATGGCGCTGCGCATCGGCAGTCGCAACGGCTACTCCTTCGGCACTTTCGCGTCCGGGATCCAGGACGAGACTCTGGCGCGGCCGATGGGCAAGATCGTCGTGCGTCGGCTGGGCATCACGACGAACAATCCGCAGGCTGCGGTGGCCCTGATCGGCGGGCTCGAAGACGTCTCGCTGGAGGACGTGCACATCGACGGGCAGGGCAGGTCGACCATCGGCATCTACTACGAGTTCGGCTTCTGGCATTACGAGGCGCGCCCGGCCAATCGCAAGTCATCGCACGCCCGCAATCTCAGTCTGCGAAACATCTACATCAAGCGCATGGATGCGGCGGCCGGGCTCGGTCTGGGCATCGTCGGCGCGATGAGCGCGGACGTCCAGGGCCTGTGGGTCGATGGCGCATTCAACGGTCTGGACTGCCGCTCCGGCGAGGCGCTTTATTACAACGTCGGCAAGCCCTACGAGAAAAGCAAGCCGCAGGTTGTCCTCGAGAACATCAACTGCACCAACATTGGCGGCACTGGCATTGCTTTGACAGGTGCGGAAGCGGCGCGCGGCGGCTTCCTCAAGCCCGTAGTCGCAGCGCTGGCTGCCGGGCCGGCGGCCGCGGCACAGACGGACCGACTCAAGTTCTCCCTCGACAGCTTCTCCGTAGATGCGCGGGGCATGGGCTTGAAAGTGTCCGGCCCTGCGACCGTTCGCAACGGATCGCTGCACGGACTCTCCGGGAGCGGTCAACTGGTCATCACTGACGAATGTGTGCAGTTCGAATTCGATTCCGTGCGCATCGTCGACTCATCGAATGTCGGTGTCCGTGCCAACTTCGGCGCCGCGATCTGGAACCCGCCCAGACTCAAGACGGGATCGTTTCGCAACTGCGTCGTGGCAGGAAACACCGGGCCCGGCTTCGCCATCGGCAACAGCCGCAGCGTGCTGATCGAAAACTGCCGGATCGGTTACAGCGCGCGGTATGACGGAGCCGAGGAGTCCAGGCAGACGAGCGGCGTCATGGTTGCGGCGGCGGGTGGGGCCGGTGTCGTGTGTCGCGGATGCTATGTGACGACGTCGGCCGGTGCGCTCGCCTATGTCAACAACGGCCGCAGGCAGAACGGCTGCGAGATCTGGAATGCGCGCGGCACCACCACGCACACCGCCGGCAAATGGACGGTGGACGGCTCGAAGGGTTGAATTGGCGGAGAGGGTGGGATTCGAACCCACGTACACCGGTGAAGATGTAACTGGAATTCCAGTCCAGCGCCTTCGACCACTCGGCCACCTCTCCGGCGCACTGACTTGCAAATCAGGGCGCGCAGGTTACAGCCCCGCAGCCCGTCAGGCAAACCCGATGCCCGCTGACTGGATTGCCTCCATCACCGGGCCGTGAAACTGCTTCGACAACGGCAGCAGCGGCAGGCGGATGCCGTCCTGAATCAAGCCAAGACGGGCGACGGCCCACTTGACGGGGATCGGGTTCGTTTCGAAGAACATGGCCTTGTGCAGCCGCTGCAGCTCCGCATCGAGCTTGCGCGCCAGCTCGCGGTTGCCGGCGAGTGCAGCATCGATGGCGTTGCGCACCTGTCGCGGCGCGACGTTGGCGCTCACCGACACGACGCCCTGGTAGCCGGCCAGCGCGCATTCGCACGCCAGGTCGTCATCGCCGCTCAGCAGCGCCAGTCGCCCGCCGACGCGCGCGAACAGCTCGCGATTCCGCTCCAGCGAGCCCGCTTCCTTGATACCGACGATGTTGGGGAGCGCCAGGGCCAGCCGCTCGACGGTTTCCGGCTTCAGGTCGCAGCCGGTGCGGCTCGGCACGTTGTACAGAATGATCGGAATGGAGACGCGCTGGGCGATTGCCTTGTAGTGCTGAAACAGGCCTTCCTGTGTCGGCCTGTTGTAGTACGGCGTCACCATCAGGCACGCGTCCGCTCCCACGTCCTTGGCGAGCTGCGTCGTCTCGATGGCGTCCCGAGTGCAGTTCGAGCCGGTGCCGGCGATCACGGGGATCCGCTTGGCAGCGCGCTGTACCACTGTGCGCACGACGCCGATGTGCTCCTCGAGGTTCAACGTCGGCGATTCGCCGGTCGTGCCGACCGCGACGATGGCATTGGTGCCGTTGGCGACGTGGAATTCGACCAGCCGGCCGAGGGCCTCGTGATCGACGGAGCCGTCCGCCTGCATGGGCGTGACGAGCGCCACGATGCTGCCGCTGAACATGGAGATCCTCTGGGTAAAAGTTGGGAAAAACTTGGGAAAAACCCGCGTTCCGGGGGTCCTGAGGATCCTACTGGCCGAAAGCGGCGCGCTGCAAGGCGCGAAGGGCGAAAATCGGCGTCGCCAGCACGTTTTAACCTCGCAGCCGAGCCTGTAAACTTGCGCCCCCGCTTACTTCCCCGTCTCCCCACTCGATGCAATTTATCGTCATCAGCGCTCTCGGCAGCGATCGGACCGGCCTCGTCTACGACCTCACCCGCATCGTGCTCGACTGCAACGGCAACATCGTCGACAGCCGCATGTCAGCGCTCGGCAGCGAGTTCGCGATGCTGCTATTGGTCTCCGGCAACTGGCACACGCTCGCCAAGCTCGAAACCGAGCTGAAGAAGCTGAGCGACGCCGGCGGCGTGACCGTCAGCGTGCGCCGCACTGAGCCGCGGGCAGCGCGCCGCGAGGTGGTGACGTACTCAGTGGACGTCGTGAGTCTCGACCAGCCGGGCATCGTCCACAACCTGGCTGGATTCTTCAGCTCGCGCGGCATCGATATCGCGGAGCTCAGCACCCGCAGCTATGCCGCTGCGCACACCGGCGCGCCGATGTTCTCGGTGCAGATGGTGGTGCACATCCCAGGCAAGATCCACATCGCGGCGCTGCGCGAGGAATTCATGGATCTGTGCGACCAGCTCAATCTCGATGCAATCCTCGAACCGGTGAAGGCATGACTGTTTCCGTGAACAAGAAAGTCCCGGCGTTCAGCCGGCCCGCGACCGGCGGCAAGAGCTGGAAGCTGTCGGATGCGGCCGGCAAGAAGCTGGTGCTCTATTTCTATCCGAAGGACAACACCACCGGCTGCACGCTGGAGGGCAAGGCGTTCAGCGATCTGCACGCGGCGTTCAACAAGGCCGGCACGCTGGTGCTCGGCGTGTCGCCGGACAGCGTCGCCTCGCACGAGAAGTTCCGGGAGAAGATGGCGTTCCCGTTCGACCTGCTGTCGGACGAGGACAAGAAGGTGTCCGAGCTGTTCGAGGTGTGGAAAGAGAAAAGCATGTACGGCCGCAAATACATGGGCGTCGAGCGCAGTACGTTCCTGATCGACGCTGGCGGCGTTCTGCGGCAGGAGTGGCGCAAGGTGAAAGTGCCGGGCCACGCCGACCAAGTGCTCGCCGCAGCGAAGGCGCTTTAATCCCATGCCCAGAGGCGAACTTCCCGAGACCCGGCGCGGGCGCGCACCTTCGCGCGAGCGACAGCAGCGCCGCATCTTCGTGCTCGACACCAACGTGCTGATGCACGATCCGACGGCGATCTTCCGTTTCGACGAGCACGACATCTACATCCCGATGATCGTGCTGGAGGAACTGGACGCCGGCAAGAAAGGCCTGTCGGAAGCCGCGCGCAACGTGCGCCAGGTGAGCCGCTTCCTCGATGAGCTGATGGCCAGCGCCACCAAGGCGCAGATCGATCGCGGCCTGGAGCTGCCGGCCGCGAAGTACACGAACGGCGGCAGCAAGAAAAAGCCGTCGAGCGGCCGCTTGTTCTTCCAGACCAAGGCGCTGGTCGGCGGATTGCCGGACACGCTGCCGGGGCACGGCGCGGACAACGCGATCCTCGGCCAGACCCTCGCGCTCAAGGAAGAGTTTCCGGACGCGCGCATCACGCTGGTGTCGAAGGACATCAACCTGCGCATCAAGGCGGCGATCCTGGGCGTGCACGCCGAGGACTACTCCAGCGACAAGACGATCGAAGACGCCGACCTGCTCTACACCGGCGTGCAGGAGCTGCCGGCGAATTTCTGGGAGCGTCACGGCAAGAACATCAACTCGTGGCAGGAGCACTCGCGCACGTTCTATCGCGTGCAGGGTCCGATGGTGCGCGAGTGGCACGTCAACCAGTTCCTGTATCAGAAGGATTCGAACGGGCTGGAAGCGCTGGTCCGCAGCATCGACGGCAATGGCGCAGTGATGGAGCTGGTGCGCGACTACCGCAGCGACCGGCACAGCACCTGGGGCATCACGGCACGCAACCGCGAGCAGAATTTCGCGCTGAACCTGCTGCTCGACCCGGAGATCGACTTCGTGACGATCCTCGGCCCGGCCGGCACCGGCAAGACGCTGCTGACGCTGGCTGCGGGTCTCGCGCAGACGCTGGAAAGCAACCGCTACAGCGAGATCATCATGACGCGCGTGACTATCCCGCTCGGCGAGGACATCGGCTTCCTGCCCGGCACCGAGGAGGAGAAGATGGAACCCTGGATGGGAGCGCTGATGGACAATCTCGAAGTGCTGACCCAAAGCCAGGAAGGCGGCAACTGGGGGC
>JBIOUH010000190.1:0-4496 GCA_044866955.1 Steroidobacteraceae bacterium
CCGCTCATTGCGTATGTGGATGCCTGAAGAAGAAACATCTCTCGCCAAGACGCAAAGACGCCAAGGTAAGAAATTCGGAATTCTGAAAATCGGAGTTCTTACTCTTCCTTGGCGTCTTGGCGTCTTGGCGAGAGATATTTCTTCTTCAGGCATCCACATACGCAATGAGCGGGGCGAAGACGGCTTCTATCTGCGTCCGCTGCGGCGGCGGGACTCTACTCTCTCCCAGTCGTGATGCACGTGGGTCAGCCACGCGCCGGCCCGCACGAGCGGCGGGCCTTCGCCAGACAGCGCGTAGGCGATGGTCGTCTTATCTTTCGAGCGCGCGAAGGCGATTCGCTGATCCACGGCAGGCAAGCGTAAGCAAGCCGAGCGCCAGTAGCAGCAGATCGGTACCGCCGCCGCCGTTGTTGCGCGCTGGAGTCGTTGCCGGCGGCGGTGGTGGCGCCGGAGGTGGCGGTGCAGTCGCGAAGTCGCGCACCGTGACCGTGAGCGGCAGCACTGTCACGGTGGCGCCGGCGGCCGTTTCCAGCGACGCGTTGGCCGCGTCGAAAATCTCCATCTGGAATGTGCCGCTCTGTCCGGCGCTGAGCGTGGCCGTGTTGAGCGCAACCGTGATGGTCTTGGCGCTGACGTCGCCGTCCGGCCAGATCACATCGCCTTGCGCGGCCGTCACGCCGCCGTAGCTTCCGCCCGCGACGGTTCGATAGCTCGCGCGAGCTTCGCCGCTCGCCGAACCCCACCGCGTAAGCGTGACGTACGCTTTGGCGCGTGCTTCGTCGATGATCGGCTGTTCATCGAGCATGCGCAGGCGCGTCGTCTTGCCGCTGTCGCCGATCGTGACTTGCGCCGTTTCCGGATAGTCGATGCTCGCCCCGCCGCGTGGATCGACGAGCCGCACCATCAGGACTTCCAGGTCTTCATCCTGCGCGTCCGACGCGAGATTGAGTGTCGCAGTCTTCGGCGCCGTCTCGCCGTCCGCCCAGTTGAGCGTCGTGGAGGCGAGCGTCGCGTCCGCTGCAGCCGCGGTCGCGTAGAGCACATCGAGCTGCACCGAGACCGCGCCTGTGCCGCCGCCGTTGCGATTCACGCCGATCGCGAGCGCCTGTCCTTCGATGCCGGACATTTTCGCGTTGGCCACAGTGAACGCGCCGCTCGGTGTCGCGAGCGTCTCGTTGTGCAGCAGGTACAAGCCGCTATTGATGTCGCTGACAGCGATGGTGCCGCTTGCGAAGAACGGATAGACGCCCCAGGCGCCAACGAAAGCGGTCGCACTGTTCGCGGGCCAGGTATCGAAATAGCCGATGCGCACCGGCACGACCGGGTTCGTGATGTCGAGGATCGTGAGGCCCTCGCTGTAGTTGGCGAAGTAGAGGCGGTTGCCTTTGACGTAAGTGTTGTGATCGATCGCGCGCGTCGGTCCGACCCACGACCCGACGAATGCAGGCGCGCGCAGGTCGGCCATGTCGAAGATCCGAATGGTCGTGTTGAGACCGACATCGAGCTCGTCCAGCTCGTCGTTGACGTACAGGTAGCGACCGTCGTCCGTCCACCAGCCCGTGTGCACGAAGCTCGCGTCCGGATAGGGCTGGCTGGCGAGCAGCTGCCGCGCGGTCGGGTCGGTCACGTCCCAGACGTCGACCGTGGTCTCGTTGAAGTCCGTCAGGACCTGACACACAGGTCGGCTCTGCGCGTTGACGCACTGAGTGTCCTTACGCGCGTCCTTGATCGGGAAGGAGGAGAGATCGTGCGCGTAGCCGGAGGCCGAGACGCTGAGCAACGACGGTGCGCGTGGATTGGTGAGCGAATACAGCCGGTGATTGCCACCGACGAGATTCGAGCCCGCGATCGCGAGCACGGGTGTCTCGCCGGTCTGCGAGATGCCGTATGTGAAATCTGAGTTCAGCATGTAGTCGGTGTGCGCCGAGCGGTGGTCCGACTGGAAGTCGACGCGCTCGATCGCGTTCGGCAGGCCGCTCAGGTCCAGCAGCATCAACACGTCCTGCACTGCATCCGCCGTGATGTACGCGTATGCGCGCCAGCGCTGGGCGCTCGCGTCGAACACCTGGTAGACCTCGATGTCGCGCCACGTCGTGCTGGTGCCGGTCGGCGCCCCCACCTGCTCGGGCGCGGTCGGATCGGTGATGTCGATGATCGCGACGCCGTTCTCCACGCCGATGAACGCGTACTCGCGACCGGTGTTCAGATCGGTGAAGCCCCAGATGTCGTTCGCCTTGGTCGAAACCGGCTTCAGCACGTCGAACGCCAGGTGCGACAGCAGGCTGACGGATTGGCACGGAAAATCGCCCGAGACGTTGGCCGTGCACGGCGCGGCCGAGTGACTCTTCTCGGACTCGGTCACTTGCGCCGTCAGCTTGGTCATGCGCCGCTGCTCCGCGTTGGTCACCTCCAGTCCCTTGGTGTCGGCGATCACCGTGAAGCCCGCGGCCTCGAAGCGCTCGCGGAACTCGGGCGGTACGCCGATGAGCAGCGTCTCGCCCCGCGCATTGCGCTCGGAATAAGCGCTGTATTTGCTGAAGCCCGCGTTGACTCGTCCCTTGGCAGAGAGCAGATCGAACAGCTGCGCCGACTGCCGGATGACGTACGTGCCTTCGGCGACCTGGATCGAATCGCCCTTGCCCGACTGCGCGATCGCATAGCTGAGCGAGCGGCAGGGGCGGAAGCGGTTGAGGCAGTCGCCCTCGTCCCGCCCCGACCCGGAGACGTAACGAGGTTTGCCGTCGTCGGCCGCTGCTGGGAAGATGCAGCAAGTTAGCAACGCTGCGAGCAGCAGCGGGACGTTGCGAGTCGTGAGGTTGCTCATGCTCAGGTTTCCCCTGCGAACCAGCGCCGGCACGCCGCTCATCTTACTGCCGGCGCTGGCGCTCGGTACGATCTTTCTGGCCGCATGTGGCGCGGACACGACGCCCGTCGAGATCCGTTTCGGCATCGCGGACGCCGATGCGGCCACCGTTCGCTCGCTGCAGTTTTATGTTCACGCGATCGAGCTCATCGATGAGCACGGAAAGCCGGAACCGTTCAGGTTCGCGGCGGCAGCGCCCTGGCAGAACGAGAGGGTGGCGCTGATCGACCTTGCCGGTGACTCGACAACGCCGCGCCACGCCAGCATTCAGGGAACGGTCGCGGGCGCCGAGCGGAAGTATTCGGGCATCCGGCTGACCGTGGGCGTGCCGTTCGACCTGAACCATGCGAACCCGTTGACGGCCACGCCGCCGCTCGACCGCGGCGAGATGTTCTGGAATTGGCAATCGGGCCACAAGTTCTTGCGCGCTGATCTCGCTGTTGCGGATCGCGAGTGGGCCTTTCATGTCGGCAGCACCGGCTGCAGCTCGGCCTCGGCTTTGCGTCCACCTGCGCAACCGTGCGCGCAGCCGAACGAGATGCGTATCGAGCTCGACGGCGATCCGTTGCGCGGCGTCGTGCGTCTGCGGCTGCAGCCGCTGGTCGCAGCGGCGCAGTCGGCCAACTACGTCGTGTGTACCGGCGACTACCAGGTCGATCCGGCTTGCAAGGACGCATACGCCGCCACCGGATTGCAGCCGGGCGTTGCACAGAGTTTGTGGATGTTGCAGTGAGCAGAGCTCATGCGTTGTTGCTGCTCGTGGCATTCGCAGTCAGCGGCTGCGCGCGCGAGACGCCGTACGAGTGGCATTTGCCGCCGGGGTTTCCGCAGCCGCGCGTGCCCGAGGACAACGCGCTCACGGTCGAGAAGGCTGAGCTCGGACGGCACCTGTTCTATGAGAAGCGACTGTCCGCCAACGGCACGCAGGCGTGTGCGAGCTGTCATCAGCAATCGCACGCATTCGCCGAGCAGGCTCCTGTCGCGACCGGCTCTACTGGCCAGAAACATCATCGCAACGCGATGGCGCTGGTCAACGCCGCGTACACCGCAACGTTCACCTGGGCGCATCCGGGCATCAGCCAGATCGAGCAGCAAGTGCTGCTGCCGTTGTTCGGTGACCAGCCGGTAGAGATGGGCGCCGCGGGTCACGAGCAGGAGATTCTCGAGCGGCTGCGCAGGGATCCGGAATACCAGCAGTTGTTCGAGCGCGCGTTTCCCGCCGCAGGCGAGCAAGTGACCTTCGACAATGTCGCGAAGGCGCTCGCGAGTTTCGTGCGCACGCTGCTCTCGTTCGACTCGCCGTTCGACCGCTATGCGTACTACGGAGACGACAAGGCGCTGACGCAGTCGCAGGTGCGCGGCATGAATTTGTTCATGTCGGAGCGCCTCGAATGCGCGCACTGCCACGCCGGGTTCAACTTCAGCCAGTTCGTTACGCACGAGAGCGCGGCCGTCGCGGAGCGCGCGTTCCACATCACCGGGCTCTATCCGTCCGGCGATTCGTATATCAGCGGCGCCGACTACGGCTTGTTTGCGGTGACCAGCCAGGCTGCCGACAAGGATCGTTTCAAAGCGCCGACGTTGCGGAACATCGAGCGCAGTGCGCCGTACATGCACGATGGCAGTCTCGCGA
>JBIOUH010000191.1:0-9037 GCA_044866955.1 Steroidobacteraceae bacterium
TGCCGTGCGCGCCGGCGGTGACCTCGACCACGTAGCGGATCTCCAGGCGCTGGCCCGGACCGAGCGTGCCGGTAGTGAAAGTCAGAGTGCGGCCATCGGCGGAGATTTCCGGATCGGGCGCAACGGCCGAGCCGATGCGCGTCGAGCCCGGGCGATAACGCGCGCCGAGCGGCAGCTGATCGACGGTCCGCACGCTCGCGACCGCCGCGTTCGTGGCAGTGTTCTCGACCGTCAGCTGGTACTGGACGAAGTCGCCGATCGCGGCGACCGTCGTCGTGGTCGTCTTCTGCACGAAGAGCTGCGTCGCCGCGGCGTCGAGCGGCACGTCGACCGCGACTGCGGGCGGCGTCGCTGCGGCAAACGACGCGCCGAACGAACCGCTGCTCAGGCGATACGGGCCGCCCGGGGTCAGGCCGAGCTCCGCGATGCTCAACGTCGACGGGAACGCGTGGCCGGCCGGCGGGTCGACCGCGAGCCTGTAGTTGCCCGGCGTGACCAGGGGGAAGCGGAACACGCCCGCCGGCAACGTGTAGGTCGTACCGCCGGCATCGGTGACCGGCGAGCCGGTCAGCATTTCGGACGGATAGCTGCTGACGCCATCGTCGCCCACTACGGTCGCAGGCAAGCCACTCGTCGCGTCGATCAGCCGTACGCGCGCGCCGTTGATCGGCGTGCCGGTGCGCGAATCGAAGACCAGGCCGTAAGGATCGACCAGTGCGCTGGCGTTGCTCGTGTCGTTCGCGTCCGCCGCGTCGACGTACACGGAATCGATCTGCGCGTTGCGCTCGACCTCGAGCACGCAGTTGCCGGCCGTGACCGCGCCCGCGCTGGTCTGGATGTAGCCGACGAAGACGCCGGTGTTCGGACCGGTCTCGGCGATGCGCAGCGTCTCCGCGTCGCCGCCCGGTGAGCGCAAGCCCACGTTGAGATGATCGACGGCGGCCGGATCGAGATTCTGGTCGGCGTCCGTGACACGCACGAAGGCCGCCTCGCCGCCGTGCAGCGTCGCAGTCGACGCCAACGGAATCGGTTGCGACGGATCGAGTGCAGTGCCTGCCGCTGTGAGCGGCGGCGGCAACGTCACCATGCCGCCCGAACCGGTGCATTGAGTTGGACCCGCCATGCTCGGCGTCCCGCCGCTGCTGGTCGCGGCGCGCAGGATCGCGAGCGCCGACGCCGAAGGCGGCGGCGACACGATTGCGGAGACCCGATTGGTGGTGACAGTGGTCGGCGTGCCGCCCGCGCCGACGAAAGAGACAGTTGCAACGTTATCGATCGTCGTACCGGCCGGCGTCACAGTTTGCGCAAGAGCCGGTCGCGAGCACAGGAGCAGACTGGCGAGCGCGAACGCCGCCAGGCGCGCAAAACACGCGCCCATAGATGCACCGAGGGCGGGACGGTTATTCACCGTCCCGCCCGCGTTGTGTATCACAGTCTGCAGTAACGAACTGAGCATCGATCAGTTGTTGATCGTCACCCGGAACGTCACCGTCGCCGTGCCGCCGCTGGCAGCCACAGCGCCCGCGCTGACCGCCACTCGCGCCGGCGGACCGGCGATGAAGCTGGTGTCAGGTAACGAGCCCGCGTTCAGCGTGATGCTGCCGGGAACGAACGTCGTGTTCGCCGGGATGTTGTCGTTCACGGTCACAGCGCTCGCAGCGGTCGTCGTGCTGTTGTTGGTCACGACGATCGTGTACTCGATCACCGCGCCCGGGATCGCCTTGCGGTCGGCGCCCGTACCGTTGAACGGATCGCTGATCACGGCCGCGTTCTTGGTAACCGTCAGCGCCGCGGAGCGGATCTCGTACTGGTCGGCAGCCGACTCGGTCGCGTCGCGTCCCGCATCGGCGAACACGATGTCCACCGCCGCCGGGTTGTCGGCGCCCGCAGTCTGCGTCGCCAGCGTCGCGCCGCTCGTGCCGGCCACGGCCGCGCGGGCCTGCAGGCGCACGTTGGCGTACTGACCGTTGGTCGCGGCGACCGGGATGTCGGCCACCACGAACACCACGAGGCTCTCGCCGTCGGCATCGGTCGCCAGGGTATCGATGTTCGTCGCGGCGTCGGTACCGGCGTCGTACGTGCCGTTGCCGTTGCTGTCGACGAAGATGCGCAGGTTGTTGACGTTCTGATCGTCCGTCTGCGAGAAGAGCGTTGCGCCGCTCGCCTCGTTCGTCACGGACAACTGGTAGCCCTGCGTCGAGTTACCGGTGTTGGTGACGCGGAACGCCGTGACCACGTTGGTCTGGCCAGGGGTGGTCTGGGTCGCGTTGGTGCTGACCTCGCTCACGGTGAGGTCGATGCGGCTGTCGACCACGAACGACGCTGCCGCGCTCGTGATCTGGGTCTGGCTCACGCCGCCCACGCTGTAGTCCACCGTCGCCTGGTTGCTGATCGTCGTGCCGGAAGGCGTGCCGACCGCGAACGCGCTCTGTAGCGCGCCGACCGAGGACAGTGCTATCAGCGCGAGGCTTGCGTGCTTGACGTGCCTTGCGATTGTCATTGCAGATCTCCGTAGTGATACACAGGGGTCATTGCTCATCTCTTCAACTCAAACCGTTACTTCACGATTGCGCGATAGCGCACGAATGCGCTCGCGCCGGGCGCGAACGAGTTCTTGTAGGTCCAGCGGATTGCGCGGTACTCGTCGGCGCGTGCGGCGCGAGTCGCGCCGTCGTCGTTGCGAACCGTGAGATTCGCTGCGTCCTTGAAGTCCTTGCCGTCGAGCGAGTAGGCGACGTCGGCGCCGGTGCCGACGGCAGAGCCGGCGACGTAGCTCATGTGCTGCGGCAGCGGATTGGCGATCGCGACGTTGTCGGTCGGCGTCTTGCAGACGTTCGTCGCCGTTATCGTCCAGACGACTTCATCGCCCGGCAGGACCTTGCCGGCCGGCGCGAGGCGCCGGACCTTCTGGCCTTGCTCGATCACTTCCTGCTCGGTCGCGGCGCTGGTCTTCAGCTCCACGCACGCCTTGTCGGCGGCGTAAGCGCCGGCGGTCAGCGTCAGCAGCACGGCAGCGACAATTGCATTCTTCCCGTTCATATCCCTTCTCCTCCGAAGCTCGGTTCTCGATGGCTCAATTGATGGTCACGGCAAACTCGATCGTCTGCGGCCCGGAGCCGCCCGTGAGGTTGCCGAGGGTGACCCGCACTTCAGGCGCGGGGGTGGAAACGAAGGTGCCGGCGTCGGCATCGGCGCCGTCCGAAAGCGCTGCGCCGTTCAGTCGCAGCGAGCCGGCGACGTAAGTGGTGTTCGCGGGAACGAGGTCGCCAAACGCCGCGGCGTTGGCATTGCCGGTACCGCTGGCGGTGACGACGACCTGGTAGTTGATGCGCGCGCCCGGCAGCGGACGCGCGCCGCCGAACTGGTCGACGACGGTCTGCGACTTCACGGCGGTAAGCTGCACGTTCGCCACGAGGTATTCGCCGAACAACTGTGAGTCGCCGCCAGTCGTACCGGCGACTGCATCGACGCCGCCGTCGCCAGCGCCGACGAACGGCGTGCCCGGTGCGCCGGTGCCCGTCGCCGCTGCAGCTGTCAGCTGGCTGCGGCCGCGATTGCCGTTGAGAGCAGTGCCCGGAATGTTGTTGACGAGGATGAGACGCACGCTCGCATCGGCAGCGAGCACCGGATTGTTGACGCCCGCGTTGTAAGCGACATCTCCGGCGGAGAAGTCGCCGCTGTTGTCGGTGTCGAAGTAGACCGCGGGCGACGCGAGGGTCGGATCGAAATCGTCGCCGACCACGCCCGCGCTCAATGCCGTCAGATTGAAGGTCTCGGTGCCGTTGCCGGTGTTGGTGAGCGTGAAGACCAGCTCTTCCGCGCTCGCGCCCGGCGACACGGTGACGGTCGGAGTAGCAATCGTGAGCACAGCGTCGAGGATTTCCGCGACCCTGAGGGAGCTGGTGTTGGATGAGGTAGTGACGGTCGAGCCGCCGACCGTGTAGCTGACCTGCGCCGTGTTCTGAATGTTCGTACCGGCAGCAGTGCCAGCCGCATGCGATGCGAGCGGTGCGCACAGCGATGCGAGGACTGCAACTGCAGCCAACGACCAACGAGCCCTGACCATTCCAACCTCCCGTAAACCCAAAGGTCACGCGCACACGCGCGGAGGGGGCTGCTCGCTTGGCGTTCAGCTGCTCAATCGTTCTTGATGTGACCCCTCCACTCGCTAGTGGGCGATTCCTTGCGTGGGCCGATGTTTGACAAATCCCAATACGGAATTGAGGGTTTGGTCGCACTTCGTGGCTGCGGCGCTCAAGTTTCCGGAGGAAGTGCCGACGCCATCGCGATTTTGACGCTGTTCTGTCAAATCGCACGCTCGTGGCGCTGGAAGCAGTGCGACATGCGTTCGCAAAGATGTGTGCGATGCGCACGGGAGCGCGCGAGAACTGGCGCACGCAGGGAGTCAGGCTGAAGCCTGACCCACTCCAAGCGCGCACCGCGGCTGCGATCTGTGTGGATCAGGCTCTGGCCTGACAACCGCTAACCGCTTCTCTCTTCTAATCCCGAATTGCCATAAGCGCGTCAAACTGTGAACGCTTCGAAGTGCCGGTGGTGCAGCGTTAACTAGGCTGCGCGGGATGTTCTCGCGTCGCGCACAACTCTCACTGCATCGGGCGGCCCTGTTCGGGGCCGCGCTGGTGTTGGCCGGCCAGGTCGGCGCGGCAACGATCACCGGAACGGTATTCGAAGATCGCAACTACGGCGGCGGCGCTGGCCGCTCGCTGCTCACCTCGGCAGGACAGCCGCTCGTGGGCGTGCGCGTCGAGCTCTACCGGCAGAGCAACGGCAACTTCGTCGATTCGGACACGACCGACGCGAACGGCCAGTACAGCCTCAACAGCGGAAACAACACCAACGTCGTCATCGTGCGCGTCGTCAACGGCTCGGCTCGCTCCGCGCGCACTGGCGGCAGCGCGTGCACGACGTGCGTACCGGTGCAGACCTATCGCACCGACGCGGCCGGTGGCTCCGCCAGCGCTGTCACCAACAAGGTCGGCGGCGAGAACCCGGCGCTGAGCGACGCCGCGCAGCAGAACAGCGGCAACTTCAGCAATCTCAATACGGCGTCGCAGACGGCTCAATCGATCACGACCGTGGCACCAGCGAGCAGCGGTGCGACTATCAGCGGCGTCGACTTCGGCTTCAACTTCGATACCGTCGTGAATACGCGCGACGCGTCGAGCTGCGCGCCGTCCGGCACCAGCAACACTTTCTATCCGTGCCAGGGCAACCTGCGGCAGTTCATCATCAACGCCAACGCGCTCGGCGGCGAAGGCTCGCTGACGCAGGCCGGCAGCGGCCAGCTCGACGGTTCGACTTCGGCGCTGCCCTCCGGCTCCGAATCCAGCATCTTCATGATTCCGAGCGGCGCGCTGACGAGCGGCGTCGCGACGATCACGCTGACGACTGCACTCCCCGCGGTGACCGGCGCAAGCACACGCCTCGACGCGACGACGCAAACCGTCAACATCGGCAACACGAACAGCGGCACGCTCGGCACCGGCGGCTCAGTCGGCGTCGACAACGTCTCGCTGCCGTCGTTCCAGCGGCCCGAAGTGCAGCTCAACTGCGCGGCGAGCGCGACGGCGGTGACCTTGAGCGGCAGCACGCAATCGATCAACGGATTCGCGCTGCGCCAGGGCTACATTCTGTTGTCGGGCGTGTCGGGCACGGCGCGCAACAATCTGGTTGGCATGACGGCGGCCGGCTCGAGCGCCGACGATTCGTCGACGGCGTACGGCATCGCGTTCTCGGCCAGCGGCGCGACGGTCCGGAACAACTTCGTAACGGTGAACAACTCGGCGATCCGCAGCGACGGCGGCGGCACGGGCTCGACCGTCACGCTGAACGAGGTCGCGCGCCCGAGCGCCGGCCACACCAACACGTTCGACGGCATCCTGCTGATCAACGGCGCGAGCAGCGTGCAGATCGTCGCGAACCTGGTGCGCGATCAGCGCGGCGGCGGCATCGAGCTCGGCTTCGGCGCCGCGACCGACAGCTACGCGAACGTGCAGGTCAGCAACAACACCGTGCAGAACAACGGCTTCGATTCGGGCTCGACGGCCTCGACCGAGCGGCTCGGCATGGTCGGCTACAACTACACCGGCACCAACGTCGTGTTCTCGCGCAACCGCGTGCTGAACAACGGCGGACCGGGGCTGGTGCTGCTCGGTGTCAGCGGCACGATCGTGAGCCAGAACACTTTCAGCTCGAACGGCGGCGCGACGGCCGTCAGCGGGCTGGCGATCGACCTGGATCCGAACACGCGCGATCCGAACTCGCTCGGCACGCCGAACGGCGTGACGCTCAATGACACGAACGACGCCGACGCCGGCCCGAACGGCCTGCTGAACTATCCGGTCATTACTTCCGCGATCATCGCCAACGGCGAGCTGTCGGTGACAGGCTTCGCGCGTCCCGGCAGCGCGATCGAGCTTTACGCGGCACAGTCGCCGGTGGACCCCAGCGGCTTCGGCGAAGGCCTGACTTATTTGACGACGCTCACCGAGGGCGGCGCCGGCGACCTGAATGCCACCACTGGCACGTACGGCCCGGCCGCCATCAACGGTGTCCTGCAGGGAACCGACACCACCAACCGGTTCGCGTTCCGGATGGCGATCCCGGCCGGCGTGAGCATCGGCGCGGTCCTCACCGGCACCGCGACTCTCGGCGGCCAGACCTCCGAGTTCGGCGGCAACGTGACCGTGACCTCCGGCCCGACGCTGACACATCTCAAGTCGGTCTCGGTGCTGAGCGACCCGCTGAACAACACGACCAACCCGAAGAGCATCCCGGGCGCAATGGAGGTTTACACCCTGCGCGTCACCAACCAGGGCAGCGGCAGCGTCGACGCCAACACCGTCGCGATCGTCGATGCAGTTCCGGCCAACACCGCACTGTTCATCCAGGATCTCGGTACCGCCGGCTCCGGACCGATCGCGTTCACGAACGGCACGCCGTCGAGCACGCTGACATACACCTTCGCGGGGCTCGGCAACGGCGGCGACGATGTGGAGTTCTCTAACAATGGCGGCGCAACGTGGGCCTACACGCCCGTCGCAAACGCCGGCGGCTGCGACCCGGCCGTCACGCATATAAGAGTGAGGCCGAAGGGAACGATGGCGGCGGCAAGCGGCGCGGGAAATCCGTACTTCGAAGTCAGGTTCCGGGTGCGAGTGAACTAGCCGCGGTCGGCGGTTGGGTATAGGCTTGCCGTTCATTTCAGCGGAAGCGCCACAGCGGGGCCTAGGACTGAGTAACGGTGGAACCGACCGATACCGGAAATCCTGATTACTATCATCGCGTAGTCGACTGCCAATGGGCCTGCCCGGCCCATACCGACGTTCCCGAATACATTCGGCTCATCGCGCAGGGTCAGTTCACGGACGCCTACCTGGTCAACCGTGAGTCCAATGTCTTTCCCGGCATTCTCGGCCGCGTCTGCGATCGCCCGTGCGAGCCGGCGTGCCGCCGCGGACGCGTCGAAGCCGAGCCGGTGGCGATCTGCCGACTGAAGCGCGTTGCCGCCGACCTCCGCGACGAAGTGCGCGACAGCCTGCCGCGCGCGCCGAAACAGAAGAACGGCAAGCGCGTCGTGTGCATCGGCGCCGGGCCTGCCTCGCTGACGGTCGCGAACGACCTGATGCCGCTCGGCTACGAAGTCACGATCTTCGAGAAATGGGGCACGCCCGGCGGCCTCATGCGCACCAACATTCCGGCCTTTCGCCTCCCCGAGCGCGTGCTCGCCGAGGAGATCGGCTACATCGTGGATATGGGGGTGGACCTGCGTCTGTCCTCGCCGGTGACGAGCATGAAGCGACTGCTCGAGACCGGCGACTACGACGCAGTCTTCGTCGGTAGCGGCGCGCCGAAGGGCAAGGACCTCGACTTGCCCGGCCGCCGCGCCACTCCCGAGGTCCAGCAGCACATCCACATCGGCATCGACTGGCTCGAGTCGGTGGCGTTCGATCACGTCAAGTCGATCGGCCGCAAGGTGCTGATCATCGGCGTCGGCAACACGGCGATGGACTGCTGCCGCACCTCGCTGCGCCTCGGCGCCAACGACGTGAAAGTCATGGCGCGCAAGCCGCGCGGCTTCTTCAAGGCTTCCGAGTGGGAGCTCGAGGACGCCGAGGAAGAAAACGTCGAGATCGTCATCAACCACGCGCCGAAGAGCTTCGTGGTCGAGGGCGGCCGTCTCGCCGGCATGCTGTTCGACAAGATGGAATACGACCTCGACGCCAAAGGCCGCATCACGGCCGAGCGCGTCGTCGGCGAGCAGTTCTTCCCGTGCGACGACGTGATCCTGGCGATCGGCCAGGAGAACGCATTCCCGTGGATCGAGAATGATCTGGGCATCGAGTTCGACAAGTGGCACGTGCCGAAGGTCGACAAGGTGACGTACCAGTCGACGCGGCCGGAAGTGTTCTTCGGCGGCGACTCGGCCTTCGGCCCGAAGAACATCATCTGGGCGGTCGAGCACGGCCACCAGGCCGCCATCTCGATTCACAAGTACTGCCAGGGGCAGAGCGTGAGCGAGCGCCTGCCGCCGACGGTCAAGCTGTCGAGCCGCAAGATGGGCATCCACGAGTGGTCGTACAAGAACGACTACAACCCGGTCGAGCGCCGGCTGATGCCGCACGTGGACCTGAAGGAGCGCTTCAAGAAGGTGAACATCGAGGTGGAGCTCGGCTTCACCGCGGAGCAGGCCGTTGCCGAGGTGCAGCGCTGCCTGAACTGCGACATACAGACCGTGTTCACCGCGAAAGACTGCATCGAGTGCGATGCCTGCATCGACATCTGCCCGGTCGATTGCCTGACGATCACGGCCAACGGCTCCGAAGAAGAGCTGCGCCCGCGGCTGAAAGCGCCCGCGCGCAATGTGACCCAGCCGCTGTTCATTTCCGTCCCGCTGAAACAGACCGCCCGCGTCATGGTCAAAGACGAGGACGTCTGCGTGCACTGCGGCCTGTGCGCCGAGCGCTGCCCGACGGCAGCGTGGGACATGCAGAAGTCCACGATCCGGATCCCCTAC
>JBIOUH010000192.1:0-33119 GCA_044866955.1 Steroidobacteraceae bacterium
GAGCGGCACATACATGCGAAACACGTGATACGTCGGAGTCTTCACCAGCTTCTCCTGGTCGGTGAGGAGCATGGCCTGAAGCACGTTCACCATCTGCGCGCTATTGGCCATGCGCACCCGGTCAGCATGACGTGCGAACGTATTGATGTTGAGCGCGGCGATGATCGCGTCGCGTTGACTATTCTGCTGCTCGAGAAAACCTTCTTTCGAGCCTGGCGTGGGTGCGAGCCACGCGCCCCATTCATCGACGACCAGCGCAATCTTCTTTTCAGGATCGTACTTGTCCATGACCGCACCGTGCGTGCGAATCAACTCGTCCATGCGCAGCGTTTCCTTGAGCAACTTGGCGTAGTCATCTTCGCCGAAGCCCGTCGCTTTGTAGCTCGGCGGCCAGCCGCCCACGGTGTAATAGTGCAGCGATAGCCCATCGATGTCCCAGCTCCAGTTGCGCTCCTTCCATGCCTTCATCACGGCTTCCGTATAGCTCGTGTCGCCGCTGTCCGGACCGACGGCGATCTTCTTCATCGGATGCCGCGCGTTGTAGTTGCGAGTGTAGCGAGCGTAGATTCTGAGCTGACTCACGTAGTAGTCCGGCGTCATGGAGCCGCCACATCCCCAGCTCTCGTTGCCGATGCCGAGGTAGGAAATGCCGAAGGGCTCCGGATGTCCGTTCGCGGCGCGTTCCTTCGCCAATGCCGTCGGCTGATCGGTGGTCAGGTACTCGAACCAATCCGCCGCTTCCTTCGACGTCCCGGAACCCACGTTCACGGACATGTACGCGGCCGCGCCGATCTGCTGCACGAAATCCATGAACTCGTGCGTGCCGAACGTATTCGGCTCGATGACTCCACCCCAGTTCGGGTTGAGCGTCGCGGGACGCTCTGCGGCGGGTCCGATGCCATTTCTCCAGTGATACTCGTCCGCGAAGCAGCCGCCGGGCCAACGAACGTTCGGAACGTGCAGCTCCTGCAACGCCGCCACGACATCGTTGCGGATGCCTCGTGTGTTCGGAATGCTCGAGGCGGGACCGACCCATATGCCTTCATAGATCCCTCGCCCGAGATGCTCGGCGAATTGTCCGAAGATCTGGCGGCTGATCGTCGGACCTGCTTCGTCCGCGCTTACGGTGAGAACCAGGGTGTCCTGCGCATGAACCACGCCCGTGACGCACAGAAGTGCGCTCGCGGCGAGCGCGAGCAATCTTGTCTTCAGCATTCTGATCTCCGGCAGGAAGCACTGCTTTTGATTCGCGTTTTGCTATCGACTCAGCCAACTATGTTGATCGGGAGACATTCTCTCGTCCCGAGGATCGTCTGTGCACCTGCAATGCGACTTCTGAGCCCCGCAAGTCCCGGCGCGCCGCCGTCACGCCTCGATGGCGACGAAGTCGCGCGTCTTGGCCGTGCACGAGCACGAGAGATCTGCTTGAAAGCGCTTTCATCCGGCTCGCGAGAAAAAGATTTTCGTGACAGCGCGCGGGTGGACCAGCGCTGTCAGTTGCCGACCGATCTTCACCTCTTTCATTTGAGGAAACGTCGTGATAGCGTTATCAAAACGGGTTGGTAGCGTTATCAATCCTGACCCGCGCGAATGCTTTTCGCACCGGGCGAACTGACAGGGGGACCCTTCGGCGTCATGCAGAAAACTCATGATTCATCGGAGATTCCGCAGCCACGCTACTCACCTCTGAATCGCATGTTTCCTTAAGGGCGTCCGAGAGGGGGCCGGCCCAGCGTCAATCGCCAGGACGTGGCGCGGCGCAGAACCGGGATCTCGAAAGCCCGATGGCTTCGCACAAGAAAAGACTACGAGGAGGCAGTCGTATGCATCGGACGATTCTGGCCAACGACATCCCGGCGGACAAGCACCGACAGCCTGCGGCCTTGCTGAGGAGAGCTCCATGAAACTGAAGTCAACTACTCGGCGCCTGAGGTCCAGAGCGCTGTTCACCATCGTCGGCGGCGTGGTCGTGATCAACCCGGCGTTCGCGCAACAGCCGGCGACACCGCCGGTCGCGAGCCAGACGAAGAGCGAAACGCTGGAAGAAGTGGTCGTCACGGGCTTGCGAGCCAGCCTCCAGGCTTCGATGGACATCAAGCGTGAAGCGGTCGGCGTGGTCGACGCGATTACCGCGGAAGACATGGGCAAGTTCCCCGATACGAATCTGGCCGAGTCGCTGCAGCGGATCACCGGCATCTCCATCGACCGACGCAATGGCGAGGGCGCACAGGTCACCGCTCGCGGCTTTGGCCCGCAGTTCAACCTGGTGACCCTCAACGGCCGTCAGATGCCCGGCGCAGACGGGTTCGGCAACGGCGAGATCACGATTGGCGGCCAGGGCTCCGGCACTCGCTCCTTCAATTTCGCCCAGCTGGCCGCTGAGGCCATCACCGGCGTCGAGGTTTACAAGACGAGCCGGGCCGATCTTCCCTCGGGAGGCATCGGCGCCACGGTCAACGTCAAGACTGCACGGCCATTCGACACTTCGGGAACGGTCTTGAACGTTGGCGCCAAGGGCGTCTACGACGAGTCATCGCCATTCGACACCGAGATCTCTCCCGAGGTTTCGGGCATCTTCAGCATGACGAATGACGACAAGACGTGGGGCGTCGGGTTGAGTGCCAGCTATCAGAAGCGCCACGGCGGCTCCGTGCAGTTCACCGAAAACGCATGGAACATCCAGGCATGGGACGGGACATCGGCCGCGTTGCGGCCGGATGCCACGGTCACCAACGCGCCTGCTATCGGCCAGCTCTACGGCATGCCCAATGACATGCGCTACGCCTTCTCGGACTTCGAGCGCGAACGTATCAACGCTCAGGGCGTGGTGCAGTTTGCACCGAGTGACGCGCTGACCCTGACGCTCGACTACACCTTCGCCAACAACGACATCACGGAGAATCGCGGCGAGCAGACCATCTGGCTGCAGCGCAATAACAGCTTCACTGACCTCACCTTCGACACCAACGAAGAGGTGGCGACGCCGGTATTCCTGCGCGACCTGGTCGGCGGCAAGGACTTCGGTTTCGAGCAGCAACGCAACGAGCAGAAGAACGAGTTGAATTCGATCGGATTCAATGCCGCCTGGCGGGTGACGGATACCTTCACCCTGGGCCTGGACGCTCATAACTCGAAGAGCAAGAGCCTGCCGAACGATCCCACCGTGCGCGGCGCCAGTGCCACGTTCTTCAGCCTCGCCGGCACGAACTGCGCGAACAACACGTGTACGGGCGCTTTCAGTCAGGAGTTCACATTCAACAACGGCCTGCCGATCATGGCGCGCACCTTCTTCCCTACGATGGAGGACGCGGTGGCGAACACGAACGGCACCAAGAATGCCGATTTCACCTCCAGCCAGCTTGGCTCGCAGATGCTGCGCATCTGGTCCTTCGAACAGGAGTCCGAGGTGAAGGAAGCGCGGCTGGACGCCGCTCTGGACTTCGACAATCGTCGCTTCCAGTTCGGCATCGATACGCGCACGACCGAAATGAATCGCAAGAACGGCTACGGTGAAGCCGTGCTGGGCAACTGGAGCGCGAGCGATGCCGACGGAGTTCCCGGCATGGTCAACCTGCTGCAGCCGTTCAGCATGACGGGCCTGTTCCATGATTTCGGCACGAGCGGCGCTGCGGGCGGCGCGTGGCGAGGGAACGCGGCGGCCCTGGCGCAATGGGGCCTCGGTTTCACCAATCCGGTCGACGGCCGTGTCTACCACTGGAACACGGACAACACCACGACGGCGAACGATTGCCTGTGCGCCGACCCCGCGCTCGACGACAACAACACGATCGAGGAGGATGTGAACGCAGTCTATGCGCAGTTCGCAATGCGCGGCGAGCTGGGCAAGATGCCGATGAACTTGCTGGTTGGTGTTCGCTACGAGGAAACGGACGTGAGCTCGACGTCGAACATTCTGGTTCCCAACAACCCGGGCGGAATGGTCTGGACAGCGAACAACGACTTCACCATAGCGCGTTCCGCGACGGTCCAACCGTTCACCGAAGAGACGGACTACAGCCACGTCCTGCCCAGCCTCGACTTCGACGTGATGCTGACCGACGCGATCAAGGGTCGCATTTCGTACAGCAAGACCATCGCACGCGCGAACTACGGCGACCTCTATGCGGGCGCCACCGTCCGCGGTGCAACCGGCTCGGTCCTGATCGATCCCTCGACCCAGGCCTCCGCCGACGCGCAGAACCCCTCGCTGGTGCCGCTCGAGTCGGACAACCTGGACTTCAGCGTCGAGTGGTACTTCTCGGACCAGGGCTATGTCTCCGCCGGCTTCTGGGAGAAGCGCGTCGACAACTTCATCGGCACGACCGTGCTCCAGCAAAGCCTGTTTGACATCACGGACCCGACCTCCGGACCGGATGCTCAGTCAGCGCTTGCCTTCCTGCAGAGCGCGGCGTGTCAGACCCAGGTCACCGCCGCAGGCGGAGACGTCAACGCCGCCTGTTCGGCGAACGACACCGCGCTGTTCACTGCGCTCGCAATGCTGCGCAATGAGGCGGCGACCGGTGGGCTCGCCGCCTACGACGGCAGCTCCGACCAGATCCTCGACATGGAGAACAGGTTCGACATCTCCGGGGAGGCTGACGACCCGCTCTACACGTTCGCCGTGCGGCGACCGGTCAACCAGGAAAAGGCGAAAATTCACGGCTGGGAGCTCGGTGGACAGTACTTCTTCGGTGATACAGGCTTTGGCCTGCAGGCGAACTACACGATCGTGAAGGGCGACGTGGGCTTCGACAACAACGCTCCTCCGGGCACGACGCAGTTCGCCCTGCTCGGCCTGAGCGACACCGCCAACGCGGTGCTGATCTACGAGAAGTTCGGCATCACGGCGCGCCTGGCCTACAACTGGCGCGACGAGTTCCTGGCGGCGACGAATCAGAACGGGTCCAGCACGAATCCGTACTACGTCGAGCCGTACGACCAGATCGACCTGAGCGTCGGGTATAACTTCAACGAGAGCCTGTCGGTTCAGGTGGAAGCGGTCAACCTGACGGGTGAGGACGTCCGCTGGCACGCCCGATCGGAGAAGCAGGTGGTCCGGCTGGAGGATCAGCAGCCGCGCTATGCTCTCGGCGTTCGCTACAAGTTCTGACGCCGAGCGCGCACAGGGCGCTCACGCTCGATGCGCGATGAAGGGAAAGGCCGCTGTCGTTCAGCGGCCTTTTCCGTCTAGTCTTCGGCTACTTATGACCAGACACGTCATGCTCAGCAATGTCACCCACAAGGATCTGCGGGTGATCACGCGCTACGGCGCCGAGTTCGGTGACGAGGTCGGCACCGTACTCACCTTTCCAACGGAGTACGCCGACCTCCAGCGCGAGTATCCGATCTTCTTCAGAAAGGATTCCGCGAGCGGCGAGTATCATTCGGTCGCGCTGCTCGGCTTCGGGAAGAACGAGAACCTGTTTTTGCAGCAGGGTCGCTGGCTGGCCGACTACGTTCCGGGCATCATCGTGCGCGGGCCCTTCCTCATCGGCTTTCAGGAGCGCGACGTCGGCGGTGAGCTTCAACAGGAGCCGATGATCCACGTGGATCTGGATCATCCGCGCGTCAGCCACACCGAGGGCGAGCCGGTATTCCTGCCCAAGGGCGGCAACAGCCCGTACCTGGACCACATCGCGCTGGTGTTGCGCGGTATCCATGCGGGCCTGGAGATGAGCAAGGCCATGTTTGCCGCTTTCTCGGCGCTGGACCTGATCGAGCCCGTCTCGCTCGACGTGAAGTTGAGCTCCGAGGAGGGGTACAGCGTCGTCGGCCTGCATACCGTCGATCAGCGCAAGCTGGCGGCACTCGACGGGGCGTCGCTCGAGAGGCTGAACAGAGCCGGATTTCTCCAGGGTGCGTTCCTCGTGATCGCATCGATGGGCAATGTGAAGAAGCTCATGGCTATGAAGCAGCGCAAGCGGGCAGCGCAGGTGTCCGCGACGGCTCGCTGACCCATGCTCCAGGTCGCCGGAAAAATTCGCGTACTGGAAGGCTATCGGCCGGAAAACCTGCCGTTGCCGGAACTGTTGTCCGACGGCGAGCCGGCTGTGCTCAAGGGACTCGTCGATGAGTGGGAGCTCGTGCGCGCGGGGCGCAACTCAGACCAGCACGCCATGCACTGCCTGCGCTCGCACTACAACGGCAAGCCGGTGCGCTACTCCTACGGTGAGCCGCAGATCGCTGGTCGCCCCTTCTACAGCGAAGACTTCACGCAGTTGAACTGCATCGTGCGCCAGGCACGCCTGGATGAGGTTCTCGACGGGATCCATGACCACTTGCGCGACGAGCGCCCGCCGACCTATTACATCGCTTCATTGTTGGTCGACGCTCACCTGCCCGGGTTCAGAGCGAGGAACGATCTCGATTTCGCGGCGCATGGCGTGAATGCACCGCCAAGCATCTGGATCGGCAATCGTACGATCGCCTGCTGCCACTACGATGCTCCGAACAACATTGCGTGCTGCGCGATCGGCAGACGTCGCTTCACGCTGTTTCCGCCGGAGCAGATCTTCAATCTCTATCCTGGGCCGCTCGACCCCTCGCCGGGCGGACAGGCCGTCAGCGTCGTCGATTTTGCGAATCCAGACCTGCAGAAGTATCCGCGTTTTCGCGACGCGATTGCCGCGGGGCAGATGGCGGAGGTGGAACCCGGCGACGCCGTGTTCATCCCGGCCATGTGGTGGCATCACGTGGAGGGATTGAGTGCGTTCAATACGCTCGTGAACTACTGGTGGAGCTCAACGCCGGAGTTCATTCCGACGCCGATGAACGCGCTGTACGAATTGATCTGGTCGCTGCGGGACCGGCCGGAGCGCGAGAAGCTGGCGTGGAAAAACGTCATCGAGTACTACGTCCTGGGTCCGGCGGGGCGCGCCGGCGAACATCTCCCGCAGCAGTCGCGCGGCGTGCTCGGCGCCATCGATGAAACGATGGCGCGGCAGATTCGGGCCATGCTGCTCAACAGGCTCAATCGCTGACATGAAGACCGAAATAAGGAAAGTTGTCATCGCGGGCGGTGGGACTGCCGGATGGATGGCTGCGGCAGCGCTGTCGCAGCAGTTCCGCGGGATCGTGGACGTTACGCTGGTCGAGTCCGAGGAGATCGGCACGGTCGGCGTGGGCGAATCGACGATTCCGCCCATTCGCACTTTCCATCGACTGCTCAACATCGACGAGCAGGAGTTCATGCGCGCCACCTCGGCGACCTTCAAGCTTGGCATCTCGTTCGAGGACTGGAAGCGCCCCGGCGAGCGCTACATCCATTCCTTCGGCATGAACGGGAAGTCCACCTGGGTTTGTGAGTTTCACCATTTCTGGCTGCACAGCCTCACTCGGGGCATCCAGTCGGAACTGGGCGATTACTGCCTGGAGCTGCAGGCCGCCCGCAGGGAGAAATTCGCGACGTCACCCCAGTCGGATATCAACTTCGCGTATCACCTGGATGCCTCGGTCTACGCGAAGTTCCTGCGCAAGTTCTCCGAGGGCCATGGTGCGAAGCGCGTCGAGGGGAAGATCAAGAACGTCCGACAGAATGCCGATTCCGGCTGCGTCGAGGCGCTCGTGCTCGATTCGGGCCAGGTCATCGAAGGCGATCTCTTCCTCGACTGCACCGGCTTTCGCGGTGTGCTGATCGAACAGGCGCTGCACACCAAGTATCAGGATTGGACGCATTGGCTGCCGTGCGACAGCGCCGTAGCGGTGCAAACGGAATCGGTCGGACCGGCAGTGCCCTACACCCGCGCGATAGCGCACGAGGCGGGGTGGCGCTGGCGCATTCCGCTGCAGCATCGCGTCGGCAACGGACTGGTCTATTGCAGCCGCTATATGACCGATCAGCAGGCCACGGAGAAGCTGCTCGCTGAAGTGCAGGGCAGGACGCTGATCCAGCCTCGGGTGATCAAGTTCCGCGCCGGCCGGCGCCTGAAAGCCTGGAACCAGAACGTGGTGGCGCTGGGCCTGGCGAGTGGATTTCTCGAGCCGCTCGAATCGACCAGCATCCATCTCATCATGACGGGGATCACCCGCCTGATGCGCCTGTTTCCCTTCAAGGGGATCGTGCAGTCCTTCGTCGATCAATACAACGAGGAAGTGCTGCGAGAGCTCGAGGCGATACGTGATTTTCTCGTACTGCACTATTACGCGGTCGAAAGAGACGATAGCCCGTTCTGGCGTCATTGCCGGCGCATGTTCATTCCGGCATCCCTGGCGCGCCGCATCGAAATGTTCCAGAAGGGCGCCCACGCCTGGCAGTACGAGGGAGAGCTGTTCCGCGTCGATTCCTGGACACAGGTAATGCTCGGTCAGGGCATCACGCCCGAGCGCTATCATCACTACGCGAAAGCGATGAGCGACCAGGATCTCACCCGGTTCCTCACCGCTCTCAAGGGCTCGATCGAGCAGGCGGTGGCGCAGATGCCGCGGCACCAGGACTTCCTCGATCGGTATTGCAGGGCGAGCAACGGCGCTCCTCGTGATCCTGGAAACGCATCCTGAACTGCACCTGCGCAAGCTCACGATCGGAGCTGAGCAGGCACCGCTCCTGGTGATCGACAACTTCATCGCCGATCCCGATCGGCTGGTGCGCAAAGCGGCGGGCCGACAGTTCACGGTCCCATCGCGCTTTTATCCGGGGATCCGAGCCGAGGTACCGCCCTCGTATCGGCAACTCATCGAGACCCGGCTCAAGAATGTGCTGTTCGAGCACTTCGGGCTGCAGGGTCGGTCGCTCAGATTCTCGATGAGCCACTACTCGCTGGTGACGACGCCGCCCGAGAAGCTCACGGCGATCCAGCGCATTCCTCACGTGGACTCGCTGAACGGCAACGGCCTTGCCACGATTCACTACCTGTTCAAGACGGATCTGGGCGGCACCGCCTTTTACCGGCACCGCCAGACGGGCTTCGAATACGTGGACGAGGCACGAGCGGACACTTATTTCAGAGCGCTCGAGTCGCAGAACGACGGTCCGGATATGCCGGTCGCGGAGTACATCAACGGCAGCACCGCACTGTTCGAGCAGATCGCGAGTGAGGAAGGCATTTTCAACCGCATGCTGGTCTACCGGCGCAATTCCCTGCACTCCGGATGCATCGCGAAGGGCTTCGTACCCGATCCGAATCCCCTGACCGGGCGGCTGTCGATCAACTGCTTCATCGACGCCGTCGCGTAGCTCTGTCTACGGCACCACCAATCTGACCTGTCGCAGGCTATCGGGCAGAAGCCGCGCGGGCTGCGGATGGCGCGCCCGAAGGATCCTCATCTCCCCACAACATCTCGCGGTCAGCCGCAGCATCTCGAAGCGAGACGCACTCCCTTGCAGGCCGCGTGCACCGAAAGACTGCGATACCGAGCGTTCTCACGCTCGAGTGCGCCTGGCACACGCATTGCAACTGCTCCGCGCGACGGCACATCGATCCCTCTTACCCGCCACGAGGACTCCAAATGAAACTGCATTTTTTTCTGATCCCCGCGATCTTTGCCACGACTACGGCACTTGCCGGTTCGCAGACCGGAGGGTTCCCGAATCCAGCCGATGCGCACACCCAGGCGGCTGCGTTGCTCAGTCGGGCGCAGACGCCCGTAACCATGAAGCTGGAGCGCTCATCGTCAGTGTCCGGGACGGCAATCGATGCACACGCGCGCGCTGCAGCCCTGCTAAGCGGGCATCGCATCGCACGTCAAGCGACCGTGTCGTCTGCGGGCCGCGAACCTTCGTACGGCCAGACGCCTGCCGACGCTCATTCGCGGGCAGCAGCTCTGCTGAGTGGCACTCGCACAGGCGTCGGCCGCTTGCCCGCGCGAGCCGCCGCAGGAGTGGGCTTCTAAACCTCGGGTCATTGGTGCCGCAGTGTGCGCAGATGGGACGGTCGGGCGCGGCGTCACGTCATTGAACGTCTGCGGCGAGCGCGTTCGGGCGAATCCGAGTGTTATGCAATGCGCGAATCCGCCACACTCCCGCTTTTCTGGTGAACAGGGCGCTCTTGCGGTACTGGAATGTCACGCCCGGAGATCGCTCGTCTCCGGTCAACTCGCTGCGAACGTGCGCGAGCGCAATATCCGGCGATAGAAAGGTGAGATCCTCGACTCGCTGCGCAGTCATGCGACTGTTCCTGTAGTACGTGCGGTGAATTTCCTGGGTGCCCGCCTTGACCTGCTCCTTGCCTCGCCAGTAGCCGCCGCCCCAGTGCACCCAATCTGCATCGTCGTGCAGTATCTCCGCCCAGGCATCGATATCGTGCAGGTTCCACTGCTTCGTGTGCGCGACCAGGAGTGCACCTATCGCATCCTCGTCAGCCTTGTTCCAGGCGCCAGCAGGAGCACTCAAGCTCAGCAGACTCCCCGCTATCAACAGCCGACGGCTGATTCGCATGACGATCTCCTGCTTCTTTCAGAGCTCCGATACAGGACCCATGCTGACACGGACACCAGTCGTTTGCTCTTATGTTCGCAATCCAACGGATGCCGCAGCCAGAGCCGCTGAGAATCGCCACATCTTCTTCCGGAGGTTGAGCGTGACCAGAAGTCCATCCATGCGGGTATCGATGCTGTTGCTGGTCGCCTGTCAGGTCGTATCCATCGGCAAGGCGTGGGGACAGGCACCGGCCACCAGCGGACAACAGCGCTTGACCGAAGTAGCGTGCGTGGACGTGCCGCCGGGCGAGAAGCGACCGGAGTTTGGCTGCTTCAACGTCGGGACGGTAACCGGACTTCATTTCAGTCAGCCATCCGTGTACTGGCATCTGCGCGCGTTTCCAGGCAGGACGGCTGCCGAGGTGGCCAAGAGTGCGAGTGGGCTGGTGGTGGAGGAAGACGGGCGAGCGTGGCTCTCTGAATTCGGGCCGCGAAGCGTTGCGACGCCAGGAGGTGAATCCATCGCCGTCGTCGGACCGCTGCAGCTGCCCGCCGCGAAGAGCTACACGGCCGTTCTCTCCTACGCCGTCATGCGACCCGGCGATAATTCGCGGGTGCATACACACCCGGGTCCCGAGGGCTGGTACGTGCTCGCGGGAGATCAGTGTCTGGAGACTCCGGCTGGCGCCAACAGGACTCGGACCGGAGGAACCATGACCGTGCCACCGAACACGCCAATGGAGCTGAACGTCACGGGCTCAGCACTTCGACGTGCGTTCGCCCTGGTCATTCACGATTCGGCTCAGCGGAGGGGCATACCCTCTGACTGGAAACCGTCCGGCGCCTGTAGTCAGTAACGACTGCCGGCACAAATTCGCTTTCTCTGTGCAATTCGCCATCCTCATCGGTCTGATTCTCGTCAACGGCTTCTTCGCGATGTCGGAGATCAGCCTGCTCACCGCGCGCAGGGCTCGCCTGCAAGGCCTCGTGGATTCGGGAGACCGGGCGGCAAAGATTGCCGTGCAATTGGGCAGCGAGCCGACGAAATTTCTCTCGACGGTGCAGATTGGCATCACCGCCGTCGGCATGCTGAGTGGCATCATCGGCGAAGCCGCCTTGGCGCCACCATTGCGGACGTGGCTGCTGGGCCTCGGCATGTCGGAACAAGCCTCCGGCTACGGCGCCACAGGGCTGGTGGTGGCGATGATCACGTACTTCGCAATCGTGGTCGGCGAGCTGGTTCCCAAGCGTATCGGCCAGACGCATGCGGAGCGCATCGCTCGACTCGTGGCGCGCCCGATTCGCGCGCTGGCCATCATCTCGAAGCCATTCGTATGGCTGCTCAGCGCCTCGACGCGCCTCGTGCTGCGGCTGCTGACCATCGATGACAATCGACGCGCCGCTGTTACCGAAGACGAGATCCACGCGGTACTCGCGGAAGGATCTGCGCTGGGCGTCATAGAGCAACACGAACACCGCATGGTGCGCAATCTATTCCGGCTCGACGATTTGACGATCGTCTCGCTGATGACACCACGCGGCGACATCGTCATGCTCGAGGTCGCATCGAGCAACCTCGAGATCCTCGGCGTACTGGAAAGCTCGCCTCACTCGCGATATCCGGTGTTCCGGCCGGACGACGACATCGTCGGCGTAGTGTCCGCGCGCGACCTGCTGCTGCGAGCTCTGCGTGGCGAATCGCCGGATCTCGAGGCGATCGCCCAGCCTGCGTTGTTCGTTCCCGAGAGCATCAGTGGCATGGACCTGCTGGAGAGCTTCCGGCAGAGCGGCGATCACTTTGCCTTCGTAGTCGATGAATACGGGACGGTGCTCGGGCTGATCACTCTGCACGATTTACTCGAGGCGATCACAGGCGCCATCAAGGGCACCGCCGCAGACGACGAGCGAGCAGTGCGCCGCGAAGACGGCTCGTGGTTGTTCGACGGGCAGCTGTCCATTCACGAGCTGTCCGACTACCTCGGCACGCGCGAAACGCTGGAGGACCCGGACGGAAGCTACCGCACGCTGAGCGGCCTGATCATCGAGGGACTCGGCCGCCTGCCGCGAATTGCTGACCAGGTCCGGCGCGCCGACTGGCTGTTCGAAGTCGTTGACATGGATGGACATCGTGTCGATCGAGTGCTCGCCAGGAACGAGTCGAATCAACTGCAACCGACGCTGAGTTCGTTGGCGCACAGACGCATATGAGCACAGCGGGCATTCTGCGGCAGTGAAGAGTAACGGCAAGAAGCGGCAATCCAACAAGGAAGCAGACCAGGGTAGCGTGCCGCACCTGCCATCGACGTTTGCGCGCATCGATGCACTGGCCGTCGTTTCGCTCTCGAGCGAGTCGCTCGGCCGCTACTATTCTTACAAACAAGCGCTGCTCGATCTCGAGCAGGATGATGAATCCGTCATCTCGACGCTCTCGATCTACGTCTGGGACCTCTTCGAGGGTCGTTCCTCTCGCGAGATCCACTAGCAGGTCGATCTCGCTCAGCGGCGCTGTGTGCGCCGGCGCACTGAGACCTTCGAGCACGCGGCGCATCATTGCCCGGATCCCAGCGGCCCGACTGCCGCACCTACACACCGCGAGAATCGAAATGAACCAGTACGTCCAAGCTCACAGTTATCTGCACTCGCGGCCGGCCCGCCTCAGTTCCATCGGGACGGCGTTGGCGCTCGGTGTGAGTGCGCTCGCCCTTCTCAGCGCGTGCGGCGGCGTGTCGAGTCTCACGAAGGAGCGAGTGGCGCAAAGCGAAACGTCGGTTCAGCAGGCGCAACAGACGCTCGGCAAGTCCGAGCAAGGCGCGGTCGAACTGCAGCAGGCGCGCGACAGGCTCGACGCTGCCAAGAGCGCACTGGCGAAAGGTCAGCAACAGCAGGCGGAGCGCTCAGCTGCGCAGGCGCATCTGTACGCCGAGCTTGCAGTCGCCAAATCGCAGAGCGCCGATGCGCGTAAGTCCGCGAACGAAGTGCTCGAGAGCGTCAATACATTGCGTCAGGAGACTGAACGTACCACGCCGACGCAGCGCTGAACTGCAGAGCCATCGTCCGAGTGCATGAATGAGGTCACAGTATGAAGTCGAATAACCGGGTTGTCGTGAGTCTGGCAGTCGCTGCAGTCTTGAGTGCTTGCAGCACCGCGGCGCCACGCAACGAGTCGCTGGAAACGGCGCGGACGATGATCCCGCAGGTGGAGCAATCCCCGCGTGCCGGAGTTGCGGCCGTGGACATCGCCAATGCGCGTAGCTCACTGGAAGCGGCGAACCGCCTCGCGGCGGCCAAAGGCAAGCAATCGGACGTCGAGTTCGAAGCCGGGAACGCCGTGCTCAGCGCTCAGATCGCCAACGAGAAGATCCTCACTGCACAGGCGAACGATGAGATAGCCACCGGGACGGCCCAACGCCAAACCGTTCTGCTCCAGGCGCGCGAGCGCGAAACGCAGCAAAGCGCGCAGCAAGCGGGCGACGCTCGCCGGGCGGCAGATGCCGCAGAAGTGCGCGCGGATTCGCTCGAGACGCAGCTCGCCGACCTCAAGGTCAAGAAGACGGAACGGGGTTTGGTGCTGACGCTCGGCGACGTACTGTTCGATACGAACCAGGCGACGCTGAAGTCGGGCGCTTACGGGACGCTCGATCGCCTGGCCATGGCGTTACGAGAGCAGTCGGGACGCAAAGTGCTGATCGAAGGCCATACCGACAACGTCGGCGCGGACGAATCCAACCAGGAACTGTCCCAGCGCCGCGCACAGTCCGTGCAGACGGCCCTGACACAGCGCGGTGTGGCACGCGATCAGATCACCGCGATCGGCAAAGGCGAGACCTTCCCGGTGGCCAGCAACGACGATGCGGCTGGACGCCAGGCCAATCGCCGCGTGGAGCTCATCTTCAGCGAGGACCAGCCGCGCGTCGCCGCGGACCAGCCCTGAACGACTGGGCCGCGAGCGATTTCGGCGGCGTGAGCCGGGGCGCTTGCGGCGCGCCCGTGATGTTTACGGGGTTCGCTCGGAGTCAGCCACGTCGCCGGGTGGTGGATCTTCTTCTCCGCCCTTGCGCGCTGCTTTCTGCTGCTGCTTTTCCTGATTACGCTTCTTCTGCGCTTCCTCGCGACGGCGCTTTTCCTGCTTGAAATTCGGCGGCCTCGGCATGCTGCACTCTCCTGTCGATGGAACCTGGTCAGTGTGCGCTCTCGTAGGCCGCCAAGCGGGATCTGAGCCTGGCGATGGCGGCGCCCAGATCCGAACGGGCAACGGGGCATGCGGGCATGTTGCTCCTCAGGAGGCGGTCTACAGTCTCGTGCGCGGCGCGCGCTTTCTCGTAGCACTCGCGAGACGTGGCGAGGTCCTCCGTGTGCTCGGACAGGTCCATGAAGCGATGCGCAAGCTGCAGATCGTCGCCCATGGATTCGCTCGTTCCGCTCTGGCTCCAGAACGACTCCGGCCGATAGTGCATTGGCATCTCCAGTCATTCATTCGCGGCCAGGCACGCATCCCCCTGCTTGCGGAAACCGTGCTCGCAGGACCAATCGTCACCCGAGTAGTTGATGTAACCATGCTCCGGCACCCGCAGAGCTGCGCAACGCGCGCCGTCCTTGCGAAAACCGCGCTCGCAGCGCCATTCGCTGCCCAGATCGTCGAGATACGCATTGGCGGGAACGACGATGGAATCGCAGTGCGTGCTGACGCGGCGGAAGCCTCGTTCGCACTTCCAGTCGTCTCCAGCACGAACCAGATAGCCGTTGGCCGGAACTTCGACCGCGACGCAGGCGCCCTCCACCTCGCGGAAGCCGCGCTCGCATTCCCATCCGAAGCCGTAGCTCGAATCGATCGCGTAGGCATGCGCGGGAACCGCGGGCTGCAGGCAGCGCCCGGCGACCTCGCGATAGCCGCGGTTGCACCGCCAGCCTCGATCGTACTGGCTGTCCACGGCATAGGCGTTCACTGGAATGTTCACGGCCGCGCACCCAGCGCCCACGGGGCGAAAGCCGCGGTTGCAGATCCAGGATGACCCTTCGGGCGACAGATAGGCATTCGCGGGCACGGCCACGACAACGCAACCCCCGCCCGTCTCGCGAAAGCCGCGGTTGCAGTCCCAGCCGCTGCCATAGCTGCGCGGACGTGCATTGTCGGGAATGGGACCCGAGTCCTTCGTGTAGCCGGCGACTGGAACCGCGGCCGCGAACAGCGCCGCGCAGGTGACAATCAGGCAGACAGGCGCGCGGTGCATCGTGCAGCAGCTACAGAGTCCGCGTCGTCCCGCGCTCGGCTTTCTTGGCCTTCTTGGCCGCCCGCTTCTCCTGCAGAGTCTTGGCCGGCTTGCGCTTCTGCTCGCGCTTCTGGTCCATACCTTTGCTCATGGTTCGATCTCCTGCGCTGGGGCGCCGCTGCACAGCTCACCGACAGCGGCCGCGATGCTGTCGAGCAGCTGTCGTTCGGTAAAGGGCTTGGGCAACCATTCGCGCGGCGAGACGCGCGCATCGCAGTCGCGACGCGACGTGATCCACACGATCGGAACATTGCGATCGCCGAGTTGCTGCGCGAGCGAGGCGGCGCGATCCGAGCCGAGCGGATCCATGTCGACGAGCGCAGCGTCCAGGCGGCTCGCGGGCACGGTATCCAGAGGATCACAGACGCGATCGCAGGAGCCGAAGACTTCGCAGCCGGCATCCTGCAGCGAATCGCGCAACGCCTGGTACAGGCAATCGTCGTCTTCCACGATCAGAATTCTCTTGCTGAGAAGCGCAGCAGGATCCGGAGCAGCCACCTGCTTCAAAGCTCGCTCCGCTGAACGGGCTCGATGGTCAGGACCGGGGCCGCCAAGAGCGTTCCGGCGCGGCGCTGCTGCTCCTCGTGCACCTGGCTTACCGTCAGTCGTGTCTGCTTTGCAATCACCCTCACGAGGACGTGCCCCGGGGCCTTCGGCAAACGCAACGCGTGCAATCGCTCCCAGATTACGATGCGCTCCTGCGGATCCTTCACGGGCGAGGCCTGCGATTCGAGCTCACTGTCGCGGTAAGCGGCGCGTTCAGCGACCTCTTGCTGCACTCTGCGCCGGTGCTCGCCCGCGTTGCTCGGCGGGGCGTGCAAGGGCTCATTCAGCATCGGGGATGACAAGGCGCCCATATAGGGTTTACGCATCGATGCGCGCTCGCGCGGCGGATGTCTGCTGATCGTTCATCTCGAACACCTCGAAGACGCGACGGCGCACTGCGAGCCGTCTCCATGGGTTCGACAACGATTCGGTTTAGCTGAATTGGCCGGGAACGGCGCGTGGTCCGCGGGCCAGCAGGAGATAAAGAGAATGGTTACGAGCCGTGGGCACTATAGCACCTGCGACCTGGGCCCGCTCGGGATTCAGCGCGCGGCGGATTGCGACTGAAATCGTGCGTCGTGCGCGGCGAAATCCCCTTGATACGCTGGACGCGCAGTATGAGCGCGGCTGCGGTGGATAAGGAGGGCATGACCATGCAGGTGAATCGTTTCGTCGTTCTCGTGTCGCTTGCGCTAGCGGGCGCAGCTGCGAGCAACCCTGCGAGCGCGTCGGCCCCGAGGCCCTGCGATCTGAGGCTGACGGTCGCGCTGACGCCGGACGTGCCGAACCCGCGCGATCCGGGATTTCTCAGCTCGCTGTTGAGCAACCACCCGTCCTATCAGCTGATCCTGCTGCAGCAGCGCGACAGCTCGGTCATCGGTGTGGAGCTCACGGGTCCCGGCCCCGAGTCCGGTTGCAGTGACGTAGTGGAGACGATGCGCAGGGACGGACGCGTGCTGTCCGTCAATCCATCGTAGTTGCAACGACCCGCGCTCACCGCACGCGATGAGGAATCCAGGCGACGCCGAACTGCAGGCCGATGTCCGGCGTGTTGTTCAGGTTTTGCAGGTTCTCGGTGAAGCCGAACGAGAGGAGCACGTTGTCCGTACGATGCCGCAGCCCGATGCTGTACTGGTACTTGACGCCGAGCAGCTCGTCGAGATCGGTCTGGTCGTGAGAGTACACGCTCGTGCTGACGTAGCCCTGGAGATTCAGGTTCGTGCGCGCGGTCAGCTTGCGCTCGTAGCCGAACACTAGCGTCGGAATGACTTGCCGGTCCTGCGGCGCCGGCTGCGCGGCGCCGTCGTAATACACGGCCGAGAGATCGACGTAGAACGCGTGGTGATTGCCGAAACGCTGGAACGAGGCCTGCATTCCATAGTCGGTCCGTCCCGTCGAGAGCAACAGCCGCTTGCCGCCGACCGGGATCTTCACCGCACCTTCGAGCGCAAGCTGCCATCGCTGCGAGAGCTGCCACGGCCCGTAGCGCACACCGAACGTTGGATCGGTGAGCCCGCCATCCGTCGGCTTGTCGAGGAACACGACCTGCGCACCCTTCAGGTCGTAGATGAGCGTTGCCTGGTTACGCTCGACTGCCGGCCGGCCGAAGGAGCTGAAGCCGAAGGTGTCGTGGAACTGCTCGATGCTGCTGTCGAGGAATCCGCCCTGGTACGAGATCGCGCTCACGATCCCGTACAGCGTCCATTTCGGGGCGAGCTTGTAATGGAACGTCAGGTCGAACAACCCCGTCTCGATGTCGAGCAGATAGTTCTCGCCTGGCAGGTCCTGGATGGCCTGCACCTCCGCCGGCCCGATGCGGCGGCGCCCGGTCGGCTCGAGGCTCGTCAGGTAGGTCTCGACGTTTTTGCTCAGCGCCCACGTGTTCTGATAGCCGAGCTCGGTCTCGATCGCCCACGTTCCAGGCTCGATCGTCACCGCGTGCCCCGGACGCATGTCCAGGCGCAGGAATCCGAACGGAGTCAGATCGCGCGAGCGCAGCAGGCCGTAAAAAGCGCCGTCGTCCGCTGCCGCAGGAATTGCATGCGCGATGGCACACAGCGCTGCAACGACGATGAGTCGGGTGCGTGTCATGAGCCAGGTCCTCCGTGCTCAATCCCACCACAGCCGACTGGCGCATCGCGATTACACCATCGTCTAATCGCGCCCCGCCCGCGCAATGACCTCCTGAGTGTCCTGCCCGAGCGCCGGCGCGGCGAACGGCTCAGGGCCGGGCGTGCGGCCGAACTTGATGGGCCGCGCGACGCCGCGATAGCTGCCGAGCGTCGGGTGCTCGATCTGCGCGACGATCTCCTCCGCGAGGACCTGCGGATGATCGAACATGTCTTCGATGCGCCGGGCCATCGCGCACGGCACCTCATCGCCAAAGATCTGCTCCCATTCCAGCGCCGAGTGAGTCAGCAGAGCAGCGCGCAGCTTCGGCACGATCTCCGCCGCGTGTTGTGCACGCTTGCGCACTGTGTCGTAGCGTGGATCGTTGGCGAGCTCGGTGAGACCGGTCTTCTCGCACAACGCCTTCCAGAAGTGCGGCGTGTTCGCGGATAGATACAGATAGCCCTCGCGCGTCGGATGCAGACCGGTGATCCCGCCCGAGCGCATGTCGCGCCAGATATCGAGCGCTTCGCCCTCCGCCCAGATCATGCGCGCGGACTGCATCGTCAGCGCGCTTCGCAACAACGACACGCCGACGAACTGCCCTTGCCCGCTGCGCTCGCGTTCGAACAGCGCAGACGAGACTCCCGCAGCGACGAGCGCCGCCGCGTAGTAATCGACCATAGAGCCGTGCACGATCTCCGGCGCGCCGTCGGGCTTGCCCTGGAGCACGCACATGCCGCTCATGGCTTGCAGCACCTGATCGTAGCCCGCCTTCTCCCGCAGCGGCCCGCTCTCGCCGTAGCCGGTCACTGCGCAATAGATCAGCCGCGGATTCAGACGACCGAGGCGCTCGTAGTCGATGCCGAGACGCTCGGGCACGCCCGGCCGGAAGTTGTGGACGAGCACGTCGGCCGCTTCGACCAGGCGCAGCAACGCTTCGAGACCTTCGGGATTCTTGAGATCGAGCACGACGCCTTGCTTGCTGCGATTGACGCCGAGGAACGCGCGGTTCTCCGACTGCAGGGTCGACGGATACTGGCGCAGGTTGTCGCCGCCCGGCGGCTCGATCTTGACGACGTCCGCGCCCTGATCGGCCAGCAGCGTGCAACCGTAAGGCCCCGCGATGTAGGCGCTGAGATCGAGCACGCGCACGCCGCTGAGCGGACCTGCGGGGCCGGAGCGTCGCGAACAGTCGAAAGGTGAGGAAGCTGTCATTGTGATTCCGGCGCGAGCGGCATCCAGGTGAGGCGCCAGGTGCGGTCGCGGCGTCCGCCCGCGCGATAGTAAGGAGAGAACACGAGCGCCGGACGGCCGAGCGGCGCCACGCGCACGTCCGGTCCTGCGGCGCCCGAGGCCGGCACGGTCTCGAGCCACGCAGTGTCGGCCGGCGCCGGCAGGCGCAGCGTTTCCTCGATCTTGTAGCCGTCGATCAATCCGGTCGCATACACGAGCGGACCGCGCGTGATCGCGACGTAGTCGAAGTGCAGGACTTCCTGTCGCACCGGCGAATCGTCGGGCGCCCGCGATTCCTGCGTGTTGCTGTGGGCGCGAAAGTGCGCTTTGGGGCGCATCGGCAAAGAGACTTCGATGATGTCGTCCTGGCGCCATTCGCGGTGAATGGACAGGAACGTGCCCCCACCCTGCCCTACCCCGCCTTGGTTGGGGAGGGGGCGACAATCGGCACCGTTCACACGAATGCTCGCGCCATCCGCCCAGCGCGGAATTCTCACGCTCACCGTGAACGTCGCACCCCGTTCCGGCGCGACGCGAAGGCACACCTCGCCGTCGAATGGATACTCGGTGCGCTGCTCCAGCCGCACTGTGCCGGGACCGTGAAGTTGCAGCTCGGCCTCCGACGGTCCGAGCAGATTGATCTGTACCCCGTCCGCGGTCGTCGCATACGCACTGGACGACAACTCTTCGAGCGCCATCGCGCCGCTCGACTTGCAGCAGCGCCAGTAGGTCGTGTGCACTCGCCGGCCGTTCGCAAACGAGTAGTAGCACCAGTCTTCGCCGTCGGGCGCCTGCGCGCCGAGCAGATCGTTGTATGCGCTGCGCTCGATCTCTTCCGCATACGCGGCCTCGCCCGTGATCGCAAGCAGCTCCCGATTGAGCTGGATCCACGCCAGCGTCGCGCAAGTCTCGACGTAGCCGTACGGACTGAAGACCGTCGCGGGATTGAAGACCTCGCGCGAGCGATGCCCGACGCCCCCCCACGGTCCGCCGCCGAGCGTGAGGTGGTGATCGCGGATGCCGCGCCACACGCTCACAGCCGCGCGCAGCAACGCTGCGTCGCCGTTTGCACGATGCAGCTTCGCGAGTCCGACCACGTTCCAGATGAGCTGATAGGCCTTGCCCGTCGCGATCTCGGAAGCGTCCGCGCCTGCCAGCGCCTGGGTGAGCAGCGCGAGCCGGGGATTGCGATTCGCCTGTTCCAGGATGAGCGTGGCGAGATCGAGATAGCGTTGCTCGCCGGTCGCGAAGTGCAACTCCAGCGCGGGATCCATCAGCACGGTCGCCGACATGCCGTGATGATTGCCGAGGTCCGTGATGTCGATGCCGCCGCTCGTGAGCGTGCGCCAGCACAGATCGCCGATCCTGCACGCTGCTTCGAGATAGCTCGCGGTTCCGAGCAGCCGGTGCGCTTCGAGCAGACCGAGAATCAGATAGCTGTGCGTCCAGATATCCCAGGTGCGCAAAGCCGGCGCGCCATCCCAGCTCACCGGCTTCGGTGGCTGCTTGCGCATGAAGCGGCGCTCGGGCGCGTAGTTGCCGAGATAGCCCTCGGCATCCTGCAGACTGACGAGGTAGTCGGCGACGCGTCCGACGCGATCCGACAGGATCGCATCGCCGGTACGAGCCGCCGCTTTCGATGCGGCGTACAGCCATTTTCCCGCGTGCTCGCCGTACCAATCGCCTGAGTGATTTGCGTGTGCCTGCGCCGGCGCAAACAGCGCGATTGCGGGACTGGTCTCGTCCACGACGAACTTCGCGAGCCGGCCGCGATGATTCGCCGCGAGCGCCTCGCCGAGAATGCCATGCAACCGCACCGCGCCCGGCGGGGCGAATTGCACCGCGCTCGCGCGTCGCTGCGTCGTTGCTGTTCGCTGCGGCATCATGCGGCGTCGACGACGCAGCGGAAACCGATCCCGCCCGAGCGGTCCTTGCACGGCGCCATCAGCAGGTACTTGCCATGCTGATCGAGCCGATACGCCTGCGGGAAATACCAGTGCGAAGTCTGCGGCTGGTATGCCGTGCCCCCACGCAGGATCGCAGCGCGCGTGTGCGCATCGGCGTACTCGTCGGTCCATTGCCAGACGTTGCCGACCAGGTCCATGACACCGAAGGGACTCGCGCCGGTCGGATGCGCATCGACGTCGTCCGGCGGCGGCATCTCGCGCGCGACGGAAGTCGCAGGCACCGCGTCGCTGTCCCACTCGTTACCCCAGGGGAACCGCCGGCCATCCGTTCCCTGCGCCGCGTACTGCCATTCCCATTCGTGCGGCAGCCGCTTGCCTGCCCACTGTGCGTACGCGCGCGCATCTTCGATCGAAACCCACGTGACCGGCTTGTTCTCCCAGCCACGCGGCGCCGTGCCGTTCTGCCAATGGCGCAGGAAATTGTGAGCGTCGCGCGGCCGATAGCCGCTTGCTTCGAGAAACGCCTGGTACTGCGCGTTCGTCACCGGATAGCGATCGATGTGGAACGCAGAGATCCGCACGCGTGAACGATGCGCGCGGCGCGCACTGCTCTCCCAGGGATACTGAATGTCGAGTCCTTCCCAGGTCGCACCTTCGATCTCGATGCCGTGCACCGCGAAGTCGAACTCCGTTGCGGGAATCGCGACCATGCCGCCCGGCGGTTCGCTCGCGCCGCGCGTGCGTTCGATCGCGACCAACTGCTGCGGCAGTGCTCGCCATTCGGCTGAGAGCGAGCGCAACGGCGTACGCGCGAGCTTGCGCATCTGTTCGAGGAACGAGCCGAGGCCTGAGGGCTCCGCAGTGCCGGCGATGGCCAGGATCGCGCCGAAGCCCTGTGCTTCGAGCTTCAGCGTGAACCGCGCCTGCGCGCCATCGACGCGCGGCTCCAGCCGCACGCCGTTCCAGACGTCGAAATAGCTCGCGCCGGCCGCGTGCGCGAGCGCGATCTGCTCGCCGCTCACTTCATGCTCGTTGCGATTCACCATCGCCCACAGCGTCAGGCCCGCGCCGGGAAACCGGCTCGCGAACACGCCGGCCTGCAGCGTCTTTTCGTACGGCGTCCAGTCGAGGCTGACGATGAGCGGCGCGAACTGCCGCTGGATCATTGCAACCCGCCGCAATGCTTCGGCGTCGCGCGGCGTCAGCTGATTCCAGATGCCCCACACGTTCTCCCAGGCGGTGTAGCCGATGCCATTGAAGAACATGTGCTGCAGGTCGTTGGTGCGATCGCGGCTCCAGCGATTCTCGATGTTCACGACGTGTCGCGGCTCGAGCCACTTCAGTTTGAACACCGACGGGATCACGTCCTGCGGCACCTTCTTGCTCCAGCTCTGCACGTTCCAGTTCAGAATGTGATCGCCGGCCTGCGCCGTCGACTCCGGCTCCAGTACGACGGCGTGCCCGCGCTTCTCGCAGGCATCGAAGAACGCTCGCGGCATGCCGCTGTACGTGTCGCCGTTGATACCGTCCGCATCGACCGCCGCGACCAGCTCCGCCATCAGCTCCCAATCGGGCTCGCTGTGCGGCCGGGTGCCGTTGTCCCACGGCATCGTCGGCAGGAACACCTTGACGCCGCGCGCGTGGAAATCCGCGACCGCTGCGCGCAGGCCGGCGACGCCGCCCGGCAGGTCGTGCGCGAAATCGAAGTGGTGCCGGTCGTCGACGCCGATGTTCGGATAGATGTACCAGAGCAGCACGCTGTCGATGCCGCCATAGCGACTCTCCAGATCGTCGAGATAACGTTCCACCGTGTAGCGGCCAGCGGCCGGATCGTAGAGATAGCGGTCCTCGACCATCGCGAGTGCATGCACGAAGTTGCGTTGCGCCCATTGCAGCCGTGGATCGCGATACAGCACATCGTCGTAACCGAGGCGAACCAAATGCTCGTGCCGCCACTCGCGCAGGCCGCGGATCCAGTCCTCGGAGTTGGCGTTGACGTCGATGGTCCAGTGGCCGATCCCCGCGAACGGCCAGCCCGGCGGCGAGCCCGGCAGCGGCAGGTACGGCCCGGTGAGCGCGTGCGAGAATTTGAAGCGGGTCGTCGGTTGCATCATGACTGGAATGATCGCACGCCGCAGTACCGGGCGAGCTCTTCGGGCCCAGGCCGGTTGTCGGCAGTTGAGCGCAGCAAGGCCTCGACCTCCTCTGCAGCGGGAATACTCGACTGCGCACCGACTCGCGTCGTCGCGAGAGCTGCGGCGGCGCTCGCGCGTCGCAATGCCTGCGGTAGGGGGGAACCCGAGCACAGCGCGGCTGCGAGCGCGCCGCAGAAAGTGTCGCCGGCCGCGGTCGTGTCGACCGGCTCGACCTTGAAGGCCGGCTGCAGATAGAACGTACCGCGCTCGATCGCGCAACAGCCCCGCGCCCCGAGCGTGACTACCGCACACGGCACATCGATCGTCGCCAGGACCTCCGCAACAGCACCGTGACGTCCCGCGACTTTCGCCAGCTCGTCCTCGTTGACGATCAACACATCGACTGACGCGAGCAAGGTCGCCGGCAGTGCGCAAGCGGGCGCGGCGTTCAGAAGAACCTTGACGCCTTTCTCGCGAGCAGCGCGCGCGTAGTCGCTCACCGTCTCGAGCGGAGTTTCGAGCTGCAACAGCAGATAGCCGATGCCGTCGAGCGCCGGCAGGTCCGCGCCGCGCAACATTGCGTTCGCGCCCGGTGCAACGGTGATCGCATTCTCGGCGTTGTCCGCGAGACAGATCAGCGCGACGCCACTTGCCGCGTGCGCGCGCACGATGTGCAGCGTGACACCAGCATCGCGCAAGGATTTCTCCATGAGCGGCGCGAACGCGTCTTCGCCGAGCGCCAGCAGCATGCGCGTCGCGCAGCCGCCCGCACGTGCGCATGCCACGGCCTGGTTGGCGCCTTTACCGCCTGGAACGATCGCGAGCTCGCGGCCCAGCACTGTCTCGCCGGGCGCGGGGACGTGGTCCGCGCGCACCACGAAGTCGAGGTTGGCCGATCCCGCGACCAGGATCGCATCGCGAGAATGTTTCATGCGAATTCGCGCCGGTCTGAAGCCCGACCTGCAAGGAGCCCTGTAGGCCGGACTTTAGTCCGACAGCCTGCTTCTTTCCTAGAAATCGATCCTGTACGTCAGCGACACCGTGCGGCCGCGGCCGGCGAAGTAGTTGCGGAAGAAGTCGATCTGCGAGAACGACAGGAAGTAGAACTTGTCGGTCAGGTTCTCCACGCCCAGCGATAACGCGCCGTAGCGCTCCATATCGTAGTTCACTGTCAGGTCGTACAGCGTGTAGCCGTGCGTGTGCTCCTCCGTGGTCTTGCCTTCGTTGATGTCGCGCCCGATCAGCGAGGTGGCGCCCAGGATCATCGTGCCGCGTTCCAGGAAATTCCATTCCACCGAGCCGCTGAGCTTGTCGGGGCTGATGTTGACGACACCCATCTCGACGTTCAGCGGACCGTTCGGCTGGCCGGCAGTGGTCGTCTTGCCGCGCGTGTGCGAGTACAGCGCGGTAACCTTCCAGTCCGGCGTGATGCGATAGTCAGCCGTGAACTCGTAGCCGTCGATCTCCACCGGCGCGCGATTGAGCACGAAGTCCAGCGTGACCGGATCCACGCTCAGCGAAGAGCCGAGGTCGGACGTCGACTTGTAATACGAGCCGCCGAAGCTGGCGCGGTCGCCGCGCCAGTTGAAGCCCACTTCCTTGTTGTCGAAGATGATCGCCTCGAGGTCGAGGATGCCTTCGACCGACTGGCCCGGCACGTTGATGTTACGCAGCGGGATGCCGATGTTCGGCAGCGTGAAGCCTTCGCTGTACGAAGCGAACACCGACCAGTCGCCGGTGATGCGCCAGATCGCGCCGGCGTTGAACATGTTGTCTTCGTAGTCGAGCTTGCCGCCCTCGACGAAGGAGCGATTACGGAAGAACGTCGTGGTGTAGTCGTCCACCTCGAGCTCGCCGTCTTCGCGGCGCACACCGCCGCTCAGCGTGACCGGCCCGATGTCGTACGACAACTGCAGGTAGGGCGCGAGGCTCGTGTACTTCATCGGCGGCACCCAGACGCGATCGGTGAGCGCGAGCCGCTGCTCGGTCTCGTCCTTGACGAGGTCGAGGCCGACGTGCAGCTCCAGCCCATCGGTGAACAGGTCCGCACGCGTCCAGGACGAGCGCAAGCCTTCCTTCTCCGATTTCACTTCGGACTGGTCGACCAGCTCGCCGATCGGCGCGATCAGCGGATCCTGGCGGTCCGCGCCGTTGTCGGCCGGGAAGCGCATCGCCTGCTCGGCGGTGTATGCATCCGCGGTGAAGCTGCCGCCGAACAGATCGAAGTTCTTGTACGTCACCACGTACTGATCGAATTCGTTGAACTCGGTGCCGACCAGCGGCACGCCGCCGGTGCCGAGCGGCGGCCCGGGCTCGGACGTATCGGGAATGCCGAGCGCGCGGCTGCCCTCGACCCAGTGATAGCCGCCTTTGCTGTTCAGCTTGAAGTGGCTGGCGGAGAACTGCAGCCGCTGGTTGTCGTCGGCGCCGAAGTTCATGCCGGCCTTGAGGAACAGGTTCTCGGTCTCCGAGTCCGCGGCGGAGCTGCTCGCGCTCAGGCCGATGCGCCGGCCGTTCGCGTCGTACGTGATGCCGCGGTCGCCGAGCGAGCCGTTGAGCACCATGTCATAGCTGTCCGACTTGTAGGTGAGCGTGCCGCCGGCTTTCCAGCTATCGCTGTCGTCCTCGAACTGCGACGACAGGTTCGTGAACACGTTGAAGTTCAGGCCGGGCTCGGTCGCGTCCTTGGAAATGTAATTGATGATGCCGCCCGCGGCGCCGATGCCCTCGGCCGCCGACGGACCATTGATCACCTCGATGCGTCCGACGATGTCCATGTCGGTGAACACGCTGTTGCGGCTGCCGTCGCGCAGCGGCGTGCTCTGCGGGATGCCGTCGAACAGCCGCAGCGGCACGCGGCCGCGCAGCGTTTCGCCGAGGCTGTTCACCGCCTGCGATGATTCGGAGTAGCCCGGCACGGTGCGCGAGAGCACCGCGGTGGCGTCCTGCGTGAGGCTCAGCGTGCGCGACACTTCGGCCTCGGAAACGACGTTGATGGCGCCGGGAATCTTGTCGACGGCTTTCGGCGCGCGCGTCCCGGTAACGATCACCTCTTCGACCCGCTCCATCGGCGCGGTCTGGTCCTGGGCTTGTGCTGCTACATGCGCCGCAAGGACGCCGATGCAGCCCCCGAAACAACGCAGTGTCGTGCGCAGTGTTCTGCTCATGATCTCGCCTCCCCCATCAGGCAATTGTGGGAGGCAATCTATGAAGTCGGTCCCGCGAATAGAACCCGCCCGCGCTTTGTTCAGAGCCTAGTTTTTGTTGGGTTACGAAGCGTCGGGCTTCAGCCCGACTCCGCCACGCTCTCTTGTAGCAACACCGTCACCAACCGCAACCGCACGCTGGCGCGCGACCAGATGATGCCGATGCGGCGCGGCTCCGATTCTTCCGGCAGCGGCAGGCGCGCGAGGCGCAGGCCCTCCGGCCACGGTTTGGCCCAGTCGGGCACGAGCGAGACGCCGAGCCCGCGATCGACCATCACCGCGATCGCGTTGAGCGCGTTCACTTCGAAGCGCTCGCGCGGCGTGATGCCGACCTTGCGCAGGTACTCATCCGCCTGACGGCCGCCCCACTGGTTGCGGTCATAGCGGATCAGCGGCTCGTTCGCGAGCAGTTCGTGCGCGTCGCGATGCCCCATGTGATGCGGCGCGAGCACGATCAGCGGCTCTTCGCGCAACAATTGCCAATCGCAGGTCTTCGGCAACGGATACGGCGCCTGCAGCACGAAGGCGGCGTCGAGGTCGCCCGCCTCGACCGACGCGTACAGCGGCGCCGAATAACCCGGCTGGATGTAGACGTTGATGTGCGGAAACTTGCCGACCATGCGCGCCAGGATGCCGGGCAGCATTCCCGCGAGCACCGTCGGACACGCCCCCAGCCGCAGCTCGCCGGCGATCGGGCTTTCGTTCGCGACGCTGCGCAGGTCGCCGAAATCGCGCACCAGCTCGCGCACTCGCAGCAGGATGCGCGCACCCTGCTCCGTCATCCGCACGGTGCGTCCGACACGGACGATCAGCGGCACGCCGATCTCGCGCTCCAGCGTATGGATCTGCTGCGAGACGGCGGCCGAAGTGATGTTCAAGACGCGCGCGGCTGCCGCCATGGAGCCTTCGTCAGCGACCGTCAGAAAAGTCTTCAGAAACTGCGTGTCGATCGGCGCGCCCCCCGGTCACTGCCGCACATCATGCGTCTTTGTAAATGGTGAGCCCGGCGAGCGAGCGCGTCGGCGCCGGGAAGAACAGGCTGGCGACGTACCCCACGGCGATGCAGACGAAGATCGAGATGCCGAGATAGAAATACGGATGCACCAGCTGGTACCACCACGCCGTCAGGGTCACGACGATTGCTGTCGCAACGCCGATGGACACGCCGGCCGAGTTCGCGCGCCGCGTGAACATGCCGAGAGTGTACGCGCCGGCGAAGCCACCGCCCAGCAAGCCGGCCATCTCGATCGTCAGATCCAGCAGCGAATGGATGTCGAGGCGGGACAGCAGCAACGCCAGCCCGATGCCGACCAGGCCGACCACGACCGTCATCCACTCGGCGAACCGCTTGGTCTGGCGCTCGGTCGGGTTGCGCACCAGCTTCTGGTAGAAATCCACCGACAGGAGGGTCGCGACGCTGTTGATCGTGCCCGACAGCGTGCCCATCGCCGCGGCGAAAATGCCGGCGATGATCAGTCCGGTCAGGCCCGCCGGCAGCTCGGCCGCGATGAACAGCGGGAAGGTCGCATCGATCGGCAGCAGCGGATCGAGCCGCTCGGGGTGCGCCTTGTAGTACGCGAACAGCACCGTGCCGATGCCGTAGAAGATCAGGCCGCCGGGCAGCATGATGGCGGCGAACATCCAGATGGAGCGGCCCGCGGCCTTGGGTGAATCCGTCGCCAGCGTGCGCTGCATGAGCACCTGGTCCTTGGGGAACGTGAGCACTACGTCGAACAGGATCAGAAACAGGAACCCCCACACCGTGGGCTGGGTGAGATCGAAGCTGAGATTGAGCAGCTTCGTCTTGTCGAAGGCCATCGCAGTCGCGTAGACGGTCGAGCCGCCGAGCGAATGGAGTACGAAGCCGATGGCGAACAGCGCGCCGCCCATCAATACGATGACCTGCACGAAATCTGTCCACACCACTGCGCGCATGCCGCCCATCGCGGTGTAGACGATCGTACACACGCCCATGATCAGGATGCTGTAAACGACGTCGATGCCGGTGATCGTGGCGATTGCGAGTGCCGGCAGGAACAGCACCACGCTCATGCGCCCGCCGACGTGCATCGCCATGCACAGCGCGCTGCCGATCATGTGGATCGCCGGGTGAAAGCGCATTTCCAGGTAGTTGAAGACCGACACGAGATCCAGACGGCGCAGCAGCGGTACGATCCACACGGCCACGAACATCAGGCCGAGGATCGTGATGAGCTTGTTCATCATGTACTGCCAGTCCGTCTCGAACGCTTTCGCCGGAATCGCGAGGTAGCTGATCGAGCTGGTGTTGGTCGCGTACAGACTGACGCCGGCCGCCCAGAACGGAATGGCGCGGCTGCCGAGGAAGAACTCCGACGCGGTTCCCTGCCGGTCGCGAAGGTACCAGTAGACGCCGACGCCGATCATGGTCCCGAGGTAGACGATGACGATGGTCCAGGCGATGCCGGAGAGCCCGCGCTTGCTGGAGACGAGTTGTGCACTCTCGACATTGACGCGGCCGCCCGCCGCGCTCGCCAGCAGCACGCCGTTGCGGACCGCTGCCACGCTATCGATGGCGCCGCTCTTTCGGTACGGCACCTCGGCCCAGGCGCTGGAAATCGTGTGGAAGGTTTCCAGGCGCGACGCGCCGGTCGCGTCGCGCAGCAGATAAAGAATGTGTGCCTGCCCGACTGCGAGCGCCGAGCCCGGCACGATCGCCGCAGGCGCCGGACCCTTCTCTTGCCAGCCGGCCTGCAACGACCAGCGCAGCAAGCGATCCGCCGGATCACCTTGGCTTCGAACAGTGAGATACAAGGCGCCGATGCGGGACACGAGCGACGTTGGCGTGCCGGCACCGGACCAGGCGGTCAGCGCAGTCCACTGACCTGCTTCGCTCACTGGCGAAAGCTGCAGCAGGTGCGCGGCTCCGCTCGCATCCAGTCCCGCTACATATAAGATGTCGTTCGCCGCCGCACCGACCGCAGACGAAAGCTCCACCGGCAGCGATGGCAATGACCGCGCGGTCGGGGCATCGCTGTTCAGCTGCAGCTGCGCGATTCGCGCTCCTTGCAGCGCGAAAGTCTGGCGACCGTCGCTGACGATTTGCGCCTGCGCCCCCACCACGCCCTCCCCCGCTTGCGGCGGAGGGAATGGGAGGGGGCGAGCGTCGAGCCAGGTTTTGCCATTCGCATCGAGCACTCGCACGCCACCGGCCTGCAATACGACTGGCCGCTCACCGATCGCAACGATGCGCGCCTCGCTGCTGGCGCCATTCAGCGCAGGCAGGGTCGTCACCTCGACCGAGGAAATGCTGTCCGCTGCGGCCGTTGCGCTCAGGCCGAGCGCCACCCAGGCGAGGATCGCTCTCACGGGCGATCGCTGCTGTCGTCCGCTTCCGCCAGCACGGCCTGGGCGCGCTTGACGAACGGCAGATCGATCATCCTGCCGTCGAGCAGAAAAGCGCCGCGGCCGGCCTGCGCCGCATCCTTCGCCGCCGCGACGATGCGTCGGGCGGTATCGAGATCGAGCGTCGCGGCGCCGAACACTTCGTTGGCGAGCGCAACCTGTTGCGGGTGAATGCAGCTCTTGCCCACGTAGCCGAGCTTGCGCGCCTGCTCCGCTTCCCGGCGAAAGCCTGCCGCGTCCGCGACGTCCGGATAGGCGCTGTCGTAGGCGAACTTGCCGCTTTCGGCGCAGGCCATGCTCATCTGGAACAGCGCGGCGTGCACGTTGGCCGGATCGCGACGGTCCGCCTGCATCGACTCGAACAGATCCGCGAGCCCCAGCTGCAAGCCGGCCACGCGGGGATGCGCGGCAGCGATCTGCGGAGCAAGGCGCAGCGCCCGCGCCGTCTCGATGTTCACGAGCAACCCGATCGGCCGCGTGACGCCGTTGCGCCGTTCGGCGCTCTCCAGCGCCGCGACGGCCTGCCTCACATCAGTTGCGCACTGCGCCTTCGGCAGGTTCAGCAAAGCGACCTGCGGGCCTGCGAACGCCATCAAATCCCCCTCGAAGTGCGCCGAGCCGAGCGCGTTGATGCGCACGATAGTGAGCTTGCCGCTGAGCCCGGCAGCGCCCGAGCGCAGAAAGGCGGCGACCTGCTCGCGCGCGCGCGCCTTGGAGTCTTCCGGAACGGAATCCTCGACGTCAAACGAGATCGCGTCGGCTGCGCCGGCCAGCGCCTTGGCAAACAGCTCGGGGCGCGAGCCGGGAACGAATAGTTTGCTGCGCATGGTTTTCCGCCCCTTGCCGCGCAGTCTGCGCGAACGCAAGCGGCGGACCAGCGGGTCGGCGCCTTATTCAGACGTTAGTTTTGCTTCGCTCCGGCTCCGCACGGGCGCAGGTAGGAGCGATGCTCCATCCAGTCGAACTCCGGCGGCGCGCCCTGCGCGCGCAATGTGAGCCGAAAGGTATCCGGCCGCAGCGCTGAGACGAAGAGATTCAGGGCTTGCTTTTGCAATACGATCGGGTCGCCGAACGGCGCGACGGTCACGACCACGCCGTAGCTGCCAGCCTCGATCTTGAAGTCGAACAGGCCGTCGTCGCACACGCTCGCCAGCACCTCGCGCTCCTGCGCGCTCAGTGGCAGTCGCTGCAGCCGCGGCGGCTCCGGCTGTCCCAGCAAGGCGCGGACGATCGGCACGCCCAGGTCGGTGCTCCACAGCCAGCCGCGATTGCCGAACACGACGACCGTGAGCTCGTCGTCGGGCAGATAGGCAACCCACGCGCCCCAGCCTTCGCCGCCGCCGGCGTGCGACCACGCTGGCCGCCCGGCGACCGTGACAGTAGAAAGCCCGTAACCATAGGGAGGCGTGAAGCCGGCTGGCAGCGCCGCGGTGCCGATCATCTCCTGCACGCGAGATGCCGGCAGGATCCGGCCAGCGGCGAGCGCACGCATCCAGAGCGCGAGGCTGCGGGCGCTCGAACACATTCCACCGTTGCCGACGTAAGTCGCCGTGAGATTCGCGGGCAGCGTCCATGACTTCCCTGCCTGCGTGTAACCCGTCGACCAGCGAACGCCGCGTGCACGCGAGGTCGCGCAGTCTTCCAGTCCGGGAACCGTCAACGGCTTGCCATGGACGCGTTCGACGATCAGCGCGAGCGCCGAATAGTTGCTGTTCGAATAGGAGTGCCAAGTGCCCGGCGCAAAGCGTCGCGGAGCGCGATCGACGATACCGATCACATCGGCGACGGAGCCGGGACGCTTGCCGCTCTCGATCGCCTCGATGCCGTCCAGTCCGATGAATTCGGGAAGGCCCGATGTGTGTCGCAGCAGGTGCAGGAGCTGCAGCTGCGGCTCATCGGCGAACCACTCGGGCAGGTAGAGCGCGACCGGCGCGCCGACATCGAGTCGTCCTTCATCGACGAGCGCCAGCACCCCAGCGGCAGTCATGTGCTTGGAGATCGAATAGATCGGCTGCACGGCATCTGGGGTCATTGCCATACGGCTCGCAACGTCTGCGTAGCCCCAGCCCTGCGCGAGGATCACGCGATCGCCCCGCAAGGCGACGACGGCGACGCCTGGGATGTGCTCGCGCTCCATGTAGGCGCGCACGAGGTGATCGATCCGCGCGGGCGCGAGTGCTTCAGCGCCGCGCGCGACCGAAGCGATCAGGCAACAGGCTATGAGAGATCCCCAGCGCATCCGCCACCGAGAGTACCACTGACGCTCGATAGACCCAGGGAAAATGCAGGCCTTCCGCCCCGCCTAGGCGGAGTGCACGAGCTTCAGCTTCGGGTGTGTCCGCGTGATGCGGCTCAGCGATTCCACCGACTGCGGCACGGCGATGTAGATCCCCTGCGCGTACTCGACGCCGATGTCGGCGAGACAGGCGAGCACTTCCGGACTCTCGACGCGCTCGGCGACGGTCTTGATGCCCATGGCGCGGCCGATCTGCGTGATCGCCTCGACCATGCTGCGGTCGACGTGATCGGTGGTCACGTTCTGAATGAACTGGCCATCGATCTTCAGGTAGTCGACCGGCAGGTTCTTCAGGTACATGAACGAGGACAGGCCGCTGCCGAAGTCGTCGAGCGAGAACTGGCAGCCGCGCGAGCGGAACTCGCGCATGAAGTGCACGACGTTCGGCAGGTTGGAGATCGCGGCGGTCTCGGTGATCTCGAAGCACACCGCGCCGGGGCTCAGATCGTAGGTCTGCAGCTCGTTGATCAGGAACTCGAGGAAACGATCGTCGTTGAGCGACGTGCCGGACAGGTTGATCGACAGCGTATAGCCGTGCCGCGGATCGCCGTCGGTTCGATAGTGCGCCAGCGCGCCGAGCGCCTGGCTCACGACCCAGCGGTCGATCATCGGCATGACGTTGTAGCGCTCGGCGGCCGGGATGAATTCCGCCGGCAGCACGAGCTCGCCGTTCTCGCCGC
>JBIOUH010000193.1:0-15022 GCA_044866955.1 Steroidobacteraceae bacterium
CGACCTTGGTGACTTCGTTCTGCTGCTCCTTGAACATCCGGTAACCGTTCGCCGCTTCTTCGAGCGACAGGTGATGGCTGATGAGGAACGTCGTATCGATCTCGCCTTCCAGAATCATCTGCAGCAGCTTGTCGGTATAGCGCTGCACGTGTGTCTGCCCCGTCCTGATGGTGAGACCCTTCTCCATCAGGGCGCCGACCGGGAACTTGTCCGCGAACCCGCCATACACGCCTGGGATGGACACGCGGCCTCCCTTGCGGCAAGCCATGATCACTTGTCGCAAAACATGGGGTCGGTCTGTTCCGAGACCGACGGAGGCCTTCACCTGGTCGACCACGTTGTCGATCGACATGCCGTGGCTTTCCATCCCCACCGCGTCGATGCAGGCATCGGGTCCGATGCCCCCCGTCATCTCGACGAGTGCCTCACGAACCTTGACCTCCTCGTAGTCGATGACTTCCGCGCCGAGTGCCTTCGCAAGCTCCAGACGATGCGGATAGTGATCTATCGCGATGACGCGCTCGGCGCCTTGCAGGAAGGCACTCTGAATCGCGAACAGGCCGACCGGTCCGCAGCCCCAGACTGCAACGGTATCGCCGGACTCGATGGCGCAGTTCTCGGCGGCCATCCAGCCAGTGGGCAGGATGTCAGACAGGAAGAGGACACGGTCGTCTTCGATCCCTTCCGGGATGACGATGGGACCGATATCGGCATAGGGCACGCGCACGTACTCCGCTTGTCCGCCCGCGTATCCGCCCGTCAGGTGCGAGTAGCCGAAGGCGCCCGTCATCGGGTAGCCGTAGGCGATCTCGGAAGCATCAGCCTTCTCCGCGGGATTGGAGTTGTCGCAGGCGGCGTACTGCTGCTTCTGACAGAAGAAGCACCCGCCGCAAGCGATCACGAACGGTACGACGACGCGCTGGCCGACGCTCAGCGCACGATTGTCGGGACCGACGTCGACCACTTCGCCCATGAACTCGTGCCCCAGGATGTCACCCGATCTCATGCCCGGTATGTAGTGGTCGTAGAGGTGGAGGTCCGACCCGCAGATCGCGGTTGAGGTCACACGGATGAGCGCATCGCGCGGATTGACGATTGCAGGATCCGGTACCGTCTCGACGCGCACGTCGTGCTTGCCGTGCCAGGTCAGTGCTCGCATTACACAGTCCTCAGTGAGAGATCGGAGCGCGCACGTCCGCGCCGTGCTCGTCCGTGGATGGATCGCGGGATACCTCGGCGTTCATGCGAGACGTGGCAATCTCGCCGGTCTCCATGAACTGTTTGAAACGTCGCAAGTCGCGGCGCGCCTGGATCTTCGGCTCGCGCTGAAACAATTTCGCGACCAGCTTGCCAACGGCGCCGGCGGGCGGGTCGTAGGCAATGGTTGCCGTCACCAACGTGCCGCGGCCACCGTGGGCGCTGCGAAAGTCGATCCGGCCGCTGTTCGCGATGTCGGCGCCGGGTGCAGACTCCCAGCTGATCAGCTCGTCCGGAATGTCCTCCACGATCACGGAGTCCCATTCGACCGTCGTACCTGCCGGCGCGCGCACGACCCAGTGCGAGCGTCGCTCGTCCAGCACCGTAACGCTCTCGATGTTTTCCAGTATTCGGGGCAGGTTGCCGAAATCTCGCCAGAACGCGTACAGCTCGTGTCGCGGACGGTTGATCGTCACGGTTCGTCCTACGAGCTCGTCCCATTCCTCCGCCGCATCAGCGCCGTTGGAGGTCCGGCGAGTCGTCAGCGCATCGACGATGCGCCGAAAGCGCCGCCCGACATCGGCAGAGTTTCGACTAAGCGCTCGCGCACCGATGACTCCGAGCACCGCGGCTCCGGTCAGCGCCGCGACCGTCAGACCAACGCTCAAAGGCGAGCGATGATGCTCCTGCGAATGTCGCGCTTGCTCGGGTGTGCTTGAATCATCGACGGGCGAACGCATGGTGGAGGCTCCTTGTATCGCGTGATGAGAGGTCAACGCGTCCGGTCATTCGAGTAAGCGAATCGACCGGGTAAAGTTCCTTTCGCTCGAGAGATGTGGCACTGCGCGCGATCAGCCGAGAACGATCCGCACCCGGTGAGTTGCACCGTCGTCCAGTAATGGCATCAGCGACGTGCCCTCTGGCAGCGATGTGCCATCCACCACCGCGCTGACGACGCCGCGGCTGACCCCGTTGGGGTTTTCCACTGCAATCTCGTAGCGCGCAGAAGCGTGCCTGAAGATGATTTCGAATCGAGGCCAGTTCCCTGGGATGCAGGGCGTCAGGAGCAGGTGGTTGCCTCGCTTGCGAAAGCCGAGAATGCTTTCGAGACCGGCGCGGTACAACCAGCCCGCCGAGCCGGTGTACCAGGTCCACCCGCCGCGTCCGGCTTGCGGCGCCACTGAGTAGACATCCGCGGCGACCGCGTAAGGCTCGACCTTGTATTGCTGCAACCCCGTGCGCGTGCGGCTGTGGTTGATGGGGTTGAGCATCGAGAACAGCGACGCTGCCTGATCGCCCTGACCGAGCATCGCGAACGCGATGACTGACCACGCGGCAGCGTGCGTATATTGTCCTCCGTTCTCACGCAAGCCGGGCGGATAACCTTTGATGTAGCCGGGATCGAGCGTCGTGCGATCGAAAGGCGGCGTGAACAGCAGTGCCAGACCGGTATCGCGCTGGATCAAGTGCTCTGCGACGGACGACATTGCCTGCGCAGCGCGGCGTTGATCCGCGGCTGCGGATATCACGCTCCATGATTGCGCGATGCTGTCGATGCGACATTCCGCGCTGGCAGCCGATCCTAGAGCAGTGCCATCGTCGAAATATCCACGCCGATACCATGCTCCATCCCATGCCTCGCGCTCGAGTGACAGGCGCAGCGCTGCGGCATGATCCAGCCAGCGTGCGGCACGTGCGCTCTCGTTGCGCGCACGGGCTATCGGTGCGAAAGCAGCGAGAGTGGCATGCAGAAACCAGCCGAGCCAGACGCTCTCGCCACGGCCGTGCTCGCCAACTCGATTCATGCCGTCGTTCCAGTCGCCTGTGCCTATCAACGGCAGGCCGTGCGCGCCGAGTGCGAGGCTGCTATCGAGCCCGCGAGCGCAGTGCTCGAAGAATGTCGCGCTGTCCTCGGAGCTGGCAGGCTGGAAAAAAGCATCGTGCTCGCCGGCCGCCAGTTGCGCGCCTTCGAGGAAGGGCACGACCTCGTCGAGGACCGAGAGGTCGCCGGTGACCACCATATAGTGCGCCGCCGTGTGCGCGAGCCAGATGCGATCGTCGCTGATCCGCGTGCGCACGCCGTGACCCGTCGCCGGCAACCACCAATGCTGCACATCGCCTTGCGGGAACTGCCGCTGGGCAGCGCGGAGCAAGTGCCGACGGGTGATTGCCGGCTGTGAAACAACCAGTGCCATGCCGTCTTGCAGTTGATCGCGAAATCCGTAGGCACCGCTCGCCTGATAAAAGGCGGAGCGCGCCCACATGCGGCAGGCGAGGGTCTGGTACAGCATCCAGCGGTTGAGCATGATGTCCATCGACCGATCGGGTGTCCGCACCTGGACGGTTCCCAGCACGTCGTCCCAGTAGTCGCCGACCTCGCGCAGCACGGCGTCCAGATCCATCGATCGATAGCGTGTGAGCAGCGCTCGTGCTTCGCCCGTGGATGCAGCGTCGCCGAGCAGGAATACGATTTCCGCCGTGTCGCCCGGCTCCAGAGTCAGTGGCGCTTGCAGGGCGCAACACGGATCGAGACCTGCTCCCACGCGACCGGACAGTGGGGTCTGTGCGGCGAGCGCGGCGGGCCGGTCCAATCGACCGTAGCGGCCGAGGAACTCGCGCCGGTCGCCGGTCCATTGCGTCTGGCGTCCGGCCAGATCCGCGAAGGCGACGCGCGAGCCGAATGTCGTGTTCCAGGCGTTGTGGGCGAACATCGCGCCGGTGTGCGCATCGATCTCGGTCACGACGAAGGGCGCCGAGGCCGCGCGGGTCATGCCGAGCACCCACTCGACGTAGCTCGTGATCGAGAGCTTGCGGCGGCGCTGCGAGGTGTTGCGAATGGCCAGTCGCGAGATCTTGACTGCGTCGCGCAAGGGCACATACACGAGGAGATCGAGCGCGATCTCATGCCCGCTGTATTCGAAGCGGCTGTAACCCTGCCCGTGGCGCACGTGGTAAGGCGCGGCACCATCGCGGACGGGAGCCAGCGTCGGCCCCCATACTTCACCGGTCTCCTCGTCGCGAACGTAGAGCACTTCTCCGGGTCGATCGGTCACTGGATCGTTCGACCATTGCGTCAGCTGGTTCTCGCGGCTGTTCATCGACCAGGTGTAGCCGCCGCCCTCGACGGCAATCTGGAAGCCGAACTGCGGATTGGCAATCACATTCACCCACGGCGCGGGCGTGGTCTGCTGCGCATCGAGAGTCGTGACGTATTCGCGCCCGTCGGCGCCAAAGCCGCCCAGACCGTTGAAGAATTCCAGCTCGCGCGGCGGCGTTGCACGCGCGGGCACGGAGCGCTGCACCTGGCTCGCGAGCATGCCGGCAGGAATCTCTGCAGGCGGCGCATGACGATCCAGTTGCTCCGCCACGCTGCCGCGCTGACCAACGAGTACCACGCGTGCCGCCGACAACAACATCGAGCGCGTTTCGGCGGAGACCAGATCGGTGCGCAGCACGAACACGGAGCCTTTGACGCCGTCGATCCCGCGGTGCGCTTCGCTGAGCGGCCGCGACTGGCTGGTGCGAACGGCCGTCTCCAAAGCCGTTTGCAGGTCCTGAACGTAGGAAGAGGCGCGCTCATTCAGAATCACCAGGTCGACCGCGAGCTGCTTCATCCGCCAGTACTCGTGTGCCTGCAACAATTGCCGCACGATGCCGAGGTCCTCGCCGTCGTGGATCCGCAGCAACAGAATGGGGATATCACCGGAAATACCCTGCGCCCAGAGCGCGGTGCGTCCGCCGCTGCCGCGTCGAATCGTGTCTGAGGAAGGCCGCATCGAGGCATCGGCGTACAGGATGTAACCGGCCAGGCGCTGAAACAGCGTTGCTTCTTCGGCGTCGATACCGAGATGACGCAACTGCACCTGTGCCTGCGTCCACGCCAGGGTTGCCGCGCGCGGGTAGGCGTTGAAGTCACGTTGCCGGTCGTACAGGTCGAGCACTTCGGCGCGCGACGCGGCGGCCGCCGTCCAGAACGACAGACGCACGCTCGCACCCGGAGGAATGCGCACCCGGTTGCGGAGCGCGAATATCGGATCGAGGACCGTGCCCGCCGTGTTGGAGAGGCGCCGCCCGTCCATCACTGCGATCGGCTCATGGATCTCGCGTCCCCTGCCGAGGAAGCGCGCGCGATCGGTCTCGAATTCCTGCGGGCGCAGCACTTCCGCCTCGACCACCACATGGTGCGCCGTCCAGATTGCAGGCTCGCCTGGCGAGCGCGGACGACGCGTAGCCAGCAGCGCGCCGAGCTTTGCGACGTACTCGGTCTGCACGAACATCTTGGAGAAGGCCGGATGCGCGATGTCGGCGGCGGTCGGTGCCAGAACGAGCTCGCTATAGGAAGTGATGTCGAGGTCGCGAGCGACTGCGTCCGTGTTCGATATCGTCAGGCGCCGCACCTCCGCATCGTCTTCGGGCGAGACGAGTACTTGCAGGGTCGTCGCAATCGCACCGTCGGTGCGGGCAAACTCCGCGCGATCCTCGGTGAACGCCACGTCGTAGCTGTCGGGCTCGACACCGGTGGGTTGATACGTAGCCGACCACACACTGCCGCTTGCCACGTCGCGCAGAAAAATGTAGCTGCCGGTATCGTCGCGCGTCGCATCTTCGCGCCAGCGCGCAATCCCTTGACCCAGCCAGCGACTGTATCCGGAGCCCGCCGCAGTCAGCATGACCGCATAGCGGGCATTCGCCAGGAGATGAGTCTGCGGCGTGGCGTCGTGAGGCGTGCGCAACCGGCGCACTTCCGTTTGTGCGGCTCCAATGCGTGCCGCAGTCTTGATTTCCTCGGCCCGCGGATGCGCGACCGAAACGTCGCGCGGCGTGCGCTCCTGCAGCAGCAGTTCGGTCGCCTGCACGCTGGCTTCCGCGTGAAAGCGCGCACGCATCCTGCCATCGAAGAGCACGTTCGCGATGGCCACGACGGTCATCCCCTGATGGTGAGCCATGAACGCGCGCACGATCGCGACGTCCACGCCTTCGGGCAACCGCGAGCGTGTGTAGTCCAGCGCTTCATAGAAGCCATAGCGGCCGAGTGCACCTGCCGCGGTCAGCCGTTTGAAATTGCGTGTGGCAGCGTGCGGATCGACCATCGCTGCCAGGGCGGTGGCGTAGGGCGCAATCACCCTGTTCTCGCTCAGGCCGCGTTTCAGGCCGAGACCCGGCACACCGAAGTTGGAATATTGATACGTGAGCTCGAGGTCGCGGGCACTATAGGCGGATTCCGAGATTCCCCACGGCGTGAGCAGCGATGCGCCGTAGCTGATCTGACGGCGCACGATCAGGCGGTTGGTCCGCTCCAGCAGACTCCCGGCCGGCGCCCGCATCACCAGCGACGGCATCAGGTACTCGAACATCGATCCCGACCAGGAGATCAACGCCGCGCCGTGACCGACCGCCGTGACCGAGCGCCCCAATCGGAACCAATGTCGAGCCGCTACGTCGTTCTTCGCGATCGCGAAGAAGCTCGCCAGTCGCGCTTCCGATGCGAGCAGGTCGTAGCAGCTGGGGTCGAGCGTGCCTTCGGTGGTGCGATAGCCGATAGCCAGTAACTTGCGCTCCGCGTCCAGCAGGAAGTCGAACTCGGTCGCCAGCCCCAACATGCGCGAGCGTGCCTCCAGCGCCAGCAGGCGTCGATCGAGCGCATGACGCGAGGCCTCAGTCTGCTCCAGATCGTTACGCCAGCTCTCGATCGTGTTCTGCGTAGCCTCCGCCCAGAACAACATGTCGGCATGAGCAGCGTCCTCCTGACCGCTTGCCAGGACGCGCGCGTCATCGGCCAGCCTCGTGGCGTGGGCAACGAGATCGTTCAGCTGTGCCGGGACAGTTGCAGACGCAAACGCACCTGACCGCAGCTGGCTGGCGAGCGCATTCAGCGCATCTTCGACCTGGTGCCGTGTCATGGACGGTGCCGGGCGATCGTCCGGCAGCAGCAGCAGGGCTTCGCGCGCGAGCTGCATCGCATCTTCCACGCCGGCGATAGCCGCGGCGCCAGCAACGGGAGCGCCGACCCATTCACGACAGGCGTTTGCGAGCGTTATCAGATGTGCCGCGAGGTTGCCGCTGTCCACCGACGAGACGTACGGCGGATCCAACGGTCGCAGATCGCGCGTGTCATACCAGTTATAGAAGTGACCGCGAAAGCGCTGCATCCTTTGCATCGTCGCCAGTGTCGCTTCGAGCCGCTCGACGGCTTCCGAGGCGCCGATCCAGCCGAAATCCCGCGCGCTGACCACACACAACAGATACAGGCCGAGGTTGGTCGGCGAAGTCCGATGTGCGAGGACCGGCTGAGGGTCTTCCTGAAAATTGTCGGGCGGCAACATGTTGTCCGCTGCCGTCACGAAAGTTTCGAAGAAGCGCCACGTGCGCCGCGCTACGAGCCGCAGATATTGCAGCTCGGCGGGGTGCACCGGGAGACGTCCGGCGACTCGAGGTGAAACGCTGATCCGGCGTGCGATGGCCGGCGCCGCAGTCCACAGTAAAGCGAACGGCAGCGCTATTCGCCACGCACCCTGTCCAAGTGCGCTGACTGCCACGATTGCCAGGGCGGCGATGACGACGCTGGCACTCATGCGTCGATAGAAGTGGAGCAGGGTGAGTCGCGAACTGAGTTGCGCCTGCGCGGCTGTTACCCACTCGAGCAGGTTGCGACGGCTAACGACGAGGCGGAACAGCGTTCGGCCAATGGCGTCGACCATCAACCATGCCTGATGAGCGAGAAAGGCGACGAGCAATGCAGTTTGCATCGCCGCCAGCCACAGATCCGACGCGAGCGCGCGCAAGTGACTGCGTGCGACAATTCCGCGTCGCCGCGGCACGATCTCAGCGAGGACCGGAAGCAGTGCCGGCAATGCTATGGTGATCAGCACGAAGGCCGTCCACAGCAACGCAGCATCGAGTGGCAACAACCAGCCGGCGATCAGCGCAAGAACGCACGCCGGCGCGGACACCGACCTACGCAGATTGTCGAGCATCTTCCACAGACCGATCAGCGGCAGGCGGCCGCTGCCGCCCCGGTTGCCACGCTCATTGCGCTCGACAGCATCGCGGCGTCCCAGTATCCATGGCAGCAACTGCCAGTCGCCGCGCGCCCAGCGATGGTTGCGTGCGGCGGCCACGTCATAGCGCGAGGGAAATTCTTCGACCACCTCGATGTCCGTTGCCAGACCGGCGCGCGCGAACGTCCCCTCGAACAGATCGTGACTGAGCAAGGAGCCTTCCGGCACGCGATCGGCCAGCACGGCCTCGAAGGCGTCGATATCGTAAATGCCCTTGCCGGCATACGAGCCTTCGCCGAACAGGTCCTGGTACACGTCGGACACGGCGGCAGCGTAGGGATCGATGCCGGTCATGCTGGAGAACACGCGTTGGAAAAGCGATCCCTCGCGACCGATCGGCAAAGAGGGAGTGACACGGGGCTGCAGCACCGCGTATCCCTCGACGACACGACCTGTCGCCCGGTCGAACAGCGGACGATTGAGCGGGTGCGCGAGCTTTCCAATCAGGCGCCGCACGGTCTCACGCGGCAACCTCGTATCGGCATCGAGCGTGATGACATAGCGCACATCTGCGACGACTGGCGGCGGTTGACCATGGAGGCCGATGAAAGTGGTATCCGCCGCGCCCCGCAGCAGTCGGTTCAACTCGTGGAGCTTGCCGCGCTTGCGCTCCCATCCCATCCACTGACGTTGTCCATCGCTCCACACCCGATGGCGGTGGAAGAGATAAAAGCGTTGGCCTGCGGCACCAGGTCCGTACACCCGATTCAATCGGGCGATGCCGTGGGTTGCGATCCGCAGGAGCGCGGCGTCACCATCGGTAGTCGCAGTCGCAGCGTCGGTCCAGTCGGATAGCAACGCGAAATACACTTCTCCGTGGGTGGCGGCCAGGTAGTGGACTTCGAGACGCTCGATCTGCGTCGCAATGGATTCCGGCGTCGTCAGCAGCGTCGGCACCACGACCAGGGTCCTCAGGTCCGCCGGGACTCCGTCGCGCAGCGCCAGGCCCGGAAGCATCGTCGCGCCGAATCCGCGAGTGACTGCCCGATTCACCAAGGCAACAGCGACATCGACTGCCGGAATCACACCCAGCACAGCGAGCCACGCCAGCCACGAGCCCTGCACGGCGTGGCCGAGCAAGACCCACAGGGGCAGTGCGAGAACTATCGCGCTGAGCGCCAACACGGCGCCGATGTAACCAGCGGGTCCGATCGACACGCTGCGGCGGCTCAACCAGGCGCGGAAGGGCACGCGATAGCCCACCGCTCGCTCGAAGGCGCGCCGACCGTGGCTGAGCAGGTGATAGCCGGGGTCGTCCGCGCGGTTCGGGGGCCGGATCGAGCTCTCGCCCGACTGCGCATCATCGACGCGTGTGGCGACCAGCACTGCTCGCGCGATCTCCAACTCCGTATGTGCGGAGCCGCGCGCGAGTTGCTCGATCGCGGTTCGATACAGGGTCCGGGTCGGGAAGTCCATGCTCGCGAAGTCGCTCGCCTCGCGCAGCGCCGCGTCGACCAGGCTCGCATCCTCGAAGAAATCGGGCCAGTTCACGTCCGAGATCAGCCGCATGCTGGTGATGACGTTGCGCACGGTGACGTTCGATGCACCCTGTCGCTGATGCTCGTCGCGGACCAGGGCGTCCGACGTCGTTCCCTGCGCAGCCAACCGCTCTTCGAGCCACACCAGCGCGGGAGTCACGCGCGGATCCTGATCCCGCAGGCGTTTGACGATCTGCACGACGAAGGAGGGGGAGACGCTCGGCGACTGCTCGTGGTAGCGAATCAGCGCCTGCAGATCCGCGGTCGATCCGTTGACACCCAGCAGCCGGTCCGCGACATCGTCCGCCTGCTGACGCGCGACGCGGCTGCGCACGATGCGCTCCGCGGCCCGCCGCAGATTCTCCACCAGCACGATGCGCAACGTGATCGCAACTGCCCACAGCTCGCCGATGGTCAGCGGCTGCACCTGCTGATATGCGTGTACGAAGCGCCGCAAGGTCTGCGGCTCGAAACGGCTGTCGCTGTGCGCGACATATGCCCACGCGATACCGAAAACGCGCGGGTAGCCGACGAACGGCCCGTCGCTGAGCTTGGGCAGCTGCCGATAGAAGCGCGGCGGCAGGTCGTCGTTGATCTGGCGGATCTGCTCCTCCACCAGATGATAGTTGTCGATGAGCCATTCGGCCGCCGGCGTTACGGCATGGCCTTCGCCAACCGTCGCTGCAATGGCGCGATAGGCCTTCAGCAGAACCGATTCGTTGTCGTGCAACCGTGCGTTCAAGGAGCGGCGCGGTGGCGGTTTGCTCGTGACGTCTTGAGCGCGCGCCAGGCTCGACGCGTGTTGCTCGAGCCGCTCCACGCTGAACAGCTCTTCGCGAATCGGCGCGTCGCTGTTCCACGGAGAAGGCTGAGGTGCGATACGCAGGAAGCGAAGCACGCGGGCTCCGAGGCTGGGCGAATCGCAGCCATCGGCATCCACGAGTTGCTGCCTGTCGACTGTCACGCTGCACTATGCGCCATGGCAGCCCTGCGCTATGTATGGCAGCGCACAGACGCGCGCCCTGGCGTCGGTAAAACTATTGCGCGTGCGCGCTCCTGCGATGACTCGTCCCTGCGATCTGCTCGTTACACGTGAAGTGCTGTGCGGCCGTAACCGCATGCCGGATCTGCGCGCAGAGCGGGCCGCCTTCGACGAGCTGCCAATGATTCTCACGGGCGATCCTGCGCTTGTCCTGCAGCGCCTGGTGGATTTTGTGTTACGCCTGTACGCCGCCGGTAGCGCGGGCATCAGCGTGCTGCAATCCGGCAGTAGCGGGCATGCGGACTTCGTCTGGGAAGTCGTGAGTGGGGCGATGACTGCTCACAAGGGCGATGGAACGCCGAGCGATTTCGGTCCCTGCGGGCTCTGCCTGGAAATCGGCACGGCAATCGTCCTCGCCCGCCCCGAGCGGGCATTCGGCTATCTCGCCCGAGTGCAGCCAGCGATCATCGAAGCGCTGATCGCTCCCTTGTACGATGCCGAGAGCACGCCGCTCGGCGCGCTCTGGGTCTTTCATCACGAACCCGCGGCGCGGTTCGGCGACAACGATGTGGGCCTCATCGAGCGACTTGCCGCTCCGACGGCCCACGCGCTGCAACGTCGGCTGACATCGGGCTCGGTTGCGACGCACTGACAGCGTCGGTGTCGAGCTTCGCCAGCTGCCGCTGCAGATTGCGCGCGTGGCGACGACCTTTGAAAAAGCTGGGTGCGACTGCGAGCAGGCCGACCAGGAATCCGAGCGCGAGACACAGCGCCATCACGATGGCCAGCGATGCCTGCGACTTCCATAGAAGCAGCGATACGTTGACGGCGCCGGTATTCTGAACTGCGAAGGCGACGGCCAGCAGCAGTACGAGGATCAGCGCCGCAATGCGAATTGGGGTCATACGTTCACAACGCCTCTCGCGGCGACTCGTTCCGGGCGAGTCGTTCGAGTCCTGGTGCTGCGCTCAAAGCTGGGAGCGAAGCAGGAGTGCAAGGCTTTCGTAGATGCGGCGTGTGCTCGAGCGCCGCGCCCACCGCCGCAGCACCATTCGCTTCGAGCTCGCGATGTCGGTTTCGATGTACTTGATCTGCTCTGCGGCCAGGTCGCTGCTGAAGACGTTGAGATTCGCCTCATCGTTCAGCCGGAAGGAACGATCGTCGAAGTTCGCCGACCCCACGGACGTCCAGATGCCATCCACCACCAGCACCTTGCAGTGGATCATCGTCGGCCGATACTCGTAGATCTCGACACCGGCGTCGAGCAGATTGCCGTAGAGCGCGTGCGCCGCCCAGCGTCCGACTCGCGCGTCGTTGTACTTGCCGGGAACGACGATCCGGACGCGCACGCCACGACGCGCCGCCGCGGCCAACGCATCGGCCGTGAGCTTGTCCGGCACGAAGTACGCATTTTCGATGTCTATCGATTTGTGCGCGGCTGTCAGAGCCAGCAGGATCATCAGGTGCATGCTTTCGGAGCCGCCCACGGGCGAGCTGCCGAACATCTGTGCATCCATGTCGCCGGCGCTCTCATACGTCGCAGGAAAGAACTCCGGGCCATGCAGGACGCGACCGGTCGCCTTGATCCAGTTGTCGACGAAGACCGCTTGCATCTGCGCCACCACCGGGCCCTCCACGCGATAGTGGCTCTCGCGCCAATGAAATTCGTCCTGAGCATCGCCCAGCCATTCGTTGCCCATGCCGACGCCGCCCGTGAAGCCGATCGTGCCATCGACGATCAGGACCTTGCGGTGAGTGCGATTGTTCAGCCGGCCGAGGTGAAACCACGTCGGCGGATGATAGAGCTGCAGGTCGCAGCCGGCCTTGCGGCAATCTTCCAGGAGCCTGGCGTCCATGCCCCGTGAGCCCAGCCAATCGAGCAGGATGCAGACCGTCACACCTCGTTGGGCGGCCGCGGCCAGCGCTTCGCAAAACTCCCCGCCGATCTGATCGCGAAACACGAATGTCTCGAAGGCGACGCTGGTCTGTGCGCCGCGAATGGCTGCAAGCATCGGCGGAAAGATCCGATCTCCGTTGATGAGCGTAGTGACGCGGTTGCCGGCAACGAGTGGTGGCCCGAGCAGAATGCCGAGAGCGCGGCGAAAGTCCGGATCGCCGCTCGTGTACAGGCGTTTCGGCCGATACAGCAGGCGTTTCTCGGCCGTCGCCAGATTCGCGCCGATCCAAAGGACGGCGATCCCGACGAGCAAAGTCACGAGAACTGCGGCGATGACGTTCAGCACTGCCACGGTGCAACGCACGGGACAGCAGAGTTGGCCCAAGGAACAGCGCCAGCGCGCGCGGATTAGGTATGCAGAAGAGTCATCGCGGGTGGTTTCGAGATGGGTTTCATTGCTTGGATGGCGGCGGGCGGCGCGCTGCTGCTGACCATGGCGTTGTCGTCGGCGCTCATTCAGCGCTTGCCGGTTTCGACCGCTGCGATCTATCTCGGCGTCGGCTGCGCGATCGGGCCGTGGGGCCTCGACTTGCTGCGGATCGATCTGAACGACAGCGCCCCGTGGATCGAGCGCCTGACCGAGATCGCGGTCATCTTGTCTCTTTTCATCGGCGGTCTGCGGTTGCGCCTGCCTTTGCGGCATCCGGCGTGGCGGGCTGCATTCCGGCTAGCCAGCGTCGTGATGATCGCGTCGATCGCGGGCGTCGCCGTCTGCGCATGGCTGCTCCTGGACATCGATCCCGCGCTGGCGCTGTTGCTGGGGGCAATTCTGGCGCCCACCGATCCGGTTCTTGCGAGCACCGTCACGGTCGGTCATTCGCAGGATAACGATCGTCTGCGCTACGCCTTGTCGGGGGAAGCGGGACTCAACGATGGCGCGGCGTTCCCGTTTGTCGCGCTCGGGTTGCTGCTGCTGGGGCCGTTCTCGATGTCGGAGCTCGCAAGCTGGGCTGGCCTGCGGCTGCTGTGGGCGGTGCCAGCTGGTCTGCTGCTGGGCTATGTACTCGGGCGCCTGGTCGGCAGCGCCGCCATCGCATTGCGAACGCGCAATCGCGACACCGCTGCACCGACGGATTTCCTCGCGCTCGCACTGATTGCACTCTCCTATACGATCGCGACTGCGATCGACGCATGGGGATTCCTGGCGGTTTTCGCCGCCGGTATCGGTCTGCGCCACGCCGAAGTTCTCGCGGTCCGGGAAGACCCTCATCCGCAGGTCGAGCAGACCGCTGTGGAGGTGCACCCTCCGGCAGAGAGTCTCGTTTCGCCCAATACAGTGACCGAGCGGGAAATGGCTGAGCCCGCCGTTGCCGCAGGCGTTCTCGTGGCCGAGGTATTTTCGTTCGGCGACACGCTGGAGCGCATGCTGGAAGTTCTATTGGTAGGGATGGTCGGTGTCAGCCTCGCGACTCACTGGGACGCGCGCGCTTTGCCGCTGGCCGCAGGGCTGATCGTCATCGTTCGTCCCGCTGCCACCTGGCTGCTGCTGGCGCGTTCGCCGACCAATCGCTTGCAGCGGCTGCTATCCGGCTGGTTCGGCATCCGGGGCATCGGCAGCGTCTACTATGTCGCCTTTGCTCTGACGCACGGCGTTACAGGCGCAGCCGCGCACGAGCTCGCCGACATGACGATCTCGATCGTGGCGATCTCGATCGTCGTGCACGGCCTGACCTCTCAGCCCCTGATGACGTGGTACGACCGCGCGCAGTCGCAGCGCGCGCCGTAATCAGGCCTGACGATTGTCTTTGGCCACTGCGGCCTCGACGGCATTCGTCACGTGCTGTTCCTCTTCCGGCGGCGGCAGTACCGCCGGCAAGCCCAGCGACTGCAGCCAGAGCTCCCGGCACCAACCCTTGGTGTGATAGAGGTGCTCGTCTTCCTGGTCTTCGACTTCATCGTAAGCAGCCTGAAGTGCGCTCGCGGCTTCGCCCTCCGCGGCCTTGGCACACTCACCGATGAGCTCCCAGTCTGCGTGATCTTTGGTTTCGGCCAGCACCACGCATTCGCAGGCAACGAGCTCGGCGCCCGCGGGATCGCCCGCCGCCAGCGCCATCTTCATCGCCACGACCAGCGACTTGCCCGTGTGTTGTACGACCTGGCAGCCGGGCGTCATCTCGCCGGGATCCAACCCGAGCGCTGCGCACGTGCGGGTGAGCACGGCGACGTGGTTCTGCGTCTGCTCCAGGTACTCCGTCCATTCCTCCCGCAGGTCGTCGTTGAGGGCGCATTCGAGCGCCGTCTGATAGACGAGCACTCCGCCGCGCTCATGGACCAGGGACTGGAGCAGCAGCTCCTTCAAGTGCGATGCGATCATGAAATTCTCCTGAAAAATTGCTCACACGCGCGGCGG
>JBIOUH010000194.1:0-38273 GCA_044866955.1 Steroidobacteraceae bacterium
GTAGTGCAATCACTTCAAGTGGTCGATACAACACCGGAACTGTTGACGGCACAGGCACTCCCTGAGCCGCAGCTGACCGAAGTGGCACCGATTGGTGGAACTGTGGTCGAGCAGACTGCGCACCACAACTTCTCGCTGGCGGCGCAGCGCCTGGGGCTGTCGGCCGACCAACAGCTGCTGCTACGAACACCGTTTCGGGAAGTGAAGGTATCAGTGCCCGTGCAGATGGACGACGGGTCATTGCGAGTGTTCAACGGCTATCGTATTCAGCACAGCGGTGCGCGGGGTCCGGCCAAGGGCGGAATTCGCTATCACCCGTCCGTCGATGGCGGTGAGATGCAGGCCCTGGCCGAGATCATGAGCTGGAAGACTGCGCTGGTCGACATTCCTTTCGGCGGCGCCAAGGGCGGGGTAGCGTGCGACCCGACGCAGCTTTCCGCGGGCGAGCTGGAGCGTTTGACCCGGCGATATGTATCGCGCATCCACCGCTTCATTGGGCCGTTTCGCGATATTCCGGCGCCGGACGTCAATACCAACGCCCAGGTGATGGCGTGGATATTGGATGAGTACAGCTCGCGGCATGGCTACAGTCCAGCCGTTGTTACGTCGAAGCCGATCGAGCTCGGTGGCATCCGTGGCCGCGCCGCTGCGACTGGCAACGGCGTCGGCATGGTCCTCGCAGAGCACATGAAGGCGCGCGGGCGTTCGCTCAGCGGCCTGCGGGTTGCCATTCAGGGCTTCGGCAACGTAGGGTCCAACGCGGCGGCATTTATCGAGCAGCACGGCGGCGAGGTCATCGCCGTCGCGGATGTGAACGGCGGTATCCTGAGCAGCGGGTCGCGGCCGCTGCGCGTGCACGACTTGATCGAGCACATGCGGCTCACCGGGTCAGTTGTCGACTTTCCGGGCGCAGTGGCAATCGACAACGAGGAGCTGATTGCCCTGCCTTGCGACGTTCTCATTCCTGCAGCGCTCGAAAATGCGCTAACAGAGGACAACGCTGCCGACGTGCGTGCCAGTGTCATCGTGGAAGGCGCAAACCTGCCAACGACTGCTGCGGCCGACCGGATTCTGCGCGATCGCAAGATCGACGTAATTCCGGATCTGCTCGCCAACGCCGGCGGGGTGATCGCCAGCTACTTCGAATGGACGCAGAACCTGCAGCAGACAAAGTGGCCACTCGACAAGGTCAATCGGCAGCTTCGCGCCTATCTTACGCGTGCCTACCGCAACGTGAGAAAGGTCGCCGAGGCACGAGACATGTCGCTGCGCGAAGCAGCGTGGCTCATCGCGATCGACCGCGTCGCTCAGGCAGAATCGCTGCGTGGTGCGATGCGCACCCGCAACGCGCGGGCGTGATGCAAGTATCGTGGCTGGAGACTATCCAATAGAACGCAGCTGCACGCATCGGTCCGAGCGGTTCCAGCTCGCCTTTGCGCGCAAGGCGATAGAAATGCTGCCGCGTGAAGACAGCACTGCATTCGAGCCGGGTCCGAGCGGCCTGTTGATAGCCGCGGAGAGTGAGATCGCCCTGGAGCGTCCCGTGCGGCGGCTCAAGGAGGCGTACGGCGATATGGTGTGCATCGGTCCGCCGAAGGTTCGCTATCGTCATGGGGAACGCGTCGAGCAACCATTCATGGGGCTGCGCGTGCTTTGCGCCCCCGAGCACTATGAAGCCGTCAGAGAGGATCTGCGATTGCGCCGCGCAGCGATCATGGATGCGGAAGTGAGCAGCAGGTTTGGCATCGTCCGCGCGTGTGCGCCACTTGCTACCCTCCTGGGGTATCCGGACGCGCTCGCGCGGATCACTGGCGGGCGAGGGCAGCTCGTCATGTGGCTGAGCCACTACGAGCAGCTCGATGAGCCTCCGCCCGCGGGCGCGGCTGCATGATTGTGCGCGTCAACTCAGCTTTGAGCGAACAACTGCCGCGCACTGTCTGTCATCGCGGCGACAGCAGGATGTTTGATCTTCCGTTCCGCTGAGATTGCGAAGAACTCAGCGTTGACCCCGTGTGCCATGCCGATGCGCGCGAATCCGTGCTGGCGACGAAATTGAGCTTCGAGGACCGCCGGTACCGGGGCGAAACCGTGCCCGGCGCGCGCGAACTCACGCAGCATTGCATAGTCCTCGAATTCGCCGAGCATGAGCGGGCGCACACCCTGTCGATCGAGCCACTGATCCAAGGCGCGCCGTATTGCGGTGTCATCGGTCGGTAGAAGCACCGGGACACCGTCCAGGGACTTGGGAAATCCGCGGCGCAGGGTCTTGGCCAGCGCCGGAGTCGCCATCCAATAGACCTTGCACTTGCCGAGCGAGTGACTATGCGCCCGCACGTTGAGGGTTGGCGTGACTGGAGCATCCGACAACACGACGTCGATATCGTGCACGGCCAGGTCGGCGACCAAGCGCTCCAGCGTGCCTTCCCGGCAGACAATGCGTACCGGCTGCTTGAGCTGCATGCCGGGCTCGACGATCTGATAAGCGATCTCCTTCGGCACCACATCATCGATACCGACCAGGAGTCGCAGCGGGCGTGTCGACGGGCGCTGCTCGAGCGCATCGAGCAGCTCCTGGCCCTTCGTGAAAATCTCGTTTGCATAGCTGTAGACCAGTTTGCCCACTTCGGTGGGAACCAGATTGCGCCCCGATTTCGCCAGCAGCTTCTCGCCGAGACGCTCTTCGAGCGTGCGCAGCTGCGCGCTGACGGTGGGAGCGGAGAGCGCCAGCTCCTCGCACGCGCGCGTCAGGCTACCGGTCCGGACCACGGACCAGAAGTACAGGAGATGCTGGTAGTTGAGGCGTCGGATCACAGCCATGGTGAGTCTCCACAGGGCGCAGTGCGCCGCTGATAGCGGGCGGTAGAATCATATGCTTTCACATTACCGAAGGAAATTCCCGAATATTTCTAATTGATCTAACCTGCCCCGGGGCCCACCCTATCACTCGAAGATAACGAGGAGTGGATGCCGATGAACGACCGTCAGATTGTAATCAGCGAACCGAATGCACGCGTGTTGCGCGGTCTGCTGCGCGCGCGCAATGGCGCAACGCACGACCAGGTGCATTTGGCCGACCTGAGGGTCGAGCTCGAGCGTGCACTCGTATTGGACCCGAGCGAGCTGTCGCCGAGCGTCGTCACGATGCACGCGGCTGTGCGGGTGCGCGATCTGGAGAGTGGGCGACGTCAGGAGCTGACTCTCGTGAGTCCTCACGAAGCCGATGTGAGCGCAGGGCGCATCTCTGTGCTCGCGCCTCTCGGTACGGCCCTTCTGGGTTATCGCAAGGGAGACGTGGTGGAGCGCGTCATGCCTGGTGGACTGCGGCGCCTGCTCATCGAAGAGGTCTCGCCAGCCACGGACGGCGGCGCCGCAGAGGCCATACCAAGCGCTGCAAGCGTGCACTAGTCAAGTGGTCGCAGACGGACGAAGGAAGGAGCCCCTCAATAGAGTGGAGTCATAGAGATGTTGAGACTGCTGGTTGTTACAGATCTGCTGCCCAAGAGTGAGTTCGCCATTGACCGTGCTGGTCTGCTGGCGGATGAGCTGGATGCGGAACTGTCGCTGCTGCACGTCGTGTCGCCCGTCTCATCGGAACGTGTGCTGGAGCAGTCTCTTCAGATGGCTATCGCGCGCATGAAGTCGCGTGTTCGCTCGCCTTTGTGGCGCGCCAAAACGACGCCGCATGTCATGGTTCGTGCCGGCAATCCGGCGCGGGTGATCCTGGACACGATCGCGAGCCAGGAACCGGATTTGCTGATCGTCGGTCCGCACGAGAGGCGCGGGGTTGTTGACGCCCTGCAGGGCACCATCATCGAGAAAGTCGTGAGCGCGCGGAGATGTCCTGTGCTGGTGGTCCAGCAGAGCGCGAGCGCCGGCTATCGGAACGTCTTGCTTGCTCTCGATGCCGCAACTGGATCCAGGGCTGCCGTGCGTGCCGCCGAGCGTCTCGTCCTGAGAGATGGGGTGCAGGCGGCGGCAATCCATGCTTGTGCATCGCCGGACCACGCTGTCTTGCGATTGCCTGGCACAGCAGGGGCGGGAGCGGCATTGCATGTGGACTGCTCGCCGGGGTCGGCCGGTGCGATCTTGCGCGAGCTCCTCGAGCAAGAGAGCGCCGAACCGACACGGTATGAACGGATCGTCGCCAGCGGCAATCCCCTGCCGGCGATCATGCGTGCGATTGCCACGCGTCAGCCCGATCTGCTCGTTTTGGGAACGAGAGGCGATGGGCGGATGCGGCGAGCTGTGCTTGGCAGCGTTGCCAATCAGGTCTTGAAGCTCGCGCCGTGCGACATGCTGATTGTGCCGCAAGGGACGTCCGAAGCGTCGACGGCGCACGACGCGGACAGGACCGTACTATCGAGCGCGCCCATGTCGGCATGAAGCCTCTTTGATCGGAGTTCACAGGTGCCTTATTCACAGAACATATTGACGGCGGCCCAGTGCCGTGCTGCGAGAGCCATGGTCGAATGGTCAGTCGAGCGACTGTCGCAGGCCTCTGGTGTCGACCTCCAGACGCTTCGCAATTTCGAAGCGAGGTTTCGCAGGCCGGACGAGAGGACGCTGCGACGTCTGCGGATCGCCCTCGAGGCGGCGGGCGTGATGTTCGTCCCGGAGAATGGCCGGGGAGCGGGGGTGCGATTCAAATTCAACATGAGGGAAGTTCGTGCGATCAAGCGCTGGGAAGCAGAAGGAGGTACAGCCGGTGACGATGCCATCTACTAGAGGCGTGCAGCGCATCCTGTGCGCGACCGATCTGAGTGCTAGGTCAACGGCGGCCTTGCGAAGAGCGGGCTCACTGGCGCGCCAGACTGGCGCGAGGCTCACGTTGCTGCACGTCATCGATGCCCGGCAACCTGAACGGGTGGCGCGCATGCGGGCAAATCGTGCATACGTCGAGCTGTTGTCGCAGGCCGATCGGGCATTCGGCTCCGCAGCAGGCTTCATCGATGTCGTCGTCCGCCGGGGTAACGTCCTGGAGATCATTGCCGCGTCAGTGCGTGAGTGGGATGCAGATCTCATCGTAGTGGCCGCGCCGAAGTCGCGTCGCCTCGAATCGATTGTCGGCACGACAGCCGAGCGCCTCGTTCGAACGGCGAAACGGCCGGTCCTCGTAGTGCGCCGCGAAGTGCAAGGTGGCTATCGCGATGTGGCAATTGCCACCGACTTGTCCAGTGCATCCGTGCCGATGATTCGCACAGCCGTCCGTCTGGGCGCGCTGGAGCGAGCATCAGTAGCTGTGGTCCATGCGGTTCAACCGTCGTACGACGGTATGATGCAAACGGTCGGCCTCGATGAGTCGACGATCGGGCTGTACAAGCGCAACTCCCAGGAGCACGCCAGGCAACGACTGCAGACCATGATCGCGGATGCCGGTCTGCCATTCGAGAGCACTCGCACGATCGTGCGTAGCGAACCTCCAGCGGCTGCAATCCGCGCCGTGCTCGAATACGAGCGACCGGAGCTGTTGGCTATCGGAGCGAGCCGATGGTTCCTTCTCAAACGACTCCTGGTCGGCAGTGTCGCCGACCGACTGCTGCGCACAGCCCTGTGCGACGTGCTGGTAGTTCCACACAGGCCAGCCGTGTTGAGGCTCGGTGCGCCTGCTGCAGGCGCGCATGACAGGCTACGTGCTGTTCCCCTCCGCCGAGACATCATCGCTGCGCCGCGCTTTGTTTCGGTACAGCGCCGCCTGAAGCAGCATGATGCCAGTGATCGGCGCGCTCACGCTAACGAATAAGGTGATCAGCAGCTCGTGAATGATCGGGCGCTCGGCGATCGCAGACGACACGAGCATTGAAGAGACCAGAGTTGCGCCGGCCGCAAGCGTGTTCGTCATCGATGGTCCGTGCATTCGCGAGAAGAAATCCGGCAAGCGCAACAGTCCGAATGAACCGATGAGCGTCGTCAGGCCGGCGAGGACGAGCAAAACGGTTCCGGGAATCGTCACCCAGAGCGGTAATGTAGCGGTCATGGTTCGATGACCTCACCGCGCAGCAGGAATTTCGCCAGCGCCACCGTCCCTACGAAACCGAACAGCGCGATCAACAGCGCCATATCGAAATACGCCGTCGACATCGAGCTCATTCCGAGCGTCAACAACATCAGCATCCCGTTCATATATATGGAGTCGAATGCCAGCACCCGGTCCTGAGCTGCCGGTCCGATGTACATGCGGACGATCCCATTCAACATGGCGATTGCGATGCAGGCCTGCGCAAACCACAAGGCATAGCCGAACACGGCGCTCATTCGAAAATCCTCATCAAGCGCCGTTCGTATCGCTGCTTGAACGAACGGATCCACTCGTCCTCATTTCTGATGTCGAGCATGTGCAAACGGAGCATCCGGCCGTCCGGCGCTACTCCTGCCCAGGAAGTTCCAGGCGTGGAGGTCACGATGACTGCCAGAATCGCCAGCCCGTGGGGGTCGCTGAGCTCGAGGGGAATGTCGATGAAGCCGCTGCGAACCTGCCGATTGCGCGTCAGTCCAAGGACGACGCGTGCAACCCCCAGGTTCGACTGAACGATGTCCACCAGCAGTGTGGCTACGAGCGGGATGGCGAGATGCAGGTGACGCAGGCGTGGCCGCACGGGCCGCAGTTGTGCAATTGCGAGTACGAGCAGCAGAGCCAGGAGCGCGCCAAACGCGATCGACATCACGCTCAGCTCCGCGTTGAGGAGCAACCACATCCCGACGAGCGTGAAGGTCAGGTAAAGCGGCACCTGTCTCATGGAGCAGCCTCTCTCGTGCCGTTCACGACACGAATGTAGACGTCCGGTGAATGCAGTGATCGCGCCGCCGAATCGAGGTAGGTCATGACTGGGCCGATCCCTGCAGTCATCGCCACGGACAGCAGGATCAAAAACGCCGCCGGACCCGCCTCGATGATGCGCAGCCGCGGCGTTGTCCTGCCTTGGGAAGTCCAGAAGAGACGCAACCCGCCGCGAGTCAGCGCAATCATCGTCGCAACTCCCGTCGTGATCAGCGCCGCGCAGAATGCCCATGCGTGCCAGCCGATTCCGGAGTCCGTGCTGTGGCTGACGGCCGTGCGCAGCAGGGCGAACTTTGCGATGAAACCGGACAGCGGCGGCAGACCCGCCACGAGCAGCGCGCAGCAAATGAACGCCAGGCCCAGAAATGCCATTGCTGCGGGGATGGCGATACCCACCTCATCTTTGGGAGAGAGCGGGTCCTGCTGCGTGATGCCGAAACCGACGTAGGTGATGTCGGGCAGCGGTGCAACATCGGCAGCTTCACGTATGCGATTGGTGCGTGTCCGCTGCGCCAGGCCATTCACCATGAAGAATGCGCTGGTGGCCAGCACGGAACTCACCAGGTACAGGATGACCGGTCCTGTCAATGCGTCGATCTGCAGGCCCAGAGCCATGAACAGCAAGCCAGTCGAAGTCACGACGCAGTAGCTGACGATTCGACCCAGCTGGCGCGAGGCCAGCATGCCGACGACCGCGTATGCGATGGTCGCAGCTCCGCCGTAGAAGAGTCCGACATCTATGAATGAAGTTTGCTCATTGCCGGAGGCGAGCACAGTGCCCACTCGCAGCACGGCGTACACGCCCACCTTCGTCAACAGTGAGAACACGGCGCCGATCGGCGAGCTTGCCGCTGTATAGGTTGTCGGCAACCAGAAGTTCAGCGGCCACGCACCCGCCTTGATCAGAAATGCCACCCCGAGGATGGCCGCGCCCGACTCGAACAGCGCGCGGTCGTGAGGTGCCAGCAGCATGATGCGGCCGGCGAGATCTGCCATGTTCAGCGTGCCGGTCATGCCATAGATCATGGCGACGCCGATCAAGAACAGGAACGACGCGAGCAGGTTCACTGTGATGTAGTGCAGGCTCGCCTTGACGCGGCCGACGCCAGAGCCATGCAGAAGAAGTCCGTAGGAGGATGCGAGCAGCACTTCAAAGAAGACGAACAGGTTGAACAGGTCACCGGTCAGAAAGGCGCCGTTCACGCCCATCAGCAGGAACTGGAACAGCGAATGAAACGCTGGCGCCACGCGATCCCAATAAGCCAGGGAGTACACGAGCGAGGCAAGCGCTACCAGCGAAGTCAACAAGAGCATGAGCGCCGATAGCCGGTCGACGACGAGGACGATTCCGAACGGCGCAGGCCAGGAGCCGATCGCGTATACGCCGACACCCTCTGTCCACATGTCCGGCATGGCGTCGGTGGTCATGTACAGCAATGTGAGTGCAGCTGCGGCCTGCACTAGCACCGAGGCCAGGGAGCACAAGATTCGCGCCCCCCGGTGCTCCCCGAGAAACAATTGCATCGCGCCCACCAGCAGTGGCGCGAGGATGGGGACGATCAGCAAGTGCTCCAGCAGAGCGATCACTAACCGGGCTCCTTGCCGTCGACGTGATCCGTGCCCGTCAACCCGCGTGCTGCCAGCAGGAGCACGAGAAAAAGCGCGGTGGTGGCGAAGCTGATGACGATGGCGGTGAGAATGAGGGCTTGCGGCACGGGATCGGCGTACAGCGCGGCTTCCGCTGGCCGGCCGTCGAGGATCGGCGGGCGGTTGGCAATCAGGCGCCCCATCGCAAAGATGAAGAGGTTGACGCCGTAAGTCAGCAGTACGAGACCCATGATCACCTGGAACGTGCGGGGCCGCAGAATCAGCCAAACGCCGCATGCAGTGAGCACGCCTATGGCGAGCGCAAGGATGAGCTCCATCAGCGATCCGCCTCTAGCGCCGGGATGACCGCGATCTCGTCACGCTCATCTGCGGACAACGACTTTCGAGACTGACGCAACGACTGGTGTGCAATCGCAATCAGCATGAGGACGGTCGCTCCGACGACGACCATGTAGACGCCCAGATCGAACAACAACACCGTCGACAGGTGCGCAGAGCCCAACAAGGGGAGGGTGAGGTCCCATTCGACGCTCGTCAGGAAAGGCGCGGCCACGAACCATGCCGAGACCCCCGCGATACCCGCGGCCAGCAGGCCGAGCGCAATCCAGTAATGCGGATGTATGCGCAGCCGCGATTCGACCCAGAGGACGCCGCTGGTCATGTACTGGACGATGATGCCGGTCGCCATGATCAGGCCGCCTACGAATCCGCCGCCCGGAGCGTTGTGACCGCGCAGCAGAAAATAGACGGAGACGATGCCCGCCACGGGCATGAGCATCCGCCCGAAGACTGCCGGGATGAGCAAGTAGCCGCCAGGCAAGCCTTCGCCCGATGCAAGCGCCGCTCGCGCCTCGTCTTCCCGCTGGGCGCGAGGCATGCCGCGGCTCTCTGGCGCGGGACGGAAGCGACGCAGCAGTGCGTACACGGTCAGGGCTACGATGCTCAGCACGGTGATTTCACCCAGTGTGTCGAAGCCTCGAAAGTCGACGATGATCACGTTCACGACATTGCGTCCGCCCGCGTCCGGTAGCGCGCGCTCGAGGAAAAAAGGTTTCAGCACTTCAACCGGGGGACGCAGCATGGTTACGAGCGCAAGGCCGGTGATGCCGGCTCCTGCAATGATGGCGACCACCAGATCCCGCGCTCGGCGCGCCCGCGCCTGGAACGACTTGCGACGTAGTTCGTCGCGCTCGGTCCGTCGTGGCATCCACCGCAATCCGAGCAGCAACAGCACTGTCGTGACGACCTCGACCGCGATCTGCGTAAGCGCCAGATCTGGCGCCGAGAACCAGGCGAATGTCAGACAGGTCACCAGGCCCGCGCCACCGACCATGATGAGCGCGGCAAGCCGGTGGTATTTCGCCTGAGTGGCTGCCCCAATCGCGCACGCTGCGCCGATGAGCCACAGCAAGACGAAGACTGAATCGATGTGCGTCAGCGCGAGTCCTGGCGGCAGGCTCCAACCCAAGAGCGGTGCCGCGGCAGTAGCGAGCGCGACGACGACGATCAGTAGCAACTGAACCTGGAGCCGGCGCGACGATATCACTGCGGTCAGGCGCTCGCACACACGAACGATCAACACCATCATGATGTCGAACGCGCGCTTGCCATCGACAGGCGGACGCCACGGGACGGTGGCCATCGAGCGTTCGCTACGACGGTAGAGAACCGCATACAGAGAACCTCCCCCTGCGAGTGCGAGCACGCTCATGAGCACGGGGGTGGTGAAGCCGTGCCAGATCTTCAGACTGAACTCCGGCGTTGCAGTGCCGAGGATCGATGTCACTGCAAGGCGCAGACCTGGCCCGATCGTCTGTTCCGGCAGTATGCCAACCAACAAACACGCGAAAACCAGCAGGGCACTTGGCGCCAGCATTCCGCGTGTCGGCTCGTGCGGCGCTCGCGGCAGGTCGCCAGTTGCGCGCCCGAAGAACACGCTGTGGACGAAGCGAGCCGAGTACGCCACGCTGAACATGCTTGCCAGCGTAGCGATCGCAGGCAATCCAATTCGAATCAGCGGCCCTTGACCGGCGAAGATCGTCTCAGCGAAGAACATTTCCTTGGATAGAAATCCGTTCAGCAAGGGCACGCCTGCCATAGCGGCGGATGCAACGAGCGCGACGCCGGCGGTGATCGGCATCGCTTTCGACAGACCGCTGAGGCGTCGCATGTCGCGTGTGCCTGTTTCATGGTCGACGATGCCCGCGGCCATGAACAGCGAAGCCTTGAATGTGGCGTGATTCATCATGTGAAAGACCGCGGCAACCAGTGCCAGGGCACTATTCATCCCCAGTAGCAGCGTTATGAGGCCCAGATGGCTGATGGTCGAGTACGCCAGCACTGCCTTGAGGTCGCGCTGAAAGAGCGCTGCGACGGCTCCGAGCAGCAGCGAGCCCAGTCCGAGCGTGCACAAGATCCAGAACCATTCCGAAGTGCCAGCCAGCGCCGGCCAGAGGCGCGCCAGAAGGAACACACCTGCCTTGACCATCGTCGCCGAGTGCAGGTACGCCGACACCGGCGTCGGTGCAGCCATCGCGTTGGGCAACCAGAAGTGAAAGGGCACCTGCGCGCTCTTGGTGAGTGCGCCCAGGAGAATGAGCGTCAGTACGACGGGGTAGTGCTCATGTGCTCGAATCTTGGCCCCGCTGGCAAGGACCGTGTCGAGGTCGAATCCGCCCGCGATGCTGCCCAGCCACACCATGCCCAACAGCAGGCACATTCCGCCTGTTGCCGTGACGATGAGCGCCATCCGTGCGCCACGCCTGGCGTCGGCACGGTGATACCAGTAGGCGATCAACATGAACGATGTGAGGCTCGTCAGCTCCCAGAAGATAACGAGCTGGATCAGGTTTCCCGACAGCACCGTGCCGAGCATCGCGCCCATGAACGCCATCAGGAAGGAGAAGAACCGCGGGACGGGGTCCTGGCGGGACATGTAGTAGCGTGCGTAAAGCACGACCAGCATGCCCATGAAAGCGACGAGCAATGCAAACAACCATGCGTAGCCGTCCATGCGCAGGTACAGCTCGAGACCGAGTTGCGGAGCCCAGCTCAGGCGCTCCCGTATGACTGTCTCCGCGCCGGTGAGGCTGGAATGCAAGCGCACGACCAGGATCGTGCAGACGAGAGTGACGAGACCGCTCAGCCAACTTGCCGCGTTGCGCGCATTTGCCGGTAGAAAGGCCGCGATCAGCGCGCCTGCGAAGGGGAGGAGTACGATCAGGCTCAAACTCATGATCGGCGAAGTATCGCATGCGCGCGATTTGAAGCCTTCCCCCGCGGCAGGTTGCCGTTCGGACTCGGCGGCGGCACGATTGCGGGGCCGTATCAACCGATCAGCGCACCTCTGGAGCGACCATGGCGAGCCCCATCCGCACCGTCGTCGCCGCGAGCGACTTCTCCTTTTCCGCGCATCGAGCAGCCCGGCGTGCTGGAGCGCTTGCAAAGGAGCATGGCTCTGCGTTGCATCTCTTACACGTGATCGATAGCTCGCCAGTCCTGGCGCTGAAGCGCCGCTCGCCAGCACTCGATGTGGACCCGCCGCTGCGGCTCGACGCCGAACGTGCACTCGCTTCGCTTGCCGCCGACATCGTGGCCGCCGGCGGCGTAGTCAATGACCGGTTGTTGCGAGAAGGTCGGGTGATGGACGAGATTCTGGCCGCTTCAGCGAGCAGCGACCTGATGGTCCTGGGCGCGCGCGGTGTGAATCCGATCCGCGACTTCATCATAGGTTCCACTGCGGAGCGGATGGCGCGGATGATCGAGTGCCCCATGCTCGTGGCAAAGCAGGATCCGCAGATCCCTTACGAGAACGTGCTGGTGCCGGTCGACTTCTCCGATTACTCGGCACCCGCGCTGCGGTTCGCATCCGAGGTGGCGCCCGCCGCGACGCTGCATGTGTTGCACGCGCTCGATTCTTCGCTAACCGGAAGGCTGCGGAGCGCGGGCGTCAGCGACGAGGGGATCGAGGCTTACTCCGATGAACTGCAGCGGGAGGCGAATGCCAGCATGGCAGAGTTGACTGCCGGTCTGCAGGAACGCACCGTACTTGCGACTGTGCAGATCGGCGATGCACGCGTGCTGATCAAAGAGCGTGCCGCCGCGACTCGATGCACGCTGATCGTAATGGGAAAGCAGGGCAGGTCGTGGCTGTCAGAGCACATTCTGGGCAGCGTGACCCGACTCGTGTTGGAGCGGGCCACTTGCGATGTAGCGGTCGTGCCTCACGGCTGAGGCATCAATCCTCTGGCGGCAGGGCGAGCCGGACACGCGTGATGAAGTCGTGGAATTCCTTCATGTAGGTGCGCAGGAAGGCTTCGGTCGACTCGACAGTCACTTCACCATCGTCGGTGATCATGCCGGGCGTGAACTGGATGTACGCTTCGGGCGCATTCATTTGCGGCGCGTTGCAGAAGCTCAACACGCTCCTCAGGCTCTGCTGGGCGACTGCCGTGCCGATTGCGCCGGGCGAGGTGCCGATCACAGCGGACGGTTTGCGGGTGAAGGCATTTGAGCCGTAGGGGCGGCTCGCCCAGTCGATCGCGTTCTTCAGTCCGCCGGGGATCGAGCGATTGTATTCGGGCGTCACGAACAGAATGGCGTCGGAACCCTTGATCGCCGCCTTGAACGCGAGCGCCACCTCCGGGTAGTTGTCGTCATAGTCATAGCTGTACAGCGGCAGCTCGCGGAACGAAATCTCCGAGAATTTCAGGGTTTCCGGCGCAAGGCGGATCAACGCCCTGGCTAGCTTGCGGTTGATGGACTGCTTCGCGAGGCTGCCGATCAGATAACCGACTTGGTATGTCGTCATGGCGCATCTCCCAATAGAAGTGCCGCCTTGTTGCGAGTGCACTCAGTGTTTCCTCGAGAAGCCGCGAGAAGCGGCCGTCCGAGAATTTCCCAACGTTCGAGATGCACGCGCGTTCCCCTCACCATGCTCCTCGCGAAAATCGAGTGGTATCTTGATGCGGACGCTACCGCTCGGGGGATGAAACCATGCACGCGACGCCAGTCGAATCAGCCCATCGCATCACGGCCAAGCTGCCCGGGCTGCTTCCAGCACTCGAGGCTGCCTATAAGGACCTTCACGCTCATCCCGAGCTATCGATGCAGGAGAACCGTACCGCGGGTATTGCCGCAAAACACCTTCAGGAGAATGGCTACGATGTGACGAGCGGTGTTGGCAAGACCGGCGTCGTCGGGCTACTGCGAAACGGGGACGGCGCAACGATCATGCTCCGCGCTGACATGGACGCGCTACCGATACGCGAAGCGACACGCCTCGATTATGCAAGCACAGTCACAGCCGAGGACGCGAACGGGAACGTAGTGCCGGTATCGCATGCGTGTGGCCATGACATGCATGTCGCATGGTTGATGGGCGTGACTGCGTTGTTCTCGCAGCGGCGAGATGCGTGGAGAGGCACTCTGGTAACGGTCTTTCAACCTGGCGAGGAGACGGCGCAAGGCGCGCGTGCAATGATCACGGACGGCTTGCTCGATCGATTTCCCAAGCCCGATGTCGTACTTGGGCAGCACGTGATGGTTGGACCCGCAGGCACGATCTCCGGCAGCGCCGGCCCGATCACGTCTGCCGCCGACAGTCTGCAAATCCGGCTGTTCGGCCGTGGCGCCCACGGCTCAATGCCACAGGCAAGTATCGATCCCATTGTCATGGCGGCGGCCGTCGTTCTGCGACTGCAAACGATCGTTGCACGTGAAGTGGCCGCAACGGAGGCCGCTGTGGTGACCGTGGGAGTGTTGCAAGCCGGCTCGAAGGCGAATGTGATTCCCGATGAGGCTGTCATCAAGCTCAACGTGCGCACGTTCGATGAAGGTGTGCGAAAGCACGTGCTGGGCGCGATTGAACGAATCGCAAATGCTGAAGCTGCGGCGTCGGGCGCGCCGCGCCCGCCGGAGATTACGCCGCTCGATCGCTATCCACTCAACGTCAACGACAAGCAGTCGAGCGAACGTGTCGCGGAAGCTCTGCGCCACTACTTTCCGGCCAATCGCGTTCGTCACTCGGGGCCGGCACCCGCCAGCGAAGACTTCGGCTGCTTCGGAACCGCATGGAACGTGCCTTCCGTTTACTGGTTCGTCGGCGGCACTGATCCTGAGGTCTACGCCAAGGCGCAGGCAGAAGGGCGGGTAAATGATCTGCCCGTCAATCACAGCCCTTTGTTCGCGCCGGTAATTCACCCGACCTTGCAGGCGGGCGTCGAAGCCATGATCGTTGGCGCACTTGCCTGGCTGGCGAAATGAAGGTTCGAGAGCTCCTGCTCGTACTCGATCTTGCCGGCACGTTCGTTTTCGCGATCAGCGGGGCGATGTTGGGTGTTCGGCACAAGCTCGACATCTTCGGCGTGCTGGTGCTTTCTTTTGCCGGAGCCAGCGCGGGCGGAATCATGCGAGATCTTCTGATCGGCTCGGTGCCGCCGGCGGCGATCAGTGACTGGCGCTACTGCACGGTCGCGATCGTGGCCGGACTGACGATATTCTTCTGGTACTCGCCCATCTCGCGGCTGCACACGCCGATTTTGGTGTTCGACGCTGCCGGCCTCGCGCTCTTTGCTGTGGCGGGTACCACGAAAGCACTTGCTTTTCACCTGAACCCACTGATGGCCGCGTTGCTCGGCATGCTCACCGGCATAGGCGGAGGCATCATGCGCGATCTTCTGGTCGCGCGTACGCCAGCCGTGCTTCAGCGCGACCTTTATGCCGTCGCGGCGCTTGCCGGCTCCGCACTAGTCGTCGTTGGGCAACGGCTGTCTTGGCCGGCAGTTCCAACTGCTATTGGCGCGGCCAGCGTTTGCTTTGCACTGCGAGTGCTTGCGATCTGGCGCGGCTGGGGCCTGCCGGTTGCTCGATCGAGTGATGAAGGAAGAAATGAGCTTTAGAACAAGAATGCTTGCCGCTATCACTTTGCATTTCGGACTGGGGTAACACGCCACACCGTGTTCGACAGGTCGTCCGCCACGATGAGTGCACCGCGCGGATCCACAGTCACGCCGACGGGACGGCCGCGAGTCTTCCCGTCACTGCCGCGAAAGCCGCTGACGAAGTCCAGTGGCTGGCCCGACGGACGACCATCGCGGAATGGTACGAAGACCACCTTGTAGCCGACTGGATCAGCACGGTTCCAGCTTCCATGCTCGCCGACGAACGCGCCGTCTGCGAACGACTCACCCATTGTTGGAGTAGAGAAGGCGAGGCCGAGCGCTGCCACGTGTGATCCGAGGCTGTAATCTGGTGCGATCGCAGATGCGACTTTGTGCGGATCCTGCGGCCGCACGCGTGTGTCCACATTCTGGCCCCAGTAGCTGTAAGGCCAGCCGTAGAATGCACCTTCGCGCACGGAGGTGAGGTAGTCCGGGACCAGGTTGGGACCGATCTCATCGCGCTCGTTTACGACTACCCAGAGCTGACCCGTACCGGGCTGGATGGCGAGCGCGGTGGGATTGCGTAGGCCTGTGGCATACGGCCTGTGGGCTCCAGTGCGCGCATCAATCTGCCATACCATCGCGCGGTCAACCTCGACTGTCATGCCGCGCTCGGTGATGTTGCTATTCGAGCCGATCCCCACGTAAAGGAACTGACCATCGGCGCTGGCTGCCAAGGCCTTCGTCCAATGGTGATTGATCGCTGACGGCAAGTCTGTGATTTTCACGGGCGGTGCGGCGGCTCTGGTCTCGCCATCACGGTAGTCGAATCGCACGAGCGCATCCTGATTGGCGACAAAGATGCTGTCGTCGACGAGTGCGAGACCATACGGCGCGTTGAGATTGTCGGCGAATATCGTGCGCACTTCGTACACACCATCGCTGTCCGCATCGCGCAGCAGGGTCAAGCGATCGCCGCTCTTCACGGAACTGGTCCCCTTCGCCTTGATGTGGCTGGCGATCATGTCCTTGGGCTTGAGTTCGGGCGCGTTGCCGCCTCTTCCTTCTGCCACGAGGATGTCTCCATTGGGCAGAAGCAGCGTCTGCCTGGGAATTTGCAGGTCGGTGGCGATGGCGCTGATCGCGTAGCCTTCCGGTACGGTGGGTCGCTGATCACCCCAGTCCGCGGGCTCAGCGATAGTCATGTTGGGCAGCAGCCCGCGCTCGGGCTGCGGGAGCTGTGGGTTCGGACCGTACTGCAAAGATTCAGTATGGCCGCTACACCCGCCGAGCAGCGCTGACATTGCTCCGGCAGCAAGCATGCAGGAGCGCTTCATTTCACTCTCCCGAAGCGCGGCGTAGCAAAGCCGAACCATGTCGCGACGCACGCGAGCACGGTGCCAATGACTGACAAGACCAGGCCGCCAGGCATGCTCCCCCACGCATCGCGCGCGTGCATGAGAGCATTGAAGAAGCCCACCACCCAGGTGGCAAGCAGCAGGGCCACATAAACGCCGATGCCAGGAGCACGTCGAGCTGGACGGCTCAGGTCAGCGATCGCGAAGATCAGTGCGATGCCGCCGAAGACCAGACCGCCAACGACGAGCCAGGACGCAAAGTTGCTCCACTGGATCTCGTACGTGGATGCGTACCCGGCATCGCTGAGTGTCGCGCAAAGGAACAGGGGAACCGTGCCCGCGAGCAATACGGCATGAAGCGGGTGGATCGATCTCGAGTACCTGCTCTCGATGGTGACGGCCATGACGGCTCGCTCCTACGTGCATGAAGCAGATAGCTGCCTCGGCACTATACGCGCGTCACTCACCAGCGTTCCCTAGCTTCTAACGTCGAGCACGGTCAGGATGCGCGTGCGTCCGTCCGGAACGCCAATGAATGCACTGCGCCGCTACTGCCAGGAGGGCGAGCGAAACGCCGCCACCAGAAAGTCGATCAGGCGGCGCAGCTTCAGCGGCAGATGCTTGCGCGTGGGATAGACGACATGAACGCCCAGCTCGACCGAGCGGAACTGGGGCAGCAACTCGACGAGCGTCCTGGCCCGCAGATCGTCGCCGATGAGGAAATCCGGTTGCAGGATGATGCCTTGATGAGCGAGTGCAGCGCTTCTGCACGTGTCGCCGTTATTCGCATGAATGCGCGATCGGACTTTCACGCTGACTGCACCCTGCGGGCCGCTGAACGTCCACTCATCTCCGCCCGACCAGTACGTATAGGAGATGAGCGCGTGATGCGCCAGATCGCGAGGATGTTTCGGGGTGCCGTGCTTTTTGAGATAGCGAGGTGATGCGCACAGCACAACTTTCGTCGACGCCAGCTTGCGACTGACGACGTTCGAGCCCGCGGAAGTCGCGATGCGCACGGCAAGGTCATAGCCTTCTTCCACGAGATCGACGGCCCGATCACTCAACGTGATCTCCAGCGATACCTTCGGATTGGCGTCCAGAAAGGGACCCCACAGCGGCGCGAGGTGCATCGTGCCGAAGGTCAGCGGTGCATTTACTCGCACCAGTCCGCTGGGCTCTACAGATCGCGCAGTCAGTTCGGACTCCGCTTCGTCGATGGAGCCCAACACGTCCTTGACGCGCGTGAAGAACGTTCGACCTTCATCGGTAAGCGACAGGCGACGAGTCGTCCGCTGGAGCAGGCGCACGCCGAGTCGCTGCTCGAGGTTGCTGATGTGGCGCGACACGGCGGTCTTCGAAAGACCGGTTACGTCCGCGGCTGCCACAAAACTCCCCGCTTCGACGACTGCCGCAAAGCTGCTCATCTCCTGGATTTTGCTCATGAAGATTGTCCCGAAAAACGTGACTATCAATCCCGCGGAGCCATATTTATCACAGAAGACGCATGCAATAACCTTCTGTCCATGGTTTTGCACGACACACAAGGCAGCAAAGCTCCGGCTCTCTTCATCTCTCATGGCGCGCCGACCTTCGCTAGCGAGCCGGGCGTGCTTGGGCCGGAGCTGGAAAAACTGGGCAAGCGCCTGGCTGCAATCCAGGCTGTTCTGGTGATTTCTCCGCACTGGCAGACGCGGAACGTCCATGTCATGACGACGCCTGCCCCCGAAACGATTCACGACTTCGGCGGGTTCTCACCTGAGCTTTATCGGCTGCGATATCCCGCGGCAGGTCAGCCCGAGATCGCTGCGCGTGCAGCACTGCTGCTGCAGCGCGCAGGTGTGGAAGTGACACTCGATGAGACGCGCGGTCTCGATCACGGCGCGTGGGTGCCGCTGCGACACCTGTTCCCCGATGCAAGCACGCCGGTGTTTCAAGTATCGATGCCGCAGGATCTCGATACGAGGGGAGCCTTCGACCTCGGACGAGCATTGGCCCCGTTGCGAGAGAGCGGTGTACTCATAGTCGGCTCGGGCAGTCTGACGCACAACCTATACGAGTTTGCTGGTCGTGCAGCGGCCTCCGCACAATACGCGGAAGAATTCGCGCAGTGGGTGCGCGAAGCCGTGATCCGAAAGGAGACCGAGCGGCTGCTCGCCTATCGAAGTCAGGCTCCGCATGCCGCGCGCGCACATCCGACGGAAGAACACTTCCTACCGTTGCTGGTTGCGCTCGGGGCGGCAAGCGATGTCGATGAAGTGATTGCGATCGATGGCGGCATGACTTACGGAATGCTGTCGATGGATTCGTTCGCGTGGGGCGTGGGCGCCTCCGGGAACACACTCAGAACTCACTTGCGGCACGGTACGGATTCGACAGATCTGTCCGACGACAACGTTGCTGCGATCTGCCATCCGCTGCAGTTCTTCTCGCCGGCGGCGCAGCCATGACGGTCGCACTCATCGGCGCGAGCGGTTCTCTAGAGGACTACGCGGTGGCGATGATCGACGAGCTCGAGCGGCCAGCGCATTCACGTGAGCGACTTACTGTGGGCTATTAAGAATCAGGAGCGTGCAATCATGTCGAGTTACATAGAGGCGAGCAGTTACACACACGCGAGCGGACGCATCAACCAGGAGGATGTCGGCAAGCTTGCCCTGCGCATCGCGCTTGGCGTCCTGATTCTCTTTCACGGCGTCGCGAAATTGACCGGCGGGATCGACTTCATTACAGACGTGGTCGTCAAGGCCGGTCTGCCGTCATTCGTTGCTTACGGTGTCTATGTCGGCGAAATCGTCGCACCCCTGATGGTGATCGCCGGCTGGCATACGCGAATCGGCGGTGCTCTCATCGCCCTGAACATGCTTTTCGCAATCGGGCTGGCTCATACCTCGGAGCTCCTGGCAATCGGACCGAGCGGTGGTTGGGCACTGGAGCTTCAGGGCATGTTCCTGTTCGGCGCGCTTGCCGTCGAACTGCTTGGGCCCGGCAGATTCAGTGTGGATGCGCGACAGGGCGCAGCCGTCACAAGCCAGATGAACAGAACATAGGAGATCGTCAGATGAACATCGCAATCATTGGAAACGGAAATGTAGGTAGCGCGCTCGCTCGCGGACTCGAGCGTGCGGGTAACCAGGTGCGAGCCGTTGGAAAAGACACCGCAGCCATCCGCGATACGGCCACGTCGGCAGAGCTGGTCATCCTGGCCGTGCCCTTTGGCGCGATCGATGACGTCGTCAAGGCGGCTGGAAACGTGTTTGCGGACAAGACCGTCGTCGACGCGACCAACGCACTCGATGCCAACATGAATCTTGCCGTGGGTTTCACGACCAGCGGCGCTGAGGAGCTTCAGAAGAAGCTGCCCAAGTCTCGCGTCGTGAAGGCGTTCAACACGGTCTTCGCGCAGCATATGGAGAGCGGCAAGCTCGCAGATCAGCGACTCACCGCTTTCGTTGCCGGCGATGACGAGCCATCGAGGAGACAGGTCATGGACCTCGCGGGCGGCATCGGCTTCGATCCCGTGGACGCGGGCCCGCTGAAGAACGCGAGGCTGCTCGAACCGCTCGCTTACTTCAACATCCAGCTCGGATACGGGCTCGGCATGGGTACACAGATCGGCTTCAAACTGCTGCATGGGAGAGTTGCATCATGAGCGATGAGACAGCAAAGCCTCGACTCGCATCTGAACTCAGGGAGGTGGTCGTCCACGGGAGCGCCAAGGGTTTTGCGCAGGAAGTAATGGTAGCTGGCCATCGCTTGGTCGTAGACGAACCGAGGGCGCTCGGCGGAGGCGACACAGGGCCGAGCCCCTACGACCTTCTCATCAGTGCGCTCGGAGCGTGCACGTCCATGACCCTGTCTCTCTATGCACGCCGTAAGCAGTGGCCACTGGAGGCCGTGACGGTACGGCTGCGGCACGCGAAGATCCATGCGACCGACTGCGCGCACTGCGACACGAAGGTCGGCATGCTCGACGGCATCGAGCGCGACGTCGAGCTGCACGGCGATCTGACGGCCGAGCAGCGTGCGCAGCTGCTCGAGATTGCGAACAAGTGCCCAGTGCACAAGACGCTCACATCCGAGATCGACATTCGCACACTGCTGGTGTGAGGGGGCGGAACCCTCACGCATTGGAAGGAATTACAACGTGTACAGTGAGGACCGTCTCATGCCAGATCGCAACACACGTCATCCCGCAGCTCATCGCGAATTGGTCGAGGAATTCGCCGTTGCCGATCGCGACCACGACGGTCGCATCGATTTCGAAGAATTCAGATTGCTGCTCGAAGGGCTGGATGCAGCTATGTCCATCGAGGAGATGCAAATAGGTTTTCGCGAGGTCGACGCGGATCGCGACGGACGGATCGATTGCCGTGAGTTCGTTGACTGGTGGAGCTCGGACTGATTGACGGTGCGCCTGCGAGCAGGCTTGCCGGCCCCGTCGCCGCGCTGCCTGCCGGAAAAACGACCGCAGGCGTGAGGACCGATCGAATGTCGTCACCCTCCAACTCGAGCCGGGTCGACTTCGCAGGCCGCATCATCATTATCGGCTGCGGCAGCATTGGCCAGGGCATCCTCCCTGTCATCAGGCGCCACATCCCGGTCGAGGGCGAAGGACGGCTCCTCGTCTTGTCGGCAGACGAGCAAGGGAGGGGGCTAGCGCAGAAGTGCCGGGCGCGCTTCGAGCACGCACATCTCACACCCAGGAATCATCGTCGTATTCTCGGCAGACACGTCAACGCCGGCGATCTTCTCCTGAACCTTTCTGTCAACGTCTCGAGCCTGGACCTGGTGAGCTTCTGTGCGCAGAGGGAGGCCTTGTATGTCGACACGTCGATCGAGCCGTGGCCCGGCGTTTACGCGAACCCGATGCTGGAGATGCGCCAGCGCACGAACTTCGTGATTCGCGAGAAGGCGCTGCGACTTGCGGCAGAGTTGGGTCCGGACGCACCGACTGCCGTCGTCGATCACGGCGCCAACCCCGGCCTGGTCTCCCACTTCGTCAAACGTGCTCTGCTCGATCTGGATCGCATATTGCGAGCGGGAGAGGCGCGACCGGTCTCGCGCGAGGAGTGGGCGACTCTCGCTCGCGATCTGGAGGTGTTGGTCATTCAGGTCGCCGAGCGCGATACGCAGGTCAGCGATCACGCGAAGCGCCACGGCGAGTTCGTCAACACCTGGTCGATCGATGGCTTCGTGGACGAGTTGATGCAGCCGAGTGAGGTCTCGATCGGCGTGCACGAGCTGAATCTGCCGCGGCGGGCACGGCAGCACGGACCGGACTCCGGCACGCTCTACTTGCCGCGTCCCGGCGGTGGCACATTCGCTCGTAGCTGGACCCCATCGGTGGGCGGTTATCAGGGCATGCTCGTCACGCACGATGAGGTTTTCTCTATCGCAGACTACCTATCTCTGCGTGAGCACGATCGGTTCGCGTATCGCCCGACAGTCATGTTCGTCTATCACCCGTGCGACGACGGGATGCTTTCGGCGCTCGAGCTCGAAGGACGCGGGTGGAAGATGCAGCCGACGAGTCGCCGCTTGAGTCGTGACATTGCGGACGGCATGGATGAGCTGGGCGTGCTGCTCGCCGGTCACGCGAAGAACGCCTACTGGTTTGGCTCGCAGCTATCGATCCAGGAGGCACGCCGTCACCTGGAGTTCGCGAATGCGACAACCGTGCAAGTCGTTGCGGGGGCGTTGGCTGCAGCCGTCTGGGCTATCCGGCATCCCCGCTGCGGACTCGTCGAGCCGGATCAGATGGATCACGAGGAATGCCTGGCTATCGCCGAACCTTATCTCGGGAAGCTCACGGGAGAGTTCACAGACTGGACGCCGCTTCAGGGTCGCGGCGAGCTGTTCCCCGAGAAACTCGATGTCGACAGCCCATGGCAACTACAGAACATTCGCGGCCGGCAATGGATTGCGTAGCGGCGATCCTGACATTGGTTTGCAGTTAACGAATGCCCGTCGCCAGGCGAACCCGCGCCATGATTGGGGCCGCGATCTGTCGGGCGCGATGCGCGCCGTCGGCGAGAATGCGCTCGACTTCGGCTGGATCCCGGCGCAATTCTTCGCGCCGCCGCCGCGCCGTGTCGAAGGTTGCATGGAAGTAGTCGAGCAGCGCTTTCTTGTACTCGGCGTAGCCGGTGCCACCCGCCTTCCAGCTTTTGTCTAGCTCGGCAAACTCGCCGGGCGGGGCCATCAGCGCGAGTAGCTCGTACAATGCACTGTCGATCGGCTTGGGCAACTCGCGTGCCGTGGAATCCGTCCTGATGCCCATGATTTGACGCTGCACTTCGGCGTCCGTTGCAAACAACTCAATCGTGTTACGCGCGGACTTTGACATCTTGCGTCCGTCGGTGCCGGGTACAACTGCGGCGTGTTGCGGTACGCGGGCACCCGGCAGCTTGAGGATTCCAGGCGCGTGCTCCGGCTGACTCGCTTGTGGATCCTGCGGGTCGTAATGCTTGACGAACGTCATGTTGAATCGCGTCGCCCAGTCGCGCGCGAACTCGACATGCTGGGCCTGGTCCTTGCCGACGGGAACGAGGTCTGCACCAAACGCCAGAATATCGGCCGCCATCAGCACCGGATAGGTGAACAGGCCGAAGTTGGCGGCTACCCCGCGGGCGACCTTGTCCTTGTAGCCATGGGCGCGCTCTAGATGCGAGATCGGCACGAGTGAGCCGAGGATCCAGAAGAGCTCGGTGATCTCCGGAACATCGCTCTGGCGAAACAGGATCGACGTGGCTGGATCGAGGCCGAGCGAGAGATAAGCAAGTGCAGCTTCCAGCGTGTGCTCTCGCAACCTCTGAGCGTCGTGCACCGTCGACAGCGCGTGGAGGTTGGCGATGAAGTAGAGCGCTTCGCCCTCGCTCTGTAACTGGATGAACTGATTCAGAGCGCCGTAATAGTTACCCAGGTGCAGGCGGCCGGAAGGTTGGACGCCGGAGAGGATGCGCGGGCGGCGGGAGCTTGCATTGAAGGATTGCGGAACCATCTCAATCAACCAGGGTCGCTGTTACGGCGGGCGAACAGACCAGGAGCGCATCATGACCAAAGACATCTTCCCACAATCGACACCCGATCTCGCTGCAGCACGCAAGAAGCTCGCGCCACACATCCATGATGCCTTCACCGCTTTCAGCGAGAGTGTCTTTGCCGAAGGTGCATTGCCTACTAAGACGAAGCAGCTGATCGCTGTGGCGGCGGCGCACGTCACGCAATGTCCGTACTGCATCCGCGGTCACACGAAGGCGGCACTGCGGCACGGCGCGAACGCGGAAGAGATCATGGAGGCGATCTGGGTCGCCGCGGAGATGCGTGCGGGAGGCGCCTATGCGCATTCGGCCCTGGCTCTGGACACGATCTAGGAAGCAAAGATCAGGCAGCAGAGCAAGTCGTGATCTCGCCAGTCGCGCAGTCGGCATCCATCGGCGATCCCGATACGCACGGCCAATATTCATCGCTGTTCAATCGTCCGCGCGGCCCTAGACTGCAAGTGCAGCTCGACCACGGAGGACTGCCACAGGCATAGGCGACTCACGGGCCTCCGTCGTTGATCTCGAGCTCACCAAGGTCGTCGACGGCGACCTGGTGAAGGTGATGAGCTGGTACGACAGCGAGTGGGGCGGTGCGTCGTAATGAACTTTGATCGTCAGCAGGATCAGGACGGAAAACCCGATGACCAGCGTCGCGATGACCGCGCGGACCCACCAGCGGGACAACTGATCCTGAGAAGGGCTGAGCTCTGCGGGCGCTCTGGGCTCCGCGCTATTCTGGTCGGACATCTTCTGAGACCTCCTGCATTACCCCCGCCTGCTTATCGCCTTCTGCCGCACCACAACGTAGTGGCCCACCCGCGATGCGGCTGGCGCAGTGTATGGATGCAGGACGGCGTGCGCGGCACGGCGGCGGCCTGATCGGGGAATCGTGCGACGACGGAGTGGCCAGCGAGTTCTCGAGTCCTGCGCAGTACGATGCGCTCTGCCGTTATGGCAGGCAAGCGAAGAATATTGACCCTTCACATCGAGAGCTTCGATCGACGCAGCTGCTGGCGGCAACTACCACGAGAAAAGTGCGCGCGAGTTCGGTATCCATCGGGGATGGCGATGTTCAGCGTCAATATTCATCGCTGGCCAAATGTCCGTGAACATCTAGACTCCAAGGCAGATCTACAGTGGAGTCCGCATGAAGGAGGATCAGCCATGATCAAGAAGGCCTGGGCCGTCTGGAAAGGCAGCCTCAAAGAGGGTGGTGGCACCATTTCAACCGAGACGGGTGTCTTGAATGAAGCACCGTATGGCTTCAAGGCACGTTTCGAAAACGGCAAAGGTACCAACCCGGAGGAACTGATCGGCGCGGCGCATGCCGGCTGCTTTTCGATGGCGCTATCCCTGATGCTGGGTGAAGCGGGATTGACCGCGGAAAAGATCGAGACGCATGCTGCCGTGACACTGGAAAAAGTCGGCGACGGATTCGAGATCATCGCGAGCCACCTCAATGTGGTCGCGAAAGTCGCGGGCGCGGACTCCGCAAAGTTTGCGCAGATCGCCAACAGAGCCAAGGCGGGCTGTCCGGTATCCAAGCTGATGAAGGCGAAGATCACCATGGATGCGAAGCTGGAGGCATGAGCGAGGAAGGTCTGCCGGCGCATGAAGCCGCTCAGGCGCGTCGCGTGAAGAGCTCAGCCTCCAAAGAAGACACGCAGCGTGGCCAGCATGCCGGCGACTGCCAGCGCCACGCAGGCGAAGCGCATCGCCACGAGCAGCGGAATCATCGCCCCGGAGTGCACGTAGTCCTCGATCACAACCTGCAGGCCCAGCGCAAGGTGCGTGAACAGCGCGATCAACAGCAGTAGCATCGACAGCGCCACGAATGGTGACTTTAGCCAGGCGATGAAGGTCGCATAGTCGCTGTCAGTGAGCAGGATTAGCGATACCACCAGCCAGAGCGTTAACGGCACCAGGGCGACGGCGGTCACGCGCTCGAGCCACCAGTGCCCGACACCTTCCTTCGCGGAACCCAGGCCCGCAGCGCGACCGAGCGGCGAACGCATGTGTTGTCTGTCCATCGCGTTACCTCGACAGCATCGAGCCGACGATCCAGGCGATCACGGTCAGCATCACGCTTGCCGCCACGACCGTCCATCCGGACGCGTAGATCGTCCGCAACTCAAAGCCGCGGCCTGCGTCCCAGAATAAATGCCGGATGCCGCCGCACAGATGCAGGAAGAAGGCAAAGGTGCCGGCGAAGAGCAGGATCTGCCCGGGCCACGCTCGAATGAAGGCTTGCAGAGCATCGTATGATCGCGGCCCGCTGGCCGCTGCAATCAACAACGCGACCAGTACGACAGCGCACATCCCCACTACGATCCCGCTCAGCCGATGAGAGAACGACAGCACGGAGGTCAGCTGCGGTCGGTAGATCTGCAGATGAGGAGAGAGTGGCCGCATCAGCTCTTGCGCTCAATCAGCATCTTCTTGATCCCGGCGATGGCCTGGCCCGGGTTCAGTCCCCTCGGGCAGGTGCGCGTGCAGTTGAGAATCGTGTGACACCGATAGAGCCGGAACGGGTCTTCGAGTTGGTCGAGCCGTTCCGCCGTCGCCTCATCGCGGCTGTCCACCAGCCAGCGCCACGCCTGCAGCAGGACGGCAGGACCGAGGAAGCGATCCGCGTTCCACCAGTGACTCGGGCACCCTGAGGTGCAGCAAAAACAGAGAATGCATTCCCAGTTGCCGTCGATCCTGCTGCGCTCTGCGGGCGACTGCAGTCGCTCGCTGTCGGGCGCTGGCGCGCCGGACTTGAGCCAGGGTTCAATGAGGCGGTACTGCGCAAAGACATGCGTCAGATCGGGAACGAGGTCCTTGATGATGCGCATGTTGTTCAGCGGGTAGACGGTTGCGCGCTTGCGCGTCTCGGAGACAAACCGCGTGCACGCCAGCCAGTTCGTCCCGTCGATGTTCATGGCGCAGGAGCCGCAGATGCCCTCGCGGCACGAGCGACGGAACGTGAGCGTCGGATCGACCTTGTTCTTGATCCAGATCAGAACGTCCAGCACCATCGGGCCGCAGTCGTCGAGATCGACTTCGAACGAATCGAGGCGAGGATTCTTGCCGTTGTCCGGATCGTAGCGATAGATCTCGAACTTCTTCACGCGCGTGGCGCCGGCAGGCGCCGGCCACGTCCGTCCACGTTCGATACGCGAGCCCGCCGCTACGCCAAGATTTTTCGGCACAGGGAATCGATCGAGCAACGTGGATCGAGGCACCTGGTCTGATGAACGGATGATCACGGCTCTTACAATGGGACGCAGTTTCGACCGTAAGCGAATGACGTCGGCTGCGCAGCGTTCCGCCAACGAGCTCTTTACCTAGAGGCTCTTGAGGAACTCGACCAAATCGCGCTTCTCATCCGGCCTCAGACCGAGGGTGAAGCACGCATCGTAGTGGTCGATCACAGCCAGGAGCGTCGGGAACCGGCCGTCGTGGAAGAAGCCACGCTTCGACCGGGCCCAGAGGCCTTCGAGCTGCGGCGTGACGTAGGTGCTGCCGATCGCCCCCGTCGGTCCACGGTCGGCCTGGAAGGAATCGATGCATATCTCGGTCGGTGTGTGCGCGTTGTAGCCGGCATCGGTGTAGAGCGACGGCATGTGGCATTCCGAACATTTGCCCTGGCCGTTGAAGACCGCCTCACCACGTTCTGCCGCTCTGGCGTTGAAGCTGCCCTTAGGCGGCTTCGGTGCTTGCAGCGAGAGCTGATAGTAGTGGAGCGCGGCCAGCTTCGGCGTTACCTGGTCGGGAGTGTGGCGGAGCTTGAAAAAGCCGCCTCTCACCGCCGCGGGGTACTTGGCCGGATCGTTGAACCGCTCGTCGTTGAAGTTGCCTTTGCCGTGCATCTGGAGGTTCGCGACGTAGGCATTCCAGTAGGTGACGTTGCCGAAGCCGCCCGTCCATGTGTGGAGATTTTCGCCGAGATGGCCGTAGGCGGCCGGGATCCGGACCGCGGCCGACTTGCCGTCCGGCCGAAAGCCCTTCGCGTCGATGTTGACCTCAGCGTCGTAGAAGCCCGGGCCCCAGCTCAGGAGCACCTTCTTGAGCGTCGCGATCGTCGCTGGGTCGCTTGCGCCGAGGATCTGTTCGGCCGCCGGCGCCAGGTTGGGCGCGAGCGAGACGATCAACCCGATGTTCAGGTCCTGGTTCGGCCAGCCGTCCGGCCGCTTGCCGATTCCCGCGGCGAACGAGTTGTTCACGTCCGTATGGCATATGGCGCAGGTGATGCCGATGGAGCGGAGCGAGCCGCCCTTGTTGAAAAAGCCCTTGACGCCGACGACAGCATTCAGCTTCAGCAGCGCGAGCGTCGTCGCAGGACTGTCGAGGTCGACCTTGCCGCGCTTGAGTTGCGCCTGGAGATCTCTCGGCAGAGCATCGACGTCGACTTTCAAGCCGGCGACGGTCAGGGCCGTCTTCGGACTGACACCGGGGCCGACACCGCCGAGAGCGGCGCCTTCGATCGCCTTGTGCAGCCCGAGCTTGCCGCCCCAGTAGTCTTCGTCACCGAAGGTGTCGAAGCGGAAGATCGCCTTGCCCTGCTCGAACAGTTGTTCTCGCGAGTTCGTGCACTTTCCGCGCGTCCAATTCTGAGCGCGATCATCGTCGTAGTCGGATTGCGACTTACAGCCACCGCGATGATCGTTGTCGTCCAGCGCGGTGGTCGCGTCAGCCGAGCCGACGCTCGGGGTGTCCGTCTGCGCGCTCGATACTTGGGCATGACTCATGAGTCCGCCGCTGAGCACCAGGGCGAGTACTACGCTGCACATTTTCATGGGATTCATCGATGGTCTCCCTGTCGCTCGTTGCCAGCTTGACGATTTGCAGCGAGCATCTTGGCGAAGCGACACGAGCGCCGCTTCCATGGTTTTTAGGTCGGCGCGCCAGCGTGTGTTTCGGGCTGGTGCGCCGCATTCGTGCAAGCCTGCGCTGCTCGAACGGCGCGCCGCGGCTTCCCGCACCCGGCCCTGAAGGCGGACGGCGACAGGCCGTAGAGCGACCTGAAGGCATCGCTGAAATGAGCGTGGCTGGAAAACCCAAGGTCGAGGGCCAACCCCGTGATGTCTTTACAACGCGGCAGATCGACGAGTGCGCGGTTGAGCCGCAGCCGCATGCGGTAACGGCCCAGCGAGATGCCTTCCGACCGTGTGAAAGCGTCGGTGAGGTAAGCGGCCGACACCTGAACTGCTTGGGCGATCTCGTTGAGCGAGATAGGTTCGCAGAGGTGTGCGTGCAGGAACTGCTTTGCCGCGTCCACGACGCGCAGCGGCGAGGCTTCGGCAATTCTTTGCGTCGGCCCGAGCGCTTCGTTGAGCAGGGCGATCATCAGTTCGTCGCTGGCCAGCGGATCGTTGCCCGACGCCTCGAGGCGCAACAGGCGATGGCTGCGCAAGCTCATGCGTGGCGTCGCCAATCCCGCAATGCGCTGAAAGGCGCGATGCCGAGATGGCCCGGCGGGCCTGCACAATTCATGGAGCATGGACAGGCGTGGCGTGATGATGATGCTGTCATGCCCGCAGCCCGCAACATGACGGTCGGCGTAGTCCTCCCCCGCACTGACGAACAGCACGCGAGTGCCATCCAACAACACGCACTTGGCTCCGACGTGCCACTCGAAAGCGCCCGCATAGGGCAAGACAACCTGGTATTCAGCGGAGTACCCGCAGGGTGCCGGGTAGTAGCCGGGCGCATTGAAATCTTCGACACATCCCAGCGCGCTTGCATGCAGGGTGCGGCGGCGAATCCCTATCGCGGTCATAGCGAAGATCGGTTTCCGGGCAGGCGCGCCCTGCCAACGCTGCGTTAAACGCGGTTGACACGGCTGGTGTTTCATTCACCGCTCGACTCGTGCAGTGTCGAGCTGGAGCGTAGATGTCGCTGTCGGATCAGACAAGCGAAGAATATTCACACGTGACATCGGAAAGGGCGATGGCACTGCGCACCAGCGCAGTCGTCGCAAGACCGCTCGCGAAATACGTCGGGCTGAAGGACTCTCCTTCGAGTGGCGCGTGTGCGGTAGCGTACCGATATCCATGTGCAAAGCGTTCACTGTGTCGGGCTCACTCATCGGGTGAGCGAAACTCGACCCGAGGCTCGACCGCAAGATCTGCATATGAGAAGGATTAGTCCGCGAGTGTTGTGTGCGACCGATCTGCGGACGCGCTCCGAGCGTGCGGTGTCGCGTGCCGACGTCATTGCTCGGGGACTGGGTGCGCAACTGCTTCTGTTGCATGTTGTCGATACGGCGGGGTCCGCGCGCGCGAGCGGCCACCGCGGTGCGCGAGCCCGCTTCGTGCTCGATGTGCGCGCACGCAAGCTCGCGCGCGCGGGCAATGGCGCCCAAATATCGGTTCGCACTGGTAGACCGCATCAAACAATCGCGGACGCCGCGATCAAGTGGAATGCCGATCTCATCGTGCTCGGACCTTATCGCCGGCGCTTCGGCGACAGTTTCCGGGGCACCACCGCCGAGCGCGTCATTCGAATAGCCGACCGCCCCGTGCTCGTGGTGAATCGCGACGCGGCGGGTCCGTACGAGCATGTGCTTCTGGCGGCTGATCTCTCACGCATGTCTATCGGCGTCGCGCACGTCACCAAGGAACTCGGGTTGCTGGAAGGTGCAAGGGCCTCTGTCGTTCATGCGCTCCAGCACACGCGCGGCGCAATGCCGTACCTGGCCGGCGCCGGGGTATCCGAAGCGGGCAAGTCTCAGCCCTCGTTGCGAGAGTTGGCTTCCGATGAGATCGACACCCTGCTTGGCAAGGCCGGACTCAATGCGGCGCGTGTCTCGGTGTTTTCGCAGGAGAACGCACCGTTCAGAGCGATCGAGCAGGTCGCGAGCCGCATTGGCTCCGATCTGATGGTGGTCGGAACCAGCCGATTCCCTCTGTTCAAGCGCGTGTTCATCGGCAGTGTCTCGAATGAAGTCCTGCGTGGGATCGAGCACGATGTGCTGATCATTTCTCCAGTGGCCGCCCGGCGTGCTCATCGGCGGTCCTGGGTTGCCAGCCGGCTTCTCGCTCAAAGCGCGTGACACGACGTGAGCCGAATCCACGACATACTGCGATGCTCGGGGCGTTGGCGCGTGCTGCGTGCGTTCGCAGTGCTCGCGCTCGGATGCGTTCTCGGGACTGTGTTCGCACAGGACGAATCGCGCCGCCAAGCTGCACCAATCGCCCTGGTGCTCGACATCCAGGATGCGATCGGACCTGCGACCAGCAGCTACTTCGTGCGTGCGCTGGAAACTGCTCACGAGCGTAACGCTCAGTTACTCATTCTCCAGCTCGATACTCCCGGCGGCCTCGACTCAGCGATGCGTGACATGATTCGTGCCACGCTGTCCTCGGAAATACCTGTCGTAACCTTTGTCGCACCGTCCGGGGCACGCGCGGCGAGCGCCGGCACCTATCTGCTGTATGCGAGCCACATCGCTGCGATGGCGCCGGCTACCAACGTCGGCGCGGCTACGCCGGTACAGATTGGAGGAGCTCCATCGAAACCGCAGCCACCGAAGGATGAGGGCGAAGCGGACAAGGAGCGCAAGGAATCGGACAAGGAGCGCAAAGACGAGCCGCCCGAAGAGAACACGGCGCCGGGATCGGCCGGTGAGCGCAAGGCGATCAACGATGCCGTCGCATACATCCGGGGCTTGGCGGAGCTGCGCAATCGCAACGCCGATTGGGCCGAAGCGGCCGTGCGTGCTGCAGTGAGTCTCTCGGCGCGCCAGGCGCTGGAGGAGCACGTCATCGACGTGGTTGCGGCGGACATCCCCGATCTCCTGCGACAAATCGATGGGCGACGGATTCAGGTGTCAGGCGGCGAGCAGGTCCTCTCTACGGCCTCGCTGCAAATCGAACGAGTCGAGCCGGACTGGCGCACGCGTGTGCTGGCGGTGCTGACGAATCCGAATGTCGCGTACCTGCTCATGCTCGCCGGGATCTACGGCTTGCTGCTCGAGGGCTATAACCCGGGTGCGATTCTTCCCGGTGTCGTCGGCGCGATCAGCCTGCTACTCGCTCTGTACGCCTTCCAAATCCTTCCAGTGAACTACGCCGGATTGGGGTTGATGATCCTCGGTCTCGCACTGATGACCGCCGAGGCTTTCGCCCCGAGCTTCGGCGTTCTCGGCCTGGGCGGTATTACGGCGTTCGTAGTGGGTTCTGTCATTCTGATGGATACCAGGGTGCCGGGCTTCCAAGTGGCCCGTGCCTTGATAGGAGGCGTGGCTCTCACCGGTGGCCTCGTGTTCTTGCTGACGGCCGGCTTCCTCGTTCGTGCTCGAAAGCAGAAGGTCATTACAGGTCCCGAGCAGTTGTTGCAAGAGACGGCCGTCGCACTGGAGGATTTCGAGCATACAGGCATGGTGCGCCTGCGCGGAGAGATATGGCGCGCGCAGTCTGCCAGTCCCGTGCGCAAGGGTCAGCAGTTACGCGTGCTGCACGTCACGGGTCTCACTCTCGAGGTAAAAGCCGAGTGACACATTGACCGGTGCGACCTCGCTGGCCCGCGCCCCGACATTCTGCTGGAGAACTCATCATGTATTGGATCGCTCCCGTCGTCTTCGTCCTGCTCCTGCTCTTCAGCGCAATCAAAGTTCTGAACGAATACGAACGCGGCGTGATATTCACGCTCGGGCGCTATACCGGCACGAAAGGCCCCGGAGTGATCATCGTCGTCCCAATCGTGCAACGCATGGTGAGGATGGATCTGCGGACCATCGTGCTGGATGTGCCGACCCAGGATGTAATCTCGCGCGACAATGTCTCCGTCAAGGTCAATGCAGTGATCTATTTCCGCGTCGTCGATGCTGCGAAGGCGGTGATTCAGGTGGCGAGTCCCTTCGATGCCACCAGTCAGCTCGCTCAGACGACTTTGCGCTCCGTGCTGGGTCGACACGATCTCGACGAGATGCTCGCGCAGCGCGACAAGCTCAACCTTGACATCCAACGTATCCTCGATCAAACGACCGACGCCTGGGGCATCAAGGTCTCGAATGTCGAGATCAAGCACGTCGACCTGGACGAGACCATGATCCGGGCGATGGCCAAAGGAGCTGAGGCGGAGCGCACTCGCCGGGCTAAAATAATCCACGCAGAAGGCGAGAAGCAGGCAGCTGCCATGCTGGTGGATGCCGCGCGAACGCTCGCTGCAGATCCGCGCGCGATGCAGCTGCGGTACCTGCAGACGTTGGCGGACATTGCAAATGACCGGTCGTCCACGATCGTCTTTCCCTTGCCCCTCGACTTGATTGGCCCACTCCTCGAGCGCGACCGAGCGTGAGGCTGAGCACGCCGCGAATTGATCCAGGTATTCGCCGCCGCTGACCGCGACAACGACAGCCACATCGGCGTCTGGCGCCTGCGGTCTTGCAAGTTCGCAACCTCCGAATAGTCCGACGTTGGTACATGTGCGCAAACGTACAGACTCGCGCGCGGCTACATGAAACCGTTCCCTTCGGTCGCCGTGATTGACTCCGGCGCATTGTCGTACGCGGCACTGTTTGGAGTCGCGCACCGCTGCTGCACCTAGTCCGCGGATCGTTCTTACCGAGCGAATTTTTTCCGGCGTAGACGTGCAGTGTTTTCGCCCCCATCGGATTTGCGGTCATTTAAGGTGCGATGTCATGAATATGATTGCTCGATGGGTCTGTGCAGCAGCTGGATCAATGGTCATCACTGGCGTGCTAGCGCAGTCGGCGGCTCCTCTGCCTTGGATGAACACGGAGCTCACAGCGGAGCAACGAGCCGACCTGCTCATCGCCAGGATGACGCTCGAACAGAAGGTTCAGCAGCTCTCCAATGACACGCGGCCCGCAGAGATCGATGCGAACAGACCGCCTGGCTGTGAGTTCACGCCGATAGGCCGGCACATCCAGGGTATTCCCGAACTAGGCGTTCCCACCGTGCGCATGGTGAACGGCGGCACCGGTGTACGCGGGGGCGACTGCTTGCCCACGGCTTGGTGGCCCGCGAGATTGCTGAGCAGGGGATGGTCCTGCTCAAGAACGAGAATAGTTTCCTGCCGCTCAACCCGGCGAACATCAACTCGGTCGCTCTCATCGGCGCCGAGTGGTTCGCGGGCATGGCGAAACTGCCGCCGCGCTCCGTTCGCGCGGACAACGCCAGTGTCGTCCCTCCCTATACAGTCACTCCGCAGCAAGGATTGGAGAATGCTCTGCGAGCAATGGGCTCCTCGGCCACCGTCACGTACAACAGCGCAGGCGGGACCGGGAAAAAAGCGGACAGGGATGCCGCCGTCGAGCTGGCCCGGAAATCGGACGTGGTCATCGTCATCGTTGGCGACAATCCGCACGAGCTCTGCGACCGGGACTCTCTGAGCCTGCCGATCATCCCGCCGGCGGACCCCAACTTCTGTGCGTTCGACGACGCTGGCGAGCAAAATCCCGATAAGCCGGCACGAGGCACCGGAACCCACCAGGAAATGCTCATGGCCGAGCTGACTGCCGCACCAGGTGTGCCGCAGAAGATGGTGGTCGTGCTCAAGACGGAGGGCATGGTTCTGATGCCCTGGCTCGCGCAGGTCCCGGCGTTGCTCGAGGCTTGGTATCCGGGGCAGGAGGACGGCACCGCCGTCGCCGACGTCCTGTTCGGCGTGCGCAATCCCTCCGGCAAGTTGCCGATGACTTTTGGTAATTCGGAGCGGGAGGCTGCATACGCCACGCAGGAACAGTTCCCCGGCGTGCTGGTGGCGCCTCCGCCTTGGTCGAACGTGCGGCGGTTGTCTGCGCACTACACTGAGGGGCTGCAGATGGGATATCGCTGGTACGAGGCAAACAGTGTGACGCCAGTGTTTCCCTTCGGGTTTGGCCTCTCGTACACGACCTTCTCCTACAGCGATCTGGCAATCGCATCCACTGTCGACGCGCAGACGAGCAGTGCAGTGTTGACAGTCAAGTACACGATCAACAATACCGGCAGCAGACAGGGAGCGGAGGCCTCTCAGGTCTATCTCACGCTGCCCGCCGAGGCCGGCCAGCCATCGAAGCGGCTCGTTGGTTTTCAGAAGGTCGATCTGATGCCGGGCACGAGTCAGCAGGTGACGGTCATCATCGACTCGTCCACGTCGAACCACCCGCTCTCGTACTGGATCCCAGAGAACGACGCGCCGGTGTTGGGATGGGCGAATGGCAGCTGGAATACAGTGCCAGGCGACTACACAGTCCACGTCGGCTCGTCCTCCGCGGACACACCGCTCGAGCAGACCATCGCCTTGTCTTTCGAGCCGCCTCCACCGCCGATCCCGCCGACCCCGAATCCGCCGCCTAGTGGTAACGCTGCGAGCGGCGGCAACGGGGGCGACGGCGCGTTCGAGATTCTTACGTTACTCACGCTGCTGATCTTGCTGGCAGCGCGTCGGTGCTTTCGAGGAGGGCGCGCTCAGGCTTCGCTCATTCCGGCCGCAGGCTCCTTAGCGCTGCCGCCGCGAACCTTCTTTTCGATGCGTTGACCCACGTTCGCATCGATCGACTTCCAATACTCGAACGCGCGCTCGAGTATCGGGCTGCGCACGCCGCCCGCGAGGCTTCCGGCCGCCGTTTCGACCAGTCCATGGCGTTATGCGTTGCTGAACGCATCGCGCACCAGGGTTCCCTCCGACGGCTGAGGCCATCATCCGCATTGCAACAGGGATCGTCGGAACCGATCTCACGACTGCACCCGCTCGCCGTCTCTACAGCAGCCACTCGATCGGCAGTAGCGAGAGGATGAATACACCGGCGCGTCGCCAAAAACCGGCGCCGGGTTCTTTATCGTGGACCACTGTCCCGCCGTTGCGTTGCTCTACCCACTGCAGAGACCCGGCATCGCTCAGCCGCACTTGGTACGCGCGCGATGGAATGCTGCTGACGAACGCCTCGGCAAGCACCTGCGACATGGCCGGGCTCTCGATCACGAAGCCATTTTCCGTGTTGAGATGTGTGGAGCGCGGGTCGAAGTTGAACGAACCGATGAAGATGCGCGATCGATCGACCGAGAAGGTTTTCGCGTGGAGGCTCGACGCCGAGCTGCCGGGCAGTCCGCGATCTGCGAAGGCCAGCGGCGGCGACAAACTCCGCTTCATCTCGTACAGCACAATGCCGTTCTCTAGCAGTCGGCGTCGTCGTTTTGCGTAGCCGGAGTGAACGGCTGCCACATCCGTCGCTTCCAACGAGTTCGTGAGGATCGTAACGTCGACATTGCTTCTGGCGAGATCAACTAGTGCCTCGACGCCCGCGGCCGTGGGCACAAAGTAGGGCGAGATGAGTTGCAGCTTGTGGGTCGATGCGCCGCGGATTTCCCTGAGGCGCTGCGCGACTTGCAGGTCATCCGCTGCTCGTCCCAATCCCTTTGCGGGATCATCGCTGACCATGTGGGTGGTCGCCCACTCCAACGGCAGCCGGCTCGCCTGCAGGTCACGCACAAAGGGCAAACGCGCGATCGCTTCGGTGTACTCGGCGGCAGCGGGATCGCGCTCCACCAACAATGCCTCGGACGATAGCGCTGCAATCGTCTGCGGATCGACGCGGGGCAGTATCAGCTCAACAGGATAGGACGAACCGCTCGCCCAGTAGCGATCGAAGTCCTGCGAAACGTCGTTCACTACCGGGCCGATCGCCATTGCATCGAGGTCGACGAACAGGAGGCCTTGGCCCGCATCGAAGTATTCGTCGCCCACATTGCGCCCGCCGACGATCGTGACTTGGTTGTCGACGGTGAACGACTTGTTATGCATGCGCCGGTTGAGGCGTGCAAAGTCGGTCAGAAATCCCAGTGCGCGAAAGCGGCGATGCATGAAAGGGTTGAACAGGCGCACCTCAATGTTCGGATGCGCATCCAGCATCGAAAGCACGGGGTCGAGCCCCGTGGTGTTGTTGTCGTCGAGCAGCAGCCGCACGCGCACGCCACGATCTGCAGCGTCATGCAATTCTTCGAACAGCAGTGTTCCAGACATGTCATGACGCCAGATGTAGTACTGCACGTCGATGGAGCGATCGGCAGAGCGGGCCAGAAGCGCGCGGGCGGCGAACGCGTCACGCCCATCTGCGAGCGCGAACACGCCGGATTTGTCGGGGTGATCTCGTGCGAGTGGCGCGATCGCTTGCCCGAGCCGTGTATCCCCGGTGTGCGCCATCGCTGTTGTGACGCTCCGACCCTCGAGGTCAGGCAAGGCATTGCAGCAGATGAGCAACGTGCTCACCGCGGCGAGGCCGCACAGGAGAAGGACCTTCGGAGCCTTCACGTGGACATCAACAATTGGGTACTCGCGGCGGAGATAGAATCGTCGGCGCGCGCGCGATCTCAGCTTGGCGCCCCAAGGAAGTTGAAACGAGAAACGGATGACCGTCAAGAAGGACGAATGAGCCCCGCAGGCCATAAATGACACAGCGAGACTGCCGGCCTGGCGGAGCCAGCAAAAAGCTCCTCGTGTCGTTGAACCTAGAACAGTAGTTACAGAAAGCCGCTCCAGCAGGCAGAGTATTTCCAATTGTTCACATCGAGCCGAACGCGTACAACATGCTCACGCCGCACGCAGGAGGGATTTTCAAGTGACTCAAAGCGCAGGAGGTTCGATCATATGAGCGTTCAGGCACAGAAATCAGGGCGACGTGCCCGCAAGCGCGCCGTTGTCGGCAACGGCGTTATCGCTCGATTGGACCGCGACAAGGACGTCCGACAGCTCGTCGCAGCCGAAGCTAAGGATCGCAGCGTCGAGTATCAGACAAAGATTGCTTTGGCGGCGTACTTCATCGCCGAGAAGCGCGGCTTCGCGCCTGGTCACGAGCTGGACGATTGGCTTGCAGCAGAGGCCGAGCTCGCACAGGCGGAACAGCAACCGCGCGTGACGAAATCCACCCACTTCATCCAGGCAAAGAGCGTGTCATAAAGATTCTGAGCAGTTGCTACCGAATGTCCGTCGCGAGACGAACCTGCGCCATGACAGGGGCCGAGAATGCGCCGCACTTCCGCTGGATCGCGGCGCAGGTCTTCGTGTCGCTGCTGCGCCGTGTCGAACGTCGCATGGAAGCAGTCGAGCAGCGTTTTCTGGTAGTCGAGGAAGTGCACACCCAGCGGCAGAGCAGGACGTGATCCGGGCAGTCGCCCCGTCTGCATCCATCGGCGATTCCGATACACACCGTCGATATTCATCGCTGTTCAAACGTCTGCGCGGCCGTAGACTGCAAGCAATAACTCAACTACAGAGGACTGCGATCGAGCCCTTTGGAGCCAATGAAATGCAACTGATGGAGGGCAAACCATGAGCCCCTTGTTCGAGCTGGCCCTCTTTGGCCAAAGCTATTGGCTGGACGATCTCACCCGCCAGATGATCGAGAGCGGCGAACTGCAACGGCGAGTGACGAGCGAAGGACTGACCGGCGTCACCGCGAATCCCGCGATCTTCCGCGCAGCACTTCATGCCAGCGACGCCTACGATCGGCAGATCGGAGAGCTCGCGGTACATCCGCTGAATGGCATCTACGAAGCCCTGATCGTCGCCGACGTGCGTGACGCCTGCGACATCCTTCGTCCGGTGTTCGATCGCACGGAAGGACGCGACGGCTTTGTCAGCCTCGAAGTGTCACCTTACCTCGCGAACAACACGC
>JBIOUH010000195.1:0-8248 GCA_044866955.1 Steroidobacteraceae bacterium
GTGACATCGAGCCCCAATCTCTTGATGGCTGCGAGCGTAGGTTTGAGTGCGGCCTCTGCATTTCTGGATTGGTGCTCCGCAATCAGCCCACGAGAGAGAGTTCTGCTCGGCCGTATCGAAGCCTGTACGTTGAGCACCAAGATCTCGAGTCCGTCGGACGAGCGCTGCCTTCGAGCCGCATACTCGAGCGCATGGATCGAGCAGGCTGATCCATCCACGGGCACGAGAATTCGTCTTGCTGTCACTGTCGGGACCTCCGCCGAAGTATGCGCATTCGGCTCATGTCGTATCACGCGCTTCGAGCACCGTGAGTGTTCTCGACCCGCTGCTGCCCTTCATCCAGCGGCCGACGCCGGCTTGCGATCCAGGATTTCCGATGCGCGCGCCGGGCGGCTACGGGAGAAATGACCAGCACGTCGTGCTCGATACCGCGCAGGACTTCATTCGAAACACTGCCGATGAACACGCGCTTGAACAGGGGGAAGCGGCTGGTTCCAACGACTACCAGATCAGAGCCAATGCGGCTTGCGACCTGCTCGATCGCCCTGAAGGGTGAGTTCTCCTGCGAAAAGACCGATACGCGCGCCGAATTGAGTCCAGCGCTCTTGAGCTGCGTATCGATCTCATCGGCGGCCAAATCTCGCAACGATTGCCGGTACTTGCCCACCTCAGGCTCGCCAAGGCCAGCGAGGTACGGCGTTGCGCCGCGCATATGCTGGAGCGCATGAACGACGGAGGCCCTTGCACCTTCCAGCAGACCGAGTTCCTTGGTGACATGCGCAATGCCGATCGACATGCGGGAGAGATCGGCCGCCAAGAGCACGTGCTCGTGCGGGCCCGCTGAGTCGCGATTGACCACGAGCACGGGTCGATCCGCTATGCGAATAACGCGCTCGGCGGTGGTTCCTCGGAAACTGTCGCCGAAGCGGCGACGATACGGACCGAGAACGATCAGATCCGCATCCCACTTGATCGCCACATCCGCGATTATCTGATGCGGACGACCTGCACGAACTGAGACTTGGGCACCATTGCCCGAGCGCGCGAGCTTGCGCGCCTGCGCGTTGAGGATAGAGCGGGCTCGTGCGTCGCGACGCTGGGTGTCGAGCGCGGACCCCGCCGCATCGACGACATGCAACAGAAGCAGTTGCGCACCCAGTTCACGAGCGATGGCATCAGCACGCGACACTGCACGATCAGAGCGCTGCAGCAGATCGGTCGCACACAGCACCCGCGGACTACGATCACGCTCATTGCGACCAGCGGCAATCCGTTGCGGCTGTCTCACTTTCTCGATCTTCAGCCACTGAATTCCTCCTGACATCGGTGACTCGACTTCGTCACCTTGACGATGGCCGAGCAGGACCGCCCCCAGCGTACCCAGCACCGATACCTGATCTCCGCTCACGTCCGCCTGAGTTGCGCCAACGAGAGTGTAATCGCGGGCAATTCCCGTTCTGCTGTTGCGGACGCGAACGTCCGAACCCAGCGTGACGACATCAGCGGGAACTTCCTCGGGAGCGACAGTCTGCCCCTGCTCGAGCGCTGCGCGGAGTTCCAGGTGATGCATGCGCCGGTACGGCCATTTGCTGTGCAAATCGAGGAGCGCGAGCACGCGAGCAAGGTCGGGCCTGGTAACTACGATTCGATTCTTCCTCGGCATTCTGCCCTCCTCCAGTGTTGGACCCCGCCAGCGGCCGGGCCTCCCCTTCTGGCAATTGGCTCGAGGCCCGGCCGCAACCGCAGTGTCTTTATAGCGCTGATACCGACTTCGGTCCATTAGAAGTATTCTTGTTAACTATTCGTTATTCACGAATCTTTTCGACAAGTGAGATCACTTTCAGCATGCCTCCCGGAATTGCTGATGCTCCAAGGTTTGCAGCTGCCCTGCGCTTTGGATAGAACGATCGACCATCGTCGATGCGCGTCGCCGAGCCCGCCGGGCCGCAGCAGGCGAGACGAGAAGTACGTCGTGCTGCATCCCGCGCAGGACCTCGTTGGAAACGCTGCCAATGAATACGCGCTTGAGCAGGGGGCAGCGACTGCTTCCGACGACCACAAGATCAGCCCCTTCGCGCTGCGCGACTTGTTCGATCGCGTGGAACGGCGAAATCCGCGGCAAAAGGACCGAGACTCGTGCCCCGTGCAGACCGGCACGCTCGAGCTGCGCTTCCATCCGCTCAAACGCGAATCGGCTGCGCGATTGCTCCTTGCTGCTGACCGCGGACTCGTTCCCACGAGCCAGGTACAGCGTGAGGCCCAGCGAGTGTTGAGGCGCGTGGACCACAGACGCTCGCGAGCCTTCCAGCAGACCTAGCCGCTTGCTTACTTGCGCGATGTCAGCTGACATGCGCGAGAGATCGGACGCCAGCAGCACATGCTCATAGGGTCCTGCGACGTCGCGGTTCACTACCAGCACCGGCCGACCTGCCCTGCGAATGACTCGCTCGGCAGTGGTTCCCCTGAAGCTGTCGCCCAATCGCCGCCGGTAGGCCCCGAGAACGATCAGATCGGCGTCCCACTCAACCGCGACGTCTGCGATTGCTTTATGCGGTCGACGACTTGCACGAACTGATCCCTGCACCGCATTGCCTGAAGATGCGATCCTGCGAGACAGAGCATCAATGGTGAGGTGCGCGCGCGCACGACGACGCCCAATTGCACGCGCAGTACCCGCCACGTCGACAACGTGCAACAGATGCAACTGGCCACCGAGCGACCGAGCGATCTCCCTGGCTCGCGACAGCGCTGCGTCGGATCCCACCCCCAGGTCGGTGGCACACAGCACTCGCAGTGCCCGCTCAGGGCTGAACATCACGGGGATGTCTGGCGGGACCGCCCACGAACGCTTGATAAACTGGCTCAGAGCCATTTCTTTTCTCCTTGCATCATTCACGCTCACGAAAAACCCGACATGGCCTCAAGCCACCGCAGGCGCGGAGTGAACACTCTGGTGTTCGCCGTGATCGGCCGATAGCGGTTGCGATTGCGTAACTCGCTCGATCCAGAGCCTCCGAACGCCGCCGGGCATTTGCCATTCGACTTCGTCACCTTCGCGATATCCGAGCAGTGCCGTACCGAGCGGTGCAAGCACCGACACGTACCCTGAGCTCACGTTTGCCTGAGCGGGCGACACGAGGGTGTAGTTGCTGACCATCCCAGTCTCGCGGTCACGTACGCGAACCTGCGACTGCAGAGTGACGACATCCGAGGGCATCTCGTCGTCGCGGAGCACTTGCGCCCGCTCGAGCTCATCGCTCAGATCGAGGAGGTGCTCATGGTCACGCGCGGATTTGCCGGGCGAGCCGAGAATGGCGCGCAGCCGCTCCAGATCCGACCTGGTGACGACGATTCGATCAATCCTCCGCATGACTGTAACCCTCAGTAGCCTGGCAACTTCGCGGCCTTTCCGCGGCCTCAGCGTCTTTGTACGTGAGTTAACCTCTTCGGTCTATTAGAACTATCCTTGCAAACACTTTGACAATTACAAACATCGTCGATTGCCCCCGTCGTCGTATCGGCGTTTCCGATATGACGCGCGAATATTCGTCGCTTGCCCGTTATAGCAGCGCCACCTACGCTCCTCGTCGACCACTGCGACGTTTTGCGCAGTCAACGATAGGAGCGAATCATGTTGCGCTATGCACCGTTCACCCTGCTGGCGGTTCCACTACTGTTCCTGGCGAGCTTCTCTCTTGCCGCACCAGCAGGCGCCGCAACGTCCGCGGCTGCTGCAGATCCGGTTGCAGTCCTCGAGACGAAGATGGCACTGCGGGACCTCTGGGTCGAGCATGTCTTTTGGATTCGCAGCTACGTGCTGGCCGCGGACGCTGGCGATGAAGCGCAGCGCAAGGTCGCCGAAGATGAAGTCATCAACAACGCGAAGGCGCTCGCTGCAACGATCACTCCCTTCTACGGTCAAGCAGCCGCCGATGGCCTGCTGAAACTACTGGCCGGCCATTGGACCGCGGTTCGCGACTACAACACGGCAACCCTCACTCACTCGAAGACCGGGCAGGACGAGGCCCTGCAGGCCATCACGGCCAACGCCCATGAGATCGCCAGGTTCCTGAGCGGTGCCAACCCCAACCTGCCCGAAAATGCAGTGTTCGGGCTGCTGTCCGCGCACGGGGCACACCATGTCGCACAGATCAACCAGATTGCGGCGAACGATTTTCGCGCCGAGGCGCGGACCTGGGAGGCGATGCGCGGGCACATGCTGGTGATCGCAGATTCGATCGCGGACGCGCTCGCCAAGCAGTTCCCGGATCGATTTCATCGCTCGGCCACATGAGTGACCTGACTACCGGAGGCTGATCATGAACGTACCCTCTCCTTCCCGACGGGCCGCTGCATCACCAACGGATTCCGCTATGCATGCTCCGGCTCTCGTCCCGGTTTCACTCGAGACTCACACTGCAGCGAATGACGACACCCAGCCGATCGCTGATACAGAGAGGAAAGGCCCATACAGCGCGGTGAATCCGCTCTGGATGATTACTGCAGCACTCGCATTCTTCCTAGCAGCAATGGCCATTCTCATCTCCAGTTGAACCCGGAGACTGAGCTCTTCACGCGGAGCGTCTGAGCGGCTTCATGCGCCGGCGCGCCAATGTTCGTCGCACTGTCCGCTCCACTCCGGCCAAAGCACCATCGACGGCTGCATTGAGGGCTGAGTCTCGGCTCTCAAACACCACGCTGGGCAGACCGCGCAGAACGACCTTGATTCGACACAACTGATCGACGCCGCCCCGCGGTCCATTGACGTCCTCCACGCGAACGCTGACGCGTTCGATAGAGCTCGAGAACTTACCGAGTCTGGTGCCGAGCTTGCGTCGGATGTAGTCCCGGTGTCTGGACTCGAGCTTGCCTTGCGCCGCGCGAATGTGAGCGGGAATCTGCCGTGCTTCAGTAGAACTCATCGTGGAACCCTCCAAAACATCGATAAGCGCTCATGAACGCCCACTTCTCCTATCCCCGACGGCCATCCAGGCGGGGCCGCAATAGAATGGGGGCGTACACCCCGATAAAAATGGCGAACGCGCAGATCCATAGCAATCCGGCCCCCATGACGCTCCACTGATAAGCACCGAGGGCCAGCGGCGGTGCAAATACGCGCACCACGGCTGCGAGTGATAAGAGAATGTATGCGCCGCCGATGAGTCGCGACGCGAGCAGAGGCCGGCCAGTGTGCCCGAGCGAGGCGCGCGTCATGACGGCAAGGATCATTGCTGCCGCAAGACCTATCGTCAGCGCGTGCAGCCAGTGCGCGGCCCATGCGACATTGCCGGCGAGATACAGCGCCTTCATCGCCAGTCCTGCCGGCAGCCACACATAGGCGAGATGAAGACTCCACACCAGCGGTTCGTCGAGCGCCCGCCAGCTTCGCCATCCGATCAGCCTCCATGCATGCGCGATCGCGGCAACGGCTGCGACTGCGCCAGCAGCCCGGTGCCATGGAGCGATGATGTCGACGAAGACGACCGCAATCATCGCAGCGATGACGATGCCGTCGGTCCAGCGGCTGGTGCGAAGATCAGTTGCCAGTCCCCGAGCGCGCAGCGCGCTCGCTGTAAATGCAGGAACGATGCGACCACCGATAACGGTGACGAGCAGCAAGACAATATCGATTGCTACGAGCAGCGTTGTGCGCGCGAGCAGCACATCGTCGCGCATCAGCGCATACAGGAAGACGACATCGGTCAGCCAAAAACTGGCGAGCACGAGGAGCAAGGGCGAGTTGCGGTTGCGCGCTCGAAGCAGCGGTGGGGCGAGCATGCCAGCCAGCACCGGGATGAAGGCAAGGTCGAAGACCGCAACGATAGTCAGGGGTAGCACGGCGGCCGCGGCGAATGCCAATCGCCCGGTGAGCCAAAGTGCCGCGAGGAGAATGAGCGGCGTTCCTGCAAAGCCCCGGGCACTCGTCCAGCTCGGGACCGCCGTGAGCAGAAATCCAGCGATCGCTGCACCGACAAAGCCGTACAGCATCTCGTGCCCATGCCAGAGTTGCGCGGGCTGGCTGGGCAGCGGTTGTGCGCCCGTCATGTAGATCCACAGCCATGCGATGAGACCGAGTACCGCATAGACGCCAACGGCCAGGAAGAAGGGCCGGAACCCGTACGCGAACAGCGCGAACGCCGGTCGCTTGTTTGGGGAATCCTGCGAAGGCGGAGCGACCATCGAGCCCTTCAGTCCACCCACTACGCTACCTTATGAGTTACTACGTGATGATCGCGCTTTCGCGCGTTTCGCCTTCGGTCGAGCCCGGCTTCGTTCCATGAGGTATTCGCGCAGAACTACTGCTCCGTTGTGCTCGAGGTCGTGAGCGCTATACAACAGGGTTACGGTGCCACGTTTGCTGGCATCGAGAATGGATGACCAAGCGCCAGCGTTCGCACGCAACTCCTGTCTGTAGCGCTTCCGGAATTCTTGCCAGCGCTCCGGCCGATGGCCAAACCACTTGCGCAGCTGCGTGCTGGGAGCCACTTCCTTCATCCACGCATCCGCTTGCAGCGCCTCCTTCTTCATACCTCGCGGCCAAAGGCGCTCCACGAGAATGCGCCGCCCATCTCCACGACCACGAGGTTCATAGGTACGCTTGATGCGAATCATGAGTCGACCTGCCTCACCCCAACCTACTCCCAGTGATGAGGGCGCGAATGGCGCCGCTGCAGAGGGTGCTCGTAATCTCGCGATTGCAGATACTTGGGATCGTACTCGGAACTCTGCTCGATCTGTCTGCGCGTCAGAGCGACGCTGAGCGTTCGTTCGTCCCACCGCACACGACGAATCCACTGCGGTGCAACCAGAACACGCTTGCCCGGCAACCGGTTGTGCATGTTGACGACAAGGTGGCGAATGGCCCACGTCTCCTCTTCGAACAGGAAGTCCGCGACGTGACCAACCAACCCATCCGAGGCCCGAACGTGATAGCCCATTACCGCTTCGCTGCTTCTCAGATGAGTGTCTGCGTCCGCCTGATCCGCAGCGGCTCGCCTTTGTCCTTCCGCGTCGTCGCGGATCTGCGGATCCGGCGGCACGACGATCGGGATTGCACCCCAGGCCCAGTACGCGGCGTACGGCCAGTATCGGGGGTAGCCGTAGTACTGGTGGTACTCCGCTTCCTTCTGGCGGGAGACAGGCTGGTGGGTGTCAATATCGGGGCTGTGCTCCACCTGCGTACGGGTGAGATTCACGGCAATCGTTCGCGCTTCCCAGTCGATGAATGTCACCGCGTACGGTGAGATCAGTACTTTTCTGCCACGCAGCCACGCCCTCGTGTCGACCACGAGGTAGCGCACGACCCAGTGTTCATCGTCGAAGTAGACGGCTTCCGCGACCGCACCGACCTCACCATCGGTTGCAAGGATTCGACATCCGTCAAGTTTCTTGATGCTGTTGAGCATGGTGTTCTCCTGTCCTCATAGACGACGTGATGGGCTGCTGAAGGTCATTGGCAGGGCTTCGAAGCTGATCCTGTCTGCCTCCGGGCGGCGAAGTGATCGCTTTCGTCCCAATCGTCTGCAGGATGTCATTCAATGCACCGATGAAACTGCCGATCCCCTCATCGAGCAGCTGTCGCGTCACCTGCGGCACGTCGATACCGGCCCGTTTCAGATCGCGCATGACCTGGATGGCCTCGTTCGATCTCTGCTCCAACGACGCCGTCACCTTGCCGCGCTCCGCGAAAGCAGCGATGGTCTTGCGTGGCAGTGTGTTGATCGTGTGCGGACCGATCAGCGATTCGACGTACATCAGTTCGTCGTACGCCGGGTTCTTCGTGCTGGTGCTGGCCCACAAGAGCCGTTGCGGGCGCGCGCCACATGCTTCCAGCGCGAGCCAACGTCGCGACGACGTGAGCTCCTTGAAACGCCGATAAGCGATCTTGGCATTCGCGATGGCACACTTGCCGAGCAAGCGCTCTGCCTTACCCAGGCCGCCGGCGATCTTCTCGCGTAATTGCTCGTCGACGTGCGTGTCGATCCGGCTCAGAAAGAAGCTCGCCACCGAAGCCACGTCTGCCAGTGACTGACCAGCCAATTTGCGCCGCTCCAGTGCGCTCATGTATGCAAGAGCTATTTCCTCATAGCGCTCGACCGAGAACAGCAACGTAACGTTGACATTGATGCCGGCGACGAGCAGTGCCTCGACGGCAGCAATGCCCTCGAACGTACCAGGGATCTTTATGAACAGATTCGGGCGCGCCACCGCGTTCCACAGGCGCTGCGCCTCTGCGATGGAGCCTTGC
>JBIOUH010000196.1:0-11342 GCA_044866955.1 Steroidobacteraceae bacterium
GTGCTGCTGATTCGGGAGATATTTCCGGAATCACTTTGCTGAGGTCGAGCTCGACTCCTTGGCGGTTGAAGTCGAACGCTGCTGCGTCACGAAACCAAGTGAGCCATTACTATCAACCAGTTAGGTACGCTTCTAAAGACAACTGAACAGTTATTTAGTAACTAAACGATCGTTGAGTCAGCGCGCTGAGACGCGTACAATAGCGGCCGCGCCAGCTGTTGGAGATACGCGGTGTCATCACCTCCTGAAACCGTGGACCTTCGGCCCACCGGCTCGAAGCTCGATCTGATCCAGGCAGCTGCCCTCGCCATTTCGCGGTTCGGCCTTTCCGATCTCACGTCGGCAAGAATCGCGACCGCAGCCGGTCATACCGCAGCCTCGATCAACTTTCATTTCGGCAGCAAGGACGCATTGCTGCTCGCCACACTGCGCGAAGTTTCGGATGAGTTTGCCGGCGGCATGGCGGAGGTGCTCGCCCGCTGCGGCGACGATGCGCTGGAAGGCTTGCTCGGCATCATCGACGCAAGCTTGAGTGCTCCGCTGAGCGAATCGCACAAGATCGCCGTTTGGTACGCCTTCCTCGGTGAATCGAACGCACGCGCGGAATACCAACGTATCTGCGGTGCGCGCGATCAATCCTACAGTCAGATGATGGCCGACCTTTGTGCGCGGGTGATCACAGCTCATGGCGCGAGCAAATGGCCTGACGCGGACGCGGTGTCGGTCGGGCTCATCGGGCTGATCGACCAGCTGTGGCAAAGCATTCTGTTCGAAGGCGACGCGTTCGATCGCGAAGCCGGCAAGCGCCAGTGCCGCGCGTATCTCTGCAGCGTGTTCCCGTGGCTTGCCGAGCGCATCGAAGCAGGCGATGGCGCGCGAGCGGATGTGCAGGCACCGGCGCTCGCGCTTGCATCGGTCGAGCACGTGGCAGCGACAGAGCCGGGGTTGCGCTACACGTTGCCGGCGTGGGTGTATCAAAACGAGGAGTTTCACGAGCTCGAAAAGGAGCACGTGTTCCTGCCGTCATGGCAGATCGTCTGCCACATGAGCGAGGTCAGCCGCGCGGGCGATTACGTCGCGTTCGAGTTCTTCGGGCAGCGCGGGTTCGTCATTCGTGACGAAGCCGGGACACTCAGAGCCTTTCACAACGTCTGCGCGCACCGGGCGCACGCTGTGGTTGCGGGAGAACGCGGCAGTTGCGAGAAATTTCTCCGCTGCAACTATCACGGCTGGACGTATCACCTGGACGGCCGCAACCGCAGCGTCAGCGCGCCCGACTCGTTTCCGAAATTCGATCGCTCGCGGTTCGGTCTCAAGCCTATCGAGCTGGAGACCTTCATGGGCATGGTGTTCATTCGCTTCCGCGGCGGCGAGCCGAGCGTAGCGGAGCGCATGCAGCCGCATCAGTCCGAGCTCGCGCACTACCGCATGGAGCAGATGGTGCCGCTCGACGATCTGTGGGAGCGGGAGCTCGATATCGATTGGAAGAACGTGGTGGAGAATTACGTCGAGGACTACCACTTTCCCCTGGGCCATCGCGGTCTCGTGGCGCTCATGGAGCCGCAGTACGACCGCCAGGTGCTGCCGGCAGGCACGATGCGGCTGAGTCATCGCATGCGCGAAACACCGCTCAAATCGTGGAGCGCGCAGCACTACTGCAAGTTCCTGCCCGACATCGAGCATCTTCCGCAGGACATGCGCCGACGCTGGACGTACCTTGGCCTGTGGCCGAACGTATTCTTCGACATCTATCCGGAATGGCTGGATTTCTTTCAGGTCCTGCCCGCTGGTGCGGGGCGGACGCGCATTCGGGCTCGCTCCTATGGCTTTCCGGACGATCGTCGCGAGATGCGGGCGGCACGCTATCTATGCACGCGGCTGAACGCGCGAGTGCAAGCGGAAGACGAAGAGCTCACTCGCTCCGTGCAGCGAGGGCTCGGTTCGGGCGCCTACACACAAGGCATTCTTTCGGACAAGGAAGTCGTGCTGGCGGGATTCCAGGATTGGCTGCGCGCCAGGTTGCCCGTATCTCGCTTGGGTCAGGCGCCGGTGCGCGGCGCAGTCGCGGCTCGTAACGAAGCGATGCCCGCGCAGGAAAAGCAGGCCGTCAGATCGCGCGCAGATACCACTCGTAGTCGCGATTCGTGATCTCGGCGTGGAACCGATCACATTCCTCACGTCGGCACGTGCCGTACAGCTTGTGATAACGCTCGCCGAAGTAGCGCGGTAGCACCGTCCCGGCATCGTACGCATCGAGCGACGCATCCCAGCGTGCGGGCAGCAAGATCTTCTCTTCGATGATCGTGCCCGGCGCGACCATGGGTCCCGGATCGCAGCGCTGCGTGATGCCGTGGTGAATACCGGCAAGTATTGCGGCCATCACCAGATACGGATTACCGTCCGCACCGCCCGGGCGATGCTCGATGCGCGTATCTTCCGGGCCGGAGAGTGGAACGCGCAGTGCGACGCCACGGTGATTGATCCCCCAGTTCGGCGCGAGCGGAACGAACAGCCCCGGCCTGTATCGCCGGTAGGAGTTCGCTGTCGGCGCGAAGATGGCCATCGATTCGCGCATCGTTGCGGCAAGGCCGCCGACAGCATGGCGAAAGGTGTCGGAGAAAGGCTGGTCCGCGCGCGAGCCTGCAAACACGTTGCGACCTTTGTCATCCGTGAGGCTGACGTGCACGTGCAGGCTGCAGCCCGCGAACTCCGCGAACGGTTTTGCCATGAAGCTCGCGGCCATGCCATGTCGGCGGGCCACGGCTTTCACTGCTCGTTTCAGCAGTACGGCGTGATCGCAGGCGAGCTCCGCGTTGGCAACGTGATGCAGATTGACTTCGAATTGCCCCGGTGAGAACTCCTTCAGTGTGGCGCCGGCAGGAATGTTCTGCGCCGCGCAGACCTCATGCAGCTCGGCAAGAAAGGTGTCGACATCTTCGACGTCCTCCATGCAACCGTACTGCGGCCCATCCTGCGCGTGGCGCGTCCCGGGTATGCGTCCCACCTTCGGCGTGGGCTGGTCGCTATCCGCTTCGAGCAAATAGAACTCCAGCTCCGTTGCTGCTACGGCAGTGAGACCGAGCTCCTGCAAGGGTTTGGCGGCATGCCGCAACACTTGCCGCGGATCGGCAAAAAAAGGCTCGCCCATGGCGGTGGCCATCGCCAGCAGCACTTGAGCGGTGGGCACCTGAGCCCACGGCACCGGTGCCAGCGAGCCCGGCACGGCGGTGGAGATTGCGTCTGGATCCCCATCGCGACTGCCCTCGGGAACGCGCTCGAACGTTTGCCCCTTGCTGTCGAGGAGCACCGTGGCGCCGCAGAAGTTCACACCTTTGCCGAAGACCTTCGCGAACTCATCGCGTCCCACACGCTTGCCGCGCAGGATGCCCAGCATGTCCGGCTGCAAGAGCTCGAGTTGTCGTGTGTCGGGATGCCGCTCCAGGAACTGACGCAGTTCGGCAGGCTGGCGGGAGTCGTCGTTGTTCATGATTGCGTCCCGGTCTCGCGCTATGCCTGCGATGAGGCGATGCGGAACCACGCGGATTTGGTCTGCGTGTAGCTCTTGATGCTGTCGAAGCACTTGTCGCGGGCGTGCCCGGATTGCTTGAAGCCGCCGAAAGGCTGGGTCATGTCGCCCTCGTCGAATGAATTGATCCAGATGACCCCGGCCTCGATTTCGCGTACCAGGCGGAACGCGGTATCGACGTTGCGCGTCCAGACGCCGGCTGCGAGGCCGTAGATGGTGTCGTTCGCGATGGCCACTGCCTCGTCGACGCCGTCGAAAGGAATGATCGCGGCGACGGGTCCGAAGATTTCCTGCCGCGCGATGCTCATGTCATTGCGCACATCGGTGAACAGGGTAGGGGAGACGTATGCGCCGCGTTCCATCCCGTCAGGCGCGCGACCGCCGAACTCCAGCCGCGCTCCTTCGCGCCGTCCCGCTTCGATCAATCCAAGCACGCGCCGCTGCGCTTCACGCGTAACGAGCGGTCCCATGTTGGTGGCCGGGTCGAGCGGATTGCCGGGCCGGTATGCGTCGCGGCCCAGCTCGATGAAGCGTTGCACGAACCGATCGTAGATCGCCCGATCCACGAGCAACCGCGAACCGGCGTTACAGACCTCGCCCATGTTGGAAAAGATACCGCGGTATGCGGCAGTCACTGCGCGATCGAGGTCCGCCAGATCTGCCACGAACACCTGCGGTGACTTGCCGCCACATTCCAGGGAGACCTGTTTGAGGTTCGATTGCCCTGCATATTGCATGATCAGCTTGCCCACTTCCGTGGACCCGGTGAACGTGATCTTCGCAACGTCGCCGTGCAGTGCGAGGGCCCGGCCCGCGATCTCGCCCATTCCATTCACTACGTTGAGCACGCCAGAGGGCCCGCCGGCCTCGGCGAACAGCTCCGCAAGCCGCAGGCAGCTCATAGGTGCCTGCTCGGCTGGTTTGAGCACCACGGTGTTGCCGGCGGCCAGCGCCGGTGCGATCTTCCACACCGCCATCAGCAGCGGGTAGTTCCACGGCGAAATCGCGCCGACGACACCGATCGGCTCTCGCAAGACCATGTGCATGACACTCGCTTCGGTATTCGTCACCGCGCCTTCGATCTTGTCGACGCATTCGGCCATGAAGCGGAGGGTGTCGATGACGCTCGGAAGGTCCACTCCGACGACGTCCGCGATGGGTTTACCCATGTCGAGCGTTTCCAGCACCGCAAGCTGCGCGGCGTCGCGCTCTATGAGGCTCGCGAAGCGGAACAGGATCTCCATGCGCTGACGCGGCGCCATCCGCGACCATACCCCGCTGCGAAAAGCGCGCTTCGCCGCCGCTACCGCCAGATCAATGTCCTCTGCCGTGCCCGCCGACATCTCAGCTATGGTCTCGCCTGTTGCCGGATCAACGGTCGCGAAGCGGCCGCCTCTTGCCGCATCGACGTAGCGGCCGTCGATGAACAGGCGTGTCTCGATGGACGCGCGTGCCGCCCTCGCTGCCGTTTGCCAATTGCCGCTATCCCATTCGGCTAGTGCCTGCAGAGTCATTGAGCTTGCCTCCTGTGCGACGTCACGCTCGGCTTGCGAGCGACGACGAGCGCATCGACGATGACGCAGCCTTCCGCATGCACGATGACGGGGTTCAGATCCATCTCGCTCAGCAGGTCTCCAATTCCGGCGACCACAGCGGAGAACTGCGAGGCGACCTCGCAGAATCGATCTATTGCCAACTGACGCTTGTGACGCGGACTGCGCAGCAAAGCGCTGAGCTTGAGTCGATCCACCAGCCGGTGCGCTTCTGCCACGTCGAAGGGCGGCAGGGCGTACACGACGTCAGCCAGGGCCTCCACGTGCACTCCGCCGAAGCCGAGAATGACGACCGGACCGAACTGCTCGTCGTGAATCATGCCGAGCAGCATCTCTACGCCTCTGGCTTCGATCATCGGCGCAACGAGCACGCGTGGGCCGATGCGGCGACTCAAATCCTGATAGGCAGCGCGCAGCTGCATTTCATCCTTGATGTCCAGAGATACGCCGTTCAGATCGGATTTGTGATCGATACCTGCGACGGCCGTCTTCAGCACCACCGGGAATCCCAGCCGCTGCGCTGCAGCTCTCGCTGCGGATTCGCTCTCGGCGATATGACCGGCATTGGCCGGAAGACCAAAGTCCCGCAACAGGTGCAGCCCGGTGTTCTCATCGAGAGCGGTGCAGTGAGTGAGGTGCTCGCGCCACTTGTCCAGAGCAGTCGGCGGCAGCACAGCAATCGCCCCGCGCTCCCGGGCAATGTGGTCGCGATAGTCGAGCAGACATTTTGCTCCGCGCAGAAACGCTGCGACGCCGTCGAGCACTGGGAAGCCTTCGCGAGTGGCTGCGGTTACCGCGGCGTCTGCCCCCGTGCCCTGGCGATTGGCGACCAGAAACGCCGGCTTGCCCGAGGCTCGGTGTCCCATGCGCAGGTAGTCCAGATAGTCATGGTGAATGACTCCGCCGCAGACCCGGTCGTGAATCACGGCACCGAACGCTGCGCCGGGATCGGACAGCAACGCGACGAAGCAGCGCTGCATACCGCTGTGGTACTCCGGCCCGCCTGTGCTCCAGGCGTCGAGCGGATTGACCGGCGGCAGACCGGGGTCCAGCACGGCGGCGAGCTTCGCGGTCGTTTCCGGGCTCAGCTGCGTGAGAGGAACCGCAGCGTCGTGCGCAAGGTCGATCAACAGTTGACGCTCGCCGCCGGAGTCGTGAAGAGAAACGAGTCCGCCGGCGCCGACCGGGTGTGGTTGCGCGAACATGATGAGCGCGGTGGCGAGTTGATCCATGTCGTAGACGCGTTGTACGCCGTAGCGATCGAACAGCGCCTGATATACAGCATCCTCGCCGGCGATAGCACCCGAATGCGAGACGGTAAGACGCGCCGAAAGCTCGGTGCGGCCCACTTTCAGCGCCACGATGGGAATTTTCCGCTGCCGCGCCTTTGCGAACGCGCGCGCCAGTCCATCGGGGTTGCGCGCAGTCTCCATGAACAATCCCACGACGCGCGTGCTGGGCTGCTCCAGCGCAAAATCGAGGTACTCGTCCATCGTTACCGCGAGCTCCTGGCCGGTCGACACGACCAGGTTGAAGTCGATGCGCTCGTCCGTGTCGACGATGCCGCACATGCCGGAGCCGGAATGACTGATGTAGCTGACGTTGCCGCCGCGCACGTGCTCGCGTGTCAGAAACCCGCAGGCCCAGATGCCGTCGGCGAAGTTGTAAAAGCCCATGCCATTGGCCCCGCACACCACGAGGCCGGCCGCGCGGATTCTGGCGAGCACCCGTTCGCGCAGGGGTGGGTGCCGGTCGTCCTCGAGCACCAACGAGGACATCAGTGTCGCCGCTCGCGCGCCGTGAGCAATGACTTCTTCGAGAGCCGCTTCGACGCGTTCATCGCTCACGGCAAAGATCACGTGCTGGACTGGGTCCGGCAGTGCAGACAAGGACGCAAAGCAGGGAACGCCGCATACGGATTCGTAGCGCGGATTCACGGCGAACAACCGGCCCTCGAAGCCGCCTTTCAGCAGGTTTTCGACCGTTGTGCGGCCCACGGTTCCGGCGCGCTCGGTGGCGCCGAGAACAGCCACCGAGCGAGGACGAAGCAAAGGCTCGAGCCGATGAGCGGGCATACGGGCACCCGTCGTTTCAGAAATCCGCCGCAGGGGTCGCTCGGCGCCGCGGTGGATCGTAGAACGCGCCCTCGACGACACGACAGCGCGCCATCACGCGTGACCAGTTCAGCTCGCGCTGGTAGTAGATCTCTGCCCAGAGCTCATCTCCCGGGCGACCCCACGGCATGTGCAGCGAGGCGAGCGCGATGTTCGCTTTCGCCGAAGGCGACCACTGCGCCGACGTGACCGTGCCGATCACCTTGCCATTGCGCCGCCGGTCGTAGATGTACGACGAGCGGGCCGGCTTGTTGCCTTCGATGTCCAGCCGCACGAAACGATAGCGCGAGCCGCGCTTCTGCTCATCGAGCAAGGCGCGGCGTCCGTTGAAATGCGGCTTGGTGAGATCGACCATGCGAGCGAGGTCGAGCTCGAATGGCGAGCGCGTCCGGTCGAGGCGGATCGCCTGATCGGCGGGCAGGAAGTCGACGTGCGCCTGCATGAAGCCGGCTTCGATGCGTGCGACCTCCAAGGCATGCGTTCCCATCGGCCGGATGCCGTGGTTCGCGCCCTTCTCGAACAATGCGTCCCACAGATCGAGCGCGCGCGCCGGCTCGATCCACAATTCGTAGCCCAGATCGCCGGTGAACCCCGTGCGGGAGACCATCAGCTCGGTTCCGGCGAAAGCAAAGTAGCCGATCGAGAACGGCGCCAGCCGCTCGACGCCTTGACAGCCGATCGCCTTGAGCACTGCGCAGGTGGTGGGCCCTTGAAATGCCAGAGCGGCAACGTCGTGCGTGTCTTCGACGATGGACACGTCGAAGCCATGCGCGGAGCGCGACAACCAGTCGAGCTGCCTTTCCTGCGAGCACAGTCGATAGTCGCCTTCGCGCAAATGAAAGATCGTGCCGTCGTCGATGACCTGGCCGTTGTCGTCGCACCAGACGCAGTAGCCGACCTTGCCCGGCTTTATCTTGGCGACATCGCGGGTGACGAGGCGATTGAGGAACGGCAACGCGTCGGGCCCGGTGATCCGGTGCTTTGTCATCGGCGTGAGATCGAACACGGCGCAGGCATTGCGAATGGCCGCGTACTCGAGCGCCTCGTCGAAGTACACGCTGGCGGTGGTGTAGTCCTTCCAGCGGTGCCATTCGTTGCGCGTGTTCAGCGGCGCGGTGCGCTCGTGAAAAGGCGTCTGGTAAACCGCTGTACGAAAATGCTCTTTGTGTCTCATGAAGCGCGCTCCGCACCGAGCACGGCTTGCGCCGCATTCCTTCCGGCGCAACCCATGACGCCACCGCCGGGGTGGCAGCCGGCGCCGCATAGATAGAGACCGTTCACAGGCATCGCGTATTGGGCCGCGCCCGGGATGGGTCGCAGCATCAGGAACTGGTCGAGCGCGAGCTCGCCATGATGCCAATGACCGCCGCTGATGCGGAACTCCCGCTCGATGTCCGCCGGCAGCAGCAGCTGCGATGCAACCACCTGGGCTCGCAGTCCCGGCGCGTAGCGCTCCAGAACGCCGAGCGTGCGGTCGAGAAATTCGGTGCGTGCGGCATCGGTGCTGGCACCCGGGTCGAACGGCGCATATTGAACGACTGCCGAGAGAACGTGCTTACCGGCAGGCGCCAGTGTTTTGTCGTGCACGCTCGGAATCGTGATCTCCAAGGCCGGTTCGATCGAGCACTGGCCGTATTTCGCCTGATCGAACGCCGTCTCGACGTAGTGAGCGTCGGGCGCGATGACCAGGCGCTCGCCTGCGTTTTCTGCGCTGAGTCCCTCGAACCTGGGCAGGCCATCGAGCGCCAGGTGCAGCTTGGCGGCCATGCCTTTCGCGCGGAAATGGCGTACGCGGTGCACGACTGTGGTTTCGAGATGTCGGGCACCAAGAAGCTGCAGCAGCGTGCGCGCAGGATCTGCATTCGAAACGACGGTGCCGGCGGTGAGATGTTCTCCGCTCTCCAGCTCGACTCCGGACACCGCGTCACCCGCCAGCGTGATGCGCGTTACCGGGCTGCCAGTTCGAATGGTCGCGCCGCTGGCGCGTGCAGCGCCCGCCAACGCATCGGTGATCGCGCCCATTCCGCCTTCCGGCAACGACAAGCCATCTGTCACACCGATGGCTGCGCCGCTCAAGCGATGCAGTAGCGACAACACCGAATTGTTCGAGCGGGCGCCGAGATTGGTCCCCAGCACTGCGTCCAATGCCAGTGCTCCCTTCAACAAGGGCGACTCGAATGTCTCTTCCAGGACGTCGAAGATGTTGATGCCGGCGATGCGCAGAAACTCGCGCATGGAATCGCGGCCGAGACGCCGCATGTCCAGGCCCAGCATGGCTGCCGACATCAGCTCACCGCGCCCGCCACCGGCAAGCCGGGGCGGCCGCCGGTTGTGCTGCTTTCCGAGCACGCGCGCAAACTTGAGCATTTGCGCGTGATATTCCGGCAGGGCAGCGCGGTCCGCATCCGGCAGCGTTCCCGAGACGAGCGCACCGCCATCCAGCGAGAGATGATTGCCATCGCGGGCGAGGGCGACAGTGCGCAGGTTTGCGCGCGCAACCTTCAAGCCGTGTTTCGCAAGCTCGAGCTCGCGGCTGATCTGCGCGTCCAGCAGATATGAAAGATGAGCGCATGCCGAGACGCGGAAGCCGGGAGCAAGCTCGCGCGTGACGGCGGCGCCGCCGACACGTTCCGCCGCTTCCACGACCAGAACATCGCGGCCCGCTTGGGCGAGATAGGCGGCGCATACCAGGCCGTTGTGGCCCGCGCCGATCACGATTGCTCGATTTCGATCAGTCATCCTGCCAGCCCTCGGGCACGAGATTGGGCCGGCGCAGATCGAGCAGAATCTCGCGCGCTGCATTGGCGCCCGGGGCAGCCATTACGCCGCCGCCCGGGTGCGTGCCGGAGCCGCACATGTAGAAGCCGCCGACCGGCCCGCGGTACTGCGCGTACCCGGGAAACGGCCGGTTGAACAGCAGCTGATCCAGCGTGAGCTCCCCCTGGAAGATGTTGCCCTCGGTGAGTCCCACTTCGTTCTCGAGCTCGCGCGGGGTGCGCACTTCGACGTGCCGGATGAGATCCTTGAAGTTCGGGCTGTAGCGCGCGATCTGATCGAGCACGGTCTGCTTGAAGCCGTCGCGGTCCGCGTCGGTCCAGTCCCGGCCGTGGATCTTCGGCGGCACGTACTGCACGAAGACCGACATGAAATGCTTGCCGGGCGGCGCCATCGTCGGATCCGTCATCGAAGGGATGAGCAGATCGAGATAGGGCTCTTTCGACCAGGTGCCACTCTTCCAGTCGTCGTATGCGCGCTCCATGCGCTCGAGCGAGTCCAGGAAATGCATGTCGCCGAAACGCAGCGGATTGTCCGCGCCGAGCGCTGGAAACACCGGCAGGCCATCGAGCGCGATGTTCAGCTTGCCCGAGGAGCCGCGGATCTTGAAGTTGCGGGCGCGCTTGACGAACGCCGCGCCAAGATCCTTCTCCTCGAACAGCTCCAGATAAGTGCGCCTGGGATCGAGATTAGAGACCACGATGTTCGCGCGGTATTCATTGCCGTTGCGGGTGGCAACGCCCGAGACCTTGCCGTTGCGGACGATCACGCGCTCGACCGGCGCATCCGTCACGATCTCTCCGCCGTGCGCCTTGAACGCAGACGCCAGCGCGTTGGAGACCGCGCCCATGCCGCCGCGTGCGAAGCCCCACGCGCCGATCGATCCGTCGACGTCGCCCATGTAGTGATGGAGCAGGACGTAAGCGGTGCCCGGCGAGTACACGCCCAGTGCCGTGCCGATGATGCCGCTGCCCGACAGGTGCGCCTTGATGAGATCCGATTCGAAGTACTCGCCGAGAAAGTCGGCGATGCTCATCGTGTAGAAGCGGATGGTGTCGTAGATCGTCTGCTCGCCGAGCTTCGCGAACTCCTTGCCCAGATAGATCATCTCCCGGATGTCCCGCGGCCGCAGCGACGTCGGGTCCGGCGGCGTGCGCATGAGAAGCGGGCGGATGAACTTGCACTGACGCATCACGTCCGTCGAGTAGCGTTGATATGCGTCCGCATCCCGCGGGTTGTGCCGCGCGAATTCGCGGCGCTGCACGTCGTGATCGGTGTAGTTGCCGAGAATGTCGCCGGTGCGCGTGATCGTCACGCCGCCGCCGTAAGGCACGACCTGCAATCCGTGCCGCGCCAGCTGCAGATCGCGGAAGA
>JBIOUH010000197.1:0-4385 GCA_044866955.1 Steroidobacteraceae bacterium
GGGCCGGCTTCAGTACGTTGTTTCATGCGTCAGCCTCCGAGTGGGAGTGCCGCTGCTACGAGGACTAGGCCAGCGAACGACACCGGCATTGCAAGAAGGGTACGGAGTACGGCGGCGCGGGATATGCGCGCAGGGGGCGCGCCCGACTGCACCTCATCGCTAGCGATGCGTCGGAGCAACGCTCGTTACAGGGCGTGCCCGCAATGCTTATTGATTACGTGCGCGGAGGCTCAGAAGCGCGCGCTCAGCGTGAGCCCGTAGGAGCGTGGCTCGTCGAAGAACGACTGCCAGCTCGCATCGTTGAAGAAGTTGAGCAACCCCGTGATCTGCACGACGTTCTCGTTGAGCAGGTTGCGCCCCCACAGTGTGATTTCGTAGGTGTCGCCGATGCGCGCACCGATCCGGGCACCGACATCGTGATGGGCATCCTGCATCAGGCGAGGATCAGCAGAGAACGCCGTGTGATAGCGGTCGGTCCACGACCAGTCGAGGCGGCCGGAAATGGTGCCCCAGCTCACCGGCTTTTCGTGCTCCAGACCCAGCTGCAGCTCCCACGGCGGTGCATTGAGTGGGCGTTCGCCTGAGAGATCGCAGGACAGCGGCAGACTGCCGTCTGGTGTGCGGCCTGGATAGCACATGCCCGCCGTATGTCGCGCGTATTTCAGATCGGCGAAGGATGCCGACAGGTCCACCCGCGTGCGCTCGCCGATCGCTGCGCGGCCGGCCAGCTCGAAGCCGGTCAGATCGACGCGCTCCGCGTTGCCGACGGCGAACTGCGCCAGAACGAACACTGCATCCTGGTAGTCGTGGTACTCCGTGCGGAACGCAGTGGCGCTGAGTTCTACGTGGCCCATCGCGGCCGAGGCCCGGGCACCGAGTTCGTAGTGGCGAATCGTTTCATCGCCGAACTCCCGCGCGGCGAGCGGCGCATTGCCCGTGCCGTTGTTGAAGCCGCCCGGCTTGGAGCCGCGAGCGACGGTCGCATACATCATAAGGTGGTCATTCACGCGATACCTGGGCGTGGCCGACCAGGTCAGTGCCGTGCTCGATCGGTCGACTTTGCCGTTGACAGGCGCGCCGGTTGGACTCGTCGCAGGTGTGAGCACATTCGCCACGATCGAGGCGCCCGGCTGCGTGACAGAGTTGGCGATCGACGCCTCTTTATCGTCCTCGTGCCAGCGCACGCCAGTGATGAGGTCCAGGCGCCGCGCGATCTTCCAGGTCATTTCAGCAAAGGCGCTCCAGTATTCGGCTCGGGTCCGGGAGTCGTGAACGCCATGTTGATCCGGCAGTGCGAACGGCACGGGCCAGAGTGCATCGAAGGCGAGCGCCCCGTTGGGTCCGAAGGTCGGCTCGGCGCCGAGCGCACCACGCTCGAACGTGTTGCGGTAGTAGAAGACGCCGGCAAGCAATGAGGTGCGGGCAGCGACTGGCGTCGCGACACGCAGCTCCTCCTGCACGGCGTCGCCTTGCTGCAGATCGTGGAAGTACAGAATCGGCGCAAACAACTGCACGGCGTCGTCTTCCACTCGGCGCGCGTCGTACTGGTCCCACGCAGTGGTCGAAGTCAGCGTCCAGCCGTTGTCCAGTGAGATATCGGCGATCAGCGTGAGGTCGAGCGCGTCGAGGTCCAGGTGATTGGTGGCAACGGAGCAGGTCCGGCGATTGTCCGGAATGTTGTCGGGACACACGGGCGCTAGTCCGCGCTGTGCCAGCGCCGCGGCGATGGTCGCAGATCGCGAGCCAGGTGCGAGATAGACGTCCGACTCACCCTGGTCGTCGGCTTCCTGAGAATATCCGGCAAGAAGTCGCAGTCGCAGCCACTCGCCGTCCCACAGCGCCTGCCCGCGCCAGGTCCAGCGCGACCGATCGTCGCCGTCGGGCATTCCCGGCAAAGCGTTGAAGAGCGTGTGGCCATGGCGAGAGTAGGCTCCCGCCACGCTGGCGCTCACTGTCGGCGACAATGGGCCGCCGACCCCTGCCTTTAGGTCAAAAATGCCCGGCGAATGCGCGACGTCGAGCGCACCGCCGGTCACTTCTCCCCAGGCCTGCAACTGCGCCGGTGGCTCGCGCGTATATAGCGCAACGACGCCCGCGCTGACGTTCCTGCCGTACAGCGTGCTCTGCGGTCCGGCCAGGATCTCGACGCGGCCGATGTCGAGCAGATCCGCTGCGAGAAACGAGCGTTGACGGTAGGCACCATCGACGAACAATCCCACCGCTGGTTCGAGCGTCGGCACGTTGCCCAACGTGCCGATCCTGCGAATCCGCAGTGTGGTGGTCGCCGCGCCTACGCTCCGTTGCAGATCGAATACCGGAGCATGAAGGGCCAGCGCGTCGAGATCGTCGAGCCCGGCCGCGGCGAGCTCCTGGTCCGAGAGCGTCGTGACGCCCATTGGAACGTCGACGAGCGGGGCCGCGCGCTTTTGCGCATATACGATGACCGTATCCAGTGTATCGGCGGCGTATGCATGCATGCAGGTCAGCGCTGCGAAGGCTGCTGCTGCAATCCCTGGACGTGTGCCGCGCATGGGCTGGCAGTGTGCTCTAATACGCGCCGCGTATGGTGAGCGAGGTCACGATCATCTGGTCCGCGACGGCGGGCGCCGCGCTGCTACTCGGCATCGTACACGCGCTCGTCTGGGGATACGACCGCCGCGCCCGCGGCAATCTTGCATTCGCCTTCGCCACGCTCGGGCTGGCCTCGGGCGCGCTACTCGAGCTCGAAATGCTGCATGCGCAGACCCCGCAGCAGTGGGGCGAGCTCGTGTGGTGGTTACAGCTTCCCTTGTTTCTGCTGGTCTGCGGTATGGCAGTCTTTCTGCGACTGCACCTGGAGGCGGGGCGCCTGTGGTTATTGGTGGCTGTCGTCGGACTGCGCGCGACGATTCTCATTCTCAATTTCTTCAGTGAGCCGAATTTCAACTTCGAGCGCATCGACTCGATCGGGCAGATCCCGTTCCTCGGCGAGCAGGTGACGGTTGTGACCAACGCAGTCACGGGCAAGTACCAATGGCTGGCCTCGCTCTCCTCGGTTCTCCTTCCGCTCTTCATCCTCGATGTCGTCGTGACGTTGTGGCGCCGGCGAACTGCCGAAGCCAGGCGCATGGCGCTGGTCGTTGGTGGCCCGGTATTGGTCGCTGTGGTGCTCTCGCTGGTGCTGTCGCAGGTCGTCATATGGCGTATCGCGCAGCTGCCCATACTGGTGATCCCGTCGTTCGTCATAGCACTGGGCGCGATGGCGCTCGAAGTGAGTCGCGATGTGTTGCGAGCCTCGCGCCTTGCGCGCGAACTGAGCGAGAGCGAGCAGCGGCTCACGCTCGCGGCGAGCGGCGCCGGGGCGGGCTTGTGGACCTGGGATTCTACGAGCATGCGTGTGTGGGCGACCGAGCAGGCGCGGGCCATGCTGGGTCTGGATCGGATGGCGGACATCACTCCCGCAGAGCTATTGCGGGTCGTGGACCCGGCCGATACGCACGAGTTGAGCGATTCGTTTCGGGCCGCGCTCAAGCGTGGCGGCGAGCATGCGCTGTCGTTTCGGGTCGTGACGCCCGACGGCACGGTACGCTGGATCGTGGGCCAGGGGACGGTCGAGCTCGGTCCGAGCGGCGAGCCGAAACTGGTGCGTGGAGTCGTGCGCGACGTGACGGAGCAACGGCGCGCGGAGGCGGAGGCGGGCGAGTTGCGCCTCAAGCTCGCTCACGTCGGACGGGTCTCGATTCTGGGTCAGCTCTCGGCAGCGCTCGCGCACGAGATCAGCCAGCCGCTGAGCGCCATCCAGCAGAACGGCGAGACTGCGCAGATCCTGCTCAAGCGAGAGCCGCTCGATATCGAGCAGTTGCACGCCGTCGTCGACGACCTGGTGCGCGACAATCGCCGGGCCAGCGAGGTCGTGCAGCGTTTGCGCACGTGGCTCAAGCAAGGGCACATGCAGCGCGAGCCGATCTCGATGGCATCGCTCGCCCAGGACGTGCTCACGCTCGTGCGCTCGGAAGCGACTGCTAAGCGAATAACGGTCGAGTGTGCAGTGCCGCGTTCCTTGCCCACCGTGTGCGGCGATCGCGTACATCTGTCGCAAGTGCTGCTCAACCTCGTAGTGAATGCCATAGATGCCAGCGCGCACGCACATAACCGGCGCCCTCGCGTGTCGATCGGCGCGAGCCTGATCGCGGCGGACCGCTGCTGCGATGTGACTGTCAGCGACGATGGTCCGGGCATCCCGCCGGAGGAGATCGATCGGATCTTCGACCCGTTCGTCACCTCCAAAAGCGAGGGCATCGGGATCGGACTGAGCATTTCACGCGCGATCATCGAAGCGCACGGCGGCAAGCTGTGGGCGGAGAACAAGCTACGCGGCGCGACCTTTCACTTCACCGTGCCCGTGC
>JBIOUH010000198.1:0-13214 GCA_044866955.1 Steroidobacteraceae bacterium
CCGGCACGCTGACCGGCTACTCGCGCGAGGACGCCAAACAGAGGCTCGAGGCGCTCGGCGCCAAGGTCTCCGGCAGCGTCTCGAAGAAGACGAGCTACGTCGTGGCCGGCGCCGAGGCCGGCTCGAAGCTCGCGAAGGCGCAGGAGCTCGGCGTGGAAGTGCTCGACGAGAAAGCGTTCCTCAAGCTGATGGAGTCAGGCTGAAGCCTGACCCAAACCACCAGCTGACGCCGGCGTGCTGTGTGAGTCAGGCTTCAGCCTGACTCCTTCTTGTCTTCGGTTTTCTTGTCTTCGGCTGTCGCCGCAGGTGCCGCCGCCGCAGGCGCTGCACCGGTCTTCTCGACCTTCGCGGCCTTGACCAGCTCGTCGAGGTGCTCCTGCAGCTTCTTGCGCTGGACGAAGGTTTTCACGCGGTCCTTCACTTCGTCGAACGGCGGGGCGCTGCTGGCGCGCGATTCTTCCAGCTTGATCACGTGCCAGCCGAATTCGCTGTGCACCGGCTCACGGGTGAGCTCGCCCGGCGCCAGCGTGCGCACGGCGTCGGAGAACGGCTTGACCATGCTGTCGAGCGTGAACCAGCCGAGATCGCCGCCATTCTTGCCAGTCGAGTCCTTGGAGCGCTTCGCCGCGAGCTTGGCGAAGTCCGCGCCGCCCTGCAGCTGCTTGGTGATCGCCACGGCATCGGCCTGCTCCTCGACCAGGATGTGGCGCGCGTGATACTCGCGGGGCAGCGCCGCCACCTGCCGGTCGTACTCCGGCCGCAACTCCGAGTCCTGCACCGGGTGCTTGTCCAGGTACTTCTGCATCCCGGCTTCTAGCAGCACCTGCAGTCGCGCCAGCGCGAGCTGGTCGCGCACCTTCGGGTCTTTCTCGACGCCGTCCTTCACGGCTTCCTCGGCCGCGAGCTGCATCTTGATGTACTGATCGAGCATCTCTCCCTTCTGCGCTTCGGTGACGTCCCGTCCGGCCTGCCGGCTCATGTTGGTGACGTACAGGTCGAACTCGGACTTGGGCACCGGCTTGCCGTTGATGGTGGCGACGCGTTCGGCGGCCGCCTCCGGCGCGGGCGCGGCGGCCTTGTTGCACGCAGCCAGGAGCACGAGCGGGGCGAGCAGGCCGAGCACGGCCGTTTTCCGGTACAGGCGGTGAGTCATGTGAGAGCAGTCCAGTGTTGGAGATAGGGTTCGAGTCGCGGCAGTCGTGTCGGTTCCGGGTCCGTGACGCGCGTGCGCAATTCTCAGCGGCCGCCGCCGGCTTCCTCGGGCGTCACTTCTTCGGGCGTCAGGGCCGTAATGCTCAGGGCGTGGATATCGGTCCGCATCAGCTCGCCGAGCGAGCGATAGACCAGCTGGTGACGTTGCAATGGGCGCAGGCCGGCGAAGGCGCCGGAGACGATCCGCAGCCGGAAGTGGCCCCGACCATCGCGGGCTCCCGCATGGCCGGCGTGGCGATGGCTGTCGTCGATGAGGTCGACAGCGGTGATGGGCAGCGCTTCGGCCAGCGCTGCGCGGATCCGCTCCATGCGGCTCGCTCCGGCGGCCGTCGGTGCGGCACTCATTGGCTTTCCGTCTGCTGCATCTTGGACGCCAGCCAGAAGCCCTGCGCCAGCGCGAACAGCAGGGTGAGTCCGATGGTGCCGTACAGCTTGAAATTGACCCAGACGCTTTCCTCGAAGTTGTACGCCACGTACAGGTTCAGGGCGCCCATGAGCAGGAAATAGACGACCCACGCCCAGCTCAGCCGCAGCCATTGGGGGCGCGGCAGCGTGACGTTCTCGCCCATGATCCGTTCGATCAGCGGGCGCTCGCCGAAGAAGTGGCTGGCGAGGAACGCCGCCGAGAACAGCCAGTTGACGATGGTGAACTTCCACTGGATGAACAGCTTGTCGTGGATCGCCAGCGTGAGCGCGCCGAAGATCAGCACCAGCACCGCGGAAACCATGGCCATCTGGCTGACCTTGCGGTGGCGAATCCACTGCACGGCGGTCTGGACGATCACCGCCACGATCAGCACGCCGGTCGCTACGAAGATGTTGTCGCCTGACAGCTTGTAGCCGGCGAAGAAGGCGATGAGGGGCAGGAAATCGAACAGGAGCTGCATTGCAGGGCGGGAAAGGACGGTCGATGCGGGCGGGTATCATACTTGAGACCCCGCCCGGCCACCCCGGGATTCGTCTGACGTAGAAGAATACTAGACAGCGCCTCCCGGATGCCCAGCCGTTACCTCGAGATCCACCCGAAGGACCCGCAGCCGCGCCTGATCCGGCAGGCCGTCGCGTTGATTCGCGAGGGCGGCATCGTCGTGTATCCGACCGACTCGTGCTACGCGCTCGGCTGCCACATCGGCGACAAGGAGGCGATGGAGCGCATCTCGCGAATCCGCCAGACCGACAAGCACCATCACTTCACGCTGGTATGCCGCGACCTGTCGGAGATCGCGCACTACGCGCGGGTCAACAACCAGCAGTACCGCACGCTGAAGGCGTTCACGCCGGGCCCGTACACGTTCATCCTGGCGGCGACCAAGCAGACGCCGAAGCGGCTGCAGAATCCCCGCCGCCGCACGATCGGCATCCGGGTGCCGGATCATCCGGTGCCGCGCGCGATCCTGCTGGAACTCGGCGAGCCGCTGATGAGCTCCACGCTGCTGCTGCCAGGAGACGACCTGCCGATGACCGACGCGCGCGAGATCCAGGAGCGCCTTTACCATGTCGTGGACGCCGTGATCGACGGCGGCAACTGCGGCCTGGAGCCGACGACGGTCATCGATCTGGAAGGCCCGGCGCCCGTCGTCGCCCGGCGTGGCAAAGGCGACGTCACCGCCTTTGAATGAATCGCTGTCAAGCTGCGTATAATCGGCCCCGCCGCGGCACGCGCCTGTCGTGCTCGTTCAACAAACACTGCTAATACTCTGAATAGCCTGAATTGAGCGCGAACACTGCAATCAACCGACGTGTCCTGTCCGGGATGCGCCCAACGGGCGCGCTGCATCTGGGCAACTATCACGGAGCGCTCAAGAACTGGGCGGAGCTGCAGTACCAGTACGAATGCTACTTCTTCATCGCGGACATTCACGCGCTGACGACCGGCTACGAGGACACGCAGCAGCTCGAGCACAACCTCTGGGAAGTCGTCATCGATTGGCTCGCCGCGGGCCTGAACCCGGCGGCGTCGACCATGTTCATCCAGTCGCGCGTCCCGGAGCACTCCGAGCTGCACCTGCTGCTGTCGATGATCACGCCGCTCGGCTGGCTGGAGCGCGTGCCGACGTACAAGGACCAGCAGGAGCAGCTGAAGGACAAGGATCTCGCGACGTATGGCTTCCTCGGCTATCCGCTGCTGCAGGCGGCCGACATCCTGCTCTACAAGGCCGCGTACGTGCCGGTCGGCGAAGACCAGGTGGCGCACGTCGAAATCACGCGCGAAGTTGCGCGGCGCTTCAATCACGTTTACGGGCGCGAGCCGGACTTCGAAGCGAAGGTCGAGAAGGCGATCAAGAGTCTCGGCAGCCGCAACGGCACGCGCTACAAAGAGTTGCGCCGACAGTTTCAGGAGGAGGGCAACCAGGAAGCCGTCGCCACTGCGCGCGCGATGCTCGAAGGCAATGCGCGCCTGACGCTGGCGGATCGCGAGCGCCTGCTCGGATTCCTGGAGGGCACGGGCCGCAGCATCCTGGTCGAGCCCGACGTGCTGCTCACCTCCACGCCGAAAGTGCCGGGCCTCGACGGCCGCAAGATGTCGAAGTCCTACGGCAACACCATCGGCCTGCGCGAGGATCCCGACTCGGTCGCGAAGAAACTGAAGACGATGCAGACCGATCCAGCCCGCGTGCGCCGCACCGATGTCGGCGATCCCGATAAATGTCCCGTCTGGGATCTTCACAAGATCTACTCGGACGCGGACACTCAGGCCTGGGTGCAACAGGGCTGCCGCACGGCGGGTATCGGCTGCCTCGACTGCAAGAAGCGCGTGTCGGACGTCATCGTGGCGGAGATCACCGCCATCCGCGCGCGCGCGCAGGAGTTCGAGGAGAATCGCGACCTGGTGCGCGGCATCATCGCCGAGGGCTGTGAAAAAGCCCGCGACGTGGCGCGCCAGACGCTCGAAGAAGTGCATCAGGCGATGGGGATGAAATACCGATGAAGCCCGAGCTCAAGCTCGTGGAGAACACCGGCACGCAGCTGGAAGCGGAAGCGCTCCCGCCCGAGCCGCCGCCGCTGCAGGCGGAGATGCCGTTCGCGGTCGTCGAGGGCGAGCCGGTCACCGAGCTGCCGCGCGATCTGTACATCCCGCCGGACGCACTGCAGGTGTTCCTCGAGGCGTTCGAGGGCCCGCTCGACCTGCTGCTGTACCTGATCAGAAAGCAGAACCTCGACATCCTCGACATCCCGATCGCCGAGATCACGCGCCAGTACATGCAGTACATCGAGGTGATGGCCGATCTGCAGCTGGAGCTGGCGGGCGAATACCTGCTGATGGCCGCGATGCTGGCCGAGATCAAGTCGCGCATGCTGCTGCCGCGACCCGCGGGCCTGGATGGCCAGGACGAGGACGACCCGCGCGCCGAGCTCGTGCGGCGGCTGCAGGAGTACGAACGCTTCAAGAAGGCTGCCGAAGACATCGACCGGCTGACCCGCATGGAGCGCGACACGCTGCCGGCGTCGGCCGAGCTGGTGGAGCGCAAGGTGGTGAAGGTCCTGCCGCAGGTGACGCTGCAGGAGATGCTGGGCGCGTTCAAGGACGTGCTGGCGCGCGCCGAAATGTTTGCGCACCACCACGTCAACCGCGAGCGGTTGTCGGTGCGCCAGCGCATGTCGGACATCCTGAGCGGGCTGCGCGAAGCGGCCTTCATGAATTTCACGCAGCTGTTCCGGCCCGAGGAAGGGCGCATGGGCGTGACCGTGACGTTCGTGGCGATCCTCGAGCTGATGCGCGAGGGCCTGATCGAGATCGTGCAGAGCGAAGCGTACGGGCAGATCCACGTGCGCACCGGCTCGGCTGCGCGCCATCTCAAGCTGGTCGAAGGCGGCACGGCCGAGCTCGCCGCTGCCGACGCAGAGAACGAGGCGGCGCTCGCACAGCCGGCGCAGCCGGAAGAAGACGAGCCGGAAGATCATGATGTGTCGACGAACGAAGACAGCATGACGCCCGCGGTCCCTCACTCCGATAATCCGGATCCGGAAGCATCGAAATGAACGAGCACGACCTCAAAGCTCTCATCGAAGCGACGCTGCTGGCGGCGGGCCGGCCCGTCACCACCGATCAACTGCTCGAGCTGTTCGACGAGCGCGAGCGGCCAACCCCCGAGCAGCTGCGTTCGGCGCTCGACCTGCTTGCCGCCGAATACGAGTCGCGCGGCATCGAGCTGATCGAAGTCGCGAGCGGCTGGCGCGTGCAGGTGCGTGCGCGTTGCGCCGACGTCGTGTCGCGCCTGTGGCAGGAACGTCCGTCGCGCTACTCGCGCGCGCTGCTGGAGACGCTGGCGCTCATCGCGTATCGGCAGCCGATCACTCGCAGCGAGATCGAAGAGATCCGCGGCGTGTCGATCAGCTCGACGATCATGCGCACGCTGCAGGAGCGCAACTGGATTCGCGTCGTCGGCCACCGCGAAGTGCCGGGCCACCCGGAACTGCTGGGCACCACGCGCGACTTCCTCGATTACTTCGGCCTGAGAAGCCTGGATCAGCTGCCGACGCTGGCGGAGCTGCGCGACGTCGAGACGATCGGCGTGCAGCTGGAGCTGCCGGGCGGTGAAGCGCCGGCGGATGCGCTCGCGGAGGAGACCGAAGCGACGGCCGAGCTCGCGACCGACGAATCGGACGTGCCGGTCGACGCCGCGCCCGAGGATGCGGACGACGCAGCCTCGCCGTCGTTGGTCGCGTCGGCGGACGACGAAGAACCGGGCCGCCGGCTCGGCGAGCCTCCAGCGGAATAGAAGCGGTTAGCGGTTGGCGGTTAGCGGTCAGTGCACAGGTGTTCCGCCTCGGCTCCGCACCAACCGCCAACCGCTAACCGCCAATCGCTTCTCCTCAGTACCCATGCGCCTTCACAAATTGCTGGCTCAGCACGGGTTCGGCTCACGGCGCGAGCTCGAAAAGTGGATGCTCGAAGGGCGCGTCCAGCTCAACGGCCGTCCCGCGCAACCCGGTGACCGCTATTCGAGCGGCGATCGTGTCGCGATCGACGGCCGCGACATCTCCGGCCGCCTCAAAGTCTCGGCTGCGCCGAGCGTCCTCCTCTACCACAAAGCTCAGGGCCAGCCGATTACAGGGACCGGCGAAGATGAAGCGTCCGGCAAATCGGTGATGGAGTCGCTGCCGTCCGTCCGCGGCGCGCGCTGGCTCGTCATCAACACCATGCAGGCGGGCGACAGCGGACTGATGCTCCTTACGAGCGATGGTCGACTCGCGGACGCGCTGCGCCGGCGCGCCGAAACGATTCCCGCGGCGTATGTCGCGCGCGTGCTGGTGCCGACGCCCGAGTTCGACGTGAGCACGCTGCCGCGCGTGGTGAGATACGACGAGGAGACCATCGAGTTCGAGAGCATCGAGCCCGCGGGCGGCGAGGGGACGAATCGCTGGTTTCGCGTCGAGTCGCGCCGCACACATCGCCGGGCCGCCGTGCGCGCGCTGTTCGAAAGCCGCGGGCTGAAAGTGAGTCGCGTGATCCAGGTGCAGTTCGCCGACATCGAATTGCCGCGCGATCTGCCTCGCGGCAGGCACCGCCAGCTGCCGCCCGCTCGTGTCGAAGCGCTCTACGCGCTCGCGGAGCTGGAATTGCCGCAAGCCGAGTCCAAACCGAAGCCGCGGGGACGCCGCGCCGCTACTGGGCGGAAAAAGTCTCGCCGGTGACGCCGCGGCTGTCCGGTCCGAGCAGGAACAGATATGGCGCCACGATCGCTTCCGGCGCGAGCAGGGTCGTCGGATCCTCCGCCGGGTACGCCGCGAGTCGCATCTTCGTGCGCACCTTGCCCGGATCGATGCTGTTGACACGGATCTTCGGTGAGTTCTCCAGCTCGTCCGCCAGCATGCGCATCAGGCCCTCGGTCGCCCATTTCGACACGAGATACGCGCCCCAGTACGCGCGGGGGCGCGGCACGACGCCGCTCGAAGTGAACACGATCGATGGGTCGGCGGAGCGCTTCAGCAGCGGCAGGCAATAGCGCGTCAGGACGAAAGGCGCAGTGACGTTGACGTGCAGCGTGCGCATCCACTTCGGGACGTCGTGATGCTCGATCGGGGCGCGCTCGCCGAGCATGCCGGCGTTGTGCAGCAGCGTGTCGAGCCGTCCGAATTCCTGTTCCAGCGCCGTGGCGAGCTTCTCGTACTCCTCGGGTCCGGCCTTCTCGAAATCCAGCGGCACGATCGAGGGCCGCGGATGTTTCGCAGCGACGATGGAGTCGTAAACGGCTTCGAGCTTGCGAACGTTGCGGCCATGCAGGAGCACCGTCGCACCGTGTGCGGCAGCGGCCTGCGCTACGGCCTTGCCGATGCCGTCGCTCGCTCCAGTGATGAGAATGACTCGTCCGGCCAGTACATCGGCGGCCGGTTCGTAGGTGCGGAGTTCCATGGCCTCATTGTACGCGGTCAGTCCGGCAGCAGACCCGACAGCCAGTGCAGCACGTTGAGGACGAACTGCGCGTTCTGTGAGGCCTCGGGATCGTTCATGCCCATGCGCCCGATGACCTGGTCGCCCAGCACCTGCGTCTGTGCGCTGAACATCGCGGCCTCGCCGAACACAGCGACTCGACCCTCGCCATGACGCAGCACTGCGCCCTGCAGCAGGCCGCGCGCCGACTCCGCGGGTGTCGTGCGGGTGAACTCGCCGGCTTCATACGGAAAGTACACGGACCAGTCCGGTGGCATCCGCATCAGCGGTGCGACGGGAACGACGGCGCGGAACGCCTGTCCGGTGAATGCCTTGATCGCCGAAATCTCTTCCGCGGCGCCGCGTCCGCGAGTGATCGGATGATCTGCGAGGCCGCCGGCCCGCGTGAAGATCAGCGTGCCGCCTTCGTCGACTGATTTCTTCGCGTAGCCGTTCAGGAACACGAGGCCGAACGCGTCTGCCAGGTTCGCGACCGAGCCCGGGAACGGCATGTGATCGGCGATCAGCAGCAGCGAGCCGCCGCCATGCACCCACTGAGCGAGCGCCGCGGCTTCGTCCTGCTCGAAAGCGAGCGGCGTCGGCAGCGTCCAGTCGGCGTTCTCGCCGCCCTTTACTGCATTCGCAATGACGAACACGTCGGCTTCTGCGAGCAGCGCGGGTGTGATGGGCTGCCCGGCGCCGGCGACGCGATAGCCGTCTGCCCGCAGCAGCCTGGCGAAGGCGGCGAATCGTCCGTCGATCGTGTGGAAGTTGCCGTGAGCCGCGTCCACCAGCACGCGCGGCCCGGTGTTGGCCGCGAACTGCGGCGTGGGCACCGCGGGCTGCCAATCGGACGCCGGCAGCTGGCTCACGGTCGGATGCCCCGCGCAGCCACTCAGCAGCATTGACGCAACGATCAGGCCTCTCCATGTCATAGCTTTCTCGCTGCCCGCCATGCCACCCACGGTTTTTCTATCGGACCCAGATCGATGCGTTCGGCCGCGACGTTGTAGTCGTGGGCGGCAATGCGATCGAGCAGGCGGCGGTGCAGGGCGGCCAGCACCGCCAGCGGACGTAGCGGAGCGCTCGTCGCTGCGAGCGCCGCTTGCAACTCTTCCTTCACGAGGTCGCGGTATTCGCGCAGCGCGGCCTTGAGGCGGGGCGGCACTTCGCGGCTGCGGAGATCTTCGAGCGTCACGCCGTGCTCGGTGAGCTGATCCTGCGGCAGGTACACGCGGCCGTCGTGGGCGTCCTGACGCAGGTCGCGCAGGATCTCGCTCTGTCGGACGCCGATGCCGAGGCGATTTGCGGTCGCGCGATTCGCATCGTCCAGCGGCGCCGGCGCGACGAGCTGAGCCGCCATCAGCTCCTGCATCGCGCCACCGCTGCGCGAGCAGTAGGCGCGCAGCTCGCGCATGTTCGAGTACGTCATGCGTGCAAGATCCATGTCGGCCGCGACCGCGACTTCGTGCAGCTTGCTGAAGCCGGCGCGATCGCCGGTCATCTCATTCAGCAGCTGGGTCGCGGGATGCTGCGGGTTGCCGTTGACGAGGCGATCGATCTCGGCGCGCCACCACTGCATGCGGGTGTGGGCGACGTCGTGATTCGGGCTCAGTGCCGACTCGCGAATTTCCGCGTCGACGACGTACAGCGCGCACAACTGATCGCGCTTGTCGTCGGGCGCGTAGAGCAGCGAGAAGTAGCGCATGGAGCCGACCGGCGCGGCGCGGTTCACCAGCGAATCGTCCAGGCGCGACACGCTTCGCTTCCCCGTCCCTTATCCTTCCCCGCTCTGCGGGGGAGCAGAGGGTGGGGGCGTTTGCTCCGGCTCGGGCACGGTGGCGAACAGGTCGTAGTCCTCGCTCCATTGCGGCTCGCGCGTCAGCTTGTCGACAGGATCGAGCGACTCGATCTCGCGGTCAGGACGCACGCCGAGCTCGGTGAACTTGCGCGCGCCCGGCAGCACCTGGCGCTCGAGCGAGCCGACGGCGCTGTTGAAAGTCTCGACGCTGGTGGCGAGGTTGCGGCCGAGCTTCGTCAGATGGCCGGTGAAGACTGCGAGGCGCTTGTACAGTTCTTCGGCGAGCGAGCGGATGGTCTCGGCATTCTGCGCGAGCACCGTCTGTCGCCAGCCGTACGCGACCGTCTTGAGGATCGCGACGAAGCTCGACGGCGTCGTGATGATTACGTTCTGGCGGATGCCGTCCTCGATCAGCGAGGGTATCTCAGCCAGCGCGGCCGACAGGAACTGATCGCCGGGAATGAACAGGATGACGAAGTCGGGGCTCTTCTCGAACTGGTTCCAGTAGTTCTTGGCGCTGAGTTGTCGCACGCGCTCCGCGACGGCTTGAGCATGCCGGCGCAGCGCCGTGGCGCGCGCCTCGTCGGTCGTCGCTTCGACTGCTTCGAGGTACGCATCGAGCGGCGTCTTCACGTCGACGACGAGGTCGCGGCCTTCCGGCATGTGCACGACCATGTCCGGACGCAGCGCGCCGTCCTCGGTGCGCACGTGCACTTGCTCGGCGAAGTCGCAATGCTCGACCATGCCCGCCAGCTCGGCGAGCCGGCGCAGCGTCAGCTCGCCCCACTGGCCGCGTACTTCCGGCCGGCGCAGTGCGTTCACCAGCGAGCGCGTTTCCTTCTGCAGCGCTACCTGTCCCGCAGCGACGGTTTCGATCGAGCTGCGCAGGCTGCCGAACGATTCGGCGCGCTCCTTCTCGATGCGCTGCATCTGCTGCTCGGTCTTGTTCAGCGCATCGCGGATGGGCGCAATCAGCGCCTCGATGGCCTTTTCACGCTGCATCAGGGCAGACGCCGCGTTCTGGTTGTGCTGACCGAGATGCTCGCGCGCCAGCTTCAGGAACACTTCGCTGTTCGAGCGCATGGACTGACCCGCGACGGCGTCGAACGTCGAGCGCAACCGCTCGATGGCCTGGTTGAGCGCCTCTTCCCGCTCACTATTGATGCGCTCATCGGTCTTTACCTGTGCGCGTACGACTGCGAGCTCCAGGTGCAGCGATTCGCGCTTGCGCCGGCCGCGCCAGGTCGCTGCCAGCACGCCGACGAGCGCGCCGATGATCAGGCCGACCAGCGTCGCCACGAGGACCGACGTGCTCACTCGGACTCTCCTGCGACATCGACGTGACGTCGCAGATGCATCATGTAGTTCACGCTGACGTCGGTGGATTGCCGCGCGCTGTTCTGGAAAGGATCGTAGGCGAGCCCCGCAGCGTCCTCGACCGTGAGCTGCGCCGCGCGCGCCCAGCGCGCCAGCTCCGATGGCTTGATGAAGCGCTCGTACGTGTGCGTGCCGCGCGTGAGCAGATTCATCACGTACTCGGCGCCGACGATCGCCAGCAGGTACGACTTGAGATTGCGATTGAGCGTCGAGACGAACACGTGACCCCCGGGCTTTACCAGTGTGCGTAACGCACGCAGCACGCTCTCGGGTTCGGGGACGTGCTCCAGCATTTCCATGCACACGGCGATGTCGTAGGAGCCCGCATGCTGCGCGGCATGTGTTTCCGCGGACTCCCGCGCATAGCGCACGGCCACTTTGCTCTCGAGGGCGTGCAGCTCCGCGACCTCGATCGTCTGCGGTCCCAGATCGATGCCTGTGACCTGCGCGCCCCGCTGGGCCATGGCTTCGCTCAGCAGCCCGCCGCCGCAGCCGACGTCGAGGACGCGCTTGCCGGCCAGGCCCGCACGGGTGTCGACGTAGTCGAGGCGCACCGGGTTCAGGGCATGCAGCGGGCGGAACTCGCCGTGCGGGTCCCACCAGCGCTGCGCGATCGCGTCGAAGCGCGCGATCTCCTTCGGATCGTGGTTGGGGGTCGCGGTGCTCATGAGGAGTGCAGGCTTTCGTGGATGCGGGCTTGCCAGTACTGGGCCCGCCGCAACACGTCTTCGAGGTCGAGCGCGTTGAGGTGGCCGTCGTGGACCAGCTGGCGTCCGGCGACCCACACATCGCTGACCTGGTCGCGCGACGCCGAGAACAATACTTGCGCGGCGGGGTCGTAAACGGGCTGCGTGTGAGCTCGCGACAGATCGATGCAGCACAAGTCGGCCCATTTGCTGGCGACCAGCGATCCGGTCACTTCGGCCAGACCCAGCGCCCGGGCGCCGCCGAGTGTGGCTGCGTGCAGCCATTCGTGTGCCGGAATCGGCGACGGGGATGGAGTGAGGCCGCGAGCGGTCAGCGCCGCACTCTGCAGCTCGGCGAGCATGCTGAGATCGTTGCTGCAGGCGGCCGAGTCCGTACCGAGCGCGAGGTTCACGTTGTGCGCCTTCAGTGTCGCCACCGGACATTCGCTGAGACCGAGCTTCAGGCCGGAGCGCGAGCAATGCACGACGCTGGCGCCGACGCGGCTGAGTTGTGCGACCTCGGCCTCGTCGAGCTCTGGCGCGTGCACCGCCGTCAGGAGCGGCGAGAGCAGGCCCAATTGTTCGACCCGGCCGAGCACCTGCTTGCGGCCGAGGCTGCCGAGGTCGCGCGCCTCGATCAGCCGGATCGTCACCGGCAGCTCCAGCTCGTCGGCCGCGCGGCGTACGCGCAGGAGCGTTTCGTCCGCGCTGGCGTCGAAGTCGGGCGCCATCGCGGTCGTGATCAGCGGATCGTCGCGATACTCGTCGTGCAGGGCGATGCCCTTCGCGAGGCACTCGTTGGCGGAGCCGGCCCACGGGCTCGGCGCATCGGCCACCGGCAGGCCGATGCAGGCGCGGATCCTCGCGTCCGAGGCCGCCTGCGCCACGACTTCCGGGACCAGGTGCATGTCGGCGAAGCACGTAGTGCCGCTCGTCAGCATGTCCGCAATAGCCAGCTCGGTGCCGTCGCGGACGTATTCGGCGTCCATCCAGCGCTGCTCGAGCGGACGGACCTGGCGATTCAGCCAATAGTCGAAGGAGGAGCTTTCCGCGGCTCCCCGCAACAGTGTCATGGCGGCCCGGGTGTGTGCGTTGACGAATCCCGGCAGCAGCACGTGCGTCGGGCGCTCGATGCTTTCGGCGGCGGCAAACCGGGCCCGCGCCTGCGCGGCAGGCAGGACCGCGACGATCTGGCCGCGATGCACGGCGACCGCGTGGTTCTCCAGCACGAGCCCGGCGGGCTCGACCGGAATGACCCAGCGGGCGGTGATCAGCGTGTCGATGGATTCCATGAAAAACCGCCGAAAACTTGCAAGCAAAATTGCTCGCGGCGGGCGTGCGAAGTATAGCCCGAGCACGTGCTCGCAACGCTGCAGAAGAGTTCGGCGCAGTGGCTCGCTGTGCTAAGATTCGCCACTTAAATTCGCACTGAACCGCACCTCTCAATGGCCGAAATCGCACGCGAAATCCTGCACGTCAACCTCGAAGACGAGATGCGCCAGTCGTATCTCGACTATGCGATGAGCGTCATCGTCGGGCGCGCCCTGCCCGACGTGCGCGACGGCCTGAAACCGGTTCACCGCCGCATCCTGTTCGGCATGCAGGAGAGCAATAACGTCGCGTCGCGGCCCTACGTGAAGTGCGCGCGCGTCGTCGGCGATGTGATGGGCAAATACCATCCGCACGGCGACGCAGCGATCTACGACGCGATGGTGCGCCTGGCGCAGCCGTTCTCGATGCGCTATCTGCTGGTGGACGGGCAGGG
>JBIOUH010000199.1:0-5909 GCA_044866955.1 Steroidobacteraceae bacterium
AACTCGATTGCAGCGCGTAGTCATAGCCCCGCCCCCCATGGTTGCCGCGACGAGCAACAAATACTGACCGTTGGGCAGGATTTAACCGCTTCCGTGCAGCCCGTGTCCTCTACTTTAGACCGGGAGCCCTAATTTTCCGGGCCTGCGCGACTACGCTGTGCGGATAATCCGGCCGGCGCCGGAGCTCGTGCTGTGAGTCGCTCGATGGTGCTGTATGACGCGTTGGTGACCCGTTGCGGGTCCGCCGTGAGGTACGGCCGCAGCACTTCCAGGATCTCGTCATACCCGGCAACCACCGCCTCCACCGTCAGTTCGCGGTCATGGTACTCGACGTAGTTGAGCCAGTTTTCCGAGATGATCCAGGTGATGTCGACGATCGAGCGCAGTCGGCGCGGGTCCGCCGGCAGCCGCAGCTGGCCGCGCGCGGCGAGCGCAGTGAAGAATCGCTCGATCTCCACCAGCCGGCGCTCCCGGTTGCGCGCGAACCGCAGGCGCAGGACCCGATCCCGGCGCAGCAGGTCCGCCATCTCGCGATAGAAGAAGCGGTAATCGCGAATGAGCTGCAACTGGCGTACGAACATCGCTGCCATGTGTTCCAGGCTGGCCGCCAGGTGATCGCGGTACCAGCCGGCGTCCATCTCGTCGACCGCGCGCTGGAACAGAAAGCGGATGATTTCCTGCTTGTTGCGGAAGTGGTAATGCAGGTTGCCCTTGCTGATGCCGCAATGCTCGGCGATCCGGTTGGTCGATACCGCAGCCGTGCCGCGCTCGTTGAAGAGCTCCAGCGCGGCATCGACGATGCGGGTCTGCGTATCGCGGGTGGCCATAAGTGTTTGGATAGGATAGCGCAGGAGAGTGCATGAGTATCGTCAATGGTCCCGGCTTCCCGGTCGAGCGCCTGCGGGCGGAATTCCCGGCCCTGCAAAGGGCCGGCGCCGGCGTGTTTTTCGACAACGCGGCGGGGGCGCAGGTGCCGCAGGCCGTCTTCGACGCAATCAACGAGCACCTGCTCGAGCGCAACGTGCAACGCGGCGGACGTTATGCGCAGAGTGTTGCCGTAGACGAAACCATCGCACGGGCCCGCGCCAGCGTCGCAGCCTTCGTCAACGCGCGCGACCCGAACGAGATCGCCTTCGGCTTGAACGCGACCTCTTTCATTCGACTGGTCAGCCTTGCCGTGGGCCAGACACTGGGCGAGCGTAACGAGATCATCGTCACCGACCTCGATCACGAGGCCAACGTCGCCACCTGGCTCGCACTCGCGCCGCTCGGCGCCGAATTCCGCTGGTGGCGGATTCGGGACGACGGCACTTTGCACCTGGAAGATCTCGCCCCGTTGCTGTCGCCACGCACGCGCCTGCTCGCGTGCGCGGTGGCGTCCAACGCGCTCGGCACGATCGTCGACGTCCGCGGCGCAGCCGACCTGGTGCATGCCGCCGGCGGTGAGATTTTCCTCGACTGCGTCCATTTCGCGCCGCATGGCCGGGTGGACGTGCAGGCCTTCGACTGCGATTACCTGGTCTGCTCCGGGTACAAGATTTTCGGGCCCCACATGGGCTTCCTGTGGGGGCGCTTCGAATTGCTCGAGCGCCTGCCGACCTTCCGCGAGGACTTCATCCCGGATGCGCCGCCGGGAAAGATCGAGGCCGGCACCGTCAGCTATGAGAGCGTCGCCGGAATGGATGCGGCCGTTCGCTATCTCGCGCGGTTCGGACGATCTCTGGCGTCAGGGGATGGCGACATACGCGATGACATCGCGCGCGCGATGCAGGCGATTCTCGCCTACGAGCGCGGCCTCACGCTGGAAATGCTCAAAGTCCTGCACGAGAGCAACGCGCGCGTACACGGCATCGCAGATCCCAGCCAGGTCGCGCGGCGCGTGCCGACGTTCGCCTTCAACCTCGAAGGCATCGAGCCCGCGGCCGTGACCGAAGCGATGGCGCGGGCGCAGATCGGCATTCGAGACGGCCACATGTATTCGCCGCGCCTGATGCGACGCCTGGGACTGCCGCAAGCGAGCGGCACGGTTCGCGTCTCGCTCGTTCACTACAACACCGTCGCGGAGATTCATCGGTTCGGCAACGTGCTGTCAGCTCTGATCAGAGACTAAACTACCGTTATGAGCTCAGATGAACCCGCGGAGCCGCGCATCGCCGGCGCCATGCCCTCGTACCAGGAGCTGGTCGCCGGGAAACGCTACCTGTGGTGCCGCTGCGGTCGCTCCAAGACTCAGCCTTTTTGCGACGGCTCGCATGTCGGCACCGGCTTCCAGCCAGTCGCATACGTCGCCAAGTGTGATGGCGAAGAAGCGCTGTTCTGCATGTGCAAGCGGACCGGCACACCACCGTTCTGCGACGGCACCCACGCGAACCTGCCCGGCGGCTACGCGGAAGAGACCGCTGAGAGCATCGCGGCGAGCACTGTGCCCTGGGCCCCCGAGGTCGACGGCGGCGTGCATCGACTGGACGGCACGTGCTACACGATCCGCGCGGCAGCGACGCGACCGGCGAATCCCGGTCCGTTCTGGATGCGCACGCTCGTCGGCGCCGAGACCGGCGCCGCACATCAGACCCAGCTCTACCTGGAAGTTCGCGGCCAGCCCTCCCCCGCACTGGCGCCGGGAGAACCGACGCAGACGATCATCTTCATCGCGGGTGGCAGCGGCACTGTGGAGATCGGCACCCGGCGGTTCAGGGTCGGTCCGCTGGATGGGGTCATGGTACTGCCCGGTGAAGGATTTCGGCTGATGGCCGATGCAGGCGTCACCCTGCAGGCGTTCGTCTCAGTCTGTTCGGTCGCGGGCCTGCAAACGATCGCGACGCTGCCGCCGTTCGACGACACGCAACCAGTCCGTGTCGCGTGTATCGATGAGCAGCAGCGCAAGGCCATGGGCACGCGGTTCTTTCAGCATCTCGTCGACGGCAGGCTGGGCGCGCAGAACGCGGTGCAGTTCATCGGCCACATTCCCCAATCGAAAGCGAAGATGCACCGCCACCTCTACGAAGAAGCGGTGATCATCGTCTCGGGTGAAGGCGTCATCTGGAATGAGAGCGTGCGTGCGTCGGTCGCACCCGGTGACGTGATCTTCTTTCCGCGCAAGCACGTGCACTCCCTGCAGTGCACCTCGCCCGACGGCATGGACGTGCTCGGTGTCATCCATCCCGGCGACAACCCGGGCATCAACTACTGAATGAAATACCGATCGCTGGTCGCCCTCGCCGTCCTGCTGCTGCCGCTGCTCGCAGGCGCAGCGGAGCGCCTGATCATCGATCACGTCACCGTGATCGAAGGCACAGGGCGCGCGCCGCAGGCGGACATGGCTGTCGTCATCGACGGCGCAATGATCGCGGCAGTCACGCCGAGCCAGCTCGCGGGCGGCGAGCAAGGTCGCCGCATCGACGCGCGCGGTAAGTACCTCATTCCAGGACTGATGGATGTCCACATCCATCTGCGTGGCGCGGCGCAGCCGTCCGGCCCGAGCGTCAAGTGGGAGGCGAGCCGCAGCGAAGCGCTCGCCGCGCTGGCGAGCTACCTGTACTCCGGCGTGACGACGGTGTTCGATGCAGGCAATCGCAAGGAGCTCATTCTCCCGCTGCGTGCCGAGGAGCGTGCCGGCAAGATCCTGGCGCCGCGCATCTTCGCCACTGGCAACGCGATCACCTACCCGGGCAGCCATGGCGATCGCATCTCGATCGGCATCTCCGACTTCGAGAAGGACAGAGCCCTGCTCGACGCGCACATCGCCGAGCAGCAGCCGGACATGGTCAAGCTGATGATGGACGAGGAGGGCTGGGGCTCGCGGCCGATGATCACGCTGCTCACGGCCGATCTCGCCGAGAAGATCGTCCGCCACTACAACCAGCACGGCATCCGCACGACCGTGCACGTCTCTAACGAGTTCCGCGCGTTGGAGGCGATCTACGCCGGTGTGGACACGCTGGCGCACCCGGTGATCCAGGGGCCCGTCAGCGACTCGTTCGTCAAGCTCATGGCCGCGAAGAAGCTGCCGTTCGCGAGTACGCTGACCATCGGCGAAAACTACAGCCGGCTCGCCGAGCATCCTGAGTATCTGGATCAGCCGCTGTACGCGGCGTCGCTCTCCGTCGAAGAGCGCAACAAGCTCAAGACCGAGACGCGCGCCGAGTACCAGTCGCGCATGTGGACCGCGTGGATGAAGCTGATGACGCCGGTCGCGCAGGATAACGTTCGCAAGATCCACGCGGCGGGCGGCGTCGTCGCTTGCGGTACGGACCAAAGCAGCGGCCCTGCCGTGCATCGCGAGCTCGAGCTGCTCGCTGCCTCCGGCATTGCACCGCTCGATGTGATCAGGATCGCCACCTACAACAGCGCGGTCTTTCTCGGCAAAGCAGATCAACTCGGATCCGTGCAGCCCGGACGCCTCGCCGACCTGGTCGTGCTCGACGGTGACCCTGGCGTCAGCATCGACAACGCCAAGGCGATCGCATTCGTGATGAAGAACGGCGAGATCGTCGACGAAAGCAAGCTGCCGCTCGCCGGCGGCAAGCAGCGTGCACGGTTTACGGCGCCCCGATGAGCAGGACCGCAGACGGCTCCGGATACTTCCTGTATCACTCCATCGGCATGTTTCCGGGCAAGGAGGCCCTGATCGCCGAGGGTCTGCGCAAGTACGCGCACCTGTGGAGCACGCCCGACGATTCGCAATGGCCGCAAGCGCTGGCCCTGCGTCACCAGTTCATCGAACACTGGCGCAAGCTGATCAATGCGCAGCCCGGCACACTGACGACTGCCGAGAACGTCACCACCGCGCTCTACAGTCTCATCGGCTCCTTGCCGGCGCGTTATCTCGACGGTCGCCGCGTGCTGGTCGGCGGCGATTGCTTCCCGAGCCTGCATTTTCTGCTTGCTGGCCTGGCGGAGCAGCACGGCTTCACCCTCGACACAGTTGCGTTGCGTGCCGGCGAAAGCTGGGTGCGCGATGAGGATTTCAGGGCGCGCTGGACCGCAGACGTCGGCATCGCGCTCATCACGCAGGTGACCTCAACTGCATCGTATCGCTGCGATTTGCCCGCGCTCGTCGCGCACGGCCGCAAAATCGGCAGCATCGTCGGCGTGGACGTTACGCAGGGCATCGGCCTGTTGCCCTACGACGTGCAGACGCCGGAAGTCGACTTCACGGTCTCCACGAGTCTCAAGTGGTTGAGCGGCACTGCGGGCGCCGGAATTCTGCAGGTCCGCGCAGAGTTGCTGCATGAATGCCAGCCGCTGCTGCGCGGCTGGTTCAGTCAGCCGGATCCGTTCTCGTGGGACTTGAACGCATTCAGCTACGCGCCCGATGCGCGACGCTTCGACCACGGAACTCCATCAGTGGTTGCCTGCGCCGGAACCTTGCCCGCGCTGGAATGGCACGCGCAGCAGGACCCCGGCGCCCTGCTCTCTCACAATCGCAGACTGACCGGCGCAATCATCGCAGGCGCCGATGATCTCGGCCTGGAGCTCGTGAGCCCCCGAGACGAGGCGCAGCGCGGCGGCAGTGTCATGTTCAAAGTTCCGGGATCGGCAGACCCGCGGACCGTCGTCGATCGCCTGCGCGCCGCCGATATCTATGCGGACTGTCGCGGCACGACACTGCGCTTATCGCCCGGAATCGTCACGACAATGCCCGGCGTCGAACGAATGCTCGCTGAGCTCCGACGTTTGAGATCAAACTTCTGAATTCCGACCTTGGCGTCTTGGCGTCTTGGCGAGAGATTTCCGGCTCCCCTTCCGCTCCGCCGCCGCCTCATGGACTGCGCACCACTCCGCCAAGAGCTCTGATGCCGAAGGTGAGAGGTGGTCTGCGGAAAAGATAAGAGAAAGAAATTCTCTCGCCAAGATCGCCAGGATCGCCAAGGAAGAATCAGAGGTTCAATTTCTGAGATTCGAACTCC